>NZ_JAPFGA010000040.1 GCF_026241135.1 Galbibacter kalidii
CTTTCTTCATACTGTGTAAAATTTAAAATTAATAAAAAAATATCGGGGGTCATGACCCCCGATATTTTCTATTTACACAGTTTATGAGATGCTACCGAAAAATTCTGGATAATCTAAAAATGAAAACCTATTTTTTACGTTTTTGGCCAATCTTATGATTAATACGGTGAACTACATGATTTTATATACTAATGAAAGCGACTTATGAATATATCTAAACAAAACGACGCTACTTTTAATTAACAATAGAAATGTTCCTATTATATATAAACAAAGAATAATTTTTGACATTGGTTTATTCTAATGAATCTAAAAACTCATAAATATTCCCTCCTTTTTTTATAGACAGTCTTTTTCTAAGTCTATTCTTTCTATTCTGAATAGCTTTTACGGACACAAAAGTATAGTGAGAAATTTCTTTTGTTGTAAATTTCAGTTTCATATAAAAACACACTTTTATCTCCATTAAAGTCAAACTAGGTTGAACATGAATAAGTTTGTCATAAAAATCCGGATAAAGCTCCTTAAAACAATTTACAAAAAGAGGATCATTTGCTTTTGCCATTTCTATAACCTGCTCATACGAAGACACCATCTTTTGCCTCAATTCAACAATTTCTTTAGACTTAGACTTAACTTCTTTTATTGTTTCAGAGGCCAGCCTCTTTAATTTTCTTCTTTTACATAATTGGAAGAAAAGAATAGCTACTAACACTAATATGAGGAGAATTGAATTAATGAGTACGATTGTCTTCTTTCTTAAAGCGCTCTCTCCCTCTCTCTCGGTATAATGCAATACATAATTCACAGAATCCCGAATGCTCTTTGTTTCTCTTAAAATTGTACTATCTTTATAAGCTAGCGCCAAGTCTGCACTCTCTAAATGTTTTTCGATATCCCCTAATTGATTATAAATTTTCTTATACAGGATATAATTCTCTTCTAATATATAATAAATCCTCTTATTCTTACTGATAGCAGTTGAACTATCTAGATAGGAAATACTCAGATTATAGTCATTAGTTTTATAATAGATATTGGCCAAATTAGCATATTCAATCTCCAATGACCTTTTAGTTGCTTTTCCATTATTTAATGCTTTTTTATAATAATATTTTGCTGAGTCATATGCTGTTATAGCATTATAGTGTTCTCCTATGTTGGTATATGCCGGAATATGAATAATTTCTTTTATTCTTTCAAAATGATATAGTGCTTTCCTATGATAAGACAAATACTCCTCCATAGATGGTTGGCGTTGAAGACCTCCAGAAAAAACAGCTTTATAGGTATACAACACCCCTAAGAAATACTCTTTTCTTTTAAAATCATGAATCTTATCGATATTTGATAAACTCCTGTCTATGATTTCTATAGATTTAACATTCAATCCTGTTCTTCCATATTGAACACTCAATGCAATATCAGAGAACAGTAAAAGTGAATCATTTTCAATCTGTTTGGCGATGGTTTTAGCCTCCTGAATAGTTTTAAACGCCTCCTTGAAGTCACCTCTTTCTCCTTTGTGTATTCCAATTCTTATCAGGCAAGCAGCCTTTCCAATTGCATAATCGTTCCTTAATGAGGATTTATATAATCTATTTAAAACACCATATATAGAATCAGAAACTTTACAGTATTTTATCGCATTAAGCAAACTGTCTATTTGCCTGTTTGAACAATCTTGTTGAGCAAAAATATTCGTAACAAAAAAAAAACATACAATTATTTTAGAATAATTAAAGAGCATATAAGAAATTTTTAAATATCCGTAATTAGTCATATCCTGTAATACCTGCGATGATAAGCCTATCGAAAAGCTTTTCTCCAAAATATCTTCGGTTCAGCTTATAGATAAATTCATTGAGGTATAATTGAAGGTACTCCCCCTTGATTTTGTGATAATTCCCTAAAAGGTTTCGTTTTGCATTGCTGATGGTGATATGTACCCAGCGCAAGGTTTCTTTGGCGGGGCCTTCACTGGACTTTTCAGAGATATGCAGCTCCACATAGTCCGAGATATCCACATAAGAAGTGCTATCATCGCTCAGGACGATGCTCTTTTCATCAAAACCCCCTTTCACGGTTTCATTAATGCCCCCGGCTTTATGGTTGTCCAACACTTTTGCTTTGAAGTACCGGCACTGGCTGGTTCCCTTTCCGGTTTCAATATCTTCAAGCTGGGCTGATTCCGCCATCACCGCAACGTTCGACTTGCCTGCTGCGTCACGGCCCCGTTTTGCTTTTGATTTTTCCACCTCCGAACTTTCCACGGAAAAGTAGCCCTCATCCATTTCCATCATACCTTCCAAAGTGTAGCGAGCATCACGCCTATCCATAGCTTTGCGCAACTTGTGCACCATTGCCCAAACAGGCTCATAACGCCTCAAGCCCAACTGTTTCTGTATTTCCTTGATGGAAAAGCATTTTTTGGTAGCTGTCATCAAGAATATTGTTTTGTACCATACCAGAAAGGGAAGGTTGGACCCTTGCATAATAGTGCCACTGCGCAAGGAAGTCCGGCTACGGCATTCTTTGCATTCATAGCTCCAACGGCTTTTGATCCAAAAATGTTCGGTGTGACCACACCTCTTGCATACCACCCCCAATTTATCCCTTTCTGCTTTGAAATGGTTCCGGCAGGATTCCTCACTGTCAAAATGTACTGTAAAACTGAAAATATTCATAGTACTCTATTTCGGATAAAAATACGAAATATTTTAAAATTATGGGTGTTTACGGATATTCAAAGAAAATTTTTACAAATAATTGTGAAGACAATTTCTTTTCAGGAAAAACAGATGTAGAATCAAAAATTACCATCAACAGATCAATCACCTTTTAAATAATTTAGAATAATACATAAAGTTCAAAATTGAATCCCACTGTTTATTGATTTTTCAGATTCATCCACGCTTCTAACTATGCTATACCTAAGGTTCTTCAATATTTTATCTACTCACCAATAGACAGGTAATAAGGGCAGAAATACATGGTAATCATCCGCAGTAATACCCCCTCAGCTTCATACAATTATAATGTCTTTTACTATAATATTCGCAGATCCCTATGCCAACTCTACTCCACAATTCTTCTATTTATCATAGAATTGTTTTTAGCAACGATAGCTCTTTCTGGCATTTCGGACATCAATAGATATCGAAAACTGCCAGCTTACATGTAGAGTACACCTGATAATTTGCTCCATGTCCTTAGAGAGTATTAAGAGCAATGACCGCAAGCTCGCTCTCAGTATCGCTACTAAATTATATTCTCTATGAAAAATATTCTCCAGACTGCCTTCAAAACTCAAACCCTCTTCATCCTGTAATAAAGGAGAGTTGGTTCCGGTAACTCTGTGCCAAAATAGCCGAAAGGATCATATAAAGTGAACTTCAAACTCTATCTATTCTAGAAAAGGAGAGTTGAGTTCCTTTAAAAACATCATGACTACTCTACAATAAATAATAGGATTTCTTTTTGAGATGCCCGTAAAAAGGCCCATTTTTCGGCATGACGCGATTGTTCCCCTATACAAAAAGCAAAAACAAAAGCTGTAAAAGAGCGTATACTTTTGAATAAGTATATAGGTTTATACATTTTTATAATAAGTAATTCAAATTATGAATCAGCACTTATATTTATGTGTCGTTCCTGACGCCCTCTGCATTAACACTTTAATAGATGCAAAAAACAGCAGAAACAGTTCCCAAAAGTATTCTTATATATCGACATAAATAGTATCACCCTGATATCATAATAGACTGTATAAACCTAAAAAATATCAAATGTGGGGAGGGCTAATTTTGAGCTCTAGAGAAAGAAAGTTATCCTGTCTCAAACCAAATAATTAGAACTACTATATATGCCCTGTTTAGTTGATATAATGGAGCTAGAAAACATAGTCGCTAGTATTGGATTACAGAGTGAGTTTATTGTTAATTCATATATCTTATTAACAACCTGTTGTGCATTATGGTTTAAAAATATAGTGATGAGTAAAGAAGCAAAGATGTCCTTATTAAGCTTAATGTTGCCTGAAGGTATTCTGGATCATTTTGATATAGCAGGGTTTGAAGGAAAGCCAATAAAGCTCCCTTTGTACGTAAACCGCTTGATCCTTTATTTGGAGGAAAAAGCAAATACCACAACAGTACAAGGATTGTCCGTATAAAGCGAGTGGTTTTATGAAGCCTCGGACCATCAAGGATTACCCCATTCGCAATAATCTGGTTTCTTTAAATCTTAAACGAAGGCATTAGGATGTTTTGCTTGATGTAAATAGGTTAAAGTAAGCCGTAATTGAAAGGAATCTATTGTCCAGAGAACTCGGATGTCTAAGGAGTTCACTGCTTTTTTAAAAGTACTTGGTCAGCACCAAGACTAATGACTGTCATACCATTGGCGGATTTTATGGAGTCAATGGTGAAAAGCTGCAGCGACATTTCCGGGACTACTTGAGCGACTTTAGGGATTGGAAGCAAAAGCCTCATGCCAAACAATGGCTTTTGTATCCGGAGAACATTGGGCCTTGTCTCTCCATTGATGAAACGGCCCTTTCTAAAGGTGAATTCTACACGGTTATTACCAATGAGAAAGCTAAAGGCAAAAAGGGAGCGCTGGTGGGTATTTTTAAAGACACGAAGGCCGAGCCCATCATAAATCAATTACTTACCCTTTCTTCATCGGTTCGTAACAAAGTCCAGGAGATTACTTTGGATATGGCGCATTCCATGAAGCATCTTGTCAAGGTATGCTTCCCGAAAGCAACGCAGGTTACCGATCGCTTCCATGTACAAAAACTGGCCATAGAAGCTCTTCAGTAACTTCGTATCAAATACCGATGGGAAGCCTTGGATCAGGAGAATAAAGCTATTAAACAATGTAAAGCAAACGACAAACAATACACCCCTACACTCTTTCCTAATGGTGACTCGGCAAAGCAGCTGCTTGCCAGAAGCAGGTGTTTACTGTATAAATCTCCAGACAAATGGACTCCTAATCAAAATACAGACATTAAAATCGCCTATACCAAATTAGCACATTGGTATAAAGAAGTAGAGGAATCCGGATTTAAAAGCTTCCAAAACGTAGCCAATAGCATCACTTTGAATTATCGTTCAATCCTTAACTACTTTATAAACAGAAGTACCAATGCTTCCGCTAAATCTTTCAATGCTAAAATAAAAGCCTTTAGAGCTCAATTTAGAGAGGATAGAAATACAAAATACCTTATTCGCTTATCTAAACTAGATGCCTAGAATCTTAAAAAACAGAATTTTGACTTGATACATTGTCACCTCACATCTACCTGTAAAAGCATGGTTTAACTATTTTAAGGAAACCCCACAATTGGCTTGATGTAATATTAGACAGACTAACTAATGGTTCGTATAGAATAGAATTGCGAAGTGCATCGATGAGAAAATATAAAAAGAACAGTAAAAAAATTAATTTTACCGAAAAGTGTCCGTCTTCAGCAGAATATGAACCTTTACCCAAGCTTATTCCACATTAAAAATACTAGCCTCAAAAAAAATCACCACATTATCTCTTAAATAGCTAAATCTGACTTTTCTTGTTTAAGAGATAATATCCTAATTCTTTGATCAGCCATATAAAAATCCCGAAGAATGTAGCATATAATCCAATATAAATAAATACAATATGTGTCTCAAAATTCATAACAATGCTTTATCTTATTTGTGTCCAATTACTTAATAAGTATTAAAATTCATCAATACAGGCTTCAAAATAGATCATTTTTACACCTCGAAATTAGCTCCATTCAAATGAAGTTCTTTCTAAGAAAAAGAACAGCACTTCTTACATCGGGAAATTCCATTTCATAATAGTCTGTAATTTTCTCTAAAATTCTCCTGTTTATTTTATAAACTGAAGGAACAGACTTATCTGTCATTAATGCAATCTCATGAGAATCCAACCCCCTTAATGTCAGATCAATAACTCTCTCTTGCTTTTTCGAAAATCTAACAACTGGCTCCAGTTGACTTTTTAAAAACGATGCTAACTCCACATCCTGCCTATTATTTACATACAACTCCACCTCAAATGGTTCTTTCCTATAAGTACAGATAGGTTGATTAATCAAAATTAAATCTGTCAATCGCATCCCTTCATAATGAAGCACGATAGTTTGAAGAGTCAAAACAAAATCTTTCTCAAACCTCATAGGAAGTACTAATTTTATATATACATATTTATTCTTAACTTTTAAAGCAAATGAATCCTTTTTAATCACATTTAACAAATTCTTGTAAGGATCAACAAAAGGAGGTCTAACTCTTGCTATTAGGCAAGATAATTTTTGAATGGCAAAATTACATGTATTAATATTTCCAATATATTCCATTTGATCTTTATTTATCATATAGTGCCATGATAAATAAAATGGTATGAATTTATTCACATATTTATCCCTAAAACTATTAAAAAATTGACTTTGCATTTTTCTACTTCATTATTGATAGTTACCTGATCACACAAATCAACATTTAAACAATCTATATTCCAAAAAACAGCATACCCCATAGATACCACAATTTGCAATATATTGATATCTAACCCACTACACAGCTGCATTTCACTTACCCTGCACTACAAAAACACATCTCTCATAAAAAATCCCCAACAAATACAGGACAAATGATTTTCAAAAGTGTCTTTTAACGGATCAGACCGTTTCAGAAGTAAATAGATTTAGTCAAAATTAAACTTAAAAACTATAGTGATTTTGTATTAATCATAAGAGTTTATCTTTTTGAAGATCACGGATCAATCCCAAAAGTTGGGTCTGAATTGAATATTGATTTTCTTTGTGGTTTAAAAATATGGTGATGAGTAAAGAAGCAGAGATGTCGTTATTAAGATTAATATTGCCTGAAGGTATCTGGATCATTTTGATATAGCAGGGTTTGAAGGAAAGCCAATAAAGCTCCCTTTATACGTAAACCGCTTGATCCTTTATTTGGAGGAAAAAAGCAAATACCACAACAGTACAAGGATTGCCCGTATAAAGCGAGTGGTTTTATGAAGCCGGACCATCGAGGATTACCCCACTCGCAATAATCTGGTTTCTTTAAATCTTAAACGAAGGCATTAGGATGTTTTGCTTGATGTAAAAGGGTTAAAGTAAGCCGTGATTGAAAGGGATTTATTATCCAGAGAACTCGGATGCCTAAGGAGTTCACTGCTTTTTTATAAGAGATCGACCGATAACACCGCACTGAGCCACCATCAGCTAGGAGGTTTATATAGAGTGCCTGGGAAAAAACTTAAAAGACATTACAAGGATCATTTAAGTCAGTTTAATGGATGGCAACAAAACCCACATGCTAAACAATGGTTTTTGTTTGCTCAGAATTTAGGAAGCAATCTATCGCTGGATGAAACTGCTTTTTCCAATGGAGATCTATACACCATTCTAACCAATAAAAAAGCAAAAGGAAAGAAAGGAACTTTAGTAGCGGTGGTTAAAGGGACCAACACCTCTGGGATTACCTTTGAAATAGATTTTCTGAATATATATCGAGTAAGTGGGAACAAAAAGCGAAAGGCTTCCTACCAAAAGCTCCCTTTAAAACCCATTTACAAGTATAAACTACCGGACAAGGTGTGGAATGGACAATCTTTAAGGTTCGTGTATGTATTGCCCAAGTTTGCGTTGGGGGATAAAGAGAAATTGCAATTGGAGTTGCAGGAGCTCAATGGGAGTAGAAATTTAGTCCTGCATTTTAACTGAACAAGTAATGAGGTCAGTTACCCCATCGTATTTAAAGTATCAAAGATTTGGCAGTAAAATTAAATTACTGCCGAATCTTTAAAAATAAGATAAGAGGAGCTGTGGCAACACTATATCCAATACTGAAAATCAGGTTTTGGTAGCTTCCTTAAGCTACTATACTTATTATAAACATAGAAAAAACTAAAAAATGATACTCTTTGGGTAGCGTTTGTATTCAAAACTTGAGTTGATTATATTCTCCTGTTGCTTGTTTAACTTTTTCTAATAACTTCTCAAAAGTTAAGCTTTGTTCAGGAGGTAGCATCTCATATCACTTTATTAGGATTTCTAAATCTAGCTAAACATCCCCCTCACCTCTTTATAGATCCGTATAAAATTGGCTTCCATTTCCTTATCGCTTATTTGCTTCGGCTTTGGTAATGCCCGTTGAATTTTAGGATATTTGAACTGTACTTTTCTGTCCTTTCCATCCGCAAAGACAATAAACTCCCCTTGCTTTAAACCGTAGAAGGTAGAAGCCCTTGTCTTGGCCACCTCCCGTTCCCCTTTGGTGACCCTGGTATCAAAGTTCAGGTTGTGCCCCTGGTTGACACTTATCGTTGGCTTTTTAACGATCTCAAAAAAGCGTTCATAATATTTGGCAGTATCCGGGTCATTGGCCTTCCCAAAAAACTGAT
>NZ_JAPFGA010000041.1 GCF_026241135.1 Galbibacter kalidii
ACGTAAAGTCCGCTCTGGTGGCGGCTCACGACGGGAACCTGTACCGTGCCCGTGTGGGCACGGGGGCCTGTGCGGAGATCATCTCCGAGGTGGCGACGCTGGGCGTTGAGGGCCCTGTGGTGGTCACGGAGCCTTTGGAAGGGGCGACGGTGTGCGAAGGCGAGGACCTGACCCTTACGGTACAGGCGGACACGGGGACGGGCACGCCCGTGTACGAGTGGGAAGAGAGCACGGACGACGGGGCGACCTGGACCGTGATAGCCAATGAAACAACCAACAGTTATACGAAAACAAACGTGACGTCCGGTGACGACGGCACGCGCTACCGGGTTGGGGTGAGCACGCCGGCCTGCACGGCGCCGGTGCGTTCGATAGCGACGCTCCGGGTATCGGGCTCGATCGCTATATTGGAACAGCCGGTTGACGTAACGGGCTGTGCGAACGGCACGGGGGAGTTCACGGTGTCGGCCGAGGCTTTGGGCAGCACGGTGGGCTACACCTGGGAGGAGAGCACGGACGGCGGGGCGAGCTGGCACGTGGTGGGCACTGGGGGCAGTTACTTCAAGAGCCCTTTGAGCGAAGTGCACGACGGCTACCTTTACCGGGCACGGATCAGTTCCTCGACCTGTGGGGAGGTACTCAGCCGTGAGGCCACGCTGACGGTGGAGGGCCCTGTCCAGGTCACGGCCCCGCTGGAGGCCCAACGGGCCTGTGTGGGCTCGGACGTGACCTTTACGGTGGGCGCCGATGCGGGCTCGGGGACCCTGGCCTACCAGTGGGAAGAGAGCACGGACGGCGGCACCACTTGGACCACCATAGCGGGCGAGACCACGGACAGTTATACAAAAACAAACGTAACGTCCGGTGACGACGGGACGCGTTACCGTGTCGGGGTGACCACGGGGGCGTGCACGGAACCGGTACGTTCGGTGGCGCAGTTGTGGGTGGAAGGCCCTATTGCGATCCTGGAGCAGCCGCAGGACAGGGTGATCAACTGCGTGAACGGGGTGGCCTCCTTTGAAGTGGGGGCGTCCTATGGCGGCGGCGGCCTGGACTACGCCTGGGAAGAGAGCGTGGACGGTGGTGCGAGCTGGCACGTGGTCGGCACGGGCAGCCGCTATGTAAAGAGCCCTTTGAGCGACCAGCACGACGGTTACCTTTACCGGGTCCGGCTCTCGTCGGACCAGTGCGGCGAAGTGGTCTCGGAGGTGGCCGAACTGGAGGTGGAAGGCCCTGTGGTGATCGCGGAGCCCTTGGAGGATGAGCTGGTGTGCGAGGGCGGGGACGTGACCTTTAGGGTGGTTGCGGCCGCCGGTATCGGCACGCCTGCCTACCAGTGGGAAGAGAGCACTGACGGGGGCCAGGGCTGGACCACCATAGCAAACGAAACGACCGACAGTTATACAAGGACGAACGTGACGGCGGCGGACGGCGGCACCCTTTACCGGGTGGCGGTGAGCTCGGCGCTGTGCACGGACCCGGTGCGCTCGCAGGCGTCCCTGCTGGTGGAGGGCTCGGTGCAGGTCACCGATCAACCGGCGGACGTGTCGGCCTGTGTGAACGGTACGGCGGAGTTCGGGGTATCGGTGGACCTGTCCGGGGGCACGCCGTCCTACCAGTGGGAAGAGAGCATCGATGGCGGTACGGGCTGGCACGTGGTGGGCACGGGCAGTACGTACCTGAAGAGCCCGCTGAGCGAGTTCCATAACGGGAACCTTTACCGGGTGCGTATAAGCTCGGGCAGTTGTGGCGAGGTGGTCTCGGATGTGGCATCGCTGCGTGTGGAGGGCCCCGTGCGGGTGACCTTGCCGTTGGAGAGTGCACAGGTATGCTCCGGGGGTACGGCGTCCTTTAATGTGGGAGCGGAAGCCGGTGTGGGCACGCCCACCTACCAATGGGAACAGAGCACTGACGGCGGTCAGACGTGGACGGCCATAGCCAATGAGACCACCGATACCTATACGGTAACGAACGTAACGGCGTCCGATGACGGGACGCGCTACCGGGCCGGGGTGAGCACGGGGGACTGTGCGGGCCCGGTATGGTCGGTGGCGCAGTTGACGGTGGAGGACCCGATCACGGTGACGGAACACCCGGCGGACGTGCTGGCATGTGCGAACGGGGCGGCGCTGTTCAGTGTGACGGCGTCGGCCGGTGGCGAGCTGTCCTATGCCTGGGAACAGAGCGTGGACGGTGGGGCGACCTGGCAGGTGGTGGGCCAGGGCCGGGACTATGTAAAGAGCCCGCTGTCGTCGTCATTGGACGGCTACCTGTACCGTGTACGGGTGTCGACGGGGGGCTGTGGCGAGGTGGTCTCGCAGGAGGCGGAGCTCCGGATCAGTGCCCCGGTGGCCCTGGACTCGCCCCTGGAGGACCGGCGCGCCTGCGTGGGCGGTGCAGCGACCTTTTCGGTGGTGGCGGACGCGGGCAGCGGCAGCGCTGTCTACAGCTGGGAGGAGAGCAGCGATGGTGGCCAGAGCTGGACCACGATAGCCGGGGAAACAACAAGCAGTTATACCAGGACAAACATTACGGCAGCGGACGACGGCCGGCTGTACCGGGCCTCGGTACTGTCACAGGGCTGCGGCGACCCGGTTCGCTCGGTGGCTTCCCTGAGCGTAGAGGGCCCCATAGCGATCACGGCGGGCCCGGGGGACGCAGTGGCCTGTGAGGGCGGTGTGGCACTGTTCCGTGCGGAAGTATCGGCCAACGGGGCGGACGGCCTTCGGTACCGTTGGGAGTCGAGCGCGGATGGTGGTACGAGCTGGGAGACGGTGGGGGAACTGCCCTCGCTGTCGGTGTTCGCGAGCGTGGACGGCGACGGGGACCTTTACCGGGTACGGGTCTCGACGGAGGGCTGCGGCGAGGTGGTCTCGGACAGCGCGGGGCTGCGGGTGAGCCCGGTGGCCCGGATCTACGAGGACCCATCGGACGTATCGGCCCAGCACGGGTCGGACGTGTCGTTCACGGTGGTACCGGAAGAGGCCGAAGGGACCTATACCTACCAGTGGCAGGTGCACGACGGCAGCGGCTGGCGGGACGTGGCGGACGACGGTACCTATACCGGAGCGCAGACGGCCAGGCTCCGGGTCAGCAGCGTGGGCCAGGGGCTGGACGGGCACCGCTACCGGGCCTCGGTGAGCGGTTGCGGCAGCCCGGCGCTCTCAAGGGCGGCGGAGCTGAGCCTGGGCAATGACGTGTTCCCCGACATGTTCTCGCCCAACGGCGACGGGGTGAACGACACCTATGTGGTGCCTTTTTTAAGGGACTACCCGGGCTTCACCATGGAGGTCTACGACCGCTGGGGCAACCGGGTGCACACGGTGCACGGCAACGGTTCCGGGGAGCCAAACTGGTGGGACGGCCGCTCACAGGGGCGGATGAACTACCGGGACGGGGAGCTGCTGCCCACCGGGACCTACTATTACGTGGTGCGCTACGACAGGGACGGCACCAAGGCCCCAAAAACGGGATGGGTCTACCTGAGGAAATGACAGATGGGGACGCAACAGAACAAGGCCCCGGCCCACAGCCGGGGCATGGGTAAATAAAGGGGCAAGTGGACCATGGAAAGGGAATTTAAAGATATTCCGCTTGTTTCGTGGGTGCTTTCGATTGTTTCGTTAAGTGCTCCGACGGTTACACCGCAGCTGTTAATAAGCTGTGAAATTACAACCTTTATGTTCCGTAAAGTGGTCATAACAGGTTTTGTTTCCTGTATATTAAACACAAAAGATTGAATTGATTCTTATAAAGTTGGTAAGGTTATGATTAAAAAAATACTGTTACTGTTTGTGTTATTGTTAGGCTGGGTTGTTTCTATACAAGCCCAGGAGAGTACAGAACACTGGTTGCCGCCAATTCCTGGGGAAGCATCCAATAATGTAGGTGTCCAAAATCTAAACTATAGTACAACATCGGATGTTGATGTAAATGTAGAGGTTTACATAGGGAACAGTACCACTCCCGATAGGACTTTGACAGTACCTGCTAATGGTACTGCTATAGAAACTTTAACGGGAACAGCCACTGGAACGCGTTATTTTGCTGTCGAATATGGAACCGTTCGGTCTGATAGAGGACTTAGAATTGTGGCGGACCAGCCTATAGCTGTAGATTACCGATTTGTGGATGCAGGAGGGGCTCAGGCTGATTTGATAGCTTTAAAAGGAAACAATGCAAGAGGAACGGTGTTTAGATTGGGGGGCTCGCCCATGGGTACCACTACTGCTACTTATATCACTCCGAGTGGGAATTTTGGAGAGAATGATTATTCTCATTTTGTGTCCTTTGTGGCGCTCGAGGACAATACGGTGGTAAATGTATCGGGGGTTACTGAAGGTGCTGTTATACAAGGGATTAACGGCGGTGCTGCCGTGCCTGTGGGACATGTGGAAACAATAAACCTAAATGCGGGTGAGGCCTTTCTGATGAGGCAGCGTTACCCTCTGAGTGATCTTGCTAATGCAGACACATGGAATGCATTGATAGGGGCACTTTTGGAGAGTGATAAGGACGTGGTGGTCAATGTCGGAAACCTTCATATGTCACCTTCATCAACCGACTATGCCAGGGATTATGGAGCGGATCAGATTGCTCCTGTTGAAACCATGGGGACGGAATTTATATTCTCCAGGGGAGAAGGGTTCAATATAAGGGAACTAGTGACGGTAGTGGCCCATACCAACAATACCTCTGTTTTTCTTAATGGATCTGAGTCAGAAGTGGTCACACTGGAGGCAGGAGAGTATTATATAGTAAATGGGGGGTCGGATGATAATGCGACCACTGCCTATACAGATGAGGACAATCTTTATATACGGACCACAAATCCTGCTACTTGTTATCAGTTGGTGGATGATGCGTCGGGTGGTGGTCAGGTAGGGATGTTTTATGTGCCCCCATTGATTTGCACGGCACCAAGACAAGCCTTTATACCGAATACCAACATGATAAACACTAGAACTTATAATACCATTTTAATGATAGTAACTCGTTCGGAGGGAGAGCTAACCATCAACGGCGCCCCTTTACAGGATTATTTGACGGCGGGCACGGTGACCAATTATGGTACCAACGATATCAATGGGCATTATGTGAACGGGAGCACCAATTTTGTCAGCTATAAGTTGGCTGGATCGGCTCTTACAGGAGATATCTTGGTGGAATCGACCAGGGATCTATATTGTGGATTGTTAGGGGCGGCAGGTTTTGCCAATTACGGTGGTTTCTATTCCGGTTTTGCCCCGGAGATTTTTTTAAGCATAGAGGAAACAGCCTGTCTGCCCCAGGTATTGGACGTTGGTGACGACCTTTTCGACGGCTACCGCTGGTTCCGCAACAACGTCCAGATCGAGGGTGCGGACGGCCCGACCTATGCGGTGACGGACGGTGGCGACTATTACGTGATCGGCGACATCGGCGGCTGCGAGTCGGTCCAGTCGA
>NZ_JAPFGA010000042.1 GCF_026241135.1 Galbibacter kalidii
AAGTTTCTATATTTGCACCCGCTTTCGGAAGGATGGTAGATGTAGGAGAGGGAGCGGAAGTTCATTGTACAGCGGGTTTTCGGGCAGTCGAGGGGGCATTTGAAAAAAAAGTCCCTGAAAAGTTTGCCGGGGACGGAAAAGTAAATTACTTTTGCACCCGCTTTCGAAACGAAAGTTAAAAATAAGAACAAAACGAGGGCCTTTAATAAATTAAGGGCGAGTTCATTGAAATATTGTTGACAGCACGGTTTTTATTTTATTAATAAAGACCGACCAAGTAAGAATTTTTAAGCAAGATCATTTTTGAGCATTGGGCTTTAACCGGATGGGTCATGTATACAATATACAACGATCAACGATGAAGAGTTTGATCCTGGCTCAGGATGAACGCTAGCGGCAGGCCTAACACATGCAAGTCGAGGGGTAGAGGACACTAGCTTGCTAGGGTCTTTGAGACCGGCGCACGGGTGCGTAACGCGTATGCAACCTACCTTCCACATGGGGATAGCCCGGAGAAATCCGGATTAATACCCTATGGTACCTTTGACCGGCATTGGTCAAGGGTTAAAGCTTCGGCGGTGGGAGATGGGCATGCGTCCCATTAGCTAGTTGGTGCGGTAACGGCGCACCAAGGCAGCGATGGGTAGGGGCCCTGAGAGGGGGACCCCCCACACTGGTACTGAGACACGGACCAGACTCCTACGGGAGGCAGCAGTGAGGAATATTGGACAATGGGCGGAAGCCTGATCCAGCCATGCCGCGTGCAGGAAGACGGCCCTATGGGTTGTAAACTGCTTTTGTACGGGGAGAATAAGCCCTACGAGTAGGGCGATGACGGTACCGTACGAATAAGCACCGGCTAACTCCGTGCCAGCAGCCGCGGTAATACGGAGGGTGCAAGCGTTATCCGGAATCATTGGGTTTAAAGGGTCCGTAGGCGGGCGTGTAAGTCAGGGGTGAAAGTTTGCCGCTCAACGGTAAAATTGCCTTTGATACTGCATGCCTTGAATCGGCGGGAAGTGGCTGGAATGAGTAGTGTAGCGGTGAAATGCATAGATATTACTCAGAACACCGATTGCGAAGGCAGGCCACTACTGCCGGATTGACGCTGATGGACGAAAGCGTGGGGAGCGAACAGGATTAGATACCCTGGTAGTCCACGCCGTAAACGATGGATACTAGCTGTTGGTCCGCCATTGGGCGGATCTGTGGTTAAGCGAAAGTGATAAGTATCCCACCTGGGGAGTACGTTCGCAAGAATGAAACTCAAAGGAATTGACGGGGGCCCGCACAAGCGGTGGAGCATGTGGTTTAATTCGATGATACGCGAGGAACCTTACCAGGGCTTAAATGCAGTCTGACAGGGGTGGAAACACCTTTTCCTTCGGGCAGGTTGCAAGGTGCTGCATGGTTGTCGTCAGCTCGTGCCGTGAGGTGTCAGGTTAAGTCCTATAACGAGCGCAACCCCTGCCGTTAGTTACCAGCATGTAAAGATGGGGACTCTAGCGGGACTGCCGGTGCAAACCGCGAGGAAGGTGGGGATGACGTCAAATCATCACGGCCCTTACGTCCTGGGCCACACACGTGCTACAATGGCCGGTACAGAGAGCAGCCATCCGGTAACGGAGCGCGAATCTATAAAACCGGTCACAGTTCGGATCGGGGTCTGCAACTCGACCCCGTGAAGCTGGAATCGCTAGTAATCGGATATCAGCCATGATCCGGTGAATACGTTCCCGGGCCTTGTACACACCGCCCGTCAAGCCATGGAAGCCGGGGGTACCTGAAGTTGGTGACCGCAAGGAGCTACCTAGGGTAAGACCGGTAACTGGGGCTAAGTCGTAACAAGGTAGCCGTACCGGAAGGTGCGGCTGGAACACCTCCTTTCTAGAGATACCGATCGGTCCGGTACCGATAAAGCGCAGGGCGAGGGATTGGTTTTGCTTAAAATGCTGTCAATAACATTACATATCAAGGCCTGCGGGCCATATAAAAGCAACAGTCTCGTAGCTCAGCTGGTTAGAGCGCTACACTGATAATGTAGAGGTCGGCAGTTCGAGCCTGCCCGAGACTACCAAAGATGGTTTCGGCAAGGGCTGAAAAAAAGTTCGTTAAAAAAGTATTGAAGGAAATTCTGGAGGTTGGGTACCTTATTTGATTGGGATTTGGGATTTGGATCTTGGAATTTCAACACCAATGGGGGATTAGCTCAGCTGGCTAGAGCGCCTGCCTTGCACGCAGGAGGTCATCGGTTCGACTCCGATATTCTCCACAAGCCCCTCCTAACCTCCCCAAAGGGGAGGGACACGAGAGCACTGGCTCTCCCCCTTCGGGGGAGCTGGAGGGGGCTAACGTTCATTGACATATTGAGATAAAGAGAATACGAGCGGTCACCTATGAGGATAGGTGACCGGTAAGAAGTAGAATAGAAAAGAGAATCTAAAAGGCTTTGTATGTTGGTTGCACGACCGGCATATGGGGCGAATTACATAGGACAAAAGAGCAAAAAGTACAATAAGCTAGACAAGGGCGTATGGGGGATGCCTAGGCTCTCAGAGGCGACGAAGGACGTGATAAGCTGCGAAAAGCTTTGGGGAGTGGCACATACACGATGATCCAGGGATATCCGAATGGGGCAACCCACCATATTGAAGGTATGGTATGCTGGCGTTTACCGTCAGTAGGCGAACCCGCTGAACTGAAACATCTAAGTAGGCGGAGGAGAAGAAAACAAGAGTGATTCCGGGAGTAGCGGCGAGCGAAACCGGAACAGCCCAAACCGTTGCTGTTACGGCAGCATCGGGGTTGTAGGACCGCAATGTTCGAAGCACAGAGGACTGGAACACGTTGGAAAGCGTGGCCGTAGGGGGTGATAGTCCCGTACAGGTAAGGTGTGTGGAGATAGCGGTATCCTGAGTAGTGCGGGGCACGAGAAACCCTGTACGAACCAGGCGGGACCATCCGCCAAGGCTAAATACTCCTGGGAGACCGATAGTGGACCAGTACCGTGAGGGAAAGGTGAAAAGCACCCTGAATAAGGGAGTGAAAGAGAACCTGAAACCATACGCCTACAAGCGGTCGGAGTCAGCCCTGGGCTGATGACGGCGTGCCTTTTGCATAATGAGCCTACGAGTTACCGTTGCCAGCGAGGTTAAGCACTTCAGGTGCGCAGCCGCAGCGAAAGCGAGTCTGAACAGGGCGAGTTTCACCCTTTGGGGGTGAAAGCGCACTCAGTGCGCTATAGTTGGCAGTGGTAGACGCGAAACCGTGTGATCTACCCATGGGCAGGGTGAAGCTGTGGTAACACACAGTGGAGGCCCGAACCGGTTGACGTTGAAAAGTCTTCGGATGACCTGTGGGTAGGGGTGAAAGGCCAATCAAACTCGGAAATAGCTCGTACTCCCCGAAATGCATTTAGGTGCAGCGTTGATCCATAGTTTTATAGAGGTAGAGCTACTGATTGGGTGCGGGGGCTTCACCGCCTACCAATCCCTGACAAACTCCGAATGCTATATAATGTTGATCAGCAGTGAGGGCATGGGTGCTAAGGTCCATGTCCGAGAGGGAAAGAACCCGGACCACCGGCTAAGGTCCCCAAGTGTATGCTAAGTTGAAAAAACGCGGTCCGATTGCTCAGACACCCAGGATGTTGGCTTAGAAGCAGCCATTCATTTAAAGAGTGCGTAACAGCTCACTGGTCGAGCGGTCGGGCATGGATAATAATCGGGCATAAGCATACCACCGAAGCCGTGGACACTGGCCTTGGGCCAGTTGTGGTAGGGGAGCATTCCATTTGCGCAGAAGGTGGGCCGTGAGGCCCGTTGGAGCGGATGGAAAAGAAAATGTAGGCATAAGTAACGATAATGCGGGCGAGAAACCCGCACGCCGAAAGACCAAGGTTTCCTCAGCTATGCTAATCAGCTGGGGGTCAGTCAGGGCCTAACGCGAACCCGAAGGGGGTAGTGGATGGACAACAGGTTAATATTCCTGTACCTGCATACCATAGAAAGCGACGGAGGCGGGATGTTGGTGCGTGCTGACGGAACAGCACGTTGAAGGGAGCGGCAACGCCCCGATAGTACACCAAGGCCCCGGCCGCGGTGACAACCCAGCGGACCGACTTCCAAGAAAAGCGAGGTATGCAGCCTGTACCGTAAACCGACACAGGTGGTCGGGATGAGTATTCTAAGGCGCTCGAGAGATTCATGGCTAAGGAACTAGGCAAAATAGACCTGTAACTTCGGGAGAAAGGTCGCCTATCGCGAGATAGGCCGCAGTGAAGAGGTCCAGGCGACTGTTTATCAAAAACACAGGGCTCTGCGAAATCGAAAGATGAAGTATAGGGCCTGACACCTGCCCGGTGCCGGAAGGTTAAGGGGAGACGTCATCCGCCTTTGGCGGAGAAGCGTTGAACTGAAGCCCCGGTAAACGGCGGCCGTAACTATAACGGTCCTAAGGTAGCGAAATTCCTTGTCGGGTAAGTTCCGACCTGCACGAATGGTGCAACGATCTGGACACTGTCTCGGCCATGAGCTCGGTGAAATTGTAGTATCGGTGAAGATGCCGGTTACCCGCAGTGGGACGAAAAGACCCCGTGCACCTTTACTATAGCTTCGTATTGACCTTGGATAAGTAATGTGTAGGATAGGTGGGAGACTTTGATCACGTGCCGCCAGGCATGTGTGAGTCATTGTTGAAATACCACCCTTTACTTCTCTAGGGCCTAACCCGCCTTGTGCGGGGACAGTGCGTGGTGGGTAGTTTGACTGGGGTGGTCGCCTCCAAAAGCGTAACGGAGGCTTCCAAAGGTTCCCTCAGCACGCTTGGTAACCGTGCGCAGAGTGCAATGGCACAAGGGAGCTTGACTGAGAGGCATACAGGCCGACCAGGTACGAAAGTAGGGCATAGTGATCCGGTGGTTCCGCATGGAAGGGCCATCGCTCAAAGGATAAAAGGTACGCCGGGGATAACAGGCTGATCTCCCCCAAGAGCTCACATCGACGGGGGGGTTTGGCACCTCGATGTCGGCTCGTCACATCCTGGGGCTGGAGAAGGTCCCAAGGGTTGGGCTGTTCGCCCATTAAAGTGGCACGCGAGCTGGGTTCAGAACGTCGTGAGACAGTTCGGTCTCTATCTACTGTGGGCGTTAGAAATTTGAGTGGCCCTGACCCTAGTACGAGAGGACCGGGTTGGACCGACCGCTGGTGTACCAGTTGTCCCGCCAGGGGCACCGCTGGGTAGCTATGTCGGGAAGGGATAAGCGCTGAAAGCATATAAGCGCGAAACCCGCCACGAGATGAGATTTCTTTAAAGGGCCGTGGGAGACGACCACGTCGATAGGCCGCAGGTGCAAGGGCAGTAATGCCCGCAGCCGAGCGGTACTAATAGCCCGTGGGCTTATGTGCGCCAGTCCCCTTGTGC
>NZ_JAPFGA010000043.1 GCF_026241135.1 Galbibacter kalidii
TGCCATCAGGGTCAATTGCATTAACAACATTATTGGCAACATATGAAAAAGGAGATAGGTTTGTATATTTTTCAGCCAATGGATCAAGATTCATCCACCTACCCAATGCAGGATCGTAATTCCTTGCCCCAAAATCATAGGTGTTGATATCAAGGCTCTCATCAAACTCCTTACCATTGTATTTCCAACGTTGCGCCACATCATTACCTAGCGAGGAAATCCCTGGGCCATACCCCATGTGTTTCAGCCCAAAAGGGTAATAATTGCTCTCTTCTATAACCTCAGCGGTCGTTATGCCGCCGTTGTTATCGGCATCCATATAACTTAAGCGTATGTTGCCCAAGTGGTCTTTAAATTGATAGACATAATCATAACCACCACCTTCAGCATCTACATAACCTTCTGCATGGTTAAAGAACTGTAATATTGGCCCTTCCCCAGTATGAACATCTTCATAGATATAGTTCCGACATAGTCTCCACTGCGCCGCCTGGCCTGATCGCTAAAAATGCCTGCTAGGCATTTTTTTAACGCTCCATCCTGTCACAGAACCTCCTTCGGTCACCTCTTTTCTCAGTTTGGTGCCCAAAGCATCGTAAATATAGTTAATTTTCTAGTTGCTTTTTGCAAGAAAAAACCACAACTTTTTTACGGTTGTGGTTTTGTTATTGCTCTACCTACGGCACATAAACCTTCATGCGCTAGGTAAATGCATAGAATTTCCGTTTTACACAGCCTCTTTTTGATCGCTTACTCTTACCGCCACCCGTTGCAAACGGGCGGGAGCGGGGACTCTTCCATATTTAATTAAGTTTATTTTCTAATTAGAGCCCCTTTATGGTACTTTCTCATAGCTTTAATTGTCCCATCTTTTTCATATTCAATTTTATAACCATGTGGTTTCCCGTCTAGTAATTCTACCTTTGATTTGACTTTTTTCGAAGGATAATACCTATAGATCAACCCTAATCTACTGCTATTATCATTTACCCTTAGGGCATTTATTTTTCCTTCATTATCCAATTGAATGCCAAAAGAAAAAGAGTCATCTATTATATTACCTATCAATATAGGATATTCATGTTTATCAAAATTTATAGTAAGACCATTGATTCTTCCATTTGAATAATTGGCAATATTTGTAATTAATGAATCTTCATAATTTATTGATATACCCTCATAATTACCTGAAAAATTAACAGTGGATTTTTGTATTAATCTTTTGTTTTCATCATATGAGTAAACAATTGAGTCTTTGGTTATATCATTTTTCAAGATGTCTCCATCTAAAGAATAGTTTATAATGGAGTCAATATTTCCCTCATTCCAGTAAAGGGCTTTGGACATTACACCATTCGCAAAAAACTTTTCCAAACTGTCTTTTTTGTTTTCAGTGTTTAAGTAAAAAGAGTTATATATTTTCCCATCTTTTCCATTTACTTTTACCAACTTCAGTCTTTCTGTTTCATCGCATGAAATCATTAATCTGGTCAGAATTAAAATAAAAACTAAATGTCGAGTCATAATATCATTCTATTTTTTGTACATCGATTATATTGATTAAACCATTGCCATAATGAACTCCAGAATACATATACTTAACCTCAGAGTTCTGAAAGCCCTCTGGATACCCTTCGAGTTTATTTATATTTGAGGTTTCATTATAATTTAGACCATCAAACAATATTTTATCGGTAAATATCAAAACTAGGTTACTGATCATCGAATATCGTGCCATATCATAAACACCTCCATCCCTTGCTATTTCAAATTCAAACAATCTTTTTTGTGAATTAGCAACAGCTTTTAAATCAGTCATAGGTAGTAATTCTAAACTCCCTATTGAACTTGCACTGGAGCCTCCGTCAATTAATTCTGTAGCTCTTGAAAATCTAGTAACTCTACTTCCTCCTAATGTTATAGCAGAAATTATTGTTTGCAAGAATAGTGCTCGAATTTCTCCATCTGAAACTCCTTCACCATAAGGGAATAGCCCGAGTAACCCTTTAATATTTTCTTCATCGTTTGAAAAATTTAATAGACTTAGCCTATCGACTCCTTCAAACTCTTTTGGATTTGCAGAGGCAATATATACTTTCGGGTCTTGCTGTGAATCGGTTTTTTCTTCTCTTTCTTTTTCACTATCGGAATCACTATCATTAGCTTCATAAATAGTTTCATAATCCACACCTTCTGTTAAAGTATGCCACGTACCATCTAAACCTTGTAATCTCATAGTTCTACCATTAGCCCCACTTGGATCTGACCAAAAAACAGGATTATTATCAAACGCTGTATAAGTGCCCATTGAATAATGAGTAATTGGGTCAATCGAAGTAAACCTTCCTATAGCTGGGTCATACTGTCTAAAGTCCATTTCATACAAGTCAAGATCCAATGACTCTTCCAATTCAATCCCGTTGTACTTCCAACGTTGCGCCACATCATTTCCAAGCGATGAAATCCCCGGACCATAACCCTTGTGCTGTAAGCCAAAAGGATAATAATTACTCTCTTCTATAACCTCATCGGTAGTCACACTACCGTTGTTATTGGCATCCATATAGCTTAAGCGTACATTACCCAAATGATCCTTATATTGATAAACATAATCATAGCCCCCACTACCACTCGGGGTCACATAGCCTTCCGCATGGCTGAAGAACTGTAATTGGTCGTTCTCATAAATGTAGTTCCCGGCATATTCCGTTACCTTACCCGTGCTTACCGTTTTCTTTAACTTGACACCCGTCGCATCGTAAATATAAGAAATATTTCCACCTCCTATGGTGATACTGGTCGGTAAATTCAAATGGTTGTAGGCGATTCCATTTGCAGGTATCCCTTTATTGGCATCACTGGTCATATTTCCATTGACATCGTACTGATACTCCGTCGTTGTATTGGCTCCGTTTACAAAGCCTTCTGTCCCACTGATGTCCTCAACCTTCCTTAACCTGTTGCTCACCTCATTGTTATGGTAGCTGTATGTAAGGTCATCGATACGCCCCGCTGCATTGTTCCTCCATAGGCCGGTAATGTTCCCGTTCTTGTCATAGGCCCCTACCGATATATCATATCCCGATGACCGGTTATACCCTCCTGTGGTCTTTATACCATAGTCGGCATAAGTAATGCGGTTCAATGCATCGTACTTGTACGCATAGCCCCGGGTCTTGTTTCCATCCGCTGCATCGTTGGCCGTCTTCCATATCGTCTCACTGATGTTCCCGTTGAAGAGCAGGGGGATGACAAAAATACCATCATCAAAATCATAGATGCCTTTATTCGTGATACCAAGACTAAAACTAAAAAGGCTTACGCATAAAAAAACCACAACTTTCGCTGTGGCTTGTATTGTTTTAATTTTCTTGCAGATAAAACGGCTCAAACTCTCGCCTATAACAAGCATGTTCAGTTTCAAATATATTTTTCTCAAAAGCTTGTTTATGAATCTCAGGAAGCTTTTTATATCTTTTTTTCCTCTTCCTATCAGCTCGTTTTAAAGTAATAAAATCATAAGTGCCGCTCAACATCATTACAACATCAACTCTATTGCATTTGTCCACAAGTTCTATAGTTGTTGGGTCCATTCCAACATACCTAAATAATATTTCTTTCTGGCAAACAGGAATGTCTATTTGAAAAAAACCATTTAAATCCGTTTTACCAATTTCAAGAGTATCACTAATCCTAATTGACACATATGGCAAAGGTTCCAAATTGTCATCAATAATCCTTCCTTTAATTGTTTTATTTTGAGAATAAAGACAATAGTTTGAAACACTAAGTGCAATGACTAGTGTAAATAATAGTTTCTTTATTTTATTTTCTATATTCATGGGTGTAATCGTATTCTGCTGGTTTTTTCTGACTATTAATTCTGTACAATATAATAAAAGTTGCGTTTGAAATTAACGGTTTATCTCTTTGAAGACCTGTAACGTCTTGTGATTGTCCAGGTGCAGACTGAGTTGCTCCTAATTTTCCATCAGGATGGGTGTGAAATTGTTGTATAACATTATTAAAAGAAAAATTAGCCCCATATTTTTTATTAAGTTCAGTAACTGAGCCATAAGAAGTCGTTCTATCATTTTTTAGATATTTTCCTAATACCATATCTGTAACTTCACCAGAAGCTCCATCAGATGAATAGGAGAACCCTTTAATCTCCTTTCCGACATATTCTGATAGCTGTAACGTGAAAGATTTAACTCCTTCAACAGTTGCTTGCCCTTCTCCTCCTGTTTCAATAACATTATCATCTGTTTTGAAATTTTGACCGTCTTTTAGTATTCCTTTCTCTATACCGCCAATTGCTACTTTAGCTTCCCCATTTTTCTTGTACTTAACTTCTCCTCTTTTACTCTTACGTGTATAAGTTTTAAGGATTCTGTCAGGTTCATCATTTGTCTCACCAACTTGTGTAACTTCTCCTGTCTTTTTATTTAATGTATAATCAGTCAGGCCGTCTGGGTCAATTTTAAACATAGGACTATTTTGAACATAATTGTATGGTGTAAGTTCATATCTCAAATCAGCCAATGGGTCAGGATTCATCCAACGTCCTAAAGCTGCATCATAATTCCTTGCACCGAAGTCGTGCCAGTTCAGACCAAGTTCTTTTTGATTTTCTTTACCTTGATAGTCCCAGTTATGTTCCGTACCATTCACAACATTATTATAACCCTTGTGCTGTAAGCCAAAAGGGTAATAATTGCTCTCTTCAACAATATCATCGGTAGTCACACTGCCGTTGTTATCGGCATCCATGTAACTCAACCTTACATTACCCAAGTGGTCCTTATATTGATAGACATAATCATAGCCCCCACTACCACTCGGGGTCACATAGCCCTCTGCATGGCTGAAGAACTGTAACTGGTTCTTCTCATAGATGTAGTTCCCGGCATATTCCGTTACCTTACCCGTGCTTACCGTTTTCTTTAACTTGACACCCGTCGCATCGTAAATATAAGAAATATTTCCGCCTCCTATGGTGATACTGGTCGGTAAATTCAAATGGTTGTAAGTGATACCGGTTATCCCTTTATTGGCATCACTGGTCATATTTCCATTGACATCGTACTGATACTCCGTCGTTGTATTGGCTCCGTTTACAAAGCCTTCTGTCCCACTGATGTCCTCAACCTTCCTTAACCTGTTGCTCACCTCATTGTTATGGTAGCTGTATGTAAGGTCATCGATACGCC
>NZ_JAPFGA010000044.1 GCF_026241135.1 Galbibacter kalidii
ATCAGTTTTTTGGGAAGGCCAATGACCCGGATACTGCCAAATATTATGAACGCTTTTTTGAGATCGTTAAAAAGCCAACGATAAGTGTCAACCAGGGCCATAACTTGAACTTTGATACCAGGGTCACCAAAGGGGAGCGGGAGGTGGCCAAGACAAGGGCATCTACCTTCTACGGTTTAAAGCAAGGGGAGTTTATTGTCTTTGCGGACAGGAAGGTACAGTTCAAATACCCTAAAATACAAAAGGGGATTACCAAAGCCAAGACAGATAAGCGATAAGGAAATGGAAGCCAATTTTATACGGATCTATAAAGAGGTGAGGGGGATGTTTCACTAAGTATGTGCACAGTGGCCAACGGCCTGATTTGGAACGGTTGTTCCTTGTTTGTCTTCCGGGGCCTCCTCTTGTATACGGACTTTTTTCCTTGTTTCCCAGCAGCTGTAGGAACAGTTGCTGCTCCGGGTCCCTTATCCTTGCCCTTTTTATAGGATATCGGCATCAATGCTGCGGGGAGTACCAAACTTAAAGGCATTCCATATTCATTTTGATTTGATCCTGGCGCAAAGGGGCTGTTACAGTTCCGGTACAGGGCATGGTCCGTCTATTACACAATAGGATCTTTTCAACAAGCCGGGGTGCCTGCTTATTGAAATTAACGCTTGTTTAAGGAAAATAAAACCGTTATTGGGGCTTCAAAACAAATGAAGGAGGTAACCCTGTTGGGGGGGCAATGAGGTTTCGGACATCCCTTGGATTTTACCTTGGGGGTAAGGAGGAATAGGGGGATAATGCCTTTCCGATAACATAGGACTTCGGTAGGTTGGTCAAGCCACCTTTTTTTGGATTTTCGAAAGGGGGCTTTTTTGGTATTTGACATGGAGTAAAACAATCTTAAATCAAGCCATGATATTGAAGCACATTAATTTTTTATTGCTTGTCGCTATGGTGGTCATGGTCGTTCTGCTCCTGTTGTTGTGCATAGCGCTTGGTACCCATGGGGCACCCCATCACAGAAAGGGGGGTAAGCCCGATAAAGAGGGGTGAGGGGAAAAACTTCCCAAACGGAAAAGGGCTGCTTTATGTTCTTTACCGGGCCGGGCCATGGACAACATTTTAACAAAATGTTGAAAAAGTTTCGTACCTTATTGGGGGTCAATGGCATTTTAGTGCGCCTTGAATGCCCTATATGGTGATACGCTATAAAGCATACCGTCTTTTGTCAGGTTTCCTTATCGGGAACACACTACTGTGCTCAGGGGTCGTCGGCATATATGAAAACATCCCTGCCCTGTTGACCTACGGTTGCCTTTCCGTAGGCCTTTCCTTAATTCTAAACTTTGTATATAATACCTGCATATTGAAAATGGGGCCCTTGTCAAGAGCACCCTCTTCCATACCTCGATCCTTGTATTGGGCAAGGTAACCGGGATCAGGCGTTTTAAGGGCAAGTACCTGTTAAAAACGGGTAAAGGACAGCTCAGTCTTCATGCCCCCTGCATGGACGGGGAATCCCTCTGTGAACTGGAATCCGTTTTGGAGGAGTTGGGCCTTCCGGTTCATACGGTAGCCCCTCCTATTGTCCCTTCAGCTACTGTTACGGCCAAGGAACGGTTTGGCGGTAAAACAGGCTTCTATGGATCGGTCTGTTCATTTGTTAAAGGGCACTTTTTGGGGATAGGTTTCCACAGGAAGCACCTCGAGGGGTCTTTGGGCCATAAAACCGGCACCATGGAGGAATAGCTTTTGATTCCGGGACTTTGTAAAGGTTTTAAGGCACAGGGGTACAACATGGTTTTGTATGGTTGTTTAAGGGGAGCACAGATCTGGGGCTTTTGTATTTTATGGGAGGGGGCTGTTTTATTTTCATTCCCTTGTGGGGGTGCCCATTTCTACTTGACCTGTGCCTAAAAACAAAACCCAGATCAGAAAATGTTTCAGTTTATATTTTTCAGGGCCTTGTCCTGATAATACTATCGGCACTCCTTTTCAGGGGCTGGAAGGAATACAGAAACGACAAATCTTTGCACGGTAAGGTCAGAAAACCAAAAATAAGGATTAAGTTTGCAAGGGGGGGTAAGGTATTGGTACGATACCTTCGACTGAAATATGTTGGTTTTTGTCCAGTTATTACATTATAGCTGCCCATTATAACACCATCCCCCCCTTTTGGTGTTTTCGTTTTTGTAAAAGAAGGGAATGTTCCATATTTGTTCCTTGATGGTATGAAAAAGAAGATTTATGATTAACTGGTTTCCACATTCTTCACATATACAAATTATTCCGTGGAAATCAGCTCCGAAAGGCTCCTGAAGAGGGAATCAGGAGCCTTTTATTTTTTCTCCCTTATAAACCGGTTATTGCACCATATATCCCGAACGTTACGTCCCTTGACCTTAAAGGGCCCAAACCCTACTTTTGCCGTTTTCCAAATACCATGATATGGCATGTGCAAATACAAATTGTTGTAAGGGCGCTGCATCCAGTACAGAAAAGGCCAATCCTTGTACAGAAAGATCAACAGCTTAAAAGAATGAAAAATTCCGGTACAGGAGGATAAGGGGCTATCAGTATAATACCCTGTTTAAAACCATAAAGCATTAGTTTCGCCTTTTTCAGTTATTACACGAAAAAGACCGTTTATGACACAAAAAGGGCTTTTGAACACTTTGTGCTGTTGAAAGATGGAAAAATATTTTATGTTTGCCCTCTAAGATTTATTGTTTTTCATCCTGAAATTCTACAAAGCAGTATAGTTTTAGGGTTGGATCATCAAAACCAAGGTTTCCTCAAAACCTTTCGGACAATGCGTTAGGCCTTGACAAAGACTATGTTGTTCTTTTATTAAAATAAAAAATAAAGGCATTAAATGCCCTTTCAGTTGGATGTGCCCTATTTATAAATATTAGGGCCTGTTCAGTTGTTGGTGCATTGTAATTTAGTTTATGTATGGGGAGAGCTTTACTGTGTATACTGTTTTTATCGTTTCAATTATCTTTTTCCGCTAACCTTTCGGGGCTAAACTGCCGTGTAAAAGAAAGTGATGTTATATCGGGACATGTCCCAAGACCGTTTTTATACAAACCCCATGATTCAGTTCCCGGGAAAAATCCGGTAAGGGTACCTAAGGATTCCCTGGGGGTTTCCAATGATGGGCCTTTAGAACCTGTTATTAACAATACCACCACCCGTTCCTTTAAATCCCTGGACGGGGACCTCCCCCCAACTTCTTTTTCCTATAGTCCATTAGAAAGTGAGTTTACCGCCGATTATATAAACACACATGTTCCCCAGGACAGTACCATAAATACCCATGTGTTGGAAGCCAAAGCGGTCATGGACGAGTTGGCGGTTTCCCAGAATTATATCGATTTGGTCACGCCCCAGGAGTTGGTTACACTCCCGGTAGGGATCGAAGGCACTTTGGGCGGAGAGGACCAGTCCGAAAGTAACGTTAGTTATATCCTAGGGATCAGCAAGGCCCGATTTACCCCGGAATATACCGAGGTCACGGCTTTTGTAAAGATCACCATCCCCCAGCAAGGGGTGGACGGAAGCCCCAAGGAACTGTTCTTTGGGGCCGATAACATCAAGCTCTCCCACCAGGGCGGGATCTACGGGGAAGCCAACCTGGTCCTTTTGGGCGATGTGGCCATCCCCATCAGTGCCGGTAACGGACTGGTGGTCCTGCGTGGCGGTTTTAACATGCAGACCGGGGACACGGATAAAGAGACCTATGTGACCATCGATTGTAGTGGGTTTCGGGAGTTGGGCCTTTCGGCCGATGTGCTCTTTCCCCGCAGCATGCTGGAGCCGGTGGATCAAGACTATAAGGCCATTCCCGATCCAGATGCCAAGGTGACCGGGCATTTCCGGACCATTGTCAGCGACTGGAACGATATCCTGGCGGAGATCAGCCTGCCGCCTTTTCAACTGACCAAAAAAGACAGTCAGGACGGTAGCGGCAAGGCCGGTCTGGTCTTTCAGCTCAACACGGCCGTATTCGATTTCAGTGACCTGAGAAATTCCCCTAACACAAAATTCCCGGAGCAGTACGGGCAGCTACTGATCCCCGGCCAGGAAGAGCTTTGGCGCGGGGTCTATGTCAATTCCTTAAAAGTGGTTTTGCCCGAACAGTTCAAAATACGAAACAGTGAGCAGCGGGTTTCCTTTCAGGCCGCCGATATGCTCATAGACGGCATGGGCGTCTCCGGGCGTTTCTCCGTAGATAACCTCTTGCCCCTTAATGAAGGGGAAGCCTCCGGTTGGCAGTTCTCGGTCGACCATATCGAAGCTTCTTTTGTGACCAATCAACTTGTAGGGGCCGGTTTTAACGGGCAATTGGTACTCCCGGTCACCAAAGAAGTCACCGCCGAAGAGCTGCAAAAGGCGGATACCGTGGCCATCGGTAAAAAAGCCCTGGCCTATGGGGCCATCATTGACCCGGTAAACGAAGAATACATCCTCTCGGCAGGCCTAAAAGAGCGTTTGTCCTTTGATGTGTTCAAGGCCAAGGCCAACCTAGAGGCCAACTCCTATGTGGAACTAAAAGTAAGGGAAGGGCGTTTCCGTCCTAAAGCCATCTTGCACGGAAGCCTGGACATCGCCGCCAGTAACAGTGACAACCCCGATAAAAAGACAGCGGATTTTAAAGGGATCGTTTTTGAGCACCTGCAATTACAGACCGAAAGTCCCTACTTTCAAGTGGACTATATGGGCTACCGGGGCGAGGTCAAGCTCGCCAATTTCCCGGTCACCATTTCCGAGATCGGGGTCACGGCCAATGAATATGAAGCCTCCCTTCACTTCGGGGTGGACATCAACATGATGGAAAAAGGTTTTTCGGGGGGCACTTCCCTGGCCCTGGTCGGGAAGTTCAGTGAAAAGGATGGCTACCACCGATGGAATTTTGACC
>NZ_JAPFGA010000045.1 GCF_026241135.1 Galbibacter kalidii
AATACCTCTATAAGGTCACCCCACTGGTCCCCGGGGACATCCTGAGGGTTGAAGAAGGCGGGGTGTTCACCGGGCTTTCCGATTACGGGCCCTTGCCAGTGCCCTTGGACCTGGCCGGGGTGTTCATGGACAGCAAGGCCATGCTCAGTTGGAACTATGCCATCCACAAGGAGCGGTACAACAGCTATTTTATAGAACGCTCCGGGGACGGTAACACTTTTGAAAGGCTGAACAAGCTCCCCTTTACAGGGATGAACAATGGGGAGTCCGATGCCAAACGCATGTTCTATATCGATTCCATTGCCAATAACAAAACCTATTACTACCGCGTCAGGGGACGTACCCCCTTTGGGGAACTCAGTCCGCCTTCGGAGGTGGTCTCCGGTAGTGGCATGGAAGTCCTGGCCTATGTGCCCAAGATTACCGCCCGGGAATTTTTAAATGATAAATCCGTTGTTATCCATTGGGAATTTTTAAAGGAAGGGAATAAGCACATTACAGGGTTTGAACTGGGCCGCAGTGACGGGGCCGATGGGGAATATACAACGGTAGTAAAAGATATCCCGCCCACGGCCCGGGAAATACAGTACGACAGCTTACGGCCCACTAATTATTTTACCGTTACCGCTATTGGTAAACACGGGAGCAGCCGGGCATCCTTCCCGGCACTGGTCCAACCGGTGGACTCCATCCCTCCAGTGACACCAACAGGGATCAAAGGGACGATCGACAGCTTGGGGATTGTAACCCTTAATTGGCAGGCCAATGAAGAAAAGGACATGTTGGGCTACCGGGTCTTTAGGGGGAACAACAGATCGGAAGAGTTTTCGCAGGTGACCGTATCCCCCCATCAAGGCACTACCTACTATGATAGTGTGGGGGTAAAAAATTTGAACACCAAAGTATATTATCAAGTTATTGCCGTGGACCAAAGGTACAACATGTCTGGAGCATCTGAAATCCTGGAAGTAATCAAACCTGATAAAATCCCGCCGACCGCTCCCGTATTTAAAAAATATGAAATAAAGGACGGTGCGGTGCTTCTTAATTGGGCCAATAGTTCCAGTATGGATGTAATCAGGCATGAACTCTATCGAAAAGACCAGGACAGCAATGGATGGAAACCCCTTGCAATCTTAAATACTGAAGTGGATTCTTTGATCACTTCCTATTCCGATACCACAGTCGTAGAAGGTAAAGGGTACCATTATACGATGATTGCCATTGATGAAGGTGGTTTGGAGTCCCAGCCGGCACCGCCCCTGACCGTTGTGGTGCCCAAAACCACATTACCCCCGCCCGTGGAAGGGGCTGGCAGCTATGTGGACAAGAAGAACGGGTACATCGAGCTCTATTGGAAACCCTATGGGCGACCCGGGGCAGTTGAAGTAATGATTTATAAAGGCATCAAAGACCAGCCGGTAAGCCTCTGGAAAAATGTGCCCCCGGATACCCGCCGTGTGGTGGACGAAAACGTAAAACCCAATAATGAATATATGTACATGGTCCGGGCGGTCTTTAGGGACGGGCGGATGAGTGAAATAATTAAGATCGATGTTAAATATTAAGATGATGATGAAAAAAGGAATTCTGGTAGGAATATGTATGATGTGGAACCTGTTCGGGATGTATGGTCAGGAGTACGGATATTTGGTCAGGACAGAAATAACCGGGGCCTATCACGCCAATGATGGATGGATCGAGGTTGACGATTCCAATGGGGGTGGGGGCAGCGTTAGTTACTTTGCAACCGATGCTACCGTAGGCGATGTAAACTTTGACTTTTTTTCTTTGGACAATGGGTTTGCTGATGTAACCGTGACAGCCAATGCTAAAGCCATTGCTTTGGCACAATATCCCAATTGTGATTATTCAGAGTCTTTTACAATAACAGTTGAAGATTTTAATGACACCGGTGTACGGTATTTTTCCGGTTGTAATTTTTCGTTTAGGGTCTATCCCTTGCATGTCGATGTTCCGGATGCCGCCAATTCAACGATTTGTTTGGGTGAAGAAATAACCCTTGGCCATGGATACGACTGGCAGTATAGTTACGATGGCATAACTTGGGAAAATTTCCCAGCCGAATATAATACGCCCGAACCCACTTTTGTTTTAAGTGACCTTCTCGGGGATACCACAGAGCCAAGTGTTAAATTCAGGACCGGATATAAAAACCCTGATACAGGGGCTGAATATTATACCAACATTGTTACCTATACGGTTATAAATTGCTCCCCAGACCTGCAATCCTTCACCCCAACGGATACGAGCTGTTCCTATAGTGAGGATGGCGGGTTTACCGCTGTTTTTGACCGGGATTTAAACCCCGGGGAGCGCCTGATCATGACCTTACATGAGATCGATCAGTTTGGCAATGAGGTCACTTTAAATCAATATAGTACAACCACCCTGGATGCAGGCAATGTATACACTTGGCCGGACCCATTGGGATCGGGAACCTATTATATGGAATACCAAACGGACAATAACGGGACCCCTTCCTCCTTGGAAGACTCCGACCCTTTTACCATCAACAGCCCCAATCCGGTCAGTTTTTCGGCCACAAAAACCAATGATGTGTACTGCTTTGGGGGCAGTGACGGAGCCATAGGACTCACGGCCAACGGTGGTGTGGGCAACTATCGGTTTATGGTGGAAAAAGATGGAAACCCGTACCAGGGGTGGACGGCTTTTTCCGGGGCCAATGCCCATGCCCTTTCCGGTCTGCCGGCAGGGAGCTATACCCTCTATGTGCAAGATGCCAATGGTTGTGAGGAACAACTGGGGGATGGGACCGAAAAAACCATTACCATCACTATCGAAGAGCCTACTGAAGCGGTGGACATAACCCTTGCAAGCCTACAGGATGCGACCGCCAATGGGTTTACCAATGGGGAGATCGCCGTGGATATCAGTGGCGGCACCCCTTTTGGGGACGGTAGCTATACCCTGGAGTGGACGGACGGCACCGGGGCTGTACTGACCAGCGTTTCCAACCAGGCCACGGCCTCCGGGTACCGGACCACCTTAAACAATATTGGCGCCGGGGATTATACCCTGACCGTCACCGATGCGAATTTCAACAGCGCTACCCAGTCCGGGGGATGTACTGTGGCAGGGATCTATACAGTGGAAGAACCCCCGGCCTTGACCTTGGCCGTTCAGGAGACGAATTCTATTTCCTGTAACAGTACCAACACTTTTGGGGACCCTTCTTCGGATGGGGAACTGCGTGCGGTAGCTTCCGGTGGGGTCCCTTTTGATCCGCCACTGCCCAGTGGGGACCTGTACAGGTATACCTGGAAAGAAAAAGACGCTTCGGGCAATTGGCAGGTGATGACCGGTGTGACCGGCCCGGTGGCGACAGGGCTCCCGGCAGGGGACTATGCCGTGAACATCGAAGATGCCAACGGGATCGTCATCGGAACCTATCAGGACAATGCTTTGGTAGTGGCCACCGATGTGGAACACCCCTTAAACGAACCGCCCCTTTTGAGCGTTACGCTTTCCAAGCAGGATGTCTTTTGCCCGAGCGGCAGTGACGGAGCGGTAACAGCTACCATTACCGGGGGAACCGGCAATTACTCGATCTTTTGGAACACCGGGGAGACCACCACTACAATAAACAATCTGACCGCAGGCACTTATACGGTCCAAGTGACCGATGAAAAAGGCTGCCGGGCGGAAGCCTCGGTAACCGTTACAGAACCCCAGGCCCCTTTACAGATTACTTACCGGGCATTCCAGCCCACCTATGCCGGGGCCACCGACGGATGGGTCGAAGCGACGGTAAGCGGGGGTACCCCGAGGAACGATGGCAGTTATGGCTACCTATGGAAAGATGCAGCAGGCAATGACCTAACGGGACAGGTCACCGCCCAAACAGTCACCGGGGGGTATCAGCTCACCCTCAGCGATGTCGGCGCCGGTAATTATTACCTGACCGTAGAAGATAAAAACTACCCTTTGGCGACGGACAACACAGGCTGTACCGTTGTGGAAAGCGGATACACCCTTGAAGACCCCGAACCGCTGACCCTGACCGTAACAGAACAGAACCCTGTCTCCTGTAACGGCAGCAATACTTATAATGATCCGGTCTCGGACGGAGTACTCGAAGCCGTAGCCGGTGGAGGGGTGATCCTGGCCCCCGGGGATAACAACGGACTACCGTATTACTATACCTGGA
>NZ_JAPFGA010000046.1 GCF_026241135.1 Galbibacter kalidii
AATACCTCTATAAGGTCACCCCACTGGTCCCCGGGGACATCCTGAGGGTTGAAGAAGGCGGGGTGTTCACCGGGCTTTCCGATTACGGGCCCTTGCCCGTGCCCTTGGACCTGGCCGGGGTGTTCATGGACGGCAAGGCCATGCTCAGCTGGAACTATGCCGTCCACAAGGAGCGGTACAACAGTTATTTTATAGAACGCTCCGGGGACGGTAACACTTTTGAAAGGCTGAACAAACTCCCCTTTACAGGCATGAACAATGGGGAAGCCGATGCCAAACGCATGTTCTATATCGATTCCATTGCCAATAACAAAACCTATTACTACCGCGTCAGGGGGCGTACCCCCTTTGGGGAACTCAGTCCGCCTTCGGAGGTGGTCTCCGGTAGTGGCAAAGAGGTCCTGGCCTATGTGCCCAAGATAACCGCCCGGGAATTTTTGGACGACCGTTCGGTCATTATCCATTGGGAGTTTTTAAAGGAAGGGAACGGCCATATCACAGGATTTGAGCTGGGCCGAAGTGACGGGGCCGATGGGGAGTATACCACCGTAGTAAAAGATATCCCGCCCACGGCCCGGGAAATACGGTACGACAGCTTACGGCCCACCAATTATTTTACCGTTACGGCTATTGGCAAACATGGGAGCAACCGGGCTTCGTTCCCGGCACTGGTCCAACCGGTGGACTCCGTCCCTCCAGTGACACCAACAGGGATCAAAGGGACGATCGACAGCTTGGGGATTGTAACCCTTAATTGGCAGCCCAATCAAGAAAAGGATATGCTCGGTTATCGGGTTTTTAGGGGAAATAACAGATCAGAAGAGTTTTCACAGGTGACCGTATCGCCCCACCAGGGCACTACCTATTACGACAGTGTGGGGGTAAAGAATTTGAACACCAAAGTATATTACCAGGTAATTGCCGTGGACCAAAGGTACAACATGTCCGGCGCATCTGAAATCCTGGAAGTGGCCAAACCCGATAAGATTCCGCCGACCGCTCCCGTGTTTAAAAAATATGAAATAAAGGACGGTGCGATGCTCCTTAATTGGGCCAATAGCTCCAGTATGGACGTAACCAGGCATGAGCTCTACCGGAGGGCGCAGGACAGCACCGGATGGAAGCTCCTTAAAACCTTTGAAGCCAATGGGGACACTTTAACCACCGCTTATGCGGATACCGGCACCGAAGAAGGCAAAGGCTACCATTATACAATGGTAGCGATAGACCAAGGCGGGCTGGAATCCGACCCTGCACCTCCCCTGACCGTTGTGGTGCCCAAAACCACATTGCCCCCGGCCGTGGAAGGGGCCGGCAGCTATGTGGACAAGAAGAACGGGTACATCGAGCTCTATTGGAAGCCCTACGGGCGGCCCGGGACTGCCGAGCTGATGGTCTATAAAGGAATTAAAGGTAAAGCTGTTAGCCTGTGGAAAAATGTTCCTGTGGATACCCGCCGTGTGGTGGACGAAAACGTAAAACCCAACAATGAATATATGTACATGGTCCGGGCGGTCTTTAGGGACGGGCGGATGAGTGAAATAATTAAGATCGATGTTAAATATTAAGATGATGATGAAAAAAGGAATTCTGGTAGGAATATGTATGATGTGGAACCTGTTCGGGATGTATGGTCAGGAGTACGGATATTTGGTCAGGACAGAAATAACCGGGGCCTATCACGCCAATGATGGGTGGATAGAGATTGATGATTCCAATGGAGGAGGAGGCAATGTTAGTTACTTTGCAACGACTTCTACCATAGGTGATGTGTACTTTGATTTTTTTTCTTTAAATAATGGGTTTGCTGATGCAACCGTGACAGTATCCTCTAAGGCTATTGCCTTAGCGGGCTATCCTGATTGTGATTATTCAGAGTCTTTTACAATAACTGCTGAAGATTTTAATGACACTGGGGTACGGTATTTTTCCGGTTGTAATTTTTCGTTTAGGGTCTATCCCTTGCATGCGGATGTTCCGGATGCCGCCAATTCAACGATTTGTTTGGGTGAAGAAATAACCCTTGGCCATGGATACGACTGGCAGTATAGTTACGATGGTGTAAATTGGGAAGATTTCCCAGCCGAATATAATACGCCCGAACCCACTTTTGTTTTAAGTGACCTTCTCGGGGATACCACAGAACCAAGCGTTAAATTCAGGACCGGATATAAAAACCCTGATACAGGAGCTGAATATTATACCAACATTGTTACCTATACGGTTATAAATTGCTCCCCAGGCGTGCAATCCTTCATCCCAACGGATACGAGCTGTTCCTATAGTGAGGATGGCGGGTTTACAGCTGTTTTTGACCGGGATTTAAACCCCGGGGAACGCCTGATCATGACCTTGTACGAGCTCGATCAGTTTGGCAATGAGGTCACTTTAAATCAATATAGCACAACGACTTTGGATGCGGGAAATGCATACACATGGCCGGACCAGCTTGGTGCAGGAACCTATTATATCAAATACCAAACGGACAATAACGGAACCCCCTCTTCCCTGGAAGACTCCGACCCCTTTACCATCGGCAGCCCTGGCCAGGTCGGTTTTTCGGCTACCAAAACCAACGACGTGTACTGTTTTGGGGGCAGTGACGGAGCTATAGAACTTACGGCCACCGGTGGTGTGGGGAGCTATCGGTTTATGGTGGAAAAAGACGGAAACCCGCACCAGGGGTGGACGGCCTTTTCCGGGGCCAATGCCCATACCCTTTCCGGCCTGCCGGCAGGGAGCTATACCCTCTATGTCCAAGATGCCAATGCCTGTGAGGAACAACTGGGGGACGGGACCAAAAAAAACATTACCATTGCTATCGAGGAGCCCGATCAGGCGCTGGCCATAAACCTTGCAAGCCTACAGGATGCGACCGCCAATGGGTTTACCAATGGGGAGATCGCCGTGGACATCAGTGGCGGCACCCCTTTTGGGGACGGCAGCTATACCTTGGAATGGACGGACAGTTCGGGAACCGTACTGACCAGCGTGTCCAACCAGGCCACGGCCTCCGCCTACCGGACCACCTTAAACAATATAGGCGCGGGGGGTTATACCCTGACCGTCACCGATGCGAATTTCAACAGCGCCGGCCAGACCGGGGGCTGTACCGTGGCAGGGACCTATACGGTGGAAGAACCCCCGGCCTTGACCTTGACCGTTCAAGAAACGAACTCAATTTCGTGTAACAGTGCTAATAGCTTTAGTGATCCGTCTTCGGATGGGGAACTGCGTGCGGTAGCCTCCGGTGGGGTCCCTTTTGATCCACCACTGCCCGGCGGGGACCTATATAAGTATACCTGGAAACAAAAAGATGCTTCTGGCAACTATCAAGTGGTGGCCGGTGTTACCGGCCCGGTGGCGACAGGGCTCCCAGCAGGGGACTATGCCGTGAACATCGGAGATGCCAACGGGATCATCATAGGGACCTACCAGGACAATGCTTTGGTAGTGGCCACCGATGTGGAACACCCCTTAAACGAACCGCCCCTTTTGAGCGTTACGCTTTCCAAAGAGGATGTCTTTTGCCCGGGCGGCAGTGACGGATCGGTAACGGCCACCATTACCGGGGGAACGGGGACTTATGATATTTTCTGGAACACCGGGGAGACCACCACTACAATAAACAATCTGACCGCAGGCACTTATACGGTCCAGGTGACCGATGAAAAAGGCTGCCGGGCGGAAGCCTCGGTAACCGTTACAGAACCGCAGGCCCCTTTACAGATTACGTACCGGGCATTCCAGCCCACCTATGCCGGGGCCACCGACGGATGGGTCGAAGCAACGGTAAGCGGGGGAACCCCGAGGAACGATGGCAGTTATGGCTACCTATGGAAAGATGCCCAGGGCAATGACCTGGCAGGACAGGTCACCGCCCAAACGGTCGCCGGGAGCTATGAACTTACCCTCAGCGATGTTGGGGCCGGTAATTATTACCTGACGGTGGAAGACAAAAACTACCCTTTGGCCACGGACAACACAGGCTGTACCGTTGTGGAAAGCGGATACACCCTTGAAGACCCCGAACCGTTGACCCTGACCGTAACTGAACAGGACCCGGTCTCCTGTAACAGCAGCAACACCTATAACGATCCGGTCTCGGACGGAGTACTCGAAGCCGTAGCCGGTGGAGGGGTGATCCTGGCCCCCGGGGATAACAACGGACTACCGTATTACTATACCTGGA
>NZ_JAPFGA010000047.1 GCF_026241135.1 Galbibacter kalidii
GGAACCAGCGGTAACCGTCGAAAAGGTCGTCACCGACGTCCAATACCTGCGGCAGACAGGCCGCATCGTCGATGCGAAGGTTGATCGTCGGGGTGAAACCGGAATAGAAGCCGCCGCCACTGGTCCCAACTCCCACAGATGGTCTTACCACCAATGCGCAATACAAATCCTGGGTGGATTCCACTAAAATATCTCCGGTAAGAGCGGATCCACTCAATTTATAGCTGACATATTCTGTACTCCCGTCGATATAGTGCCCGTTGATATCGTCCGTGCCGTAGTTGGTCAAGGTCCCGGCCGTCAAATAGTCCTGCAAAGGGGTACCGTTGATCGATATCTCGCCCAGGGACCGGGTTACTATATGAAAAGATTGAAGAAGACCATTTCCATCCAAATCATCCACCTTAGGGACCAAAACACTTCTTGGTGCCGTACAGATAAAGGGGGGAACCAAATACATTCCGATTTCCCCAACACTATCTGAGCTTATTTGATATACATAAGCTGGATTGGTGGTGCGAATATGCATATTGTCATCATCGGTAAAATCAGTCGCATCAAAGGCCACATATTCCCCTGCGGCCAAGGTAATAGATGGAGTTACTTCGCCATTTAAAAACACCGAGGTGTTGTTGGTATGGGCATATACATACACCCTGTCACCTGCATCATTTTCTGTTTTTGAAACCACATGTTCAGTCCCTATTTCGGTAACAGGGATGGATTGATCCATCAACAAATCCCATCGGTTTGTAGATACTGTATATCTCCCTTCAGAATTACCATTGGTTAGTACAATCCCTTTATCTGCCTGAACCAAAACCCCATTCATTGCAGCTACAGCCCCTAAGGTTTGCATCACATAGGTTTCTCCTCTGTTCAAAACAATAGTCTCAACATGTCCTGCGGGCACAGCCGTATCATTATTAACTCCTAAGATGGTCAATCCGTCAACAAAACCAGAAACCTCAATAATGGTATTGTCCTCGGTAGCCATCATGGAAATAAAATCAGCCCTATTAAAAAAATTCCTCTGAATATCATAGGTCGCAGCGCGGAAAGTCTGCCCGATGGCATTGGTTCCCTTTGATACTTGAAAATCAAGATAGGAACCTAAGCCCATGGCCTGTCTATGATCTACAGAAACAGGTACATCGGACACAATATGGTAACCCATATCAGACAATACCATTCCCCGATCATCATCAACAAGCACCATATCATTATTTCCCCGCCCACCAAGAGCATGCGCCTGATTAGTACCGGCAGGCACAACATAGGTAGCTATCGGGCTTGTATCCGTACCCCTGAAAATCTCAACCGTAGCGTCAACAGTATTTAGGTTGGAAATATTGACTTCCCCAATATGCGGTTCAGTATTATGCGAGTCCGGTATTGGTGACAGCCAATGCTCTAAACTTCCCTGAGCTTGCACGGAAGCAACCCAGCCCAACACCACCACAAACAACAATAGTATTTTTTTTAACATAACCGATCGTTTTATATTCGTAATAAACAGGCATTAAGCCCGGGAAAACCAAGATCAGGGAGCATAATAAAACTACATCAACTTTAGCAGTGTTTCATCCACTATGTAACAAACGGTATAAACAATGAAACAAACGGATGGATTTTTTAAATAATGGTTATTTGGTTGTTAGTTGTTAGTTGTTGGTTGTTGGTTGTTGGGTTTTGAGGTTGAGAGGTAGAAGTAAGTCTTCAATTAACGATTGTCCATTATTCATTCTTCATTAAAATCATCTACTTCTACTCTTTCTGTGTGCCGGGCGGAGCGTAAAGAAGGTGTCTAAAAAGACTTTTTTACACATATTGTCAGTCTGAGCTCCTGTGCTGAACATAGCTTCAGTATGTCGAAGACGATTTGATTTTCGCGTTACATTACACTTCGACAGAGCCTGTACTGAGTTTATCGAAGTACTCAGTGTGACAAAGGTTCTCAAGTCTTTTCAGACACCCTCAGCGATGAAGCCGACCGGCGATAAGGAGTATTTTTCGCCTCTTCCGACAATTGTCGGAAGAAAAAAGCTTAAATGAGTTTAAATGGAAAACATTTGTATAATGAAGATATTAAACGGAAAATACTTGTATAAAGCCTGATCTTTAACTGTCTTTTGTTTTTATAATGGAAAATATTTTCTTAAAAACGCATTATCATGGAAAAAATTTACCCATACATCTCTGAGAGGTTATCCATTTCATTGGGGAGAGCTGTTCTATATATAATGAAGTGATTTCACCCTTAACCCTGCAATGTCACCCTGAGCATTACCTGGACTCAAAATATATTTTGAAATGCACTTTCTATTACCTGTATTTCCTCATTTGTTAATTCCTCAAATTCTTTACCTCTTTTTTTCTTTGATAACATTCCATTGTTCTGGTCAAGAAATTTGATCAACAAGTCCACCTTTGTATCAGGTAATGTTATGTGAGCATTTATGAATTGAACCATTCTGTCATATTTTTCAAGATAATCCAGTTCTTCCGGTATGATTCTTTCGATGGTTTCTTCCACACATTCGTACAAAAACTCAGCTTGCTTTGTTAAATCAAAATATCGATATAGATCGATGGTCTCATTAAGGATTTTAACATTGTGATCCGATGCTTCTTCCCATTGAATTAAATCAACCCTTGAAAAAGAAAAGTGTTCCAATACCTCCTGATATTCTTCTATCCTTTCTAAAATAGCAGAGGATACAGGAAAAATCATTCCCCTTTTAGTGTACCCCATTCGAGTGAGCAAATGATGTATAATATACCTGTGAATCCTTCCATTACCATCAGATAAAGGATGAATGAAGACAAAACCAAAAGCTATGGTAGCTGCAGCCAACACAGGATCGTATAAGGCTTGTTGCAACCGGGCATTTGTTTTCAGTAGTCCCTGCATCAGTGAAGGTAGGTCCTTGGCCCTGGCCGATATATGGTCAGGCATAGGGGTCAAGGTTTCCCTGTCGTGTTCACCAATAAAACCTTCCCCCTTTCGAATGCCCATGTATTTGAGCTTTTTATTGCCGATTACAATGTGCTGTAATCTTCCTATTTCTTCAATGGTAAGGGGAACCTTTCCCGCTTGTCCTATAGCTTTGCCCCAATTCCTTGCTCTCATATTTGGAGGGTATTCTCCTTCAATGGCAAAAGAAGCTTTTGAATCCTTCAACAATAAAAAAGCTGCGGTTCTCCTTATCAGGTCTTTATCCCTTTTTCCCAGCCCCTTTTCAATGGCCGCGGACAAATCTTTTTTAATATATAGTTCCAGCTTTTCCGTTTTTCGTATCATTGGACAGAAATCAGGAACTCCTGGCAAATTGTTTTTTACCCTATGTCGGGTAGAATTTTCTGGTTGACCGGTAAATTGCAACGAAGAGTCAACAACTTCTACATAAGTGCCTTTTTTCAGATCAGGTATCGCAAGTACCCTTTCCATCAACCATTCATATAAAAACCAGGCTCTTCTGGTATATCGTCCGGTAGGCTCTTCCTCCAACATTTTCAGGATTATTTCTTCCCCAATTAGTTCAAAGAATTTTTTTAATATATAAAGGTCTAAAGGCTCATATTTTAAAGCAAAGATCAAATGACTTTTAAGATCATCTTTAGGCTTATGTCTAATCGTAAATACCTGCCATTGTTCTGTATTGTACCGTTGGTGTTTTTCCGTTGCAATAGCTAAAATATCAGGCAGGGGAACTATTATTTTCAGCTTGCTTTCTATTTCTGAAACCAGCAAAGAATAGCCAACCAAAAAACATTCTTCTGGTAGGATACGGCCATGAAAAACAGTTACTTTTTGTGAAAAATAATTACTCATGATGGATTTACATGAAATTCAATTACAAATATAACGTGAAAAATGATTGTTTTGTATGAAAAACAATCATTTTTACAAAATAATCGTGAATTACAGTTACATTTTTTATTGAACTCATTATTTCCTCAGGTAGACCCAGCCCGTCTTGGGGGCCTTGGTGCCGTCCCTGTCGTAGCGCACCACGTAATAGTAGGTCCCGGTGGGCAACAGCTCCCCGTCCCGGTAGTTCATCCGCC
>NZ_JAPFGA010000048.1 GCF_026241135.1 Galbibacter kalidii
GTAAAATATGTAAAGCTGCCGAATTGTTGGATGTTAAGGTACTTGATCATATCATCCTTGCACCCGATGGCAGTTATTACAGTTTTGCGGATAATGGGGATTTATAATAAAGTACACACCATGAAAGGTACGGAAAAAACGGAACTTGAAACATGGCAGGAAGAAGGGCACGACCTCGGGGATTATCCCGATGGTTTCAATCCTGACCTGTACGACCTGTGAACAACTTTAAATTCAAAACGATGGTCTATCTGAATTACAACAACCTCGATGCCGGTACCCAAGAACGTTTGCTTTCCATGTCCAAAAAAGATGTGGAAAGCCGTTTTGGGGAACAGTTAAAGAGCTATGCCAGGGAACACTATATCAATTACGATACCCTGTTGGAAGAGGAAGCCATACGAAACCTGTACAATTACGATTACGTGTTCAATATATGAACACAACGGACACACCAAAAAAGACCCTGCCGAACCGAGGGCACTGAAAAACTATCTCTTTTGAGGTAATTTTATTAAAGCGATCAAGTAAAAATATATTTTTAGACTTGGTCGTTTTTTTATTTGTGATTTCTTGAGGTGTTGATATTTAAATCAATCTATGACTTAAAATGATAGATATGGCCCTTTTACGCTTGCTCTTATCAATATCCTGTACTTATATGGTTAATTTAAGGATTCTCTTGAGGTTTACGGTGAAAATTGCAAGTGCTCCCTGCATCTGCATACTGTTGATGCCATACGCTATGGCACGACCGTAACCATGAACGTTCTTTAGTTCACTGTTTTTGGCCTCAACCTTATAGCGGTGTTTCGATTTTTCTTTAAAATATTCGGTTTCTTGAAATACCATCTGTTCTTGGTGCAGGCTTGATTTTATGGAGACCGAATAGCTTTTGGTCTTGGCTCCCGGCTTATAACAACCATCCTTTAATGGGCACACCTTGCATTTCTCCACATCAAAATAATAAGTATGTACCTGATTGTCCCCGATGTTCTTTTTTCCCTGTCGTGCCTTTCGTATGGCCAGGTGTCCTGCCGGGCACACGAACATGTCGGCATCTTTGTTGTAATCAAACCTATCCTCTTCCTTTCTAACACCTTGTGTAATGGCGGGGTTGAGTTTTGCCACTATCTTTATCTTCTGATCATCTTTGCCCTTGAGCTTGAGGTTTTCCTTTCCGGAATAGGCTGTATCACCAATTATCGCATCCACCTGAATTCCATTGTCCTGGCTTATTTTCAAAAGCATTGGTAACTCCGGGCCATCGCCTTTTTCACCCGATGTGACCACTGCCGCGGTAATGATGCGTTCCTCTGTCATGGCCAGGTGGGTCTTGTAACCAAAGAATTTGCAGTCAACTGATTTATGGCCGATTTTAGCATCTGTATCCTTGGAAAGGATATGGTTTTCCTGGGTATCTTCCACGGTCTCCTTCAATAGGTTCAACTTCTCTTTGACTGCAGGAATCAAACTTAATGCCTGGTCTGATTCAATGCACTTCTCCAGTTCCCTGCAATAATCCAGTTCCCTGTCCAACTCCCCGGAAGCGTTCTTTTCCGGCATGCGGGCTTTCATGTCTTCGTCTATGGCGTACACCGCTTTGCGAAGCAGCTTTGAACGCTCCCTGAGAACCTCAAGTGCGGAATATGGATTAGATCTGGACAGGGAATGTGTGGCATCAACAATAATGGACCTGGACTTAATGATTTCTTTTTCAATGGCTATGGAGACAGTCTTGCTTATCAACAGGTCCAACAGATCGGTATCTTTCAATCGCAGCTTACGGAACTTGGTCAATGAACTGGAATTGATGACCGATTCCTCGGGCGCCATTTCCAGAAAATACTTGAAGGACATATCATATCGGGAACGCTCAACTACATCAACGTCTGAAATGGAATAGATCGTTTTCAATAACAAGTACTTGAACATGCGGATGGGACTTTCCGCATTTCGTCCGTTATTTGAACAATATTTATCTACCAGTTCATCGTAGATAAAGGAAAAATCAATCAATTCATTGATTTTTCTAAGAAGGTTTTCCTTGGGCACGATTAAATCATATAGATCCGAGTACGCACTTAATTGAATTTTTTGTTGCTGTAATAACATACTTAAGTTGTTGTTAAACAGCATTAAAATACGAAAAAAGGAGCAAAAACAGTACTGTTTTTGCTCCTTTTCATCTCTTTTTATACCAATTTATTGAGGGACTTTTTCAGTACCCTCGCCGAACCAAGGGTCTTTTTAGCTGCGGTTTGATTTTTGGGAGGATCGAACTCCCAAAAATCAATTGGGGTCTTGATCTTTTTGGGAAGGCAGACCATGCCCGAAAGAAACCTATTCATGTATTTGACCGAAAGATAGTCCTTCAAAAATATTCCCATCAAAAGACTTCGGCATAAAGCCGTTCGTACCTCACTTTTTATTCCGATTCCTTTTGAGCTGAAATTTTTGGGAAGGACTGGCGGGGCGGCAAATAATCAATAATTTAAAATCAAACGTTATGGAAAAAAGAGTAAAAGTAAAGAGGCTGTTGGAGATCCCTGCAAGAAAACATAAAAGGGAAACGATTGCCAAGGAAGCCGCCACTGACAAATCCTATTTGTTGGTGATCGATTTAAGGATTTTCAGGTTCGAGTATTCCAAAGAAGTGATAGTCCCCGATAACCCAACATTGGAATAGCGCGTAAAAAAGGCTCTTAAGCAAGAGTCTTTTTTTTATCATACCGTAGGCATCCGGCGACTTGACAAGCCCAAACCCATAGTTCCATAAATTCTGGTATCAAACCATTCTATTTGCGGGCGTAATGCGTTTTTATTTGAGCGGGATTGTAGCTATATTTATTAAGGTGCAAAGCAGTATATTTTGTACGGCATCCGAATTTTGATTTGACTTTCCCAAAGCCCGTACAATCCAATTACATACAGGACAAAGGCAACCGGCTTTTAAGTACATGGTGAGCTTTAAGGTTTTTTACCCCGCCTTTGGCGGGGATGGAGAAGCAAGAGGGTAGCGCGCTCACGCGGCGATACATGTTTGTTTTGCCCCGCAAAGCCCCTGTTTATAAAGGTTTGGGGGGATTAAGTAAAATAAGGGCCGGTAGGTTTTTCACGGAAAAAGCAGCCGGGCCCAATAAAACCAAGGGATTTTTCACGAAAAAATGGACAAGGGATATGAAAAAGAACGGTTTGTAAGCCTGAGCATCAAAAGCCCGGTGGCCAAAAAGTATCGGCGGTTCTGCAAAAGAAAAAGAGCATCACAGTCGATGGCCCTGCTTTCCATGCTGGACTTTTTTGAGATCAACGGCGTCTCTCCGGAGGACCGGTTGGGGGAGACCATAACAAGCCTCAAAAGACAGATCAAGCAGCGCTTTAATGCCGTGGTCGCCATTATCCGGGCTGTTGAAAAAGAACAGACCAAACCTACGGTAGCGATGCTACAGTCCCTTTTTGAACAGCATTTACTGGCAGAAGAGGGGACCGAAGATGCTTTTGAGTTTACAGAAACCCCATTTACCGATGACCTTACGGTCCCTTCAGACAACGATCAAACAGCATCCGAATGGCTGGAGGAGCTGACCGTTCCCAAAATCCGATATGACAGGTTGGAGGGAAGGATGAATACCTTAAAAACAGGTTTCGCCTATGTCCTAAGCCATGTAAAGGAAGCCGAAACTTCTTTCGGGAAAGAATACCTACAACTGGAACTCAGTAAAGAAGAATTGGAAAAATATAAACGGACCCTAGAAAACATATAGCTTATGTACATAGCCATTACCAGACAATACCAGGGGGAGCACTTTAAAGGCAGTGCCCGGGA
>NZ_JAPFGA010000049.1 GCF_026241135.1 Galbibacter kalidii
GGCGAGGACCTGACCTTTACGGTACAGGCGGACACGGGGACGGGCACGCCCGTATACGAGTGGGAAGAGAGCACGGACGACGGGGCGACCTGGACCGTGATAGCCAATGAAACAACCAACAGTTATACAAAGGCAAACGTAACGTCCGGTGACGACGGTACGCGCTACCGTGTCGGGGTGCGCACGCCGGCCTGCACGGCTCCCGTGCGTTCGATAGCGACGCTCCGGGTATCGGGCACGATCGCTATATTGGAACAGCCGGGGGACGTAACGGGCTGTGCGAACGGCACGGGGGAGTTCACGGTGGCGGCCGAGGCGTTGGGCAGCACGGTGGGCTACACCTGGGAGGAGAGCACGGACGGAGGCGTGAGCTGGCACGTGGTGGGCACGGGGGGCAGTTACTTCAAGAGCCCTTTGAGCGCGGTGCACGACGGCTACCTTTACCGTGCACGGATCAGTTCCTCGACCTGCGGGGAGGTGCTCAGCCGTGAGGCCACGCTGACGGTGGAGGGCCCTGTCCAGGTCACGGCCCCGCTGGAGGCCCAACGGGCGTGCGTGGGCTCGGACGTGACCTTTACGGTGGGCGCCGATGCGGGCTCGGGGACGCTGGCGTACCAGTGGGAAGAGAGCACGGACGGCGGCACCACTTGGACCACCATAGCGGGCGAGACCACGGACAGTTATACAAAAACAAACGTAACGTCCGGTGACGACGGGACGCGTTACCGTGTCGGGGTGCGCACGGGGGCGTGCACGGAACCGGTACGTTCGGTGGCCCAGTTGTGGGTGGAAGGCCCCATCGGGATCCTGGACCAGCCGCAGGACAGGGTGATCAACTGCGTGAACGGGGTGGCCTCCTTTGAAGTGGGGGCTTCCTATGGCGGCGGCGGCCTGGACTACGCCTGGGAAGAGAGCGTGGACGGTGGAGCGAGCTGGCACGTAGTGGGCACGGGCAGCCGCTATGTAAAGAGCCCTTTGAGCGACCAGCACGACGGTTACCTTTACCGGGTCCGGCTCTCGTCGGACCAGTGCGGCGAAGTGGTCTCGGACGAGGCCGAACTGGAGGTGGAAGGCCCCGTGGTGATCGCGGAGCCCTTGGAGGATGCGTTGGTGTGCGAGGGCGGGGACGTGACCTTTAGGGTGGTTGCGGCCGCCGGGATCGGCACGCCGGCCTATGAGTGGGAAGAGAGCACGGACGGCGGCCAGAGCTGGACAACGATAGCCAACGAGACCACCGACAGTTATACAAGGACGAACGTGACGGCGGCGGACGGCGGCACCCTTTACCGGGTGGCGGTAAGCTCGGCGCTGTGCACGGATCCTGTGCGCTCGCAGGCATCCCTGCTGGTGGAGGGCTCGGTGCAGGTCACCGATCAACCGGCGGACGTGTCGGCCTGTGTGAACGGTACGGCGGAGTTCGGGGTATCGGTGGCCCTGTCCGGGGGCACGCCGTCCTACCAGTGGGAAGAGAGCATCGATGGCGGTACGGGCTGGCACGTGGTGGGCACGGGCAGTACGTACCTGAAGAGCCCGCTTAGCGAGTTCCATAACGGGAACCTTTACCGGGTGCGTATAAGCTCGGGCAGTTGCGGTGAGGTGGTCTCCGAAGTGGCATCGCTGCGTGTGGAGGGCCCTGTCCGGGTGACCTTGCCGTTGGAGAGCCAACAGGTATGCTCCGGGGGTACGGCGTCCTTTAGTGTGGAAGCGGAAGCCGGCGTGGGCACGCCCACCTACCAATGGGAGTCGAGCACTGACGGCGGCACCACTTGGACAACAATAGCCAATGAGACCACCGATACCTATACAATAACGAACGTAACGGCGTCCGATGACGGGACGCGCTACCGGGCCGGGGTGAGCACGGGGGACTGTGCGGGCCCGGTATGGTCGGTGGCGCAGTTGACGGTGGAGGACCCGATCACGGTGACGGAACACCCGGCGGACGTGCTGGCGTGCGCGAACGGGGCGGCGCTGTTCAGTGTGACGGCGTCGGCCGGCGGCGAGCTGTCCTACGCCTGGGAACAGAGCGTTGACGGGGGCTCTACCTGGCAGGTGGTGGGCCAGGGCCGGGACTATGTAAAGAGCCCGCTGTCGTCCTCTTTGGACGGTTACCTGTACCGTGTACGGGTGTCGACGGGGGGCTGCGGCGAGGTGGTCTCGCAGGAGGCGGAGCTCCGGATCAGTGCCCCGGTGGCCCTGGACTCGCCCTTGGAGGATCGGCGCGCCTGCGTGGGCGGTGCAGCGACCTTTTCGGTGGTGGCGGACGCGGGCAGCGGCAGCGCTGTGTACAGCTGGGAAGAGAGTGTGGACGGCGGAGCGACCTGGATGGCCATAGCAAACGAAACAACAAGCAGTTATACCAAAACGGACATATCGGCAACGGACGACGGCCGGCTGTACCGGGTATCGGTACTGTCGGCGGGCTGTGGCGACCCGGTGCGCTCGGTGGCGTCCCTGAGCGTAGAGGGCCCCATAGCGATCACGGCCGGCCCGGGGGACGCAGTGGCCTGTGAGGGCGGTGTGGCACTGTTCCGTGCGGAAGTGTCGGCCAACGGTGCGGAAGGCCTTCGGTACCGTTGGGAGTCGAGCGGGGATGGTGGTGCGACTTGGGAGACGGTGGGGGAACTGCCCTCGCTGTCGGTGTTCGCGAGCGTGGACGGCGACGGGGACCTTTACCGTGTACGGGTCTCGACGGAGGGCTGTGGCGAGGTGGTCTCGGACAGCGCCGGGCTGCGGGTGAGCCCGGTGGCCCGGATCTATGAGGACCCATCGGACGTATCGGCCCAGCACGGGTCGGACGTGGCCTTCACGGTGGTACCGGAGGAGGCCGAAGGGAACTACACCTACCAGTGGCAGGTGCACGACGGCAGCGGCTGGCGGGACGTGGCGGACGACGGCACCTATGCCGGGGCGCAAACGGAGAGGCTCGAGGTCAGGGGCGTGGGCCAGGGGCTGGACGGGCACCGCTACCGGGCCTCGGTGAGCGGCTGCGGCAGCCCGGCACTCTCAAGGGCGGCGGAGCTGAGCCTGGGCAATGACGTGTTCCCCGACATGTTCTCGCCCAACGGCGACGGGGTGAACGACACCTATGTGGTGCCTT
>NZ_JAPFGA010000005.1 GCF_026241135.1 Galbibacter kalidii
AGGAAACAATATTTAATAACCTTATTACCAAAATGGTCAATAGTGATGTTGTATATCAATCGAAATTGATAAGTAACTAACTACTGACCTCTATAAAACTTTTTTGATTGAAGCGAAAAATAGAGATTTTTGCCCCAGATGAAGGCTTTTTTGCGCTGCATAGCTAAGGCTATGGAGCAAAAAAAGACAAAATATGGGGTGAAAAGATTATTTTGTAGCCAATTAGAGAAAGTTTAAATGAGTTCTTTTAATATATTGCAAAAAAAATAGTGATGATAAAACAGTTTCTTAGGACGTTTTTGTTGCTGACGTTCATTTTTTTGGTGGGATGTTCAAAAGATGATGATCCACAGAATACTCCAAATCCCATTCCAAGCAACAGATTAAGCACAGGTGATTCTGCCGCCGACTTTCTTTCTGATGAGCTTTTTTCAAGTTTAGTGATAGAGGTAGTTTATGTGGAAGGTTATCAACCTTCTCAGCAATCATTGGATAATTTAGTGAGTTTTATCAATACCAGATGTCATAAATCGGGGGGTGTGGAACTCAATATGCGTTCTATTGCAGAACCCGGAGATGGAGATTACGATATCCAAGAGATTGATGATATTGAGCAAGATATCAGAAGTCAGTTTAACACCGAAAACAGGCTGGCGTTATTTGCCATGTTTATAAATGGGAAGTGGCATGAAGACACAGATAATTCTGTTGTTTTAGGGGTTGCATATAGAAATACATCCTTCGTGATTTTTGAAGAAACTTTACAAAGATTTAGCGATCAAGCCACCGAACCCGATCGTGTTGTGATGGAGACTACGGTGTTTAATCACGAATTTGGACATTTGTTAGGGCTGGTAGATTTGGGGACTGATATGCAAAGCGATCATCTGGATACCGAAAACGGTCATCATTGTGATGTTGAAGACTGTTTGATGAACTACCGTGTGGAAGCGGGAATCAGTATCGGGAATATATCCGGAGGTGATGTACCACAACTCGATAGTCAGTGTATAGCCGATCTACAAGCCAACGGTGGGAAATAGTCTTGGGTAAGATTTAAAAATTAAGGGCTGAAGAAGTCCAAAATTACTTTCCAACTTCACTTACAAATGCTTAAATTTGCACTTCCTGTAAAAACAGGATTAAATTACCTCGGGATGCGAGGCATTAGATGGAAAATCTAAAAGACATTGTCGACGCCCGCCTGAACGGAATGGGCAGGCAAGTGTCGGGGCATTTAAAATCTCACTTAGTGAGTAAAAGAAGAAATACAATATGTTTGATAGTTTAAGCGAAAAGTTAGATAAGGCGTTTCACGTTTTAAAAGGACACGGACAAATCACCGAGGTGAACGTTGCGGAAACACTTAAGGAAGTGCGCCGTGCGTTGCTCGATGCCGATGTGAATTTTAAAACGGCTAAAGAATTTACCAATACAGTAAAAGAAAAAGCGCTGGGGCAAAATGTATTAACGACATTGAAGCCCGGGCAGCTTATGGTTAAGCTTGTTAAGGATGAGCTTTCAGAATTGATGGGCGGTGAGGCAGCCGGAGTTGACCTTTCAGGTGATCCGTCTGTGATTTTGATGGCGGGTCTGCAAGGTTCTGGTAAAACGACTTTTTCCGGTAAGCTGGCTAATTTCCTAAAAAACAAAAAAACAAAGAAACCTTTATTGGTGGCCTGTGATGTTTACCGTCCGGCAGCGATCAATCAGCTTCACGTAGTGGGGGAACAGGTTGGTGTTGAGGTCTATTCTGATAAGGGAAATTCTGATCCTGTTGCCATCGCAAAAGCAGCCATTTCCCATGCAAAGTCCAACGGACATAACGTGGTGATTGTCGATACAGCAGGTCGTTTAGCTGTGGATGAACAGATGATGAAGGAGATTTCCAATATCCATAAGGCGATCCAACCGAATGAGACCTTGTTTGTTGTGGATTCCATGACTGGTCAAGATGCGGTAAACACGGCCAAGGCATTTAACGATGTTTTGGACTTCAACGGAGTGATCCTGACCAAATTGGACGGTGATACACGAGGGGGTGCTGCGCTTTCTATTAAATCGGTTGTGAACAAGCCGATCAAATTCATCGGTACCGGAGAAAAAATGGATGCTGTTGATGTGTTCTATCCGGCACGTATGGCCGATCGTATTTTGGGAATGGGAGATGTAGTTTCCTTAGTGGAAAGAGCCCAGGAACAATATGACGAAGAGGAAGCGAGGAAACTTCACAAAAAGATCGCTAAAAACCAGTTTGGTTTTGATGATTTTCTGAATCAGATTCAGCAGATTAAGAAAATGGGAAGCATGAAAGACCTGATGGGAATGATTCCCGGAGCAGGAAAAGCGCTTAAAGGAATGGATATCGACGACGATGCTTTTAAAGGAATAGAGGCTATTATTCATTCGATGACCCCAGAGGAACGTTCTGATCCGAAGTTGATGAATGGGAGTAGGAAAAAGCGAATTGCTAAAGGAAGCGGAACTTCTGTTCAGGAAGTGAATCAGCTGTTGAAACAATTCAACCAAATGAGCAAAATGATGAAGATGATGCAAGGTGGCGGCGGACGAAAAATGATGCAGATGATGAGCGGATTGAAGTAGGCTATTCAAAGTTCAAATAACACCAAAAAGGGCATTAAACCTTAAATCTTGAACTTTAAATTTTAAATCTTGAACTTTGAATCTAAAACATAAAAAATGACAATCTTAGACGGTAAAAAAATATCCAACCAGATAAAAGACGAAATTACTGCTGAAGTTGATAAAATGAGGGAACGCGGAGAAAAGGTACCTCACTTAGCCGCTGTTCTCGTAGGAAACGACGGAGCGAGTTTGACCTACGTGGGTAGTAAAGTGAAATCCTGTGAGCGTGTTGGTTTTGAATCTACTTTGGTAAAACTTCCGAATACCACCAGCGAGCTGGAGCTACTCAATAAAATAGAAGAGTTGAACAATGACGAGGATATCGACGGATTTATAGTGCAACTTCCGTTACCGGATCAGATTGACGAACAAAAGGTATTGATGGCTGTAGATCCTGATAAGGATGTGGATGGTTTTCATCCGATGAATTTTGGGAAAATGGCCTTGGATATGAGTACGTTTATTCCGGCTACACCTTTCGGGATTTTGGAGTTATTGGAACGTTATGGAGTAGAAACCAAAGGAAAACATACAGTTGTTATTGGTCGTTCGCATATTGTGGGGCGCCCTATGAGTATTTTGATGGGGAGAAAAGGTTTCCCAGGAAATTCAACGGTGACACTTACCCACAGTCACACCAAAAACATTACGCAGATCACTTCTCAAGCAGATATTATCATTACAGCCTTGGGATCTCCTAATTTCTTAAAAGCAGAGATGGTAAAAGATGATGCTGTAATTATCGATGTGGGGATTACACGCGTTCCGGATGAAGACAGACCTAAAGGATACAGAATCACAGGTGATGTGGATTTTGAGAATGTGAGCAAAAAAGCCAGCTTTATCACTCCGGTTCCCGGGGGAGTAGGTCCTATGACCATCGCTATGTTGTTAAAAAACACCCTTTTGGCAAGAGAACGTCATAGAAACAAAACAGAATTATAAGTAGATATTAAGGCTTATCAGTAAATTTTTCTTCTGAATTTTTAACAAGTATCCTTGTTTTTGGAAGGCTGTCCGGATATTCCCTTTGGACAAATTCGATTAGTTTTTCACGAATATACACACGAAGATCCCATGCTTGTGGAGAGTTTTTAGCGCTCATCAATGCCCTTATCTCCACATAATTTTCTTTACAATCGGTTACTTGAATTACATTGGCTTTTCCGTCCCATAGCGGATTACCTTCAAGTAACCGGTTGAGTTCTTTCCGAAGGACATCAAAGGGAATGTTGTAGTCGGTATAAATAAAAACAGTTCCTAAAATATCGGCATTGGTGCGTGTCCAGTTTTGAAAGGGTTTTTCAATAAAATAGGTGGTGGGTAATATAAGGCGACGCTTGTCCCATATTCTCACTACGACAAAGGTTAAGGTTATTTCTTCAACCCAGCCCCATTCACCTTCAACTACTAAAACATCATCTAGCCTTATAGGTTGCGAAATGGCAATTTGTAAACCCGCTAAAATGGATCCTATGACCTTTTGTGCGGCCAAACCTAATATGATCCCGGCAACTCCGGCAGAAGCAAATAGGCTAATGCCTACTTTACGAACTCCTTCAAAAAGCAATAATATGGATGCAATGGCAATAAGGACAATAATAAAGATGCTGATTCTCTCGAGGATATTAAACTGCGTGTAGAGTTTTCGAGCGTCAAGGTTGTTTTCTTGCTCAAGGTTATAACGCTTCAGATATCGCTTTTTAAAAACTTTCAGAAGAATAATTAATGCCCAAGTAATACTAATGATCAATAATATAGAACTAAGCTTCTCAATAAGAAATGTGGTGTCTCTGTTGAAATCGAAGAAGCTTTGATTGCCCCATTTAAAAAAAATGGCGACCAAGAATAGAATGATAGGGGTGGTGAATTTCTTTAAAGGAATCATAAACTGTTATTTTTCAGTAAATTATAAAAAAATACGGATATAGCGAATTCATTAACAGTCTTATAACCTATATCGATATATGGAAAGTATTAAATAAAAAAAATCCTGCCTCATGAAAGACAGGATTTTTGAATATTATACTTGGAAGAATTATTTACTGATTCATCGTCATTAAAAATTCTTCGTTATTCTTGGTTACTTTTATGCGTTGTTCCATGAATTCCATCGCTTCCAGTGGATTCATATCTGACAGATATTTGCGCATGATCCACATACGTTGGATGGAGTTTTCGTCCAATAACAAGTCGTCGCGACGTGTGGAAGAGGAGATAAGGTCGATAGCAGGGAAGATACGTCTGTTGGCAATTCGCCTGTCGAGTTGTAGTTCCATGTTACCGGTTCCTTTAAATTCTTCAAAGATCACTTCGTCCATTTTAGAGCCTGTATCGGTAAGTGCGGTTGCAATAATCGTTAGCGATCCACCACCTTCAATATTTCTCGCAGCACCAAAGAAACGTTTTGGTTTGTGTAGCGCATTGGCATCAACACCCCCACTTAATACTTTACCACTGGCAGGTTGAACAGTGTTATAGGCTCTTGCTAAACGCGTAATGGAGTCTAGAAGCACCACTACATCATGACCACATTCTACCAAACGTTTTGCTTTTTCCAAAACAATGTTAGCCACTTTTACGTGTCTATCGGCAGGTTCATCAAAAGTAGAAGCGATCACTTCACCTCTAACGTTACGCTGCATATCGGTTACCTCTTCAGGACGCTCATCGATCAAAAGGATAAGCTGAAATACTTCAGGGTGGTTGGCAGCAATAGCATTTGCAATGTCTTTCAGCAACATGGTTTTACCAGTTTTTGGCTGAGAAACGATCATACCACGCTGTCCTTTTCCTATAGGAGAAAACAAATCGACAATCCTTGTAGAGATCGTACTTTGTTTTTCTGCCAATCTGAATTTTTCATCCGGAAAAAGAGGTGTGAGATGCTCAAAAGAAACACGATCTCTTACCACTTGTGGGTCGAGTCCGTTGATTTGATTTACCTTGATAAGCGGAAAATATTTCTCACCTTCTTTTGGAGGTCTTACGGTACCTTTTACAGTATCTCCCGTTTTTAGACCAAACAAACGTATTTGTGATTGTGATACATAAATGTCATCAGGAGAAGACAGATAGTTGTAGTCACTACTTCTTAAAAATCCGTAACCATCTTGCATGATATCAAGAACACCTTCACTTTCTACGATGCCATCAAACTCAAAATCGGGTTCTCTATATCGGTTTTTCTTTTCCTTGTCATAGTTATCCCTGTCTTTTGGCGAACTTTTTTTGTGTTGATGTGATTGAGATTGATTACGGCTTGAGCTACTGTCTTTGCGTTGTTGACCACTTTTATGGTCTTTGCTCGCCGTTTTATGTTGTTTTTGATCCACGCTTTTTTGTTGTTCTTTTTTGGGAACAGCAGCGGTTTTGCTCTCCTTTTTTGTGTTTTCCACCTCTTTTTGGGGTTTTTCCGCTGTTTTTTGAGGAGTGTTTTTTGAAGCCGAGCTAGTTGCAGGGCTTGTTGTCTTTTTTGTTGTTCTGGCTGTTCTTTTCCTTTGAACAGGTTTCCGTGCAGGGGTTTTCTTTTCCCTTTCTTCTTTTTCTTTTGCCACCGCTTCCGGGCTAGCTGCCTGTATATCTAGGATTTGGTATATTAAATCGTCTTTTTTAAGGGATTTGTATTTAGGAATTCCCGCTACTTTGGCAATTTCCTGTAGCTCAGCAAGTTTTTTTGCTTTTAAATCTGAAATTTCAAACATTGATAAAATAAATAATTATGAGTTTGAGGTAAAATGATATTTTCTCTCGAAAAAATTAATAGAAGTGCAAATACAATCGTAGTAAAGTACTTGTTCCGAATTGACTACGCAATAATACAAATTTATTTTAACAAACAAGCACATTTTTTCAAAAAGAACGTTATTTTTGCCCAATGAACTCATTAAAATATTTTGATTGAAGCGAAAATCACTCTTTTAAGCCGATTAAAAATATTTAAGCGAGTTCAATAAAAAGCAAAAAAGTGATACAACGCATACAAAGCATATATTTACTGATTGTTGTTATTGTGAGTAGCGCTTTACCATTTTTGGTAAATTTGTGGACAAACAATGATGGACAAAAAGTGTATGCAACCGATAATATGTTGTATTTAGGATTGTTTATCGGGATTGCTGCACTTGCTTTTGTTGCTATATTCCTATTTAAAAACAGAAAAAATCAATTTGTCTTGAACAGATTGAACATGATATTGAATCTTTTTTTACTAGGATTTTTCGTTTATCGGTCGCTAATCTTATCCGGAGAAAGTAATATTTCTGAGAAGGGTATTGGGATGCTTCTACCTATTGTTTCTATCGTTTTTTTAGTGTTGGCCAATAAGGCCATTAAAAAGGACGAAGATCTCGTAAAATCTGTTGATCGGTTACGATAAACCTAACATCTTAGTATATTAGTGCGTGAAGCCCGGGTGGAGATCCGGGCTTTTTTTGTTCCCCCCTTAATCCCCCCGAAGGCCCGAAGGGGGGAGATTTCATAATTTTCAAGCACTAAGTTTAAGACGATATTAACGGGATTCTCTAATAAAAGCAGAGAAATATGCTCCCCTCCTTAGGAGGCGTTGGGGGAGGACTTTATAAGTTTAGAAAATAGAAATACGAAGTTGGAAGTATTTCGTATTTCTATTCTGGTATTTCGTAATTATTTATACTCCGAGACAAAATGTAGTTTTACATTCGGGTATTTTTGTTGTGTCATTTGGATAGAAAAAGCAGAGTCGGCTAAAAACACCAATTGTCCCTGTTTGTCTTTAGCGAGGAATTTTTGTTTTACACGTTTGAACTCGGCAAACTCTTCACTGTTCAGATCTTCAGGTTCTACCCAACAGGCTTTGTGAACAGGAAGGTTCTCGTAGGTGCATTTTGCTCCGTATTCGTGTTCCAGACGGTATTGGATTACTTCGTATTGAAGTGCTCCAACCGTTCCTATTATTTTTCGGTTGTTCATTTCCAAGGTGAAAAGCTGTGCCACACCTTCATCCATCAACTGGTTGATCCCTTTGTTCAATTGTTTGGCTTTCATAGGATCGGCATTGTTGATATACCTAAAGTGCTCGGGAGAGAAACTCGGAATCCCTTTAAAATTCAGAACTTCACCTTGTGTTAGGGTATCACCGATCTTAAAATTTCCGGTATCATGTAAACCGACAATATCACCTGCATAGGAAACGTCTACGATCTCTTTTTTTTCAGCAAAAAAAGCATTCGGACTCGAAAACTTGAGTTTTTTGTTATTTCGAACGTGTAAATAGGGGGTGTTTCTTTCAAAAGTTCCTGAAACTATTTTAATGAAAGCGAGTCGGTCGCGATGTTTTGGATCCATATTGGCGTGGATTTTAAATACAAAACCTGAAAAATCGTTTTCGTTAGGTTTTACCAGGCGCTCTTCAGCTTTTTTGGGCAGCGGGGGAGGGGCGATCTCCACAAAACAATCCAACAGTTCCCTCACTCCAAAATTGTTTAATGCCGAACCAAAGAAAACAGGTTGGAGCTCTCCTTTTATGTATTCTTCCCGATCAAAATCAGGATAGACCTCATACACCAATTCAAGGTTTTCCCGGAGTTCATCAGCTGCATCTTCCCCGATGATCTTTTCGAGTTCCGGACTTTCTACATTGTCGAAAGCGATGGTTTCTTCGATATTCTTTTTGCTGTCACCGCTAAAAAGATTGATGTTTTTCTCCCAAACATTATAAATTCCTTTAAAATCATATCCCATTCCGATAGGGAAACTCAGCGGAGTTACTTTCAGGTTCAATTTTTGCTCCACCTCGTCCAAAAGATCGAAAGCGTCTTTTCCTTCGCGGTCCAGTTTGTTGATGAAAACGATCATAGGGATGTTACGCATGCGGCAAACCTCGACCAGTTTTTCGGTTTGTTCCTCCACTCCTTTGGCAACGTCGATCACTACGATAACACTATCCACGGCAGTAAGGGTTCTAAAGGTATCTTCAGCAAAATCCTTATGGCCCGGTGTATCGAGAATGTTTATCTTTTTGTTTTTATAGTTGAATGCCAAAACCGAAGTAGCTACCGAGATCCCCCTTTGGCGTTCGATCTCCATAAAATCACTGGTTGCTCCCTTTTTGATCTTATTGCTTTTTACGGCGCCAGCTTCTTGTATGGCACCACCAAAAAGCAGTAGCTTTTCAGTTAAAGTGGTTTTACCCGCATCGGGGTGGGAAATAATCCCGAATGTTCTTCTTTTTTTGATCTCTTCTTCTAAACGCATGCTTCACAGTTAAGGTCTGCAAAAATAATTGAATCTATAAGAAGAACCATTATTTAGGATGATTTTATTGTTTTATGATATGCTTAACCAATTTTGTAGCTTTGTTGTGTACTTTTAGAGCTTAATTTGAATGAAAAAGAGCTGAATGGGAAAAGAAAAAGTAATTCTTGTTAACGAACAGGATGAGCAAATAGGCTTGATGGAGAAGATCGAAGCACATGAAAAAGCATTGTTGCACAGGGCTTTTTCTGTCTTTGTTTTTAATGACAAAGGTGAGACCATGATCCAGCAACGCGCCTTACATAAATATCATTCTCCGGGATTGTGGACCAACACCTGTTGCAGTCACCAGCGAGAGGGCGAGAGCAATATTGAAGCCGGAAAAAGACGCCTTATGGAAGAGATGGGCTTTACAACCGATTTGGAAAATGTATTGTCTTTTATCTACAAGGTGCCGTTTGATAACGGTCTTACCGAACACGAATACGACCATATCATGATAGGGAAGTTCAACGGCGAACCTAATATTAATTCTGATGAGGTTGTTGCATGGAAATGGGTGTCGCTACAAGACATCAAAAAAGATATGGAAGTGAATCCGGAGATATACACGGCTTGGTTCAAGATCATTTTTGATAAATTTTATGAACATATAGACCCATCAACGATATGAGGTTGAAAGTAAGCAGAAAAGCACATTTTAATGCCGGACATCGGTTGTATCGTAAGGATTGGAGTGATGAAAAGAACAGGGAGGTCTTTGGCAAATGCAGTAATCCGAATTACCACGGGCACAATTACGATCTTACAGTTAGTGTTATCGGGGAAGTAGATCCCGAAACCGGATTTGTAATCGACTTGAAGATATTGAAAGATCTTATCGTCAGGGAAGTTGAAGAACACTTTGATCATAAAAACCTGAATATCGAAGTGCCTGAGTTCAAATCGCTCAATCCGACGGTGGAAAATATAGCTGTGGTGATCTACAATCGCTTGAAACCATTTTTAGAGCAGTATGAGCTCGAAATCAAGCTTTATGAAACACCAAGAAATTTTGTGACCTACAACGGTGCATAAATTATTACTAATTAAAAGACAGTAGTCACCATCATTACAAATGAATTTATATCCATTGAAATTTTCCCCTATTTTTAAAGAATATCTATGGGGAGGAACTAAACTAAAAGAAGTATTAGGAAAAAACGTAAAAACTGAAACTGCCGCAGAAAGTTGGGAAATATCAGCAGTGGAAAACAATGTTTCGGTAGTCAAAAGCGGTGCTTTGGAAGGAAAAACACTTCAAGAGCTTATCGACAGCTATAAAGCGGAGTTGTTGGGAAGAAGCGTTTATGAGCGTTTTGGTAGCAAATTTCCGATTCTAATCAAGTTTATCGACGCCAAACTCGACCTTTCGGTACAATTGCACCCTAACGATGCCTTGGCAAAAGAAAGGCATAATTCCTTCGGAAAAACAGAAATGTGGCATGTGATGCAAGCCGATGAAGGATCAGAATTGATACTCGGGTTTAAAGAAACCTTGACCAAAGAAGAATACCTAAAGCATCTTAAAGAGGGGAAATTACTCGAGATTTTAAATGCCGAAAAGGTAAAGGCTGGAGATACCTTCTTTATCAATACCGGAAAAGTACACGCCATTGGTGCAGGGATTTTATTGGCTGAAATCCAACAAACTTCAGACGTGACTTACCGTATTTATGATTACGAACGTAAGGATAAAGACGGTAACACAAGGGAGCTGCATACAGAATTGGCCGTTGATGCCATCGACTACGAAAAGAAAGATGATTATTTGGTTTTGTATGATAAGGAGTACAATTCGTCAAACAACATGGTGCGTTGTCCATATTTTACCACCAATTACATCAATGTGGTGGGGACTTTTGTAAAGCAGCTGGTGAACCGTGATTCGTTCAGTATTTATATCTGTGTGGATGGAAAAGCACAGGTGAGCTCAGGAGAATATAAAGAAAGCCTGAACCAAGGGGAGACAATTTTAATTCCGGCATCGGTCAACGAAATTAGTATTAGTGCCCAAAACGCAAAGATTTTGGAAGTCCATATATAAAACTCATTTAAGCTTTTTCGCTTCCATCAAAAAAGTTTAAACGAGTTCATGAAAAATAATGTATTTTTATATTTAAATCTTGATAATTATGGCTAGTATAAGAGACTTAAAGAAGGATATCAACTATGAGTTGGGTGAAATCATTGAAGCGGTATATGTTTGGGAGATCAGCACCAATAATCCGAACTCAAAAAAAGGCGACAAAATAATAGATGAAGCCATTGAAATTTTTGATGACCTGATCGTTAAGGTAAACGATAAGGATGTGAAAAAAGAGGATAAAAAAACGCATTTCAAAGCCATCAGGAAAGAGCTGGACGACAAGGCTAAAAAGTTAGTTGAAAAATTGAATAAACTTCCGACTTCCTGATTGTAAATCAGATACATTTTTTTCAAAATAAAAAGTTTGCAAAAATAATTTTCAGGATTATATTTGCGGACATTTTTAATGTAAAATACTTCGGGGTAAGCCTGCCTGCCGACAAAGGCAGGCCCAAAAGGCACTAGGGACAACCTAAAAAATATTTAAGTGTAAGCTTCGAGATATTTAAAATCTCACTTAGTGAGTAAAGGCCGATGTAGCTCAGCTGGCTAGAGCAGCTGATTTGTAATCAGCAGGTCGTGGGTTCGAGTCCCTCCATCGGCTCAAAAGAAAGCCTCTCAAAAATTGAGAGGCCTTTTTTGTTTGTGACGTCGTTGATGAAAATAAAATTAGAGGGGCGAGAAGCCTGTCCTGAGCGTAGACGAAGGGAGTCCCTCCATCGGCTCAAAAAAGCTGTAAATTCAGATGTCATGCTGAGCTTGTCGAAGCATAATTTATTGAAGTTCAATATGTTTTCGACAGGCTCAGACTGACAAATCAAATTCACTAAGGGCTTTTTAGACAACCTCTTTTTGTTTACAGGATTTCGACTTCTTCCGGTACTATAAACAGGATAACACAACCTGTTTCTGTTTTTACCGAATGCTTAAAATTTGGTGGGGTATATAAGTAGTCACCAGCATGTAAAGTTGCTCCTTCAATGATGGCCGATCCTTCCAATACGTACAACTCTTCTCCTGATGGATGGTTGTGGTAGGGATAACTCGCATTTGGTTCAAATTTGAGTATTATGCTGGTAGAACGCTGGGATGTTTTGTCATATCGTAATGATTTAACATACATCCCTTTGTAATGAGTTCCTTTTTCAACTAACGGTTGCCAGTCCATGTTGGGTGTTTTAACGATGTAATCTTGAATGTTTGTGTTCATTTTTTTTGATTTTTGGTTAAAAAAATAATGCTATGTTTATAAACACAAATTTGGTGTATTAGGGAAAGGTAAAAAATAGACGATTTTAAGAAAGGGATGTAAAATCTTATAAAGAATGGGTTTTTCTGTAGGATTTTGGAGAGGTGTTGGTATATTTTTTGAAAAAGTTTGAAAAATAATATGGGTCATTGAAACCAAGTTCGAAAGCTATTTCTTTGATTGATATTTTTTGGTAGATCAGCATTCGTTTTGCTTCTGAAACAACAAGACTGTATATCACATTCTGTGCTGTTTTATCAGTGTGTAGTTTTGATAGTTCATTTAATTTTAATTCCGTGGTATGAAGTTTATCGGCAAATTGGCTCACATTGTAGTTGTCCTTAAAATGCTTTCTGACATGTTCTAAAAAATTTAAAAACAATGCATCCGGCTTCCAAATTTCATCTCCATTTTCAATCTTTGTTCTGTTGATCTCCACCAAAAGAAGTTCTATATAAGAACGAATAGAGATTAAGTATTGGTATGGTTTTTCAATCAGCTCATTATTTATTTTACGACATAGTTCAGAAAACATTTTCGGGTCTTTTAAAGTGATGATTTCATTCATACCGAAATGACAAAAGAGGCCATTGTGAAAAATGAGCTCGATATCATTATCGTCTTTACAAAAGAAATCCAATGTAAATTCCAAAATAGACAATGCCCCATTTAATTCTTTAATAAAATGTATTTGACCGGAAGTAATGGTAATGACTTGATCTTTATAAAGACGGTATTCTTTATCATCGATCATTAGAGTGGTGCTTCCATCCTTGCAGTGTAGAAGTACGTATTTTAAAATCCTTCTCGGGTTTAGTTCTTCATTGAGAGTGCTTATAGTTTTAAAGTTAATCATAAATAATTTTTCTTAATAAGATAAAAGTTAGTTGTTTTTTATAAAATTGATTTATCAAAAGAACAAACCTTTTTTAACTATTCTGTTTGATCATTATTTAACAAGTCGGCTTACTCTTTCCTGTAATACCGGAATGACATCGGTTTCAAACCAACTATTTTTCCTTAACCAAATATTATTTCTAGGGGATGGATGTGGTAAAGGCAGATATTTTGGTAAATAGGAATCGTAGTTTTTAACGGTTTCTGTCAAAGTTCTTTTTGCGTCATTTGCCAAATAGTATTTCTGTGCATAGAGTCCAATGAGAATAATCAGTTCAGCCTCTTTCATATGGGTAAAAACCTGCTGATGCCACTTTGGGGCACATTCTTTTCTCGGGGGTAAATCACCCGATTTTCCTGTACCGGGAAAACAAAAACCCATAGGGATCAATGCGAATAGTTTCTCGTCATAAAATTGTTGTTTATCCACAGCCAACCATTTCCTTAAATTGTTTCCGCTGGCATCATCCCATGGGATACCGCTATTTTGCACTTTTTGCCCGGGAGCCTGACCAATGATGATTATTTTGGAAGATGAACTCGCCTGCAGAATTGGCCTTGGTTCGTTTGGGAGATAATCTTCGCATATTGTGCAATTTCTGATTTCCTTGATTAGATTTTCCATACTTATTCCTGTAACTTTCTTTCATCACGTATTTTACCAATATGGTAATAGGCTATAACCTTTTTAATCAGATGATCTTTAAAATAATACCATTCACTTACATCCAGAGTGAAATCATTTCCTTGTTTTGTCGTGTAGCGGACACAGGCACGGTCGTCTTCGTAAATTCCATCGTGTATTTCAAAAGTTTGATTCAGGAATTTATCTTCATTTTTCTTCACCAAATCGAGATAGGCTTGCTTTCCGTTGATTGTACCAAACGGACTTATATGTCGGAAATTCTCTGAAATCGGCAAGTCGAAATAATTTCCTTTTTCCCATTTGTCAAACCACTCTTTAACTAAGATTTCAGAGTTCATATTGCAAATTTATTGGTGAATTTGTTTTTTTATGATGGTTGTTATTGTAGGTAAAATAATATCCACATCCTCTCAAAGATACTATTTTTTTAAAGTCAGGGAAAGTTGGATGGGGGCATAACAAAACACCCTGTCGGTCTATTTTAGATAGTCAAACAGGGTGAATTGTATTTTTAAAAAGTTAGCTGTTTACTGAATAGAGTCCTTTACAGCTTCTTGTAGTTCTTTTCGCTTGTCGATATATTCAGCAAGCATTTTTCCGTACTTAGAATTGCTTATTTCTGAACTCAAGGTCTTGTTGATGGAATCTAAAAACTTGACATTGATGTTGTCGGCATTGCTCAAGATGATATATGGTGCTGCATATGATTCCTTGTTGTTTATGGCAAAATTCAAGGTGTACAAATAACTACGTCTCATATTATTATCAGAAACTTTTTGAAGGGAATCTGCCAAGATGGTGTCCCCACTTTTAGTAGCGTCGAGTGTCTCTTTTATCAAATCGAGATTTTTATTACTGAATTTAGAGATCATTTTTTTGTATTCAGCCAATTTTTCATGGCTTTTAGAGCCTTCCACTTGAGCTTCAGGCGCAAAATAATCCCTAGTGGTGTTGATAGTGATCGTACCTTCTTCCCCAAAAAACTCGAATCGGTCGTTCAGTGGATTCCCATCGTTTTTGTCAAGGTACAGGTAGAAAATCTCCGGATTTTCAACATTGGTGGAGAAGGTAAAATCGGCATTGCCATCAATCGTCAATGAATCGATGGATACGATACTACTATCCCCATTTTTTTGGAAATACAAGGTTCCTTTTTTCAGTCCTTCGACATTTCCTTTTACAATCATATTGGCTTTTTCTTTTCCACATGAAAAAAGAAAGAGGGCCAGAAGTCCGGTTATTAGTATTCGGTACATATTTTGTTTTTTTCCCTTTGAAAAGTTCTGTATGCTATCCTCTGGGTAATTAATTTGAAGGGCAAATATGCGTAATTCTTATATAAATTGCTACACTTTGGATGCGATTTCCATCAAATAAGCACATAAAATGGCGCCATAGGTTCCAACAGCATATCCAAAAACGGCCAACAACACCCCGACGGTTGCCAAAGAAGGGTGGAAAGCTGCTGCAACTACAGGAGCTGAAGCTGCCCCACCAACATTTGCCTGACTACCAACGGCCAGGAAGAAGTACGGAGCTTTGATGAGTTTGGCTACTAAGATCAACAAACCGGCATGGAAGGCCATCCAAACAAAACCGATAGCAATAAGCCCGGGGTTTTCAAAAATCCTAAAGACATTCATTTTCATACCAATGGTGGCTACCAGAATATAAATACAGATTGATCCTATTTTACCTGCACCGGCACCTTCATAATTTTTAAACTTTGTGAATGAAAGTACAATTCCGATAACAGTCGCGATAGTGATCATCCAAAAGAACTGCGAACCAAAAGAAGAAAGTGCGTTTTTAGAATCGCTGATGGATTCAAAATTATTGGTGAGAAAAGTAGAAATATTGTTGGCTCCCCAATGTGCAAATCCTACAGCAACGAATGCAATGGCGAGGATCATAACCAGATCTCCAAGAGAAGGAACACGGGTTACTTTTTCAGTAAACGTTATTACCTTGTTTTTTAGGGTTTCTATGGCAGTGTTGTCTGCTTTGAACCAGCGGTCTATTCGTTTGCTTTTTCCGATTCCCAATAGTACGATGGCCATCCATAGGTTAGCCATAACAATGTCTACAAGCACCATACCACCGTATTTTTCAGGGTTATATTGGAAAATTTCGAGCATGGCAGCTTGGTTGGCGCCTCCGCCAATCCAACTTCCGGCCAAGGTGGCCAAGCCTCTCCATACAGCATCAGGACCAATACCACCCACGGTTTCCGGCGATACGGCAGAAATAAGCAAGATAGCCAATGGTCCGCCTATAATAATCCCGATCGTTCCTGTAAAAAACATGATAAGCGCTTTTGGTCCGAGATTGAAAACAGCTTTTAGGTCGATACTCAGGGTCATTAACACCAGTGAGGCAGGAAGTAAATACCTGCTGGCAATAAAATAGAGGTTTGATGTTTCGTCTGAAATCACCCCAAAAGAACTGAAAAGGGAAGGGAGTAAATAGCACATCAGTACCGAAGGCACTATTTTATAGAACTTGTTCCAAAATCCTGTTTTTATGGCTGAAGTATAGAAAACAAAGCCTAAACACAACATGATAATACCAAATACAATAGTGTCGTCTGTAAAGATGGGTGTTTCTTGCATGAAAAAAATTTTGGGCAAAATACAAAAATGGAAACAAAACCGAACAATCCTACAAAAAAACAGCCGACTTAATTAAGCCGGCTGTCTTACTCATAACTAATCAAAAATAAATATTTAACCTAAGAGCATTTTTCGCTTCAATCAAACCAGTTTAAACATGCTCTAAGCAGAAGGAAGATCTCCGTTCCCTTTTAGAGGGAGGGCAGAAGTGCCCATCAGAAATTTATCTACATGATGTGCAGCTTCCCTACCTTCAGAAATCGCCCAAACGATCAATGACTGACCTCTGCGCATATCTCCTGCAGTAAATATATGAGGGATATTGGTTTGATAATCATTACCTTCGATGTTGCTTCTGTCGTCTGTGTGAAGTCCTAATTGCTCACTCAAAGTAGCTTCCGGACCTGTAAATCCTAAAGCCAATAATGCTAATTCGCAAGGCCATTCTTTTTCAGTTCCTTCAACTTCTTGTAGTTGAGGTCGCTCCCCTGGAATTTTTTTCCATTTTACATCAACAGTCTTAATACCTTTCAGGTTCCCTTTTCCGTCTTTTACAAACTCTTTGGTAAGTATACTCCAGTTTCTATCACAACCCTCTTCGTGTGAAGAGGTTGTTTTTAACGTGAAAGGCCAAAATGGCCATGGGTTGTCCTCTGTACGCATGCTTGAAGGCATAGGCATAATTTCAAAATTGGTCACTGATTTTGCTCCATGTCTGTTGGATGTCCCAACACAGTCAGAACCGGTATCTCCACCACCAATGACGATGACATTCTTTCCTTTGGCATGCAATGCTTCAGTAGGTTCTTCGAGTCCGTCTACAACTTCGTTGTTACGCTTTAGGAATTCCATGGCTTGAACAACACCCTTTGCGTCGGCACCGGGAATAGGGAGCTTTCTTCGTTGTGTAGCTCCACCGCACAATACCACTGCATCAAAATCGTTTAGTTTTTCCACGTCGTAATTCTTACCTACGTGAACATTGGTTTTGAATTCGATGCCTTCTTCTTTCATAATATCAAGACGGCGGTCTATCACCTTTTTCTCTAATTTAAAATCAGGAATTCCGTAGCGCAGTAATCCGCCAATTTTTTTGTCTCGTTCAAAAACGGTTACTGTGTGTCCGGCTCGGTTGAGTTGTTGTGCTGCCGCAAGTCCTGCCGGTCCGGAACCAACAACGGCTACAGTTTTTCCAGTGCGATTTTCAGGTGGATTTGGCTTTATCCATCCTTCTTTAAAGCCTCGCTCTACAATATATTTTTCTATAAGTTCGATAGATACCGGAGGTTGAATGATTCCCAAAACACAAGATGATTCACAAGGTGCGGGACACAATCTTCCGGTGAACTCAGGAAAATTATTGGTTGAATGAAGAATGCGCAGGGCTTTACTCCAGTCGTTCTTGTATACGGCATCGTTAAAATCAGGAATAAGGTTTCCAAGCGGGCACCCACTATGGCAAAAGGGAATGCCACAATCCATACACCGACCGCCTTCTTTATTCAGTTCTTCGGTATCGAGCTCTTTGGTGTACTCGTTATAATTTTTTACACGTTCGTCAACAACAACAGTATCTTCATCTTGTCTGTCGTATTCTAAAAATCCTCTTAGCTTTCCCATATTATGCTGTTGTTAATTGTTCTACTTTGTTTTCTTGTTTTTCTAGCATCTCCAATGCCTTTTTATATTCTGTTGGCATAACTTTGACGAACTTTTTACTGTTTTTCTCCCAATCGGCCACAATTCGTTTTGCAAGTGGACTGTCGGTATATTCAATATGCTTATTGATCAAACGGCTCAGTTCTTTTTCATCTTTATCCGTCAGTTCTTCCAATTCGACCATTTCCATATTGATATTATTGGTGTCTAAAGAATTGTCAGGATTGTAGATATAAGCAATACCACCGCTCATACCGGCAGCGAAATTTCGTCCTATCTTACCAAGGATTACCGCAATACCTCCGGTCATATACTCACAACCGTGGTCTCCGATACCTTCAACTACAGCTTTCACTCCGGAATTTCTAACCAAGAAACGCTCACCGGCAATTCCGTTGATGTAGGCTTCCCCGTTGATGGCTCCATACATGGCAACATTTCCGATGATGACATTTTCTTCCGGTTTGAAGGTTGCGCCTTCAGGAACTTTTACAACCAGTTTAGCGCCTGAAAGTCCTTTTCCGAAGTAATCGTTGGTATTTCCGTTTACTTTTAAGGTCAATCCTTTGGTTGAAAAAGCACCAAAACTCTGTCCGGCCGATCCTGTGAAATTAAGGGTAAGCGTATCTTCCGGAAGTCCATTTTCTCCATGAATTTTTGAGATTTCATTACTCAAGATCGCTCCAGTGGTTCGGTTGATGTTTGTGATTGGGAAATCCAAACTCATTTTTTCTTTTCGATACACAGCTGGGTGTGCTAGACGCAGAATCTCAAAGTCGAGCACATTGTCCAGTTGATGGTCTTGTTTTTCTGTGTTGTATAGTTTTACATGCTCAGGAACTCTTGGTTTGTACAAGATGTTTGAAAGGTCGATTCCTTGAGCTTTATAATGTTCAATGGCTTTATTCATGTCAATTTTCTGACTTTGCCCCACCATTTCATCAATGGACCTAAAGCCGAGATCGGCCATGATCTGTCTCAATTCCTGAGCGATGAAATACATGAAGTTGATCACATGCTCAGGGGTTCCTTTAAAGTTTTTACGCAATTCAGGATCCTGTGTGGCAATACCTACCGGACAAGTGTTTAGGTGGCAGGCACGCATCATGATGCATCCTGAAGCTACTAAGGGAGCGGTGGCAAAACCAAATTCTTCAGCACCCAACAAACAGGCAATAGCAACATCACGTCCGGTTTTTAACTGTCCGTCACATTCTACAACAATCCTGCTGCGGAGGTCATTCAAAACCAATGTTTGTTGTGCTTCGGCAATTCCCAATTCCCACGGCAATCCGGCATGTCTCAACGAGGTGAGGGGAGAAGCTCCCGTACCTCCATCAAAACCGGAAATAAGAACTACGTCGGCTTTTGCTTTGGCAACTCCGGCAGCAATGGTTCCAACACCCACTTCAGAAACGAGTTTTACATTTACTCGCGCTTCGCGATTGGCATTTTTCAGGTCGAAGATGAGCTGTGCCAAATCCTCAATAGAATAAATATCGTGGTGTGGGGGTGGCGAGATTAAACCTACATAAGGTGTGGAATTTCTTGTTTTTGCAATCGCCGGATTTACTTTTGGTCCTGGCAATTGTCCTCCTTCACCGGGCTTAGCCCCTTGTGCCATTTTTATTTGGATCTCCTTGGCATTGCTCAAGTAGTTGATCGATACACCAAAACGTCCGGAGGCAACCTGTTTGATTGCACTGTTTCTCCAGTTTCCATTAAGGTCTTTATGGAAACGATCCGGATTTTCTCCACCTTCACCCGAATTACTTTTTCCTTGTATCCTGTTCATCGCGATAGCAAGGTTCTCATGCGCTTCCTTACTAATCGATCCAAACGACATAGCTCCGGTCTTAAAGCGTTTTACGATATCTGTCCACGGTTCTACTTCATCAATAGAAATAGGATTGAGTTCTTTAAATTTGAACATACCTCTTAATGTCATCAAGCGTTCACTTTGCTCGTTGATCATGTTTGAGTATTCCTTGTAGCTGTCAAATTTATTGCTTCTTACGGCCTGTTGAAGTTTTGCTACGGTAGTTGGGTTGAACATATGGCGTTCTCCATTCCTGCGCCAACGGTAATCACCGCCAATTTCCAGGTCAAGGGCTGCTTCACTTTCGGTAAAAGCTTTAGTAAATCGCTCTTGAATTTCTCTTTCTATTTCATAAATACCGATTCCTTCAATTCGGGTTGCAGTACCGCGGAAATATTTATCGACAAACTTCTTGTTGAGCCCTAAAGCTTCAAATATTTGAGCCCCTCTATAGGAATGCAAAGTGGAAATACCGATTTTGTTCATGATTTTCACGATACCTTTTCCTATGGCTATGTTGAAGTTGTTAATAGCTTCTTCAAAGCTGGAGTTTACTTCGCCATCGGTAACCATTTTGGCAATAATCTCATTAACCATATACGGGTTGATGGCACTGGCACCATAACCGAACAAGAGCGCGAAATGATGTGGTTCCCTTGGTTCGGCAGATTCTATAATGATTCCAATAGACGACCTTTTTCCTTTTTTCTTCAGCGAGTGGTGTACATAAGAACACGCTAAAGCAGAAGGAATAGGTGCCATCTTGGAAGAAACATTTCTATCAGATAGGATAATAATGTTGTGACCTTCGTCAATAGCAGATGAAATCTCTTCTACGATTTCATCTAAACGAGCTTCAAGGCCATTCAATCCTTTATTGATATCATAAAGGATTGAAATTGAAACGGCCTTAAAGTCCGGGTGGTTAATATATTTGATTTTGTCAAGGTCTTCGTTGGATATTACCGGATTCTGAATTTTCAGTTTTTTGGCTTGTTCCGGAACAATATCAAAGATGTTTCGGTCGCCACCAATCGATAGACTGATGTCTGTGACGATCTCTTCACGGATACCATCTAAAGGTGGATTGGTCACCTGGGCAAACAACTGCTTGAAGTAGTTAAAAAGCAATTGAGGTTTATCAGACAATACCGCCAAAGGCGTATCTGTTCCCATAGATCCAATGGCTTCTTTCCCCAATCCTGCCATAGGGGCAATAATGGTTTTGAGATCTTCTATAGTATATCCGAATAATTTTTGTCTTTTTACGAAATCTTCTTTTTCTACAGGAGTTTTGTTTCCGGTATAAGGAACGTCAGCCAATGGTAATAGGTTTTCATCCAACCATTTTCTATATGGCCTTTTGGTAACAATACTTTCTTTTACCTCCTCGTCACCCACAATTTTTCCTTCGATCATATCTACCAAGAACATACGTCCTGGCTCCAACCTTCCGTGTAGTTCTACATTTTCAGGTTTTACGTCGATCACCCCGGTTTCAGAAGACATGATTACATAACCGTCTTTGGTAACGGTATATCGGGAAGGTCTCAAACCGTTTCTGTCCAGCAGGGCACCGATATAATTTCCGTCGGTAAAAGGAATAGAAGCCGGTCCGTCCCATGGTTCCATGATACACGAATTGTACTCATAGAACGCTTTTTTGGTATCGGACATCGATTGGTGTTTTTCCCATGCTTCGGGTACCATCATCATCATGATTTCCGGTAGCGAACGTCCTGTTTGTAGCAGAAGCTCTAGGACCATATCCATAGAGGCAGAATCTGATTTCCCTTCCAAAACCACAGGAGGAATATCTTTTAGGGTGTCTCCAAAAAGATCACTTTTGAAAAGTTCTTCACGAGCTTTCATTCTACTCAGGTTCCCTCTTAGGGTATTGATCTCTCCATTGTGGCACATATAGCGGAATGGCTGAGCCAAATCCCAGGTAGGGAAGGTGTTGGTCGAGAAACGTTGGTGTACCAAGGCAAGTTTGGTCACCACTTCAGGTTGCATCAGGTCTTTGTAATACCTGCTGATATCCTGAGGCATTAAAAGTCCTTTATATATAATAGTTGTTGTTGATAGACTCGAAAAGTAAAAATATTCAGCTTCGGAAAGGTTGGAAGCTAAAATTTGATGCTCAGCAATCTTTCTTCCCGCAAAAAGTTTTGCGTTGAATTCTTCATCTGAAAGACCTTGTCCGTTTTTACCAATAAAAACCTGCTTGATCCCGGGTTCTGTTTCAGCAGCAATTTCTCCGATACAGTTATGATCAACAGGAACATCACGCCAGCCAATGATATTGAGCCCTTGCTTTTTGATGTTCTCCTCAAAAATATCAATACACATTTTGGATTGATTTTCAGATTTAGGCAAGAAAAGCATTCCTGCGGCATATTCTTTAGCTTCAGGGATATCAAAATCACATGCTTTTTTAAAGAAATCGTGAGGGATTTCAATAAGGATTCCCGCACCATCCCCGGTTTTTCCGTCGGCACTTACGGCACCGCGGTGTTCCAAGCGGATTAAGATATCAAGTGCTTTGTGAATGATATCGTTTGTGCGTACTCCATTTAGGTTACAGATAAAGCCTGCACCGCAATTGTCATGTTCAAACTCCGGAGAGTATAGTCCTTGTTCTTGTGGCTTCATAAATTTACGTGGTTTCCACAAAAATAGTCAGAAAGATGTCAATTTTTCAAGATTTTGAATCAAAAGATGAAATAAATCAATCGTTAGGAATTAATTGTTGTCAAAAATTCAATATCAAAATTTTGGGGTATGGCAAATTATCAAATTGTTAATTTAAGATCAAAATATTGCTAACCCCTATAATTTTGAGGGGTTATTTCATTTTTTATTGATAATTTGATCACTATACCGTGTAAACAGGAGAGTGTTTGGGTATAAAACTAATTATTTTCAGAAAACCCCTTATTTTTTAGGGGGTTGTTTTAAAAACCATACTTTTTATTTAAAAAACTTTTGTTTTACCAGGGGCTATTCTGATAAAAGACTTCGCGAAATTACAATTTTTTGAATTTCTGAAGTACCTTCATAGATCTGGGTGATCTTAGCGTCCCGCATGAGTCGTTCTACATGATATTCTTTTACGTAGCCGTTTCCTCCATGTATCTGTACGGCTTCAATAGTGGTATTCATAGCAACTTCCGAAGCATACAACTTGGCCATGGAGCCTGAAATATCATAATCTTCATCTATGTCTTTGTCCCAAGCTGCTTTAAGCACAAGATGTTCTGCTGCTTTAATTTGGGTATGCATATCGGCCAGTTTGAAGGCAATAGCCTGATGGTTGCAAATTTCAGTACCAAAAGCTTTTCTCACTTTTGAGTATTCTTTGGCAAGTTCATAAGCTCCCCATGCTATTCCAAGGGCTTGGGCGGCAATTCCTATTCTTCCACCGGAAAGGGTTTTCATGGCGAATTTAAATCCGAAGCCATCTTCTCCAATGAGATTTTCTTTTGGGACTTTTACATCGTTGAAAATAAGGGAATGGGTGTCGCTTCCGCGGATTCCGAGTTTTTGTTCCTTTGGACCTATTTCAAAACCGGGCATGCCTTTTTCGAGTATAAGTGCGTTGATGCCCTTATGTTTTTTTTCAGGATATGTTTGTGCAATAACCAGATAAACATCGGCAGAGTTCCCGTTGGTGATCCAGTTCTTGGTACCGTTTACGATATAGTGATCACCTTTGTCTATAGCCGTGGTTTTTTGTGAAGTCGCATCACTGCCCGCTTCAGGCTCAGACAGGCAAAAAGCGCCTATGATGTCTCCCGAAGCCAATCGGGTTAAATATTTTTTCTTTTGTTGTTCGGTGCCGTATTTTTCCAATCCCCAGCAAACCAAAGAATTGTTTACGCTTACAATAACTGATGAGGAAGCGTCTATTTTTGACAGTTCCTTCATGACCAAGACATAAGAAATGGTATCCATCCCACTTCCACCATATTCAGGTGATGTCATCATTCCTAAAAAACCAAGCTCCCCCATTTTCTTTACTTGTTCTTTTGGAAACTCTTGTTTTTCATCTCTTTCGATAACTCCGGGAAGCAGTTCTGTTTTTGCAAAATCCCTGGCCGCTTGTTGAATCATTAATTGTTCTTCGGAAAGTCTGAAATCCATGCTATTTTTGTGATATTTTTAATAGATTGCCCAAATATAATTTTAAAATGTAACATTTTCAATGATTCTTATTTATTTTTACCGAATATGAAAAAGAATTACTATAACGTTGTAGGAGTGATGTCGGGTACATCGCTGGACGGAATCGATTTGGTGAACGTCCGATTTGAAAATAAAGCCTCTTGGAGTTTTGATGTAATTTGTTGTGAGACAATTCCGTATAATGACCAGTGGAGGAATCGCTTGAAAAATGCGATTCATCTATCCCAAGAAGCCTTAGAAAAACTGGACAAAGAATACACTATTTATTTAGCTGATGTTATATCGGACTTTATTTCAAAAAATAACTTGTCTGATATAGACTTTGTGGCTTCACATGGGCATACGGTTTTTCATGAACCCGAAAAAGGAATCACATATCAAATAGGGAATCTTCCATGTATTTCAGAAAAGACAGGAAAGACGGTGGTTTGTGATTTTCGGGTAGACGATGTGAAATTGGGCGGACAAGGAGCGCCCTTGGTGCCTGTGGGTGACAAGCTGCTTTTTGCTGAATATGATTTTTGTTTGAATATTGGCGGCTTTGCCAATGTTTCAACTAAGATCGGTGATGAATATAAGGCTTTTGATATCTGTGCGGCAAACAATGTGTTGAATCATTATGTGGCCACATTGGGTTTTGAATATGATGATGGTGGGAAAATAGCATCAACGGGAGAAGTGAATAATGCCTTGTTGGATAAACTAAATGATCTTCCGTTTTATAAAAAGCCATATCCGAAATCGTTGGGGATAGAATGGGTAGAACAGGAAGTGCTCCCTATGATTGATGCAGCTCAAGCATCGGTTGAAGCTGTTTTACGAACCTATGTGGAGCATATTGCAATTCAAATAGCGGCGGTTTTAAAGCCTTCAGCTAAAGTTTTGGTGACAGGAGGAGGTGCGTATAACAATCTTTTGATGCAGCGATTAAAGGATTTGAGTAAAGCGGATATTGTGATACCCGAAAAAGCGATAATCGAATTTAAGGAAGCGATTATTTTTGGCTTTTTAGGCGTGTTGAAAATGCGAAATGAAGTGAATTGCCTGAAGAGCATTACAGGAAGTAGCAAAGATCATAGTAGTGGAAAAATATACAAACCATAAAATATTGTAAGGCGTGAAGCTGAGGCCTTATAGTTTAAATATATTTATAAAGTTTAAAAATCAGAATGAAAGAACTGCTTAAACAATACGAAGAAAAATCCCCTGAAATTATATTTAACTGGAAAGACCCTGAAACTGAAGCGGAAGGGTGGACAGTGATCAATTCCCTTCGCGGAGGAGCTGCCGGTGGCGGTACGAGAATGCGCGTTGGCTTGGATGCAAACGAGGTTTTATCGCTTGCCAAGACTATGGAAGTGAAATTTACTGTTTCGGGTCCGGCCATTGGAGGTGCTAAATCCGGAATCAATTTTGATCCTAAAGATCCTCGTAAAAAAGAGGTTTTGGAGCGTTGGTACAAAGCTGTGTCTCCCTTGTTGAAAAGTTACTACGGAACCGGAGGCGACCTGAATGTTGATGAAATTCATGAAGTAATCCCCATTACGGAAGATTGTGGGGTGTGGCATCCGCAGGAGGGGGTGTTCAACGGACATTTCAGACCAACGGAGGCGGACAAGATTAACCGTATCGGACAATTGAGACAGGGGGTGATCAAAGTTTTGGAAAACGAACGCTTTTCTCCCGATGTAAAAAGAAAGTACACCGTTGCAGATATGATCACCGGGTATGGGGTGGCAGAATCGGTAAAACATTATTACAACATATACAGAGGAGCTGTAAAAGGTAAAAAAGCAATCGTACAAGGATTTGGAAATGTAGGAGCCGCCGCAGCCTATTATCTCTCCCAAATGGGAGTGAAAATTGTAGGGATTATCGATATTGACGGAGGTGTGATCAATGAAGAAGGTTTTGCTTTTGAAGAGATAAAATCATTTTTCTTGGCTAAAAAGGGAAGTACCTTGGCACTGGAAAATATGATTCCGTTTAAAGAAATGAATGAAAGAATCTGGAGTCTTTCCGCAGAGATATTTATGCCCTGTGCCGCTTCGCGATTGATCACCAAAGAACAAATAACCAAATTGATCGATACAGGTTTGGAGGTGGTAACATGCGGAGCCAATGTGCCTTTTGCCGATAAAGAGATATTTTTTGGACCGATTATGGAATATACAGACCAACGTATCAGTTTGATACCGGATTTTATTTCAAATTGTGGTATGGCTCGTGTTTTCGCTTATTTTATGGAACGGCGAACAGAAATGACAGACAAAGCGATTTTTGAAGACACATCAAATACCATTAAAAAAGCCCTGCAAAATACCTTCAAACAAAGTGTTAATAAAACAAATATTAGCAGCACCGCTTTTGAAATCGCATTAAAACAATTAATTTAGGCCCGGATTTTATACTAACAATCAAAAAAATTAAACTATCCCTATGGAAATGATAATTATTATTGTATTTGTTCTTGGGTATTTGGCTATTACTTTAGAGCACAATTTAAAAGTAGATAAACTGATTCCTGCTTTGGGAATGATGGCGCTGTTATGGGCGATAATAGCCTTGACCCATATGGATGTTTTTGAGGTCAATGCCGAGCTGAAAGAACTTGAAGCCACCCATATCGATGAGATTTTGCTACATCATTTAGGGAAAACAGCCGAGATATTGATATTCCTGCTGGGAGCGATGACCATAGTGGAAATCATTGATTATTTTGATGGTTTTGCAACTATAAAGGGATATATAAAGACAAGAAGTAAACGGAAGCTGCTTTGGATTTTTTCAATTTTGGCTTTCGTGCTTTCTGCGATTATAGACAACTTGACTGCGACTATCGTACTTATCACTATTCTTCAAAAAGTGTTGGATGATAAAAAAACGCGTTTGTGGTTTGCAGGACTTATCGTTATTGCTGCAAATGCCGGAGGGGCTTGGTCTCCGATAGGGGATGTTACAACTACCATGTTGTGGATCGGTGATAAAGTATCGACTGCACAATTGATAGAACATGTATTGGTGCCTTCCATCTTTTGTATGGTCATACCTACCTTTATTGCTTCACGAATGAAGGTATTTCAAGGGAAAATAGAAGGTGAATTCACTAACGGATCTAAAAAATCCAAATACGGAACGATCATGTTGTACCTCGGATTGGGGATGATTGTTTTTGTTCCGATTTTTAAGACGATAACACACTTGCCTCCCTATGTTGGAATGATGCTTTCTTTGGCTGTTGTGGCCACTTTGGCTGAGATATATAGTAACAGGAAGTTTACCATTTCGGCAGCTATTGAGCACAGTGAAGCCGATGCTCAAGGACACCATAGTCCGGTACACCAATCCCTTTCACGGATAGAATTGCCGAGTATCTTGTTCTTCTTAGGTATTTTGATGGCTGTAGCAGCTTTGGAATCCTTAGGAATGCTATTCCATTTTGCTGAAACATTAGATGAAAGTATGCCAATGTTGGGGACAGAAGGGGTAGGTGAAAAAGTTTCGGATTTGGTAATACTCATACTAGGTGTCGGTTCAGCTATTATAGATAATGTGCCGTTGGTGGCAGCCAGTATGGGAATGTTCTCTGTAGGAATGGACGATCCTGTTTGGCATTTTATTGCCTATTCTGCCGGAACGGGCGGTAGTATGCTTATTATTGGTTCTGCTGCCGGAGTTGTAGCAATGGGAATGGAAAAAATTGATTTTTTCTGGTATCTTAAAAAAATAGCTTGGTTGGCATTTGTCGGTTTTATAGCCGGTGCCGGAGTTTTTATATTGATAAGAAATTTAATTCTGAACGGATAATTTTACGACTAAATCACCGTTATTAACCTAACCTATATAAATATAACATATGGTATTATTTCAAGAAGCGACCCAGGAAGTGGCAGAAGAAGCACTTTCTGAAGAAAAGACATTATCGGTTATAGACTTGATTGCAAACGGAGGAACTGGAAGTGTAGTCATAATAGCGATACTTTTTGTCTTGTTGTTTGTAGCGCTGTATATCTATTTTGAACGGATTTTTGCGATTAAAGCTGCGTCGAAGATCGATAAAAACTTTATGAACCAGATTCGGGACCATGTTTCCAACGGCAAGTTGGAAGCGGCCAAAATATTATGTGCACAAACAGATTCACCGGTAGCACGACTCACGGAAAAAGGAATTTCACGTATAGGAAAACCTTTGGACGATATCAATAAAGCGATAGAGAATGCCGGTACTTTAGAGGTCTATAAATTGGAAAAGAATGTGAGTATTTTGGCAACCGTAGCGGGAGCTGCCCCAATGATAGGTTTCTTGGGAACTGTGATCGGTATGATCATTGCTTTCCATCAAATGGCGACCAGTGGCGGACAAGCCGAAATGGGGCAATTGGCCGGAGGTATTTATACGGCGATGACAACTACCGTTGGTGGACTTATAGTAGGGATTATAGCATATATTGGTTATAATCATGTTGTAGTTCGTACAGATAAGGTAGTCCACAATATGGAAGCCAATGCGGTTCAATTCCTAGACTTGTTGAATGAGCCTGTATAGGTTCTTCTTCGTTATTAGATTAAATTTAAGAATATGAAACATTTATAATCAGCTTAAATTCATTATATTATAAAGATGATTATGGATGTTTTTGTGATATAAAAATATATTTATGAAATACCCATGGTAAAGTTTCTTTTTAATACAAAATGGAGATGAATGTGGGTGTTCCATGTGACCTTTGAAAAATAAATAAAACAGACTCATGAAACTAAAAGGAAGAAACAAAGTGTCGCCGGAATTCAGTATGAGTTCCATGACTGATATTGTTTTTTTGCTCTTGGTGTTCTTTATGCTTACCTCAAATACGCCAAACGCATTAGACCTGCTTTTGCCTAAAGCTAAAGGAAAATCAACAAATGTTCAGAACGTTTCTGTAAGTATCAATAACAATCTCGATATTTATGTAGATGATCAGAAAGTAAAGCCGGAATTTGTTGAAACCGAGCTCAGACGAAGGCTAAAGGATGTTGAAACACCAACAATTATCTTAAGAGCCGAAAAGAGCGTACCTATCGATAATGCAGTAAACATTATGGATATTGCCAATCAGAACAATTATAAAGTAATACTGGCTGTAAGACCTAAATAAAATGTCTTTTTTAGATACCCGACATAAGAAAAAATCGTTTACAATAACAACGGTGTTGCTCAGTGCACTCATCTTGTTAATGTTTTATATTGGGTTGTCTTATTTAGATCCACCCATAGAGAGTGGTATATCTGTAAACTTTGGCACTACCAATTTCGGTAGCGGAAATGTACAGCCAAAGGAAAAAATTAAAAGCACTCCTGTAGAAAAGCCTGAGCCGAAAAAAACTTCTGAAACAGCAAAACCAACGCCTACAACACCTGAAGAGTCTGTTGAAAAGTCCGAGGAAGTGGTAACCCAAAATAACGAGGAGTCTATCGTTATAAAAAAGAAAAAAGAAGCTGAGGCTAAGAAAAAAGCCGAGGAGGAAGCGAAGCGTAAAGCACAGGCTGAAGCCGAACGCCTTGAGAGAGAGCGAAAAGTGGAAGAAGAACGCATCAGAAAAGAACAGGAAGCCAAAAAAGAGAGCTTGGACGCACTAATGGGCGGACTTAATAATTCCGACGGTGAAGCCAGTGGAGGCGAAGGTGATGATGACAGAGCAGGGGATAAAGGACAACCTGACGGCGACCCTTATGCAAGCAGTTATTATGGCGGTGCCGGAAGCGGATCGGGAGGAACAGGTTACGGACTTAACGGCCGTAGTTTGATGTCAGGGGATAAGTTTGTGCAGGATTGTAACGAGTCCGGAACGGTCGTTGTCAAGATCGAAGTAGACAGGTCGGGGAAAGTTGTAAGTACAACATCCGGAGTTAAAGGAACGACCAATACGGCACAATGTTTAAAAGAAGCAGCAGATAAAACTGCGAGGTCCTACAAATGGAATGCAGATTCTAATGCTCCTTCACGTCAAATAGGATTTGTAGTCGTTAATTTTAAACTCAGAGGATAGCAAATGACATACGATCAAACGCTAAACTGGATGTTTGGCCGCTTGTCTATGTATCAAAAACAGGGGCAATCAGCTTTTAATCCTAAACTTACCAATACCATTGCTTTTGCAAAACACCTTGGAAACCCGGAATTGGGCTTTAGATCCATTCACGTGGCAGGAACCAACGGAAAAGGTTCCACAAGTCATATGTTGGCTTCTGTTCTACAAGAAGCGGGATATAAGGTGGGTTTGTATACCTCACCGCACCTTAAAGATTTTAGGGAACGCATAAAAATTAACGGGGAAGATGTTACTGAAGATTTTGTAGTTGATTTTATAGCTAAAAATAAAACCTTTTTGGAGGATAATCAGCTGTCTTTTTTTGAAATGACCGTCGGTATGGCGTTTCGCTATTTTGCTGATGAAAAAGTAGATATCGCTGTTGTTGAAGTTGGATTGGGAGGACGATTTGATTCGACAAACATCATTACTCCTGAAGTGTCTTTGATTACCAATATCGGTTATGATCATACCGATATGTTGGGCGATACGCTGGAGAAGATTGCTTGGGAAAAAGCGGGAATTATCAAGCCTGATGTGCCGGTGGTGATCAGTGAATATGATGAATCGACATTTCCGGTATTTCAATCTGTTGCCAAGGAAGTCAATTCGCCTCTTTTTTTGGCTGCTGAGACTAGTTGTAGTTATAAAAGTGATTTGCTGGGCGATTATCAGGAAAAGAACATTAAGGCAGTTGTAACTGTGTTAAAACAGCTTAAAAGCTTTCAAATTTCAGAAGGACACATAAAAAACGGACTTCTACATACCGTAAAGAACACCGGACTTATGGGGAGGTGGCAAAAAATGGCAGAAAAGCCCACTGTAATTTGTGATACTGCCCATAATAAGGAAGGGCTTTCCATTGTGATCAATCAAATTTTAAAACAGGCATTCGGCAAGCTACATATTGTGTTAGGCTTTGTAAAAGGCAAAAAGTTGGATGAGATTCTCCCTTTGTTTCCGAAAGATGCGATTTTTTATTTTTGTTCCCCGGATATTTTAAGAGCTATGGATGCCAAAGTTCTACAGCAAAAAGCAGCATATTTTTCATTGAAAGGTGAGGTATACGGTTCAGTTTCAGAAGCTTTGGACGCTGCTAAAAATAGGGCATCAGAGGATGATTTTATATTTGTTGGAGGTAGCAATTTTGTGGTAGCAGAAATAGTTTAATTTTTTTCATTTTTTCTTTTGTGGGATTGAAAAACTGTTCTATATTTGCATCCGCAATAAGGAAATAAAAAGGGCGATTAGCTCAGTTGGTTCAGAGCGGCTGGTTTACACCCAGTAGGTCGGGGGTTCGAATCCCTCATCGCCCACCAGCTTTTTAGAAAAACCATTCAATTTCTTGAATGGTTTTTTGTTTTATATACAAACTTTACGAATATTAAAGATTTGGGAATGAGAGTCCTAAAGTGAACCAAATGCGATTTCGGATTATAAAAATTGTACGATAATTAGTCGTTTTGTTGTAAGGTTTATATTTATAAAATGGTAAAGTATTGATTATCAGAGTGTAGTACTTCTCTCTATTGATTGTTATCTGCCGACTTTTTAGGTGGCTTTATAGTAGTTTTTTTGTCGAAGAGGTTATTTGGGGTACCTTCTACCAACTAATCAACTACTATAATTATATGAAACTTTTAAAACTACTCTCAATTTTATTCTTTTTTGTAGCTGAAGTACACGCACAGGAAGGGGATAATTTTTGGTTATTAGGCATTGGGTTTAATGTGGTAGACGACATGGGAATTAAAAGCAGGCAATATGCTGATGTGGATGATAATTGGCATATGGTGCCTTTTCCTTCAAGGGCCTCGGTTGGTTATTTTCTTAATAACGGTTTAGGCTTTCAACTTATAGGGACTTATAATCATTACAAAAGCGGGAGAATGGTAGATGGAACCGAGCTTTTGGGAGATAGAGATTATGTAGGCATTGATACTCAGATAAGTTATAGCTTGAATAGGGTTTTCGGACATATGGGATGGTTTGATCCTTATTTGGCTGCGGGTGGTGGTTATACATGGGTTGGAGATATAGGAAGGCCTACATTAAATGCTGGAGGTGGTTCTAATATATGGTTGAGCGATAGAGTAGGCATAAATTTGAACGCTGTCGGAAAGTTTTCTGTAAAAGATAGAGAGGTAGCGACCAATCATGCACAGTATTCAATTGGTGTTGTGTTTAAATTGACGAACTCCAAAGGAGAAGAACTTTTGACCAATGAAAATATTGTAGAGGTAGAATCAGTGCCTGAACCTGTAGCAGATACCACAAGTGTTGTTGAAATAGAAAAAGAAAAAATCATAGATGCAGGGCCTACTGAAGCTGAATTGTTACGACAAAAGATTTTAAATGAATTTGAAGCTGTTAAACAAGTGTATTTTGCATTCGATTCGTCTCATTTAACATCGGAAAGCAAAGAGAGGCTAGATGTGCTTGTTGCATTTATGGATATGTATCCTGATGTTGTGGTTTCCTTTGGGGCACATGCCGATTCTAGAGGGCCGGCTACATACAATATTGGGCTAACAGAACGTAGAGCTGCCGCAGTAGCCGATTATTTAAACTTAAAAGGATTGTCCAGTGAGCGGTTTTATGCTAAGGGTTATGGTGAATCTAATTTGGTCAACCATTGCTCAGATGGTGTGAAATGCACGGAAGAAGAACATCGGTTGAACAGAAGGGCTTCTTTTGAGCTGCTTGAAGATTAAGTGTCAACAACAAAATCATTTTAGGGGTTTTGAATTTTACAAACAATCCAAAACCCTTTCCAAAGCCATACCCCTGGATCCTTTTATCAAAATGGCGCTATCATTTGGTAGCGGATTTTTAACAAGGTAATTTTTAAGCTCTTCAAAACTGTTGAATTTTGATGCACTTGTCTTTGTGCGGTAAAAATTTTCGCCTATCAAAAGCACCTTTTCAAAATTCATTGCTATAGCGAGTTCGGCTATGTTTTGATGTTCTTTTTCAGATTCGCTACCCAATTCAAACATATCACCTAGAATAATCACTTTGTTATCGCCGTTCATGGCTTTAAAATTCTCCAGAGCTACTTTCATGCTACTTGGATTGGCATTGTAAGCATCCATGACGATTTTGTGCTTTTCAGTGTTCAGAATTTGGGAGCGATTGTTTGTAGGGGTGTAGTCTCTTATCGCTTCTTTGATCTTTGTCATCGGAATATTAAAATAAAGTCCGATAGCAACCGCTGCAGCAATGTTTGTGAAATTATAGCTGCCAATAAGCCTGGAGTTTATAGAAGCTCCCTGTGCGGTTATACAAACAAATGGGGCTGTTTTGTCAAGGTGAATTTCGACATCGCCATTGTTTGTTGTGCTAAAGCCGAACTTTTTCTCGTAGTTTTTTAGTTTTTCGGTTTGAATAGGGTCATCGGAATTATAAAAAATCGTTTTGTTATTGGAGATAAGGTGATCATAGAGTTCACTTTTACCTTGAATAACACCTTCAATATTTCCAAAACCTTCAAGGTGTGCTTTTCCGAAATTGGTGATATAGCCGAAATCAGGATGGGTGATTTTGCAGAGGGATTCAATTTCTTTCAAGTGATTGGCACCCATTTCCACAATTCCTATTTCGGTCGATTTATCCATGGAGAGTAGGGTGAGCGGTACACCAATGTGATTGTTTAAGTTGCCTTTGGTGGCAACAGTGTTGAATTTCTTAGACAACACAGCATTGATGAGTTCTTTGGTAGTTGTTTTCCCGTTACTTCCGGTTAGCGATATGATAGGGAGTTTCAAAAAACTTCTGTGGTGGTTAGCGAGTTGCTGCAAGCTTTTCAAGACATCTTCAACCAAGATGGTTTTTTCTGAAATTTGAAATTCCTTTTCGTCTATAACAGCATAATCAGCTCCTTTGTCAAGGGCATCTTTAGCAAATTGATTTCCGTTAAAATTTGCTCCCTTTAAAGCGAAAAAAATGGTGTTCTTTTCAATTTTCCGGGTATCGGTAACAACTCCGTTTGTGTTTAGGAATATGCGGTGTAGCTCTTCAATTTTCATGGATTAAAAGTATAAAAAAAGCCCTGAAATATTCAGGGCCTCTTATGAAAAAATGTGGAATATTTTTTAATGTCTCGGTGTCTTTTTCTCTTTTGCTTTAGAACCTACCCTTGACATGGCACAACGGAAACCGATATAGTCGGTCGCCATATACTGTGGTAGATACCTTCTCTGTGCAGGATCGATCCAGTATGCTCTGTCTCTCCATGAACCACCTTTGTACACGCGAACCTCGTCACTGATGAGCGTTGTTCTGGTATTGGATTCATCAAATTTTTTGATAAGGTTCCCTAATGAATCTCTTTCGGTTTTGTGTTCAGGAGAGTTATACATCTTTTCAGCATTTTCATTGTCTTCCGGATTAAACAAGTCATAATATCTTGTAGAACCAGGATCTCCATCTCTGTAGTTTCTATTGTCACTCTTGCTGAAATTGGTTCTCAAATAAGTATCATTCTTATCAACAGGAACCATGGCGATCTCTCCGGGGAGGTCACGGGCAACAATTCTACCGTTGGGCAAGGTGTCATAACGGATAAAGTCTTTTCCTACGATTTTTACTTTTCCGTCTTCACCGATGGAAGTTTTCATGTACACATTTCCACGGTAGTAGTTAAAATCGTTTGCTTCATCGTCTACGATTGGGCGATACACGTCAGCAACCCATTCAGCAACGTTACCAGCCATATCATATAATCCCCAGTCGTTTGGCGGGTATGATTTTACTTCAGCAGTAATATCGGCACCGTCGTCAGACCAACCGGCAATTCCACCATAATCTCCTTTTCCTTGTTTGAAATTGGCTAACTGATCACCACGATTTCTTCTTTTTCCTGAGCGGGTGTATTCCCCTTGCCAAGGATATTTCTTTCTACCTCTGTAGTTGTTGTATTCTCTGGTTTCTATAATGGCCTGAGCAGCATATTCCCATTCCGTTTCGGTAGGAAGTCTATACTGCGGCATGATAACCCCAGTAGATCTTTCAGCATAAGTGCTGGTAGTAGAATCCTTACCGGCCTTTTTTCCTAGATGGGAATCTATTTGTCCGCCATATGAACTTGAAGGACTGTTCAAATAGGTTTCTGAACTAAAACCGCCATCAACTTGACCGTCTATAGCAGCATATTTACTGTTTTTGGCAAGATAACCTTCGCGTTCCAGCATCAATTCGTTTACACGATCGGTTCTCCATTCAGAAAACTGAACAGCTTGAACCCAATTCACTCCAACTACGGGATATTCCGCATAGGCAGGGTGTCTTAGGTAATTGTTGGTCATCACTTCGTTATAACCAAGTCTGTTTCTCCACACTAATGTGTCCGGCAATGCACCTTTGTAGATGTTTGCGTAGGCAGGATTATCCGGAGGATAAACGCTTTTCAGGTAATCAAGATATTCCATGTACATCTTGTTGGTTACCTCAGTCTCATCCATGTAAAAAGACTGAACGTGTTGTTTTGTAGGTGTGTTGTTCCAGTCGTGCATTACATCGTCTTGAACCTTTCCTCTGGTGAATGTTCCACCTTCGAGAAAGACCAATCCGGGAGCGGTTTCCTGTTCTTTAAAATCTGTGTTGTATTGAAAGCCACCTTCTTTTGAGTTGATTTGCCAACCGGTAGCCCTGGAAGTGTTTTTAGAATTTTTACAGCTTGTAAAACTCACAAACCCTACCAAACATAACACGTATACGTTTAATAGATACTTTTTCATAATTAAGATTTGAGTTGTCTTAAATAAGTGTGCAATATAGCAATTAAGTGATTTAATTCAATTTTTTTCATGAAAATTGTGTGGATTATGTTGCCAAAGTCCCTTATGCTGTTGTATAACGAACAAAACCTGACTTTATTATACCTGTTTTTGTGGATTTCTACTTAGATTAACGGATAGGCAATTTTCTTTTCTCTTATTATTGTTATTTCATCATATAAAAAGATGATTTCATCGATACTTTCTGCCGATTAACAAGAAATCAAGGGCTATTGTATAAGAATATTGCAAAGAATCCGTTAATAGGAAACTAACGATTGTTGGTGGATTTGTTGAACTGCAAGAATCGATTATATTTGTTTAAAATAACCAAATCTCATGAAGATAAACTATTTGCTCCTTGGTATACTGTTTCTCTCAAATCTGTTAAGGGCTCAGGAAGACTCTCGGATGATAACAACCGCAGTGCCTTTTCTTGCTATTGCGTCTGATGCTAAAGCCGGAGGAATGGGTGAACTTGGAGCAACAACTACCCCCGATGTTTATTCACAACAATGGAATCCTGCAAAATACACTTTTGCTACTCGACAAATAGGGGTAGGAATCAGTTATACACCATATTTAAGTAAGTTGGTAAACGATATAGCCTTGTTGAATGCCACATACTACAATAGGGTCAGTGAACGAAGTGCCTGGGCAGCCAGTTTTAGGTATTTCAGCTTGGGGGATATTGAATTTATTACCGAAAATGAAGCCCTGCAAGGCCTACAACCTATTATTGAAAGACCTAACGAATTGGCTTTGGACGTTTCTTATTCATTAAGGCTCAGTCAAAACTATTCCATGGCTGTTGTTGTAAGATATTTAAGGTCTGACCTGAAAATCAGGGACGAAAATATTGATGCTTCGGCGGCGAGTTCTTTTGCTGTGGATGTGGCCGGATATTTTCAGTCGAACGAAATTGCTTATGAAAATTTCAACGGACGCTGGAAAGGGGGATTTAATATTTCCAATGTTGGTCCCAAAATAAAGTATGATGCAGAAGGAAGGGAAAGTTATCTGCCAACGAATCTAAAATTGGGTGGGGGCTTTGATTTTTTGTTTGATATACAAAATAAGCTGTCCCTGGATGCAGAGTTTAATAAATTGTTGGTGCCTACGCCGAGTGACTCCAATGGAGACGGAGAGATAAACACTGAAGACGATTATTATACGCAGAGTTTCTTTAAAGGGATGTTTTCATCTTTTGGCGATGCGCCCGATGGTTTTAGCGAAGAATTGAAAGAGATTACCTGGGCTTTGGGAGCAGAATATATGTATAATGATGCTTTTGCTTTACGAACAGGTTATTTTCATGAAAGTGATGAAAAAGGAGCCCGAAAGTTTTTTACATTGGGAGCAGGGTTCAGATTTAAAGCCACTTCAATAGACTTTTCTTATTTGTTTTCTACTTCCAGGGTTCGGAATCCGCTGGAAAATACCTTGCGTTTTTCGCTTACCTTCAATTTGGGAGACGAGTATAGCGATTATTAAAAACCCGAAAAGGGGATCGCTTAATATTAAAATTCTACGTATGCTAGTTTGGCAATTCTGGGTGAGGTAAATTAAAAAATTTCTTAAGATTTTTTAATTGTTGTATTTTCGGGGAGTCGCAAGCTTCTCAGGTTAAGCCGAAGAGGTAATGGACGAAATCTTGTATGTAATAATATGAAGAAACTAGAAATAAAAGCAAGCCTTACCGTTTTTGATTCTTTAGACGAATTATCCGATGATGCAAGGGAATTGATGCTCAAAGCGATTAGCGTAAGGAAAAATGCCTATGCTCCTTATTCCAAATTCAGGGTAGGAGCGGCACTTGAATTGGAAAACGAAGAAGTGATTGTAGGAAGTAATCAGGAAAATGCAGCATTTCCATCAGGTTTATGTGCAGAACGGGTGGCGATTTTTCAAGCGGGAACCCAATTTCCCGATGTTGCCGTGAAAACAATGGCTATTTCGGCAGCCTCAGATACATATAGCGTGTTAACACCAACACCGCCATGTGGAGCTTGCCGGCAGTCGATAGCCGAATATGAAGAACGACAAAAACGCCCCATAGCCCTTTATTTTATGGGAGAAACAGGAAAAGTAGTAAAAGCCGATTCACTAAAAGATCTTCTTCCTTTGATTTTTGGAAAAGCATCCCTGAACAATATTTAACAAAAATCTTGTATAAAAGCAGTTTTTCATTTTTGCACTTTTAACGAAAACGCTACTTTTGTATTGCGTTAAAAAAAGCCTTTTTATAATGATGAAGGTTTATTGCATTTAATATTCATAAGGTGTTAAATGCTGAATGTTTTTTCAAAAGAAAATTACACATGAAGAAAGTTACAAAACAAGTTTACTTGAAATGGTATGAAGACATGCTGTTTTGGAGAAAGTTTGAAGATAAGCTAGCGGCTGTTTATATTCAACAAAAGGTGAGAGGATTTCTTCACCTTTATAATGGTCAGGAAGCTGTGTTGGCAGGTACCTTGCATGCTATCGATCCCAAAAAAGATAAATTGATTACTGCTTACCGTAACCACGTTCAACCTATCGGATTGGGGGTTGACCCTAAAAGAGTGATGGCAGAGTTATACGGAAAAGCAACAGGAACATCTCAAGGTTTGGGTGGTTCGATGCATATCTTCTCCAAAGAATACAACTTTTATGGAGGTCACGGGATTGTTGGCGGACAGATTCCATTGGGGGCCGGACTTGCGTTTGCCGATAAATATTTCAAGAGAGACGGTGTAACTTTGTGTTATATGGGTGATGGTGCTGTGCGCCAGGGATCACTTCATGAATCGTTTAACTTGGCGATGTTGTGGAACCTTCCGGTTGTATTTATCTGTGAAAATAACGGATATGCAATGGGAACCTCAGTAGCGAGAACATCCAAGGAGCAAGAAATCTGGAAACTGGGACTTGGTTATGATATGCCATGTGGACCGGTGGACGGAATGAACCCGGTAGAAGTAGCAGAAGCCATTCATGAAGCAGTAGAAAGAGCACGTTCTGGAGGCGGACCTACTTTCCTTGAAATGAAAACATATCGATACAGAGGTCACTCAATGTCTGATGCACAACACTACAGAACCAAAGAAGAAGTAGAAGAGTACAAGAAAATAGATCCGATCACTCAGGTTAGGGATATTATTTTGAAAAAGAAATATGCAAAAGAGGCAGACCTTGATAAAATAGGCAAAGAAGTTAGGGAGAGGGTGAAAGAATGTGAGAAATTTGCTGAAGAATCACCATATCCGGAGAAGAATGTTATGTACGACGTTGTTTACGACCAGGAAGATTATCCATTTTTACCGCATAAACTTTAAAAATAATGGCAGAAATCATTAACATGCCGCGATTGAGCGACACCATGGAAGAAGGTGTAGTTGCTAAGTGGCTTAAAAAAGTAGGAGATAAAGTAGAAGAAGGCGATATCTTAGCCGAAATCGAAACCGATAAAGCTACAATGGAGTTTGAATCCTTTCACGAAGGGGTGTTGCTTCATATTGGTATTGAAGAAGGCGATGGTGCACCAGTAGATTCCCTTTTGGCAATTATTGGAGAAAAAGGAGAAGATATTTCCGGTTTGCTAAACGGAAATACAGCCGAAGCTAAAGAAGAAACTACTGAAGAAAAACCTACTGAGGAAGTGAAAACTGAAGCTGCTACAGAAATCCCTGCAGGAGTGGAAGTGGTTAGTATGCCGCGATTGAGCGACACCATGGAAGAAGGAACCGTAGCTTCTTGGCTCAAGAAAGTAGGAGACGATGTTGAAGAAGGCGATATTTTAGCCGAAATCGAAACCGATAAAGCGACGATGGAGTTTGAATCGTTCTACTCCGGAAAATTGCTGTATATCGGTATTGAAGAAGGACAATCAGCTCCGGTTGATGATGTTTTGGCTATCATTGGACCTGATGGAACAGATGTTGACGCCGTATTGGCTGCTGCAAAATCTGGAGGTACTGCCGCTAAAGAAGAAAGTACTCCTGCTGCCCCCGAAAAGAAAGAGGCAGTTAAAGAAGAGAAAAAAGAAGTGGTAACGTCTACTTCAAACGGAAGGATTTTTGTTTCTCCATTGGCGAAAAAAATGGCGGCGGAGAAAGGCATTGACCTGACTAAGGTTCAAGGTTCTGGAGAGAACGGACGAATCGTTAAAAAAGATATTGAAAATTATATACCTGTTGCTGAAAGTGCAGCGACTCCGGCTACAGATAAAGCCGCCGCCGCCGCTTCAAATGTGATGCCTTTTGTCCCTGCAGGGGAAGAAAGCGTAGAAGAGAAGAAGAATTCTCAAATGCGTAAAACCATTGCCAAGAGACTTGGTGAATCTAAATTCTCGGCACCACATTACTATTTGACCATAGAGGCAGATATGAGCAATGCCATGGCATCCCGCGTACAGATCAATGAATTGCCGGATATCAAAGTATCGTTTAACGATATGGTTGTGAAAGCATGTGCAATGGCATTGAAAAAGCATCCGCAAGTAAACACCAGTTGGAAAGATGATGTAACGGTGTACAACCACCATATTCACATTGGAGTAGCTGTAGCTGTTGACGAAGGTCTTTTAGTACCTGTATTGAAATTCACAGATCAAATGAGTTTGACACAAATAGGAGGGAAAGTTCGTGAATTGGCTGGAAAAGCGAGGGATAAAAAGATCACTCCTCAGGAAATGGAAGGCAGTACGTTTACGGTTTCCAACTTGGGAATGTTCGGTATTCAGGAATTTACCTCGATTATAAATCAGCCCAATTCCGCTATTCTTTCCGTAGGAAGCATCGTTGAAAAACCAGTGGTTAAAAACGGAGAGATTGTAGTAGGACACACGATGAAAGTTACTTTAGCTTGCGACCACAGAACAGTGGATGGTGCTACAGGAGCTCAGTTCCTGCAAACCTTACAGGCTTACTTGGAAAACCCTGTAACTATGTTGGCGTAAATAAGACTAACGATTATAAAAAGAATCCCGCGCTTTATGCGGGATTTTTGTTATATTTAAATATTAGCTAATTATTTATAAAGTGAATTTAAACCCCCATAGTCATCTTAGAAAGCTAGATATTGTCCCCTTGAGGGGACTTTAGGGGTGTTTTTTGAATTTTTCAAAAGATAGCTAATATTGTGTCATTAAAAATGATTTCCAAAATTAACCTTGATTTATCAATGAAAAAATATCTATTTGTATTATCTGCGCTGGTCATAGGGTGTAAATCCGCTTCTGTCCCGGATGCAGGAACAATTTCAGAAAGCACTTCAACTGCATCAGAAATTCAATCCACCGTATCGTCAAAAGTAAAAGAGGTAACCCGAGCCGCTAAAGTAGGTGAGATCATTACTTTTTTGTCTTCTGATGAACTTAGCGGAAGGGAAGCCGGGAGTGAAGGTATTAATGCTGCTGCCACCTATATTGAAGAAATTTTCAAGAAAAACGGACTCAAACCGTATTTCAAAACTTATAGGGATACACTTTCTACTTTCGACCAACCGGCTTTTAATATCGTGGGAATGGTGGAAGGGAATGATCCCGGATTGAAAAACGAATACATTGTTGTCGGAGCCCATTATGACCATATTGGGAATGGAAAGCCTGAAGATGGAGACGAGATTGCCAATGGGGCAAATGACAATGCTTCAGGAACCACAGCTGTGATTGAAATGGCTAAATATTTTGGAAAAAACAAAACCAATAAAAGAAGTTTGCTGTTCGTATTGTTCTCTGCGGAAGAAAAAGGACTTTTAGGATCGAAACATTTGGCGGCAAAACTGAAAAAAGAGGATTTTAACCTTTATACGATGGTCAATTTTGAAATGATCGGAGTGCCGATGCAACGTGAAACCTTGACGTATATCACCGGTTTTAAAGAAAGTAATATGGCAGAGAAGATGAATGCCTATGCCGGAAAGGATGTGGTTGGATTTCTGCCTAAAGCAGTTGAATATCAATTGTTTAAAAGATCGGATAATTATCCTTTCTACAACGAGTTCAAAGTGCCATCGCAAACGGTTTGTACCTTTGATTTTGAAAACTATCCGTATTATCACCACGTAGATGATGAAAGCTCGGAGTTGGATTTTGTCCATATGGCAAAGGTTATTAACGAAATGATTCCCGTGCTCGAAAAAATGACTAACACTCCGGAGAAAGAGATTAAAATGAACGCAAAGTAATTGGTTTAATGGGGAAAAACATCATCATCACCGGAACAAGCAGGGGGATAGGCTATGAATTGGTGCAACTGTTTGCTGAAGCAGGCCATAAAGTCTTGGCGTTATCGCGAAATAGTAAGCCCGTTTATACGCTTGACCTCAAAAATGTCACCGCTTTCGATTTTGATATCAACAACCAGGACTGTCTTAATGAGGTAAATACTTTTATTGAAAAAGAATGGAAAACCGTTGATGTTTTGATCAATAATGCCGGACAATTGCATAATGAGCCCTTCAGTAAAACTCCTATGGATGCTTTTGAAGCGGTTTACAAAGTAAATGTATTTGGCTTAGCAGCCTTGACACAACTGGTGTTGCCGTTTATGAAAAAAGACGGACATGTACTCAACATCAGCAGTATGGGCGGCGTACAGGGAAGTATGAAATTTGCCGGTTTGTCGGCATACAGTTCGTCAAAAGGAGCTGTGATTACCTTAACCGAATTGTTGGCAGAGGAATATAAGGAAACTGGGCCCTCTTTTAATGTGTTGGCATTAGGGGCCGTACAAACCGAAATGCTGGAAGAAGCTTTCCCGGGATATAAAGCGCCGAACACAGCAAAAGAAATGGCTGCTTATATTTTTGATTTCTCATTGAACGGAAACCGATTTTACAACGGAAAGTTACTGCAGGTAAGCAATAGCACTCCGTAAAAAAAATTAATCCATGCAGGAGGTTTTAAGGAAATACTTGCCGGAAAGAGCGGTGGAACCTTGTTTTGAGTTGATAAGAGTCAACCACGTGCACCTAAAGATTGTCAATGAGCGAGTGACAAGGCATGGCGATTACAGGACAATGCCCGATGGAAGTCATCAGATCACTGTAAATGCCAATCTGAATAAATACCGTTTTTTGATCACTTTGGTACATGAAATAGCACATTTGGTTGCTTTTACAAAATATGGTCGATCCATAAAACCGCATGGGGTAGAATGGAAAAAGACCTTTCAGAAAATGATGCTTCCTTTTATCAGGCCAGAAATTTTTCCTTCTTCTTTATTACCTGTTTTGGCCAATCATTTCCGGAATCCGAGGGCGAGTAGTGATACCGATGCACATCTTTCGGTGGCTTTAAAGGAATTTGATCCACAGAATGATAAAAATTATATCTTTGAATTACCTTATGGAAGTCTTTTCCGTATTTATAACGGAAGGGTGTTCAAAAAAGGGAATAAACGTGTGAAAAGATATGAGTGTGTTGAAGTGAAGTCGGGAAAAACATATCTTTTTCAACCCAATGCCGAGGTAGAATTACTTAGAGATTGATTATAAAATTCTTAACCCAACCCCAAGGAAAAGAACACGATGTAGAAAGAACTTCTCCTGACAATATGATGTGGTTGTTTTAAAAATAATATCTATGGAAGAAAATAAAAACAATAATTTGGGGCAGGACGGCGATGTTTCAGCAAAGAAGGAGCAAGAAGAAAAAATAAAAAAAGAAGAAATAAGGGAGGAAATAAAAGAAGAAAAGAAAAAAGAGGAAAAAGCCAAAAAGGATTTTTCCGGTTTTATGAGGAGCTTCAGGGTGTTTTTTACCGGTCTCTTGGATATACGGAGTAATACCGATCAAGAAACGACTAAAGAAAGTATTATCAATGATATTCCCTTTAGGGGACACACTTCGTGGATATTGATTTGTTCCATCTTTATTGCATCGGTCGGATTGAATGCCAATTCAACTGCGGTTGTTATTGGAGCCATGTTAATTTCGCCGCTTATGGGACCTATTCTCGGGATAGGAATGTCGCTGGCCATTAATGACATTGATACTTTGCGCAGATCCTTGAAGAACTTCGGGATCATGGTTTTTTTAAGTATTCTCACGGCTTTTTTATTCTTTAAGTTCTTTCCGATTAGAGAAGAATCTTCAGAGTTATTGGCGAGAACAGCACCCGATATCCGTGATGTGTTGATTGCCTTTTTCGGTGGTCTGGCCTTGGTGATTGCACGGGCCAAAAAAGGAACCGTAGCTACTGTTATTTTTGGAGTAGCGATTGCTACAGCTTTGATGCCGCCTTTGTGTACCGTTGGTTTCGGTTTGGCTATTTGGAATATGGAGTATACTTTTGGAGCGATGTATTTGTTTACCATCAACACCATTTTTATTGCTTTGGCCACTTTCTTGGTGTTAAAGTTCCTTCGTTTTCCAATGGTAAAATATGCCAATTCCAAGAAGCGGAAAAGAATTGCCCAAGCTGCTTCCGTTATAGCGATACTGATTATGATCCCGGCCGGATATACTTTTTATAATGTCTGGAAAGAATCAACCTTTAAAGATCAGGCTGCTAAATTTATCAAAGAAAATGTAAAGATATATCAATTTGCAGAGGGGGGATTTCTGTTGGATGAATTTTCATCTATTGATTATAATAAAGGGGAAAATCCATCTATCGAATTGGTTTTTATGGGCGATGAATTGATTCCGGATAATGTAGTTCAAACGTGGAGAGCACAAATGCAAAGCTATTCACGGTTGAAGGAAGCCAATCTTGTGATCAAAGGTGGGGGAAATGATTCTGAAGAGAAGTTTCAATATGTAAGCGAACTTTATGAAGCCAAAAAACAGGAAATAGCAACAAAAGATCAGAAAATTAGGGTGTTGGAAGATGAAATCATCCGATTGAGGAAGTTTGCCTATAATGCTGTTCCTTTTGAGGAAATAAGTAAAGAGGTAAAGATCAATTATGAAGATGTAACAGAGTTAGGCTTTGGGAACGAGATAAAAACCGATTTTAAAACAACCGATACGGTCCCTGTTTTTATTGTGAAGTGGAAAAAAGAAATGGCCAATGCAAAGAAGCAAGAAGAGTTAAAAAAACTCACCCAATGGCTTAAAGTACGAGTAGATAATGAAAAGATTGAAGTGAAGGAATTTACCGAATAGCTCAGGGGTAAAAAATTAAGAGGCTTCTAAAAAGCCCTTAGTGAATATGATTTGTCAGTCTGAGCCTGCCTACCGTCAGGCAGGCCTGTCGAAGACCTATTGAACTTCAATAAATTATGCTTCGACAAGCTCAGCATGACATCTGGATTCACAACTTTTCAGACAGCCTTTCCCGTTAACATAAATAAAAAAGCCAGTCCAAATTAATTTTCAGACTGGCTTTTGTTATTTTATTTTTTATTGAAATTACCTTAAACCTTAAACCTTAAACCTTAAACCTTAAACCTTAAACCTTAAACCTTAAACCTTAAACCTTAAACCTTAAACCTTTAAACCTTAAACGACCTTGCCCATATTTTCAGTCAGCGTATTGATAAAATTGGTGATCGGACCTTTGATCATCATCCCCATCATGGCGTTGAATTCGCCTTCAAAAACCAAATTGACTTCACTTTTGTCGCTTTCCAGACTATCTATATTGGCTGTTAGCGTAAAGGGTAATTTATCGTTTGCGGCTCCCAAAACAAGTTTGTCGTGAGGGTACTTTTCTTTTACTTTTAATTCGATTTCAGGCATTCCTTTTAAGGCAAAAACAAATTTGTCTTCTTCTAAAACCTCAAACCTACTAGTGTTTTCGGGCATCAATTTTTCAAAATTCTTGACATCTCCCAAGAAATCGAACAATTCTTCAGCCGATTTATTTATAGTTTTTTTTTGTGTTTCTAACTTCATGTTATAATTTATTTCCAGTTTCCCGGATCTTTTCTCCAATCTTGGAGCGTTTCTAATTCTTTTTCACTAATATAATTGGTCTCCACAGCTTGTTCCAGCAAGTATTCATAACTGCTTAGCGTATGAAGGGTAACATTATTGTCTTTAAAATTGTTTTCCGCAACGTCAAAACCATAAGTGAAAATGGCGATCATACCTTTTACGGTAGCCCCTTCTTCTTTTAAGGCTTTTACAGCATTCAAACTGCTTTTCCCAGTGCTGATGAGGTCTTCTACAACAACAACACTTTGTCCGCTGTCCAAAAAACCTTCAATTTGATTGCCCCGACCGTGTTTTTTTGGTTCAGGTCTTACGTAAACAAAAGGAAGGCTCATGACCTCGGCTACCAGCATACCAATGCCAATGGCACCTGTTGCTACACCGGCGATAACATCCGGTTTTCCGTAGGTTTGTTCTAATTGCTTGGCCATATGCTCACGAATGTAATTTCTGATAGGTGGAAAGGAAAGAACAATTCTGTTATCACAGTAAATGGGTGACTTCCATCCGGATGCCCATGTAAAAGGATTTTTTGGATTCAACTTTATTGCATTAATTTGCAATAAGAGTTCTGCTGTTTTTTTAGCGGTATCTTTATCTAAAACCATGGTGCAAATGTATGAAGTTTTTGTAAATCAACATCGCATTATTTTAACTAACCAGATATCAAAAGAAACTGATTTTAAGTTGTTTCTTATGGAAACGGTTGATATTGATGATGTTATTGATCAACTGAATAAAGGAAAAATAAAAAAGGCACATATTTATTATAAGGATGAAAAGGTGTTGATGAAAAAATTCCTGAAGAAGATTCCTTTGGTTATCGCAGCGGGCGGATTGGTGAGAAACAAAAAAGGGCAGCTATTGTTTATTTTCAGGAATGGAAAATGGGATTTGCCTAAAGGGAAAGTGGATAAAGGTGAAAAAATAGAAGATGCCGCCATCCGGGAAGTGGAAGAAGAAACCGGAGCGAAAAAAATCAAGATAGACTCATTTCTGAAAAAAACCTATCACATTTTTAAAAGGAATGGGACGTATAAACTTAAAGAAACCTATTGGTTTTCCATGAATAGTAAATACAAAGGGGAATTAGTCCCGGAGTATAAGGAAAACATAGAAAAAGCAGAATGGAAAGACGAGGAAGAGCTTCCAAAACTCATGGAAAACTCTTATGAGAATATCAAATCGCTCCTTACAGTTCCAGTATTCGATAAATAGGATATCTGAGATGTGCTTTTTCATAATTGGGTGATCTTTTATGAATCCAATCCAGTTGGGCATACCAATTTTTGGCAAAAGTAGAATCTTGATCCTTTTTATTTTCAAATTCAGTTTTTAACGATGGATTTTCATTTAGGAATTCCAAAGCTTTGTCTTCCCAAACATAGGGAGAGAAACCTTCTTTTTGTTGTAGTATGGTGTCGAAGAAATTCCAATTGAAGAACGAATCCACTGCTTCCGGTTCCAGGGTTTCCAATATATAACGAATGGATGACTGTCGTGTTTTCACTAAATAAAAATCATCAGGATTTACGGTTATTTCTTCTGTACTTGTGGTAATCTCAGTGTTTTTGTGGAGGTAATGTCCCTCATACGGATTTCCTCTTGTTTCAAAATTTGCAATATGGTAGACTTCAACAGTATATTTTTGATCACGCTCAGGGGATGAAAGTGCTACCTTATTCAGTTTTAACAACTTAATAATCTTGTTCCAGGCTTTTGGGATTAGGTATGCCTCCGGGATTTTCACCCTTTTTGTTGGCTTAAAATAATTGCTGTAGGTCACCTTTTTAGTAAAAGGTTTGTTTCTGTCGTATTTAAGGCGGGATAAGCCTGTTACCTCACTAGTGATTTGTTCACCTTCATAGCCTTTAAAATCTAGGGTAGTGGATTTACTTTTGTCTACTTCCCATTGTATGGGATATGTTTTGGCGTTTAAAAAAGTCGAGTTGGTAGCTTCTCTAACTTCCTTGATCTTTCTATGCTCTTTTTCGATGATATCAATCATACTTTTCATCAATTCATAAGTGCCATGAACACGTTTGTCATAGGGTTTGAGCATGTGGGTCTCTACCATCATTCCCAAGCTGTTCCACAGAGTAGTGTATCCAGTGGAATAACGGGGCGAGTCAAAAAACTGTGAAAACCCTTTTTCTGGAACTGCATTAAATACATTGACATAGGGAGTGATGTCAAGATCTTTTTTGTTCAATGAGGTGATGAGATCAGGCACTAACCGATTGTGCAGGTATGTACCAGCTTCGCCACCCAATTTGTTGTGTTGGGTGAACAAATGTGTGAGCACATATTGATAATCGGCACCATTACTCACATGGTTATCGATAAAAACATCGGGTTTTAAAAAGTGGTAAATTTCTGCAAAAGCGCGGGCGTTTTTGGTATCATTCTTAATAAAATCCCTGTTCAGGTCGTAATTTTTTGCATTTCCCCTGAAACCGTACTCCAAAGGACCATTCTGATTGGTTCTGGAAGTACTGTTCCTGTTAAGCGAACCCCCGATGTTGTAAATGGGAATGGTAGCTAAAACAGTATGTTTAGGAGTGTCTATTTTTCCTTGAACAATGTCCCTGTACAACATCATAGTGGCATCAATACCATCGGGTTCTCCAGGATGTATACCGTTGTTGATAAAAAGGATTCTTTTGGTGTCGCGGAGTTTTTCAATGTCGAATTTCCGATCAGGACTTAGCAGTATGAGATGAAGGTTCTTACCGCTGTCTGTTATTCCTTTTTCAACCACCTTGATTGATGGATATTCGGCTTCGAGTTTTTTATAATATGCAATGGTTTGATCGTAAGTAGCGGTTGCTTTTCCTTTGGATTTTTCAAATTCGGTAGTGAAGTCTTTTTGTTGTGCGTAGAGGCTTAGTTGAAATACAAATAAGACTAGGAAGAGCAAAGAGTTTTTCATTACAGAATGATTTTTAAGGTTCAAAAATACATAATTTTTTTCGTTGTAAATCACACAAACACAATGGAAAAAAATATGGATTTTCCCGAGGTGATACTAAAATTTGTATTTTATTTTATTCCAAATTTTTAGTTTTTTACAAAGGAAACTTAATCAAAAATCCACAATATGATAGTTGAAGTTATCTATAGAAGGAGGGAGTGGCCTATGATAGCGATAGCGAATTGAGTTTTTCTTTTGTGACCGGTTTGATAAGGTGTTTTATAGAAAACGGATATTTCTTGTCATACTCTTTTGCTTTATCAATATCAGCCGGGTTGATCGAAGAAGTGAGAATGTAGATTGTGGTTTTTTTGCTTACGGAAAGCTCACTAAAAGCATCGATAAACTCCCATCCGTCAATGATGGGCATATTGAGATCCAAGAGGATCAATTCAGGAAAAAAACTTTCCTCATCATTTTTATAATATTCCAAAGCTTCCTGACCGTTGTTGAAGGTCATAGTTTTCTTTGTGATCTGAGTGACCTCGATCAGCTTTTTGATACTGAAAATGGTAATCGGGTCATCGTCAATAAGACAAATGGCGTTAATAGTTTTCATTAAAGTAAATTTTAAATTTGGTTCCTTTACCGGGCTCACTTTCGGCTTCAATTTTGCCTTTCATAGCCTCGATTTGGTTTTTGGTTATGAAAAGCCCTATTCCGCGCGCATCTCTGTTTCCGTGGAAGGTTTTATACATACCGAATAGTTTGTGTCCGTGTTTTTTAAGGTCTACACCCAAGCCATTGTCTTCAATGGTTAATACAAGATACCCTTTTATTTTTTCATAATCGATCTTGATCTTAGGGTAGCGGTTGGGGGCTTTATATTTTATGGCATTGGTAAAAATATTTAGCAAAATGCTTTCCAGATAAGCTTTTACCACTTTTATGTTGAGGTCATCCGGAATATTGTTTTCCACTTCCACAAAATTGTTTTTCATGAGTTCACTGATATTAGTGAAAGCTTCATTAATCTCATCATTCAAATTGGCCACTTGGGTTTTGATGTTCAAATTGGTGTTGATGGCAATGATCTCGTTCAGGTTGGCAATGGTTTCCAGCATTTTTTTTGAAGCAGAATTGAGCATCTCTATGATCTCTACCTTTTTGAAAATATCGTCTTCTATACCCAAAAGCTCGATAAGCATGGAAAAATTGGAAGCATGTGACCGTAGGTTGTGGGAAACAATATGAGCGAAATTCAATAATCGGTTGTTTTGCTCGCTGGCCACATTGATTACCTCCATAAGCTCTTCTTCTTTTTCCTTGATGTGGCTGATATCTTGTATTACAGACCAAATCAATTTTCTTCCGGCAGAATTGGTGATAAGCACTCTTGTAATCAAAGCGGGAACCAATTCGTTGTTTTTGCTTACATATCGTCCTTCATAGGGTCCGTATCGACCGTTGTCAAGAACCTCTTTTAAAGCCCTAAGTTCTTTTTTCTTGTCTTCCGGCGGAACGGTGTCGAGGTGATTCATTTTGAGAAGTTCCCTATCTGAATAACCAATGGCGGCTTTAAACGATTCGTTCATATCCAGAAATTCTCCTGACATGGCATCGTTGAGCACCAAACCTGTGGGGGAGAGTTCGAGAAGCGTTCGGTGGAGTTTCTCACTTTCCTTCAGTTTTTTCCTGGCTTCAACCATCTCTTGGATAACCCTTCCTTCAGCAATAAGGAAATTGACCCTGTTTTTGTTGTCCAGGACAGGTTTTAAGGAGAAATCGATATAGATAGTTTCTTTGTTCTTATCCAAAATTTTGGCCTCATACCTGATAAACTCTCCTTTAACGGCTTTTTTGAAGTTGTTTTTTAGTTTTTTCTGTTCTTTTTCCGAATCCTGCCACCAAAAGGTGTCCCAAAAATATTTATTGATAACGTCTTCTACCTTTAAACCACCTATATTCAAAGCAGGTTCGTTGATGTCGATTACCTTTCCTTTGATGTTCAAAAAACCGGTAAATTGAAAAGTGGAATTAAAGATGCTTGTAAATAGCTGTTTGTTTTTGTCAAGAGCCCTTTTTGAGTTTTTTCTATCCCTCTCACTGATGGTAAGGCGCGATTCTGTTGTCTTTTTATCGTTGATGTCTTGGCAAATGCCATAAATGACAGAGCGGTCACCTTCTTTTACGGTTTTGCCGGTAATTCGTATCCACTTTTCTTTGTTATTGGGAGTAATGATCTGAACCTCCTGATCTATAGGATTTCCTTTGCTAACGGCGTTATTGATGTTCTTGACCAACTTTTTGACATGCATTTCCTCTTTAAGAAGTTTTAGCGCCGATGTTGGGTCTGGAACAAAATCATTCGGGACTTCATAGATCTTTTTGGTGTCGGCAGACCATTCCAAAGTTTCGTTATCAATATCAAAAAACCATGTGCCTGTTTGCGTAACCCTGTTGGTCTCTTCCAAAAAAACAGGGATTTTTTCATATTCTTTTAGTTTTGTGATATCTTCGAGATAGAGAAGGATCCCATTTACAATTCCGTTTTCATCTATCCAGGGTTGGGTTTCATATTTCAGCCATTGTATTTCCTCATTATCATTGTAGAAATAATCCTGTCCCTTTTTGATTTCAAGGGTTCCGAGATTTTTTTCAATGATGTTTTTGAGTGAAGTGGCATGCTTGGGAAGCAGTTGGGCATACAATTTTCCGTTACTGTTCTCTTTGTCTTGCTTAAAGTGGTTAAACCAATTGTTTGAAGCAATGAGCAAACATAAATTGTTGTCAAACAATGCCACAGGAACAGGGCAATGCTCAATGAATTGTAGGCTTGTAGTAGTAGAGGTCAAAATATTAATAGTTTAGGGATTTGGTTTAAGGTATTAATTTAGGTTTTTTCTTTAAAACGGACGGTTTCCGGCACGAGTCCTGTATAATCCCCATTGTTTCGGATAACATCCCTGACAATGGAGGAAGATATGTAGCTTTTGCCCGAGGATGTAAGCAAAAACACGGTCTCTATTTCAGAAAGTTTTCTGTTGGTATGTGCGATGGCCTTTTCAAACTCGAAGTCGCCCGGATTGCGCAAACCTCGTAAAATGAACTGCGCATCGATCTTTTTACAAAATTCCACAGTCAAGCCTTCATAAATCATTACCTTGACTTTCGGTTCGTGTTTAAAAGCTTCTTCAATAAAGCGCTTGCGCTCTTCGAGAGAGAACATGTATTTTTTTTCGGCATTGATGCCAATAGCGATCACAAGTTCATCGAATAGAGTAACGCCACGGACAATAATGTCGTAGTGCCCCAGTGTAATGGGGTCAAATGATCCTGGAAAAATGGCTCTACGCATACGCTATATTTTACTCACTAAGTGGGATTTTGAATATTCCGATCTTGCGCCGAAATGCTTTTAAGATTTTCCGCCCAACCAGCTCGACTGTATCATTCAGGCGGGTGTCTCACGAGCCTACCTTTGTCGGCAGACAAGCTTCCCCGAGGTGATTTACATAAAATTAACATTAGTGCTGTAAATATAGCAAAATTGAATTAGGATGTTAAAAATAATTAAAACCAAGGTTTTATCTCAAGGCTTCCTCAATTGCGTTTTCAAACAATTCGTTCAGGGAAATGCCTGCTTTTGTGGCTTGTTGTGGTAAAATACTTTCAGTTGTAAGTCCGGGAACAGTGTTTACTTCCAAAAGGTAAGGTTCGTTATCCACAAAAATATACTCACTTCGACTAAAGCCTTTCATTTTTAATATTTCATACACTTTTTTTGCTACTGAACTCACTTTTTGCGCCATTTCCCCATTGATACGGGCAGGAGTTATTTCTTGTGATTTCCCCAAATATTTGGCTTCATAATCAAAAAAGTCGTTTTCAGTAACAATTTCGGTGATCGGTAAAACATTAATATCTCCTTTATAGGTGATAACCCCTACGGAAACCTCGGTGCCATCCAAAAATGATTCGATGATCAGTTCATCATCTTCCTTAAAAGAATCCTCAATAGCTGGAAGAAGGTCTTCTTTTGTATTCACTTTGGAAACCCCAAAGCTCGATCCCGCCTTGTTGGCTTTTACAAAACAAGGAAGTCCCACCTTGGCAATGATATCACTGGTGTCGATATTTTGTCCTTTGTTAAGATAATAGGAAGTAGCACATTTGATACCAAAAGGTTTCAGTGCAGCCAAACAATCACGTTTATTGAAGGTCAATGCAGCCTGGTACATAGGGCAGGAGGTGTGCGGAATGTTCAGTAATTCCAAATACCCTTGCAAGAAACCATCCTCCCCCGGAGTGCCGTGAATAGCGTTGAAAATACAATCAAAATGAATAGTTTCCTCATCAATAGAAAGCGTGAAATCCCCTTTATTGATCAATGTTTCTTTTCCTTCTTCGGAAACGTAAATCCATTTGTCTTTTAATATGTGGAGCCTGAAGATGTTATACTTTTCAGGATTCAGGTGTTTGCAAACCACATCTCCACTTTTCAGGGAAATTTGATATTCAGATGAATATCCTCCCATAACAACGCCAATGTTTTTCTTCATTTGTATATTATAAAACCGTTTTTAACGTTGAACTTATTCAAACTTTATTCATTGAAGCGAAAAATATGGGGTGAAAAGATCATTTTTGCAACCAATTGGAGAAAGTTTGAATAAGTTCATTAACCAAAAGTATTAAAAGTAAAAGAAACTTAAAGCTAAATATATACAGAAAACAAAATAGGTGTCGAGTTTTTATATATTTGCTGAATAATTATTGTCCATGAAGAATTTCATTAAATCAATTTCAAGTAAATATAGTTTTATAAAATTTATAACGAGTAAGACTTTTTTAAAGCATATAGGCTTAGCGGTTCTTGTTACCATCGTTCTGACGATCTTGGTTCTTAAATTGTTGAAAGTAACGACCAACCACGGAGAATTTGTGTTGGTTCCCGATCTTTCCAAAAAATCGCTTCGGGAAGTGGAAGAGATCATTGATAAGGCAGATTTGAATTATGTCGTACTCGATTCTACCAACTACAACCCTGATTATCCTAGGTTTTCTGTGATAGAACAAAACCCATTGGCAAATAAAGAAGTAAAAAAAGGAAGAAAGATATATCTTACCATCAATCCGTCGGGATACAGAAAAGTAAGTGTACCCAATGTGATACAGGTCACCAAAAGAAATGCCGAATCCATGCTTAAGGCTGTTGGATTGAGTGTAGGAAAGGTGTCTTACATCAACGAGATCGGAAAAGATATGGTTTATTATGTGAGGTATGAAGGTAAAAATATATTACCGGGTCATCAATTGCCTAAAACGACTGAGGTAGAACTTGTTTGTGGAAACGGTAATCGTGCATCGGTGGTCGTGGAATAATATACAGAAGAAAGAATGGTAGAAGGGAATCACGAAGAATTCAATCAGGAAGATGAGCTTTATGAACACTACAGTTTTAAAGCGGGAAAGGGACAGGAACCCCTTCGGGTGGATAAATTCCTGATGAATTTTATCGAAAACGCTACCCGGAATAAAATTCAACAAGCCGCCAAAAACGGAAATATTTATATCAACGGGACTGTTGTTAAGTCCAGTCACAAAGTAAAGGCGAATGATGAGGTCAAGGTATTGTTTGAGCACCCGCCACATGAATATCTGCTAACCCCCGAAAATATACCTTTGGATATTGTTTTTGAAGATGATCAGCTTTTGGTGGTCAATAAATCGGCCGGTATGGTGGTGCATCCCGGACATGGAAACTATTCGGGAACTTTGATCAACGCATTGATTTATCATTTTGAGAACCTTCCGATGAACAGTGATGAACGCCCCGGATTGGTACATCGTATTGATAAAGATACCAGCGGACTCTTGGTCGTAGCCAAAACAGAACATGCACTTAGCCATCTTTCCAAACAATTTTTTGATAAAACCAGTGAACGTGAATATTTAGCCTTGGTTTGGGGTGATGTGGCTGATGATGAGGGAATGATTGAAGGTCATATCGGCAGGCATCCCAAAAACCGCCTACAAATGACCGTTTTTCCTGAAGGAGACCATGGAAAGGAAGCCGTTACACACTATAAAGTAGTCGAACGTTTTGGTTATGTAACCTTGGTTTCCTGTAAATTGGAAACCGGACGCACACACCAAATACGTGTACATATGAAAAATGCCGGCCATACCTTGTTCAATGATGAACGGTATGGCGGCAATAAAATCCTTAAAGGAACCACATTTTCTAAATACAAACAATTTGTAGAAAATTGCTTTAAAGTACTTCCACGTCAAGCTTTACATGCCAAAACCCTGGGGTTTGAGCATCCACTTACGGGAGAGCTTATGAGTTTTGATTCCCAAATGCCTGAAGACATGCAGCAGTGCATTGAAAAATGGCGCAACTATGCCAGACATATGGAAACAAAAGAGTAGTTTTTTATCATCCGTTTGATACTTCTAAAATCATACTTAATAGATCTGTTTCATTTTTGAATAATGATTTCTTCAGCTCTTGCATCTCGTTTTCCATACTTTGACGCATCTGTTTTTTTAGGTTTTCCGTAAAGGATAACCTAAAATGTTTTTCGTACAAGAATTTATGGTTGGAAAGGGTTACTTTTCCATCCTCGATGCACAGCGATATTTCTTTATCGTTATCAATCAAATAATATTCATCAGAAATAGGTGAAATCATTTTCTTGACAGCATCATTTTCAGCATACTTGGAAACAATATCCTGTATGTGCTTCTCGTCTTTCGTTAATTCTACTTTCTTAAAACCAAACATAACATGTATTTTAAAGTTAATACTTATACAGTGTTTAATTTTAATTGGGTTGATTACACTGATTATATCAAACGGCGTGCCAAATGTTAAAAATAAAAATTAAATAGTTGATAATCAGTAATTTAAATTATTTGTAATTCAGGATAATATAAGGTGATTTTAGGTATCGATTTTCTTAATAGGATTATCAATATCACCTTTTCTAAAAAGTTGATGGATTGCCGGCTATATCGTACTTTTGATTGGTGTATTGAGGAGAAAATCCCAAAAATATGTTAGGGCAATAGTTTTACAATAAATTGATAGGTAAAAATGAAGGTAACAGAGCTCATACTAAATACGAATTCTTTAGAATCTCAGAAAGATTTTTATGTGGATGTATTGGGTTTAGACATCATTGCGTATGAAAACAGTAAAATTTCATTTCGGGTAGGAAGCAGTGTGTTGTCGTTTATTCCGGAAAAACCAGCAGGTGTTTATCATTTTGCGTTCAATATTCCGCCATATCAAGAAAAAGAAGCATTAAAATGGTTAAAGAAACGGGTAAAAGTGTTGCCTTTTGAAACGGATGAGATTATCGATTTTTCTAGTTGGAATGCACGTGCCATCTATTTTTACGATGCCGACAAGAATATAGTTGAATTTATTTCCAGAAGAGACTTAAAACATGAAAAAGGAAAGAAGTTTTCAGCCAAAAGTTTAATGAATATCAGTGAAGTGGGTATTGCCTCAACTGATATAGGAACAATTTATTCCACTTTAAACAATCAGAAAAAATTACCTGTGTATGACGGGTCTTTTAGAGAGTTCTGTGCTGCTGGAAATGAAGAAGGATTGTTTATATTGGTGAATAAAAATGAAAAAAAGTGGTTTCCAACAGACGATGAGATTTTTATCTCAGACCTTAAAGTCGTTGGGGACTTTAATTTTGAATATAAAAGCGGAAAAATAATTAAGAGCTTATGAAAATAGTAATATCACCCGCCAAATCGTTGGATTTTGAAAGTAAGTTACCTACAACAAAATATACAGAGCCCGAATTTCTAAACGAGGCTGAAAAGTTGAATGCTGCCCTTCAAAAGAAAACCCCAAAAAAGCTTTCAACTTTGATGGGTATTTCAAACAAGTTGGCCGAACTGAATTGGGAGCGCAATCAGCAGTTCAAGACGCCTTTTACGCCTGAAAATGCAAGACCGGCAGTATATGCTTTTAATGGAGATGTCTATAACGGCTTGGACGCTTATACCATTCCGAGTGAAAAATTGGAGGCTCTTCAGGAGAAATTGCGAATTTTGAGCGGACTTTACGGAATGTTGAAGCCTTTGGACCTTATTCAGCCGTATCGATTGGAAATGGGAACCAAACTAAGGATAGGCCACAAAAAAAACCTGTATGATTTCTGGAAAAAGAAAGTAACCGCAAAATTGAATGATGAACTGGAAGAAGGCGAATTGTTCTTAAACCTTGCCAGTAACGAGTATTTTGGAGCCGTAGACGGGAAAAAATTGAAAACACCTGTAATCACCCCTGTTTTTAAAGATTGGAAAAACGACAAACTAAAAGTGATCAGCTTTTTCGCTAAAAAGGCAAGAGGTTCTATGGTGCGTTACATTATCGACACCAATGCTACCACAGTAGAAGATATCAAAGGCTTCAATTACGACGGATATGCGTTTAGTGAAGAGCATAGCGTTAAGGAAAACGAACTCGTTTTTGTGCGGTAGTGTTTGTATAGTACAAAAAATAAGGTTTCTAAAAAGATTCTTTACTGTCAGTTCGAGCATTATCGAGATTCAAAATATATTTTGATTTGAAGATACCAAGCGAAGCTTGTCGAGAACTAAATAATCACTAGAAAATAATAGGTTTCGACTGCGCTCAACCTGACATAAGGATCATAACTTATTTTTTGGTATCAACGCTTACTTTTTCCTCAACGTGTTTTCGTTTTTTAATTTTTCGAGGTCTTCTCGCTCCATATGTACCGCGATAGATTTTACCCCGTTTTGTTTTTCTGTCTCCTTTTCCCATAATCTATTTCATTTTTTTACATGAATATATTTAAGTTAAATAATTGATTTTAACCACATTAAATAATTTAAGCAAATAATCACTACCTCTTAAAAACTTTTGATGTATTCATCTCCTTTTGTTGAGGCAATTGCCTTGGCTATACTAAATCCCTCTATGAGGGTTTCATTGTCGTATAAAGTTAGTTAATTTGTGACATCAAGACAAATCCATGTTTTTACACCAGCATCCTTATCCGCCATTTATCACTGAAAATACGACCAAGCTTATTGTTGGAACCTTGCCGCCTCCACGATTTTCCACAGGAGAATTTAAAGAAGGTGATGTTGATTTTTGCTACGGAAGTCGGGATGGGCAATTATGGCAAATTTTGAATCGGATTTTTAAACTGAATTTAGTATTTGAAACTACCGATGAGGCGGTTCAACAACGAAAAGATTTTCTATTGAAGTACAACATTGGGGTTTGTGACATTGTAGCATCGGCTGAAAGGGCTAAAATAGATGCATCAGACTTGGGAATGACGCGTATAAAATGCAGGGATTTAGTTGGGTACTTAAAACAATATCCAAAAATAGATACCTTGCTATTCACCGGAGGGAACAGCAAAAATGGTCCGGAATATCTCTTCAGAAGGCATCTTAAAGATTATGGTTTGAAACTGAATGCCCTTTCAGATGAAGTCCCGAGAATTCATGAGTTGAAATTTGATCTGGAGATGGGTGTTAGGCGAATTAAAACCGTTTCGTTAATAGCGCCATCCGGAGCAGCGAATAGGGCAGTGGGAGCTATTCCGAAGTATAAAACATTAAAAAAGAAAAACCCTGAATTCAATACGATTGATTTCAGGGTGCTGCAATATGCTGAATATTTTTAACGGATGGTCTTTACAAAAACGTCAATATCTTCAATGGGGTGTTCTTTAATGAATTTGATAAAAGCCGAACCGATAATAGCGCCTTTAGCATGCTGTGTAGCTGAGTTGAAGGTCTCTTTATTACTGATTCCAAAACCGACAATTTGTGGGGCGTTTAAGTTCATATGGGCAATTCTCTTGAAATAATCAGTTTGAATATCGCCAAAGGTGTTTTTAGCTCCCGTAACACTGGCAGAACTCACCATGTAAATGAATCCGTTGGAAACCTTATCGATAAACCGAACGCGTTCTTCTGAAGTCTGCGGAGTAATTAAGAACACATTGATAAGTCCGTATTTTTCAAATATAGCTTTGTATTCATCGTGAAAAACATCAGCGGGTAAATCAGGAATGATGAGTCCGTCGACACCTATTTCTGAACATTTTTTACAGAAATTCTCAACTCCATATTGCAGTATGGGATTAAAATACCCCATAATAATCAATGGAATATGAACTGTTTTTCGAATATTCTTGAGTTGTTCGAACAATTTTTCGGTTGTCATACCATTTTTTAAGGCTTGAGTCGAACTTTTTTGAATGGTAGGCCCATCAGCAAGCGGATCGCTAAAGGGGAGTCCGATTTCCAATAGGTCAACACCGCTTTCCTGTAACTTTTCAATAATAGGGACGGTATCTTCCAATTGCGGATATCCGGCAGTAAAATATATGGAAAGTAATTTCTTATCTTCTTCTAATTTCTGATTGATTCTGTTCATTGTTTCGGTATTGATATTACAAATTGAAATAATCGATATACGTGTTTAAATCCTTATCGCCCCTACCAGACAGGTTGATCACCACAACATCATTTTCTTTAAATGTTTTGTGTTTAAAAACTGCCAACGCATGTGCACTTTCAATGGCAGGAATGATCCCTTCGGTTTTGGATAACTCCAATCCGGCCTTCATGGCATCGTCATCGGTAATCGAATAAAACTCACCTCTTCCCGAACGATACAAATGGGCGTGTAACGGGCCGACTCCCGGATAATCCAATCCGGCAGAAATGGAATAAGGCTCTGTTATTTGTCCGTCGTCGGTTTGCATCAACAGTGTTTTACAACCGTGAATGATGCCTTCTTTCCCGAGTACAGATGTAGCAGCACTCTCACCTGAATTGATTCCTTTTCCGGCAGCTTCAATGGCTACGATACCCACATCGGGATTGTCGAGAAAATGATAATACGCTCCGGCAGCATTACTTCCTCCGCCAATACAAGCGATGACATAATCGGGATTTTCACGTCCCTCTTTTTCCTTCAGTTGCCATTTTATTTCTTCGGAAATAATACTTTGAAAACGGGTCACCATATCAGGGTAGGGATGTGGCCCAATAGCCGAACCGATAATGTAGTGGGTATCCACCGGATTGTTGATCCAATCTCTAATGGCTTCGTTGGTCGCATCTTTCAAGGTTCTGCTCCCTGACAAGGCTGGCCTTACTTCGGCACCGAGCATTTTCATACGGGCTACATTTGGCGCTTGTCTGGCAATATCGATCTCACCCATATACACCACACATTCAATTCCCATCAAGGCACAAACCGTAGCTGTGGCCACACCGTGTTGTCCGGCACCGGTTTCGGCAATGATACGGTTTTTTCCAAGGCGTTGCGCCATTAAAATCTGTCCGATGGTATTGTTGATCTTATGCGCACCGGTATGGTTGAGGTCTTCCCGCTTCAGATAGATCTTTGCTCCGTATTCTTCTGATAATCGTTCAGCAAAATAAAGCGGGGAAGGACGCCCTACATAATCTTTTAGTAATTGTTGGAATTCGTTTTGGAACTCCGGTTCTGCCATCACTTTTAAATAGTTTTGGCGTAACTCTTCCACGTTTGGATAGAGCATTTCCGGGATGTAAGCCCCGCCAAATTCGCCGTAATATCCTTTATTGTTGATATTGTAACTCATATTTTTACTTTATCGATAAATTGCTTTAGTTGTTCTATGTTTTTTTGCCCCGGGGCTATTTCAAACTTGCTATTCACATCAATAGCGTGAATGGGAAGCTTCGGGTCGACCTGTTTTAGCTTTTCAGTATGCTCCAAACCGATACCACCACTTAAAAAGAAAGGTTTTTTAGAGGGATAATCGGATAGGAGTTTCCAGTTGAACGCATAACCGTTTCCACCGGGAAGCTTTCCTTTGGTATCGAATAAATAATAATCAACCACGTTTTCGTAAGGGCTCAATACAGAAAAATCAAATTCGTCTTTGACGGAGAATACTTTGATCAACTCGGTTTCACAAGATCGCTCCCTGATCTCCTCGCAAAACCCCGGCGATTCATTTCCATGTAACTGAACAGCGTCGAGTCCGTAGGTTTTTATTTTTGATACAATATCTTCAACTGAAGCATCCACAAAAACTCCTGTCTTTTTAATGTTTTCAGGAAGTTTGGGGATTTCACCTTCAAAATAACGAGCGGATTTTTCGTAGAAGATAAACCCAAGGTAGTCCGGTTGCAATCCTGCAACGGATTTCATGTTTTCCGGGTATTTCATTCCGCAGATTTTCAGTTTCATTGCGCTAGCGTTTTTATAAATTCAGTCGCACTTACTCCGGGATTGTCGGTTTTCATAAAATTCTCTCCGATCAAAAAACCTTGATATCCGTATTGTTGTAACTCTTTGATGGCTTCTATATTGCTAATGCCACTTTCTGATACTTTTACAAAATCGTTCGGGATTTTTTCAGAAAGGGATTTGCTAATGTCGAGGTTCACCTCAAAAGTTTTTAGGTTGCGGTTGTTAACACCGATCATGTCCAGGCTTGGCATGATCGATTTGTTTAATTCTTCTTCGTTATGAACTTCCAGTAATACATTCAAACCAATGCTTTTTGCCATTTCTGAAAAGGTTTTGATTTTCTCTTTGCTGAGAATGGCTGCAATCAACAGAATGACATCAGCACCAAAGGCTTTAGCTTCAATAATTTGATAAGGATCAATAATGAATTCTTTTCGCAATAATGGAATATCGGCTGATGCCCTTGCCAGCAATAAATCATCAAGAGAACCTCCAAAATATTTTCCGTCGGTGAGGATCGACATGCCACAAACCCCAGCATTTTCATAGCCTTTTGCAACATCCTGTACATTCAAAGATTGGTTGATAACTGATTTGGAAGGCGAACGTCGTTTGTGTTCAGCAATAATTCCCGTATTGCTTGCCTTTAATTTCTCAGTCAGCGAATTTGCTTTTCTGTCAAACAAAACCGAAGCTTCCAGCTGTGAAACAGGAATGAGGGTCTTTTTGAGGTTAATTTCTTTGCGTTTATCGGCTACTATTTTGTCTAAAATGTTCATATGTTGTTATTGTTGTCCGGAGTCGGAAGACCGAAGTCCGAAGTTATATTATTTGATGTTTTTTCTAAATGCAATCATCATGTTCATTGAGTTAAAAGCTTCATCATAAAGCATATAAAATTTTTCTGTCGGTATATATTTTCTCCTTTTAGCCTTATGTAAACAGGTGATAACTTCAGCTAGAGATCGTATAGCATACCCCATGAACTTTTTAAACTCGGGATTGGTTTGCCCAGTAGAGCCTTCAGCTATATTTAATGCAATTGAGTCTGCCGCCCTCCTTATTTGAGAGCTAAGGTTGTACATTTCCTTTTGCGGAAAAAGTTCAGCTATATCATTAATGGTTTCACCATAATCCATGGCTTTCTGCCAAATGATGATCTTTTCAAACTTAAATTTTGGTTCCATAATTTTAATATACCATGTTTAATTTTTAATCATTTAACTCCCGACTCCCGACTCCCGACTCCCGACTTTCATCACGCACTCAACCCCTGTAATTTCTGGAATGCACCCAAGCCTTTCCCGGAAAGCAGGGATTCTTTTGCGGTTTCAAAACCTTCCTTCGGACTTAAATCTTTTACGGTGGCGATGGCCATTCCGGCATTAGCACAGACCACATTGATTTGGGCTTCGGTTCCTTTTCCGCTTAGGATATCCATGAATATCTTTGCAGAGGCTTCAACAGTTTCTCCTCCGGAAATATCATTCTGTTTGTGTTCTTTCACGCCAAAATCTTCTGCAGTTAACATTTGTTCGGTGTGATTCCGAATGGCTTTGGCCGGTCCGGTAAGGGAAATTTCGTCATAACCATCCAAAGCATGAAGGATGGTGTATTTTTTATCCGTTTTTTGATACAAATAACTGTATAAGCGTGCCAATTCCAAATTAAAAACACCCACCATTTGATTTTTCGGAAAAGCCGGGTTCACCATGGGGCCGAGCATATTGAAAAAGGTTTTAACTCCTAATTCTTTTCTAATTGGGGCTACATTTTTCATAGCCGGATGGAAGAGGGCAGCATGTAAAAAACAGATACCTGCTTCGTCGACAGACCTTTTCAGGAAATCATTATCGTTGGAGAATCTAATGCCGAGAGATTCCATCACGTTGCTGGAACCACATTTGGAGGAAACGCCATAATTCCCATGCTTGGTGACATGTACTCCGGCACCGGCCGTAACAAAAGACGCCAAAGTGGAAATGTTGAAGGTGTCTTTGCCATCACCCCCTGTTCCGCAGAGGTCGATGGTGTTGTAGCCATCCAGGTTTACAGGGAGACACAGTTCTAATAAAGCATTGCGGAAGCCTTCCAGTTCATCGATAGTGATATTCCGCATCATATAAACGGTTAAAAATGCGGCAATCTGGCTGTGATTGTACGATCCGTTTGAAATATTAACCAGTACATTCTTGGCCTCTTCTCTCGAAATGGTTTCGTGATTGATGAGTCTGTTGAGTATTTGTTTCATGTCAATTTTATTGTCCGAGGTCGGAAGTCCGAAGTCGGAAGTTATTTGGTGTTTCTTCTACAAGCGTATTTTAATTTTATTATACCCTAATCTAATCTTCGTTTTTATTTGGTTTGCTTCGGACTTCAGGCTCCCGACTTCTGACTCCTTAACCAATTCTCTAAAATCTTTTTTCCATCGGGTGTTAAAACAGATTCGGGGTGATATTGTACACCTGTTACATCATATTCTATATGCCGTAGTGACATCACTTGTCCGTTTTTATCATAAGAAGTTGCCTTCAAAACATCGGGTAATTTGGGATCGACTACCCAACTGTGATATCTTCCCACTTCAATTTCTTTTGGAAGCCCCTTGTAGATGGGATCGTCTTCTACAATTTTGATTTTAGTGGCTACCCCGTGATATACTTCTTCGATATTAATAAGTTCTCCCCCGAAAACTTCTCCGATGGCTTGTTGTCCCAAACACACCCCAAAAATACTTTTTGTCGGAGCGTATTTTTCAATAATGGGTTTTAAAAGACCGGCTTCGTCCGGGATTCCCGGTCCGGGGGAAAGCACAATTTTTTCAAAAGGTTCTACTTCTTCCAGGCTTAAACGATCATTTCTTTTTACGGTAACTTCATACCCCAGATCCTCTAAATAGTGAACGAGGTTGTAGGTAAAACTGTCGTAGTTATCTATGACTAGAATCCTCCTCCCCAACCCTCCTCCAAAGGAGGAGGGAGATGATGAACCGATTGTTTTTTCTGTATTCATTATATGTTAAAATTTTAATTTTTCAAGTTTGGTACAGTTCCCCTCCCTCATGGGGAGGGGTTAGGGGTGGGGATTATATATTTTCAGCCATGTGCATGGCTTTTATCAATGCACCTAATTTGTTGTATGTTTCCTGTAACTCATCTTCCGGTTTTGACTCCGAAACAATTCCGGCGCCGGCTTGATAATACAACTCGTGGTTTTTACTTAAAAATGTGCGTATCATAATGGCGTGGTTAAAATTCCCATCAAAATCCATAAATCCAATGGCTCCGCCATAATAATCGCGGCTGGTAGCTTCATATTTATCGATCAGCTGCATGGCCATGTGCTTTGGTGCGCCGCTTAGTGTTCCTGCTGGAAATGTATCGGCTACCACCTGCATGGTTGGTATTTCTTTCTTTTTTTGTCCGGTAACTTTGGAAACCAGATGGATAACATGAGAGAAAAATTGTACTTCACGATAAGTTTCCACTTCTACGGTATTGCCGTTTCTACTCAAATCGTTTCGCGCGAGATCAACCAACATTACATGTTCGCTGTTTTCTTTTTCGTCTTCAGAGAGTTGTTTGGCCAATTCGGCATCTTTTTCGTCGTTTCCGGTACGTTTGAATGTCCCTGCGATAGGATGAATTTCAGCTTTGTTGTCTTTTACCACCAGTTGGGCTTCCGGCGAACTTCCAAAAATTTTAAAGTTTCCGTAGTCGAAATAGAAAAGGTAGGGTGACGGATTGATAGATCGAAGCGCTCGGTAAACATTGAATTCGTCACCTTTGAATTTTTGTGAAAAGCGTCTGCTCAACACCAATTGGAAAACATCACCGCGATGAGCGTGTTTTTTTGCCAAATCGACCAAGGTTTTATAATCCTCGTCTTTCAATTTGGAAACAGGATCTCCTTCTCTTTGAAAATTATATGAAGCAAAGTTTTTGGCTTGTATGAGTTGATAAATAGCATCAATATTGTTGTTGTCATCATGTGAGTGACAAAAAATATAGGCTTCGTTTTTGAAGTGGTTGATGGCGATGATATTTTGATAGATGGCATAATAGATATCCGGAATGTTCAAGGATTCTTTATCATTGGTAATTTCGATATCTTCAAAATACTGCACCGCATTGTAGGCCATATATCCGAAAAGACCATTGTTGATGAATTTAAAATCGTTTTTATCGGCCTTAAAATCCCCGGCAAAAGCTTCAATAACAGCCGGAATATTCATTTTTTTGGTTATTTCTTCTTCGGAATTGCTTCCGTCGGGATATGTTTTTGAAACTATATTGTTTTCAACCTTAATGGAAGCAATGGGGTTAAAACAGATGTATGAAAAACTGTTGTCGTTGGCGTGATAATCACTACTTTCCAAAAGGATACTGTTCGGAAAGCGATCCCGGATCTTAAGGTAAACACTAACAGGGGTTATGGTGTCTGCCAGTATTTGTTTGTAATGGGTTTTTAACTGATAGCCCTCACCCCCTGGGGCCCTCTCTTTCGGAGAGGTGGAGTTTGTCTGCCTGTTGTTTTTATCTTTTTCCATGGTTGTTTTTTAATTTTTTTATGATGCGTTAGGTTTTTATATGTCCTCTGTCTGTTTCCCCCTTCCCTTTGGGGAGGAGTTAGGGGTGGGGACAAAAAAAAAGCTTGTCGTGATGACAAGCCTTTTATATTTTTATTAAAAAATACTTATAGCAATGTTCCCTCACGACTTCTGACGTAAGTTAAACCACCACCAAGTATTTCTTCTTATTGTTCTCATTGATGAACCAAATATAGGAATGAAATTTAATTTATCCAAGAAAGTTAATTTATTTTAAGAGTTAACTTATGAAATTTGGATTTAGTATTTGCTTTGACAACAGTATGTAGCTTTTTTTTTATATAGTTGTTTGTACTTATATACTTTAATTTAATATGTCCCGAATCATTTGGAAAGATGCTATTTTTTGAATATTCAAAATCGATACAGCTACAATCTGGTATAACACTTTCAATAATGAGTGGGACATCCCCTATATTTTTAAAATTATATTCAGCTTTTATAGTGTCGTTTTTTGAAATTGTTTCTACTGTTATAATTTTTGTATTAAAAGCTATATTTGTAGTAGGAGTATTCTCTTTTGCTTCTTTTGTATGTTTGGCACATCCAAAGAATAATAAAATGTTTATAGTAATTATTATCTTAGATAGCATGGGGCTTTAAATTTGAGTACATATATTATTTCCTTTTCATCATTAATGTAGGGGTTGGAATAAAAATATCCATCTTTGTAATACATTACTTTGAATTTTTTAGGAACATCAATATTGAGGATTAAGGACATGTTTTTATATACTTGTAACCCGTCAATAGATTCATCATTTTTGGTATAGCTCCGAAATAATATAATATCATTTTTATTTTCGAAAATTTTTATACTTGAATAAAGACCTTTTAAATGTCGATTTTTGTTATTTAATTGCCTAAATAATTGAGGATTATATGAACTTATTTCTGAATAAGTATTATCCATATTTGTACCTGAATTTCCAAATGTATGTAGAATTTTAAAATCTCTATTATATTTATAAATTAAAGAATCAATTTCAAATGAAACATAAAAGTTGTTTTGTGAATCAATGTCAAAATATGTCGAAGAATAATGAGGTAAAAAATGATAATTACTTAATTCGGGAGTTCTTCTCCCTAAAATACGATTAACAGATACATTATAAACATTTGAAAAATCAATTTCGGCAATAATTCTACTTTCTTTATAATATTTTTCATGAATTAAACCGTTAAAATCTTTGTGTTCTGAGTATATTGGCACATAATTTTTATATTTATATCCTTTTGTTTCTGTATTGTTGAAGTCAAAAGAATATATAGCCTTCTCATTAGGATTTAAATCTCTATAGTTTTTAGCATGACCATATGGTATATCACTATTCCAATTAAAAAAACCTTCCGTTATCTTTTCCCAACTTTTATTGAAAATATGAACATCATTTTTGGTTCCGTAAAAAACTTTCATACCATTCGGAAAGAAATAATACCTTTTAATTTGATTAAGGTTTATTTCATCTGTATTATTTCCAATTCCTAAATACCTATTTAAATATTTACCATCGTAATTGAACGAAAATACATAACCAAATCTAAAATCTATAAAATAAATTTCATTTTTATTGTAAGCAATATCTCCTTCATAAGAAGAATTAATTTTTTCAAAGCGTAAAGTATCCATTTTAACCTTATGGAAGGAGAGTAATTGTGTGTTTGAATAATTTTTTGATAAAAAAAAGGATTCTTTTTTTGAATTATCATCCAATTTTTTGCAAGAAAAAAGCAAAAATATAATTAACCAAACAGGGAAATACAATTTCATTTTCTAAATCATGAAGAGATTTTTACTTCTGACAATAATAAAATTCAATTTGTGCAATCTCCAGTTCCAGCACTACAATGATAACCTTTTCCAGGATCTCTTACTGAACCGCACTGATTTCCACTTCCATTTGATTCGCAATAGCCGCCTAGATTACAATAACATGACGTGTCTCTTAAGTTTTCTATAAAAAAATCCTTTTTCTCTGGATTGTAATTAAGCTTATAAAAGCTGCTATTTATTATGAGAATTGATAATAAAAAACAGATTCCAATAAAATTTTTCATGAAATACATATACATATGTTGATTATGTTCTTAACAAAGGAAGGAAAAAAAATTAAAAAAACAAATATACTTCTATATCAAACTCATCATAAATTAAATTATCTCCTAAGTTTTCAAAGAAGTTTCCGGATTTATACGAAATGTCATACTTAGTTCGATCAACTTTTACTGTAGCAGTAGCTTTATTTCCGTAAACAGAAAGATCAAAAGTTACCGGATTTGTTTTACCTTTTATAGTAAGGTCTCCTGTTACTTCATAGGCGTTTTTACCGGCTGCTTCCACTTTTGTGATTTCCAAAGTAGCGGTAGGGTAGTTTTCGACACCAAAGAAATCATCAGACTTCAAGTGACCGTCTAATTTGGTTTTGTAGTCTCCTTCAAGATCTGTAGATCCAAGTGTAGTCATATCTACCGTAAAGTTTCCACCTACAAGTTTGTCACTGTCAAATTGAAGTTCGCCACTCTTTAACGCAACAGTACCTTCGTGGGAACCGGTTACTTTATAACCTTTCCAAGTGACTTTACTTTTTTCAGTGTCTACTTTTTTAGTTTCAATGTCGGTAAATGCAGCTGTTCCAAATACAACGGCTAAAACCATAACAGATTTAAAAATTCTCTTTTTCATGTGTATATTATTTATTTGTTTTACAAAGGTCACATGGAACACCCAATATTTTGCTTGTTTGTATTAAAAGAAGCTTTTTTGTGGGTGTTTCATGTTTGTTTAATTTATTTATTGCGATTTATAATTTAAGATTCTATTTATAAAGTGATGAATAATTCATCTTTTGGTTTTCTTACTTTTTTATAATGTTGGGTTTCATCTTCTTCAGATCTATAACCAATTGTAGCAATTACCGAAGGGGTTAGGTTCTTTTCGTTCAATCCTAAAATTTCGGCTAATTGAGCTGCATCAAAACCTTCCATCGGACAAGTGTCTATTTTAAGATCAGCTGCCGCTGATAGCAAATTCCCAAGAGCAATATAAGTTTGCTTGGCTGTCCATGCATTCCTTGAGTCTTCGGGAAGAGGGTTGATGGAATTCTTCATCAAATCTGAATAGCCTTGTAGTGCTTCGAGCTCCAGTCCGCGAGTTTCGCTTACGTTTTTGATGTAATGATCGATATCTACTTCACCAAAATTGTTGATGTTGGCAAATATTACGATATGTGATGCATCAGTAATTTGAGGTTGATTCCAAGCAGCCGGTTTTAGTTTTTCTTTGATTTCCGGATCTGAAATCACTAATACTTTATAAGGTTGCAATCCATAAGAAGAAGCAGAAAGTTGGATGGCTTCTTTTAGTGTTTCAATGTCCTGATCTGATACTTTTTTAGTAGCGTCAAATTTTTTAGTGGCATATCGCCAGTTCAAGTTTTCGTTGTATGTGCTCATAACTGTTGTTTTAACTTTAATTGTATATACAAATGTTTATTTAAATTTTTTTAATTTCTAAGTTTTTCCAAAAGCATATTGAATTCTTCAAGATCTTTTGGTGAAAGGTCTTTAATAATCTCTTTTTCTGCCTTATGAACAGCCTCACTCATCTTAGCGAGGGCTTTGAGACCTTCATTGGTAATGTAAATTTCTATCTTACGCCTGTTTTGTTCACAGGTGCAACGGTTTACGTAATCTTTTGCGATAAGTTTGTCAACCAAACGAGTGGTATTACTCATTTTATGGATCATTCGTTCCTGAATGGTACTTAAATTAGCAGGCTTCCCTTTTTGTCCTCTTAATATCCGTAACACATTAAATTGTGGTGAAGTAACATCAAAAGGTTTGAGTACATCCGATATTCTGTCACCTATCACGCTGGCAGTGTACATAAGGTTAACAACCGTTTTTGAATGATCGGTCATTGCATTTGTCTTTATGATGTTTTCTATTTTCACGCGTTTGAATTTTAATAATTTTAAACATCACCTTTTGTGAAAAAATGTCTAAAACTTATTAATGTTCATTTCAATTGTATTTACAATAATTGTATGTACAAATGTATTGTAAAAAATGAAACCACCAAATTTTTTAACGTATAAAAAAATGTTAAATTTCATCTTGCTTTGTTTCCTATTCATACATTTAAAGGCGCTAACTAAACATGTTGAAAATGAAATGGATAATTGTCGTTACATCCTTATGTTTTGTCGTGGGGTGTAAAAGCGAGAAGACAGAAGACAAAAGCTTTGTTTTAAGTGAGTTTTCAGAAGTACAGCCCATGAATATTATTGAGGCAGAAAATTTCTCGATACCTGTATACGACTTTGATGGCTTTGAGAAGTTGATGAATAACAACAAAGACAAAACCTATGTTGTTAACTTTTGGGCTACTTGGTGTAAACCTTGTGTGAACGAATTGCCTTATTTTGAACAGCTTTATACAGAATATAAAAAAGAGGGTGTAGAAGTGATTTTGGTCAGTTTGGATTTCCCTAAAAAAGTAAATGAGATACTTATTCCTTTCTTGGAAGAAAAAAAACTCAACAGTAATGTGGTGTTGCTGGACGACCCAAAACAGAATCATTGGATACCAAAAGTAGATAAAGATTGGTCGGGTGCCATACCGGCAACTGTAATAATTAATGAAAATAAACGTTCTTTTTATGAAAAATCTTTTACCTTTATAGAACTAGAGGATGAAGTGAAAGATTTTATTAAATAACCAGCAAACCAATACATTATGAGGACAATAAACACATTGATAATCGTTGTTGTCGCATTGTTTTTATCAGCATTCTCACCGCCGGATAAATTTAACGACGGTTATGAGGTTGGTGATAAAGCGACCGATTTTGAATTGAAGAATGTAGATGGCAACACGGTGTCTCTATCAGACTATAAAGATGCTAAAGGATTTTTGGTGATCTTTACCTGCAATAGTTGCCCATATGCGAGGGCTTATGAAGACAGGATCATTGCATTAGATAAAAAATATAAGGAGAAAGGCGTTCCCGTAATTGCCATCAATCCGAATAATCCGGAGGTGCAACCTAAGGATAGTTTTGAAGAGATGAAGGTAAGGGCTGCGAATAAAGGCTTTACATTTCCCTACCTTTTGGACGAAGGGCAAGAGATATTTCCCGTTTATGGAGCACAAAGAACACCGCATTGTTTTCTGCTTGAAAAAACAGATGAAGGCAATATCGTGAAATATATAGGTGCCGTTGATGATAATTATCAGGATGCGGATGATGTTGAAGTCACCTACGTGGAGGATGCCATCAATGCTATGCTTGACAATAAAGAAATAGAGATCAAGAACACCAAAGCAATTGGTTGTTCAATTAAAGTATAATCCACAGGATTTGTTTAATTTTGTAATCCGAAGTTTAATAGCTTCGGATTTTTTTAATCGTAATTGTTGGAAAACTATTAATCAAAATTATGGAAGATTTAACTCAGGAAGAGTGGGTAGAACAGTTAAAAAATGACGACAATGCTGTGATATTGGACGTTCGTACCGAAGAAGAAGTAGATGAAGGCTATATACCAAATGCTATCAATATAGATATTTATAAAGGACAAGGGTTTTTGGATGAGGTTGAAGAATTGGACAAATCCAAAAACTATTATGTGTATTGTCGTTCCGGGAACAGGAGTGGACAAGCCTGCATGTTGATGGAACAATTGGGCTTTGAAAATGCCTACAACCTGCTTGGTGGTTTTAAGGAATGGGAAGGTGATGTGATTGAAGAATAAACTTTTTCTTCTGATACTAAAAATTTCCCGCAAGCCTGCCTATCAGTAGACAGACTTGTATCGGGGTTCCTATTCACCTCTTCCGCCTTAGGCGGATCAGAACTGCCATTTTTGGCAGTTCCGGGCGAGATTAAATAAAAAATCAGTATCTTTTTTCGAAATTTTACTCACTAAGTGAGGTTTTACCCCGATAATTATGTCGAAATGTTTTTTTAGGTTTCTACCTAGTGTCTCGCTTGTCGAGGTATGGTTTGCATACGAAGTGAGTTTTTAAGTTATTATTTTGAAAGAAGATTTTTTGCATTATATCTGGAAGTTTAAAAAGCTTCCAACATCACAGTTGTCTACAGAAGAAGGAGAAAACATAACTCTTATTTCCATAGGGACTCATAACAGGAATGCCGGCCCCGATTTTTTGAATGCACAACTTCGCATCGGTGAACAACATTGGGCGGGGAATGTGGAAATACATTTAAAATCGTCTGATTGGTATTTGCACAACCACGAAAAGGACCCGGCCTATAACAATGTTATCCTTCATGTGGTATGGGAACATGATGTTGAGGTTTTCAATCAGAGTAATGTAGCGATACCCACCTTGGTGCTGAAAGATAGGGTTAAAGAAGAAACCCTAACGACCTATCAACAGTTTTTACATCAAAAAACGGGTTTTATCAACTGTGAAAAATCAATAAATACCATAGATGAATTCCTTCGGAAGCGTTGGTTGGAACGTCTGTTCTTTGAACGCCTCGCTTCAAAATCAGCATTTATAGATCAGGAATTGGAAGATGCAACACAGGATTGGGAAGCCGTGTTGTTTAAAATGTTGATGAAGAACTTCGGACTCAAGGTCAACGCTGATGCGTTTCATGATATAGCCTGTCATTTGCCTTTTTCCGTAGTGCGGAAAAACAAGGATAATCTTTTTGCCCTGGAAGCTTTGCTTTTTGGGGTTTCCGGTTTGTTGGAAGGGGAGTCGGTCGATACTTATTTCACCACATTAAAAAAAGAATACACCTATTTGAAGAAGAAGTATCAACTCACCAATTCGTCGGTTGCTGTTCAGTTTTTCAAGCTGCGTCCGTCTAATTTTCCCACCATTCGTTTGTCACAAATAGCAGCTTTGTATCATAAAGAGAGTAGTCTTTTTCAGCAGCTGATGCAGGCAAAATCACCCGCAGCACTTTATGAGTTGTTTCAGGTATCGGCCTCGACCTATTGGGATACACATTATACTTTTGACAAGGAAAGTAAAACCCAAAGGAAAAAGAAACTCACCCGGAATTTCATTGATCTTCTGATTGTAAATACCGTGGTGCCGTTAAAATTTTGTTACGCAAAATCTAAAGGGGAAGACGCAAACGAAGCACTTTTAAAGCTGATTGAAGGGGTGAAGAAAGAGGAAAACACCATCATTTCCAGTTTTGAAAACACAGGCTTGCTACCCAGCTCGGCACTGGAAAGCCAAGGACTGTTGCAGCTCTATAACAACTATTGTACAAAAAATAAATGCCTGCAATGTGAAATAGGTGTAAAATTAATGGGATGAGTGTGGTATATTTGTAAAAGACTTAAAAAACAACATTGAATTTCTTCCAAAACATACGATCCTATTTTGAAAAACACGGATATGCAGTTTCTTCCCGTTTGGCAGACCGGCTTGGGATGAAAGCCAAAAATGTGCGCTTGTTTTTTATATATGTCTCCTTTGCTACTTTGGGCGTGTGGTTTGCAGTTTATCTTACTTTAGCCTTCGTACTGAAACTCAAAGATATGGTGTACACAAAACGAACTTCAGTTTTTGATCTATAGAAAGCGCCTTTTTTGTTAAAAAAACGTGAAATAAAAACGTAGGTGTTAGGTTTTTATATACTTGAAAATCATATTTAATAGGTAAAATTTGAATAAGAATCTTTTTTTTATGATATTGCCCGTCAGTTTAAAATAATAAAAATTTAACCTAAACTTCATTTTTATGAGAAAAGTGTTTCTCTCGATTTTCACAATTTTACTTTCTTCTCCAATTGCATTATTTGCGCAAGAGCAACAAAGTACTTCAGCACAAATAGATGAAACGTTTAAGCAATACACACAATGGTTTGTTGATGCTATTTTTTACGAAATTCCCTTTACAGACGATTTTCAGGTTCCATGGGTGTTAATTGTGTTAATAGGTGGGGCGACTTACTTTACCATATATTTTAAACTGGTGAATATTACCCATTTCAAGACAGCAATAAGGGTAACAAGAGGTAGGTATGAAGATATTGAAGAACATGGAGTAGATACTTTATATGGAGATCCTACCTCTAATGAAGGTGGAGATATCCCGGAAACCCTTAGGGATGAAGATAAAGCAGAAGGTGAAGTCTCCCACTTCCAGGCTTTAACAGCAGCATTATCTGCAACAGTTGGTTTGGGTAATATAGCCGGTGTGGCTGTGGCTTTATCTATTGGAGGTCCCGGGGCTACATTTTGGATGATTATAGCCGGATTATTAGGAATGTCATCCAAATTTGTTGAATGTACGCTTGGTGTAAAGTATAGGGATGTAGGAGAGGACGGTACCATATACGGAGGTCCGATGTATTATTTGACTAAGGGGCTCAAAGAAAAAGGAGCTGCAGGTTTTGGTAAAATATTGGCAGTGTTATTCTCTATATTTGTTATTGGAGGTTCCTTTGGTGGTGGAAATATGTTTCAGGCCAACCAGGCAGCGGCTCAGTTTGTGAAGTTGGCAGGTATAGAAAATGCAAATGGCGGACTTTACTTTGGGATAGTCATGGCTATATTGGTAGGGGTTGTCATTATTGGAGGAATTAAAAGAATTGCTTCGGTTACAGAAAAAATAGTTCCCTTTATGGCTGTGATCTATGTATTGGCAGGAATAGTGATTTTAGGTATAAACTTTAATGCAATAGATGATGCTTTTGCTTTGATTTACGAAGGTGCCTTTTCCGGATTAGGGATTGCAGGTGGTCTGGTTGGAGTTATGATTCAAGGGATCCGCCGGGGAGCATTTTCTAATGAAGCCGGGGTGGGTTCAGCAGCAATAGCACACGCGGCTGTACGCACAAAATACCCTGCAAGTGAAGGTGTCGTAGCTATGGTAGGGCCGTTTGTAGATACAGTTGTTATTTGTACTATGACTGCCTTGGTTATTATTATAACAAATTTTGGAGCTGGTTATATGGAGTATGGAGTTGAAGTTACCGAAGGAGTAGAGCTTACAACACAGGCCTTTGATACAGCAATACCGCATTTTTCTGTCGTGCTTACCATAGCGGTAATCATGTTTGCTTTTTCTACTATGATTTCATGGTCTTATTACGGGATGCAAGGATGGAAATTCCTTTTTGGTAGAGGTAGGATTACCGACCTAATCTATAAAATACTTTTCTTATTGGCAGTTGTTGTTGGAGCATCAATCAGTTTAGGCGCTGTAATAGATTTCTCCGATGCTATGATCTTTGCTATGGTAGTGCCTAACATTATAGGTGTTCTATTATTAACACCTGTGGTTCGTAAAGAACTGAAAAGATACATGACTGCCATCAATAAAAAAGAGAGGGCCATTAAAAACGGTGCCGAAGACAGGACGAAAAGCTATAAGGATCTTGAGGGCTAAAAAAGACAATGGTTTAACATAATTGTTCCTTGTGAAGAGCATAAAATCCCATTTCGTTTTTAATAAACAAGAGCGAAATGGGATTTTCTTTTTACTGTTCCTTATTGTAGTTTTTCAATCTGCTTGTTTTTTTATTGATTTTTCTGATGTACCTGAAGAGAAACTCTTGGCGCTTCAAAAGCAGGAGGACATCTATAAGAAGAATATTGAAACGAAGCATAGTGATACGCTAAAAATCTATCCATTCAATCCCAATTACCTGAATGATTTCAAAGGGTATGTTTTAGGAATGAATATAAAAGAGATAGACAAGCTTTTAACCTACAGGGCTGAAAATAAATATGTGAATTCCACCGGCGAATTTCAGGAAATAACCGGAGTTTCTGATTCTTTGCTACAGATCATTTCCCCTTATTTTAAATTCCCAAAACGAAAGAAATTCGTTCACAATTACACTCCAAAGAATGAAGTTGTTGAGAAAAGGGATTTGAACACGGCCACGCTTGAAGATTTGAAAGTCGTTTACGGAATAGGTGATAAGCTTTCAGAACGGATAGTGAAATACAGGACTCTGCTCGGCGGATTTTCTGTTGATGGCCAGTTGAACGAGGTTTATGGCCTGTCGGAAGAAACAATCGCTATGGTTTTAAAGCAGTTTGGAATTAAAGAACCTCCAAAGATCGAAAAGCTGAATGTGAATAAAGCCTCGTTGAAACAACTGAGCCGTTTGCCTTATATTGATTACGCTATTGCTGAAAAAATTGTATCTTATAGAACCGACCGCTTAAAAATTGATTCAATTGAACAGTTAGCAAAAATTCAGGGTTTTCCTGATGAAAAATTAAATAGAATTCAATTATATTTGACGACCGATTAAAATTGTGAAAAATGGAACTGGATATAGCGGCACAAATGAATTTTGACTATACTGAAACACAGCAGCTTATTGCTGATTCGGCAAGGGATTTTGCCAATCAATATATAAAACCTCATGTCATGGAATGGGATGAAACCCAGACTTTCCCGATCGAGGTTTTTAAAAAAGCAGGCGAGTTTGGCTTTATGGGGATTCTTGTCCCTGAAGAATATGGTGGTGCTGGACTGGGGTATCACGAATATATTGCCATTCTGGAGGAGATTTCAAAAGTAGATCCGGCGATAGGGCTGTCGGTTGCAGCCCACAATTCGTTATGTACAAACCACATCCTTGAGTTTGCTAATGATGAACAAAAATCGCGCTGGCTGCCGAAATTGGCGACTGCTGAGTGGATCGGTGCATGGGGTTTGACCGAACACAACACAGGATCTGATGCCGGTGGGATGGACACCACTGCTGTAAAAGATGGTGATGAATGGGTGATCAATGGCGCCAAAAATTTTATTACCCACGGTATTAGTGGCGATATAGCTGTGGTCGTTGTAAGAACCGGAGAAAAAGGTGATTCCCATGGAATAACAGCTTTTGTTGTTGAAAAAGGCACTCCCGGTTTTTCAAGCGGAAAAAAAGAAAACAAACTCGGTATGCGTGCCAGCGAAACAGCAGAACTGATCTTTCAAGATTGCCGTATTCCCGATGCCAATAGGCTCGGAGAGGTAGGCGATGGTTTTATTCAAGCCATGAAAGTATTGGATGGTGGAAGAATTTCCATCGGCGCACTCTCTTTGGGGACAGCCAAAGGGGCCTATGAAGCTGCTTTAAAATATAGTAAAGAACGGGTTCAATTTGGGAAACCTATCTCAGAGTTCCAAGGAATTTCTTTTAAGTTGGCAGACATGGCTACCGAAATAGAAGCTTCTGAATTGTTACTGCACAAAGCTGCTTTTGAAAAGAATGCGGGGAGAAAGATGACCAAGATTGGTGCCATGGCAAAAATGTATGCCTCGGAAGTATGTGTTAAAGTGGCCAATGAAGCTGTACAAATTCATGGCGGTTATGGCTACACCAAAGATTTTCCCGTGGAAAAATTCTATCGTGATGCCAAACTTTGTACCATAGGTGAGGGAACTACCGAGATTCAGAAATTGGTGATCTCGCGGAATATTTTGAAATAACAATATGTAGTTTGTTGATATACAGAAGTTGAGGGTGTGTAAAATTTTTATTTTTTTGTTTTTCAATTTAAATTAATTTTTATCTTTGCCGCCGTAAAAGAAAGGAGGTGGTCAACTTATGTTAATTATACCAATAAAAGAAGGAGAAAATATAGACAGAGCGCTTAAGCGTTACAAGCGTAAATTTGATAAAACCGGAAGGATGCGTCAACTACGTGCCCGTAAGCAGTATGTAAAACCTTCTGTAGAAAGAAGAGCACAAATACAAAAAGCTGCTTATATCCAAAATTTAAGAGACCAAGAGGAAATCTAGTATTCCCTCATCAAGCTTATACAATTTGAATCCCACTTGAATAAGGTGGGATTTTTTTGTTGCATTCACTATAGAAATTGTTTTTAGTATCTTTGATAGAAACCCGAAATATGGCTTTTAAAGAATTTCTCGAATACCTTCAGCTTGAAAAAAATTATTCCAAGCATACGGTTACAGCCTATAAAAATGATCTGGGATCGTTTTTAGGGTTCTGTGAAGAGGAATTTGACGAAAAATCAATCGATAATGTCAATTATTCACAAATCCGTTCTTGGATTGTGATGTTGGTCAACAATAATATTTCCAACAGAAGTGTCAACAGGAAAATAGCTTCGCTAAAAGCATACTATAAATTTTTGCTGAAGACCAAGCAAATTAAGATTAATCCGCTTTCCAAACACAAAGCTTTAAAAACTCCAAAAAAAATAGAAGCCCCTTTTTCACAAGAAGAAATGAAAAAAGTCTTGGAAGAAATGGAGTTCGGGGACGATTATGAAGGTCAGCGGGACAAATTGATCATAGAGATGTTCTATGCTACCGGAATGCGCCGCAGTGAACTTGTAAATTTGAAAGTTGGCGATGTAGATTTTTCCAATAAGACCATAAAAGTGCTGGGAAAAAGAAATAAGGAACGTTTTGTACCGTTGTTACCATATATAGAGTCCATTGCAAAAGAATATATGGAAAGCAGGAAAGCGATAAGCACGCCCAACTCTAAAGATTACTTGTTTTTGCGTAAGGGGGGTGATAAAATTTATGAAACACTTGTTTATCGCATAATAAATAATTATTTTAGTGAGGTATCAACTAAATTAAAGAAAAGCCCACATATACTAAGGCACACTTTTGCAACACACTTGCTTAATCAAGGAGCTGATTTGAATTCAGTAAAAGAGTTGTTGGGGCATTCGAGTTTATCATCGACACAGGTGTACACACACAATAGTATGGCTGAGTTAAAAAAGCAGTATGGTATAGCACACCCAAGGAATCAAAAATCCTAACCGCTATTATTGTTTAACCCTTAAAATTTAGACGAAATGGAAGTAAACACTCAATCTGTCAACTTTAATGTGGATAAGAAGTTACTGGACTTTATCCAAAAAAGATTAGATAAGCTAGATCATTATTATGATAGGGTTGTTTATTCTGATGTGTATTTAAAGGTTCAGAACACCAGCGAAAAAGAGAATAAAATTGCCGAAGTGAAAGTGCATGTGCCCGGAGATGAATTTATGGTGAAAAAACAGTGCAAATCCTTTGAAGAGGCAATTGATTGTGCAGCCAATTCATTAGAGCGAGTACTTAAAAAAAGGAAGCATAAATTGAGGAGTCATATTTAGATAAAAATTTTACATATTTTATTTTGTAAAAAGAATAATTTATATACATTTGCAGTCCGTTAGAAATAGCGGACTTTTTTACTGTAAATGCCGATGTAGCTCAGCTGGCTAGAGCAGCTGATTTGTAATCAGCAGGTCGTGGGTTCGAGTCCCTCCATCGGCTCAGAAATATTGAAATTAGCTCAAGGGAAATATGAGAGGTGGAGATGTTTGGTTCTTTGTTTCATAGTAGGGGTGAGAAGCCTGTCCTGAGCGAAGTCGAAGGGAGTCCCTCCATCGGCTCAAAAAAAGATAGAAAAGTAGTGGTTTTTTGAAAAATAAAATTTAATTTTGCACTCAAATTTTCACTAAGGCATAAAAAAGCATTAAATTTTTAATGCCGGTTCATAAAAATATTGGATAGGGGAGATACTCAAGCGGCAACGAGGACAGACTGTAAATCTGTTGGTTTTTTCCGCCTCAGGCGGATCGAATCTTGTTTGTGGGATGTGTGTTGTTCAGGGTTGATTCCGGGAAAGTTCTTAAAATATTGAAAAAAATAACTATCAATTATTAATGGTGCATTTTTAATTGAAATAACGGGGGGATACTCAAGCGGCCAACGAGGACAGACTGTAAATCTGTTGGTTTTTACCTTCGCAGGTTCGAATCCTGCTCCCCCCACAATCTGAAAATCACAAATTCCAAAATTAGAATTTGGAGTTTGAAAATTGGAATTTGATAATGCGGGAGTAGCTCAGTTGGTAGAGCGTCAGCCTTCCAAGCTGAATGTCGCGAGTTCGAACCTCGTCTCCCGCTCTAAAGATAAGCTCAATGCCTTTCGAGGTGAGAAGTTTATCCCGAGCATAGTCGAGGGAAACCTCGTCTCCCGCTCTAAATTGAGAAAATAGCTTAAATTGTAAGATTTGAGTTTAAGAAAAGTAGAGATGAGAAATTTATCTTAAAGAAAAAAGGTATGTTCTCTTCTCTCGTTCTAGTACTTTGAGTTTATGGTTCTTGTTTGAGGTTTTGAAGATGGTTTGTAAACTTGGAGCTTTGAACATGAATAAGCCGGTGTAGCTCAGGGGTAGAGCGCTTCCTTGGTAAGGAAGAGGTCACGAGTTCAACTCTCGTCATTGGCTCTAGTTGCGTTTAAATTTGAACACTAATATATAACTAAGATTAAAATTATTAAATCATGGCAAAGGAAACTTTCGATCGTTCCAAACCACACTTAAATATAGGTACTATTGGACACGTTGATCACGGTAAAACTACTTTAACTGCTGCTATTACTAAAGTATTGGCTGATGCTGGCTTTTCTGATGCACGTTCATTCGATTCTATCGATAACGCTCCAGAAGAAAAAGAAAGAGGTATCACCATTAATACTTCACATGTAGAGTATCAAACTGCTAATCGTCACTATGCGCACGTTGACTGTCCTGGTCACGCGGATTACGTAAAGAACATGGTTACAGGTGCTGCTCAAATGGACGGTGCTATTTTGGTAGTTGCTGCTACAGATGGTCCTATGCCACAAACGCGCGAGCACATCCTTTTAGGACGTCAGGTAGGTGTTCCAAGGATTGTTACTTTCTTGAACAAAGTTGACATGGTTGACGATGAAGAGCTTTTAGAGCTTGTAGACATGGAAGTAAGAGAATTGTTGAGCTTCTACGAATATGATGGAGATAATGCTCCTGTAATTCCTGGTTCTGCTCTTGGTGCATTGAACGGTGAGCAAAAATGGGTTGACTCAGTAATGAAGTTGATGGAAGCTGTTGATGAGTGGATCGAATTACCAGAAAGAGATGTTGATAAAGATTTCTTGATGCCTATCGAAGACGTGTTTACAATTACAGGTCGTGGTACAGTAGCTACTGGACGTATCGAGTCTGGTGTTGCTAAAACTGGTGACGCTGTAGACATCATCGGTATGGGAGCTGAAAAACTTGGTTCTACCATTACTGGTGTTGAAATGTTCCGTAAGATATTGGATAGAGGTGAAGCAGGAGATAACGTAGGTATTCTTCTAAGAGGTATCGAGAAAACTGATATCAAAAGAGGTATGGTTATCTGTAAACCTGGTTCTGTAACTCCTCACGCTAAATTTAAAGCAGAGGTTTACGTTCTTAAAAAAGAAGAAGGTGGACGTCACACTCCATTCCACAACAACTACCGTCCTCAGTTCTACGTACGTACAACTGACGTAACAGGTACTATTTCATTACCTGATGGAGTTGAAATGGTTATGCCTGGTGACAACTTGACAATTACTGTTGATTTGCTACAGCCAATTGCCTTGAACAAAGGTCTTCGTTTTGCTATCCGTGAAGGTGGTAGAACTGTAGGAGCTGGTCAGGTTACTGAAATTTTAGACTAATTTCAACAAGCATACAAGGGAAAGGGTGTCCTGCTTTTAAAGTAGTAGGACGCCTTTGAACTTGAATAAACGGGTGTAGTTCAATGGCAGAATAGCGGTCTCCAAAACCGTTGATGGGAGTTCGAATCTCTCCACCCGTGCAAATAGAAATAGAGATAAAATGGTAAATTATATAAAAGAATCATTTGAAGAGTTAAGAGCAAATGTTACTTGGCCATCGTGGGCCGAAGGGCAAAATCTGATGGTTGTAGTTGCTATTTTCTCTATACTTTTTTCATTGGCAATTTGGGGTGTTGATACAGTTTTTGCAAGACTGATCAAACTATATTTTGGCGTAATTAATTAATAATAAGACGGGTATTGCAATGGCAGAAGCGTTAGCAAAACAATGGTATGTGGTAAGAGCTGTAAGTGGTCAGGAAAACAAAGTGAAAGGCTACATAGAGCAAGATATCGCTCGTCTTGGTTATTCTGATTATGTAGATGAGGTTTTGGTACCAACAGAAAAAGTAGTTCAGATACGTAACGGAAAAAAGATAAATAAAGAACGTGTGTATTTCCCAGGATATGTGATGGTGAAAGCTAATTTGGGAGGGGAAATCGTTCACGTGATTAGATCAATAACCGGAGTGATTGGTTTTCTCGGTGAGGTAAAAGGAGGTGATCCTATACCATTGAGAAAAGCTGAAGTGAACAGAATGTTAGGTAAAGTAGACGAATTGTCGGTAACAACAGACAATGTGGCTATACCTTATGTTCTTGGTGAAACGGTAAAAGTTATAGATGGACCTTTCAACGGATTTAATGGAACTGTTGAAAAGATAAACGAAGAGAAGCGTAAGCTAGAGGTGATGGTGAAGATATTCGGAAGAAAGACACCATTAGAATTGAGCTATATGCAAGTAGAAAAGGTATAATTGTTACACATTTATATACAGATTCGTCTTTGCTTCCAGTAGATAGAGGCGTTTCGAAATTCTAAAATTTGAACATAAACAATGGCAAAAGAAGTAGGTAAAGTAGTTAAACTACAAGTTAGGGGAGGTGCTGCGAATCCGTCGCCACCAGTTGGACCCGCTCTAGGTGCTGCCGGCGTTAACATTATGGAGTTCTGTAAGCAGTTTAATGCTCGTACACAGGACAAACCAGGTAAAGTATTACCAGTTGTTATCACCGTTTACAAAGACAAGTCATTTGACTTTGTAGTTAAGACACCGCCAGCGGCAGTTCAGCTATTGGAAGCGGCTAAGGTTAAAAAGGGTTCCGGAGAGCCAAACCGTGTAAAAGTGGCGAGCGTTACTTGGGATCAAGTAAAAAGCATCGCAGAAGACAAAATGGTGGATCTTAATGCGTTTACTGTAGAATCAGCTATGAGCATGGTTGCGGGAACAGCAAGATCTATGGGTCTAACGGTTAAAGGTGCTAAACCTTTTTAAATCTTAAAAGAATCTGGAAATGGCACGATTGACAAAGAAACAAAAAGAAGCAGTAGCTAAAATTGACAGAAGTAAACTTTACTCTGTAGCAGAAGCTTCTGAATTAGTAAAAGAGATCACTAACGTTAAGTTTGATGCATCTATAGAATTGGCTGTACGTCTTGGAGTAGATCCTCGTAAAGCAAATCAAATGGTGAGAGGGGTGGTTACATTGCCTCACGGAACCGGTAAAGATGTAAAGGTATTGGCCTTGGTAACTCCTGATAAGGAAGCTGAAGCTAAAGAAGCCGGAGCAGACTATGTAGGGTTAGATGAATACTTGCAAAAGATCAAAGACGGTTGGACAGATGTTGATGTGATTATCACTATGCCAAGCGTAATGGGTAAATTAGGACCTTTAGGACGAGTTCTTGGTCCAAGAGGATTGATGCCCAACCCGAAGACGGGAACAGTTACTATGGATATAGCTAAAGCAGTAGGTGAGGTAAAAGCCGGTAAAATCGACTTTAAAGTTGATAAAACAGGAATCGTTCACACTGCTATAGGAAAAGCATCTTTCTCTGCAGAGAAAATTGCTGGTAACGTAAATGAATTGTTAGAAACATTAATGAAACTTAAGCCAACTGCGGCTAAGGGAACATATATCAAAAGTATCTTTATTTCAAGTACGATGAGTCCGAGTGTTCCTGTAGATCCTAAGGCAGTAGTTTAATTGGTAGTTATAAATTTTTTTTAATCATGACTAGAGAAGAAAAGTTAACGGTAATAGAAGATTTAACTGCGCAGTTAGGAGATAGCACAAATATCTATTTAGCAGATACTTCAGGATTGGATGCTCAAACAACCTCTAATTTACGTAGGGCTTGTTTTAAAGCAAACATCAAACTCGCAGTTGTAAAAAACACATTGCTTTCCAAAGCAATGGAAGCTTCTGATAAAGATTTTGGCGAATTACCTACAGTACTTAAAGGAAACACTTCTTTAATGTTGGCTGAAACAGGAAATGCGCCTGCAAAACTTATCAAGGATTTCCGTAAGAAATCTGAGCGACCTGTTTTAAAAGGTGCTTTTATAGAAGAAGCGATCTATATTGGAGATAATCAATTAGAGACTCTTGTAAGCATCAAATCTAAAGAGGAAGTTATTGGAGATATCATCACATTACTACAATCACCTGCTAAGAATGTTATTAGCGGACTTAAATCTGGTGGTAGTAAATTGTCTGGTATCCTTAAAACTTTATCAGAAAAAGAATCATAAAGTAGTACGCACTTAAAACAATTATATTTTAAAATTTTTATTAAAACGATAGAAAAATGGCAGATTTAAAAGATTTTGCAGAACAATTGGTTAATTTGACAGTAAAAGAAGTAAACGAATTAGCTGATATCTTAAAAGAAGAATATGGTATCGAGCCTGCTGCTGCAGCTGTAGCTGTTGCAGGTGGAGCTGCTGCCGGAGGTGGTGAAGAAGCTGAGGAGCAAACAGAATTTGATGTGATCCTTAAAGCTGCTGGAAGCTCTAAATTGGCAGTTGTTAAATTGGTTAAAGAACTAACCGGTTTAGGACTTAAAGATGCTAAAGAAATGGTAGATAGCGCTCCAAAAGCTATCAAAGAAGGCGTTGATAAAGACGAGGCCGAAGGTCTTAAGAAGTCTTTAGAAGAAGCTGGTGCTGAGGTAGAGTTAAAGTAATTTTCCTCGACAGCTCCAAGCTGTAAAAACACGGTTTAGGTCCTTCCCGAAAATATGCGGGTTGAGACCTAAACCCTTTTGCGTATATGAATGTGTACGCTTTTCAATTTTCATTTTAATCAAAATATTGTCCATTGATGTTCACAAATCAGACTGAAAGAATTAATTTCGCCTCTGCTAAGAATACACCGGATTACCCGGATTTCTTGGACATTCAGATCAAGTCATTCCAGGATTTCTTTCAACTGGAAACAAAATCTGAGGAAAGAGGTAACGAAGGTCTTTATAACACCTTCATGGAGAACTTCCCCATTACTGATACGCGCAATCAATTTGTACTTGAGTTTTTAGACTACTTTATAGATCCTCCCCGCTATTCTATCCAAGAGTGTATAGAAAGAGGTTTGACCTATAGTGTGCCGTTAAAGGCTAGGTTGAAACTGTATTGTACAGATCCAGAGCACGAAGATTTTGAAACTATTGTACAGGATGTATATCTGGGGGTGATTCCTTATATGACACCTAGTGGTACTTTTGTCATTAACGGTGCCGAAAGGGTAGTTGTGTCACAATTACACAGGTCTCCGGGTGTATTCTTTGGTCAATCGTTCCACGCTAACGGAACAAAATTGTATTCTGCCCGTGTGATTCCTTTTAAAGGTTCATGGATAGAATTTGCTACCGATATCAACAGCGTGATGTACGCTTATATCGATAGAAAGAAAAAATTACCTGTTACAACACTTTTCCGCGCTATTGGTTTTGAACGCGATAAGGATATCCTGGAAATATTCGACCTTGCTGAAGAAGTAAAAGTTTCCAAAACAGGATTGAAAAAAGTGCTGGGCAGAAAATTGGCAGCCCGTGTTTTAAAAACATGGCACGAAGATTTCGTTGATGAAGATACAGGAGAAGTAGTTTCTATTGAGCGTAACGAAATCATTTTAGACAGGGATACTGTTCTTGAAAAAGATCACATTGAAGAGATCCTTGAAACCGATGTGAAGACGATCTTGTTGCACAAAGAAGATAGTCAAACCGGGGATTATGCCATTATCTACAATACATTACAAAAAGACCCTACAAACTCTGAAAAAGAGGCTGTAGAACACATATACCGTCAATTGCGTAATGCCGAACCGCCAGATGAAGAAACGGCAAGAGGTATTATCGACAAATTGTTCTTCTCAGATCAACGTTATAACTTAGGTGAAGTTGGACGTTACAGAATGAACAAAAAGTTAGGCTTGAATATCGATATGGATAAACAAGTACTAACCAAAGAAGATATTATCACTATTATAAAATATCTGATTGAATTAATTAACTCTAAGGCAGAGATCGATGATATCGACCACTTGTCCAACCGTCGTGTTAGAACAGTAGGAGAGCAGTTGTCATCTCAGTTTGGTGTTGGTTTGGCTCGTATGGCAAGAACCATTCGTGAACGTATGAACGTTCGTGATAACGAAGTGTTTACGCCAATCGATTTGATCAACGCAAAAACATTGTCATCGGTAATTAACTCATTCTTCGGTACCAACCAGTTGTCTCAATTCATGGATCAAACCAATCCATTGGCAGAGATTACACACAAACGTCGTTTATCGGCTTTAGGGCCAGGAGGACTTTCTCGTGAAAGAGCAGGGTTTGAGGTTCGTGACGTTCACTATACGCACTACGGACGTCTTTGTCCGATTGAAACACCTGAAGGACCAAACATTGGTTTGATCTCTTCTTTGAGTGTGTTTGCAAAAGTGAACAATATGGGATTCATCGAGACTCCATATAGAAAAGTTGATAGTGGAAAAGTAGATCTTTCAGAAATACTTTACCTAAGTGCTGAAGAGGAAGAAGAAAGAAAAATTGCACAGGCAAATATCCCTTTGAAAAAAGATGGGACCATCGACACTGAAAAGGTAATTGCCCGTGAAGAAGGTGACTTCCCGGTAGTAGATCCGGCAGAGGTTCACTATACCGATGTGGCACCAAACCAGATCGCTTCAATCTCGGCTTCATTAATTCCGTTCTTGGAACATGATGATGCGAACCGTGCATTGATGGGATCAAACATGATGCGTCAGGCAGTGCCGTTGTTAAGACCGCAATCGCCTATCGTAGGTACAGGACTTGAACGTCGTGTGGCTTCAGACTCCAGAGTATTGGTAAATGCTGAAGGGAAAGGGGTTGTAGATTATGTAGATGCCAAGAAGATCGTTATCAAATACGAAAGAACAGATAATGAAAGATTGGTAAGTTTTGAAGACGATTTCAAAACATACGATCTTGTTAAATTCAGAAAAACCAACCAAGGTACTTCCATCAACTTGAAGCCTATCGTTAGAAAAGGTGATAAAGTAAGTAAAGGACAAGTACTTTGTGAAGGATATGCAACGCAGCAAGGAGAATTGGCCTTGGGTAGAAACTTACAGGTGGCGTTTATGCCATGGAAAGGGTACAACTTTGAGGATGCGATTGTAATTTCTGAAAAAGTAGTAAGGGAAGATATCTTTACTTCCATTCATATCGATGAGTATTCTCTTGAAGTGAGAGATACCAAGTTGGGAGCTGAAGAATTGACCAATGACATACCAAACGTTTCTGAAGAGGCAACAAAAGACCTTGACGAAAACGGTATGATTCGTATCGGTGCCGAAGTGAAACCGGGCGATATCCTGATTGGTAAGATTACTCCAAAAGGAGAATCAGATCCAACTCCGGAAGAGAAATTACTTCGTGCGATCTTTGGTGATAAAGCTGGAGATGTTAAAGATGCTTCATTGAAGGCCTCACCATCATTAAACGGTGTGGTTATCAACAAGAAATTGTTCTCTAGGGCGATTAAAGATAAACGCAAGAGAGCTAAAGATAAAGAAGACATCGCTAAGTTGGAATTGGAATTTGAAACAAAATTCAGCGAACTTAAAGATGAATTGGTAGACAAGTTGTTCTCTATCGTAAACGGGAAAACATCACAAGGGGTATTTAACGACCTAGGTGAAGAAGTATTCCCTAAAGGTAAGAAGTACACACAGAAAATGTTGAATGCTGTTGACGATTTTGCTCACTTGGTAAGTGGAACTTGGACAACAGACAAAAACACGAATGCCTTGATCAATGATCTTCTTCACAATTATAAGATCAAACTGAACGACCTTCAAGGAGCGTTGCGTAGAGATAAGTTTACGATTTCCGTGGGAGATGAACTTCCGGCAGGTATTATGAAACTTGCTAAAGTTTACATCGCTAAGAAACGTAAATTGAAAGTAGGAGATAAGATGGCAGGTCGTCACGGTAACAAAGGTATCGTTGCACGAATTGTTCGTCAAGAAGATATGCCTTTCTTGGAAAACGGAACGCCTGTAGATATCGTATTGAACCCACTAGGGGTGCCATCACGTATGAACATCGGTCAGATTTATGAAACGGTGTTAGGATGGGCTGGTAAAAACCTCGGTAAGAAGTTTGCTACGCCAATCTTTGATGGTGCGTCATTAGATCAGATCAACGAACTGACAGATGAAGCAGGTATTCCAAGATTCGGACATACACACCTGTACGACGGTGGAACAGGAGAGCGTTTTGACCAGGCAGCAACAGTAGGTGTTATCTACATGCTTAAACTAGGTCACATGGTTGACGATAAGATGCACGCCCGTTCTATTGGTCCATACTCATTGATTACACAACAGCCATTAGGAGGTAAAGCTCAATTTGGTGGTCAGCGTTTTGGTGAGATGGAAGTGTGGGCACTTGAAGCATACGGTGCATCAAGTACGCTTAGAGAGATTTTGACTGTGAAATCTGATGATGTTATTGGTAGAGCTAAAACTTACGAAACAATCGTTAAGGGAGAGATGATGCCGGAACCGGGATTACCAGAATCGTTCAATGTATTGATGCATGAATTGAAAGGTCTCGGATTAGATATCAGATTAGAAGAATAAATATTTTAACCTCGGCATCTGTTCAACAACAGGTGCCAAGGTTGAAAATGTAATACTAAATTACACTTAATTCATTATCACCATATATTATGGCTAGAAGTAAAGATAAGAATACAATACAGAGATTTAATAAAATCTCAATCGGTTTGGCATCTCCGGAGTCTATTTTGGCAGAATCCAGAGGAGAAGTGCTTAAACCGGAAACCATTAACTACCGTACACACAAACCGGAGCGTGACGGTCTTTTCTGTGAGCGTATTTTTGGTCCAGTAAAGGATTATGAATGTGCCTGTGGAAAATATAAAAGAATACGATATAAGGGAATTGTTTGTGACCGATGTGGAGTAGAAGTTACCGAGAAAAAGGTACGTAGGGACAGAGTTGGACATATCAACCTTGTAGTGCCGGTTGCACATATTTGGTATTTCCGTTCATTGCCAAATAAAATAGGATACCTTCTTGGATTACCGTCTAAGAAGTTGGATATGATTATCTATTACGAGCGTTACGTAGTGATCCAACCGGGAACTGCAAAAAATGCTGATGGGGATCCTGTTGAAAAAATGGATTTCCTAACGGAGGAAGAGTACTTGAATGTTTTAGAATCCCTTCCTGCCGAGAATCAATATTTAGAAGATACAGACCCTAATAAGTTCATCGCGAAAATGGGGGCTGAATGCCTTATCGAATTGCTTTCGAGAATCAATCTTGACGAGCTTTCATATGAATTGAGACACAAAGCGAATAATGAAACTTCTAAACAACGTAAAACAGAAGCGCTAAAACGCTTACAGGTTGTAGAGGCTTTGCGTGAGTCGCAAAAGAACAGAGAGAACAATCCGGAGTGGATGATCATGAAAGTGATTCCTGTAATTCCGCCGGAATTGCGTCCGTTGGTGCCGTTGGATGGAGGGCGATTTGCAACTTCCGACCTTAACGACCTTTACAGAAGGGTGATCATCAGAAACAATCGTTTGAAGCGATTGATGGAGATCAAAGCCCCGGAAGTAATCTTGCGTAACGAGAAGCGTATGCTTCAGGAATCTGTCGATTCATTGTTCGACAACACACGTAAGTCTTCTGCTGTTAAAACAGAATCAAACAGACCGCTAAAATCACTTTCAGATTCATTAAAAGGAAAACAAGGACGTTTCCGTCAAAACCTTTTGGGTAAACGTGTGGATTATTCAGCACGTTCGGTAATCGTTGTTGGTCCTGAAATGAAACTGTATGAGTGTGGTCTTCCTAAAAATATGGCTGCCGAGCTGTACAAACCTTTTGTGATCAGAAAACTGATTGAAAGAGGTATTGTAAAAACAGTAAAATCAGCTAAGAAGATTATAGATAAGAGAGAGCCGGTAGTATGGGATATTTTAGAGAACGTACTAAAAGGACACCCGGTACTACTTAACCGTGCTCCTACGCTTCACCGTTTGGGAATTCAGGCATTCCAACCTAAATTGATCGAAGGTAAAGCGATCCAGTTACACCCATTGGTGTGTACGGCATTCAACGCCGACTTCGATGGTGACCAGATGGCAGTTCACTTGCCACTTGGACCTGAAGCTATTTTGGAGGCGCAAATGTTGATGCTGGCTTCTCACAATATATTGAACCCTGCAAACGGTTCGCCGATTACCGTACCTTCTCAGGATATGGTTCTTGGATTGTATTATATGACCAAGGCGAGAAAATCAACTAAAGATCACCCAATTAAAGGTGAAGGATTGACATTCTATTCTGCAGAGGAAGTGAATATTGCTTTCAACGAGAAAAAAGTTGACTTGAATGCTACGGTAAAAGTTCGCGCAAAAGACTTTAATGAAGAGGGAGAGCTTGTTTCTCAGATCATAGAAACCACAGTAGGTAGAATTTTATTCAACCAAGTGGTGCCGGAACAAGCAGGTTATGTTAATGAAATATTGACCAAAAAGTCATTAAGGGATATTATTGGTAAGATCCTTAAAGCGACAGACGTTCCAACAACAGCGGAATTCCTCGACAAGATCAAGAGTATGGGATATAATTTCGCATTCAAAGGTGGATTGTCTTTCAGTTTAGGTGATATTATCATTCCTGAAGAGAAACACCCGATGATTGCGGATGCCAACGAACAGGTGGACGGCATTATGGCAAATTATAACATGGGGCTTATTACCAATAATGAGCGTTATAATCAGGTGATTGATGTTTGGACTTCTACCAACGCGATGTTGACCGAATTGGCGATGAAGCGAATTCGTGAAGACAACCAAGGGTTCAACTCTGTGTTTATGATGTTGGATTCCGGAGCAAGGGGATCTAAAGAGCAGATCCGTCAGTTGACCGGTATGCGTGGATTGATGGCGAAACCGAAAAAATCAACTGCTGGTGGTGGAGAGATTATTGAAAACCCGATTCTTTCAAACTTTAAAGAAGGGCTTTCAATTCTTGAATACTTTATCTCTACTCACGGTGCGCGTAAAGGACTTGCGGATACGGCATTGAAAACGGCTGATGCGGGTTACTTGACACGTCGTTTGGTGGATGTTTCTCAAGATGTGATCGTGAATACGGAAGACTGTGGAACACTTCGCGGTGTTGAAGTAGAACCGTTGAAGAAAAACGATGAGGTTGTAGAATCGCTTGGAGAAAGAATTCTAGGGCGTGTTTCCCTACAAGATGTTTACGATCCGCTTACCGAAGAATTGTTGGTAAGTGCAGGAGAAGAAGTAACAGAAGAAATCGTTAAGAAAGTTGAAGCCTCTCCTGTGGATAAGATTGAAGTACGCTCGCCATTGACTTGTGAAGCAAAACGAGGTATTTGTGCGAGGTGTTACGGACGTAACTTGGCTACCGGAAAAATGGTACAGCGAGGAGAATCCGTTGGGGTTGTGGCCGCTCAATCTATTGGTGAGCCGGGAACACAGCTTACACTACGTACCTTCCACGTGGGTGGTATTGCAGGAAACATTTCCGAAGAGAATAAAATTATTGCCAAGTTCGATAGCAAGATCGAAATCGAAGACCTTAAAACCGTAAAAGGAATCAATGCTGAAGGAAAAGAGGTTGATATTGTGATCTCAAGAACTGCAGAGGTGAAATTTATCGATGGAAAAACCGGAATTACACTGGCTGTAAACAATGTGCCTTACGGTTCTCAGATCTTTGTAAAACAAGGACAGAAACTGAGTAAAGGCGACACGGTTTGTCAGTGGGATCCGTATAACGCAGTGATTATTTCTGAATTCTCAGGAAAAATCGCTTACGAAAATATCGAGCAAGGGGTTACTTATCAAGTGGAAATCGATGAACAAACCGGATTCCAGGAGAAAGTGATTTCTGAATCGAGAAACAAAAAGTTGATCCCGACCTTGTTGATCAAAGACAGTAAAGGAACAACCTTACGTTCATACAACTTGCCGGTTGGCGCCCACATTATGGTGGATAACGGTGAGAAGATCAAAGAAGGTAAAGTACTTGTGAAGATTCCTAGAAAATCATCCAAAGCAGGTGATATTACCGGTGGTCTTCCAAGGGTAACCGAGCTTTTCGAAGCACGTAACCCTTCAAATCCTGCCGTTGTTTCTGAAATTGACGGGGTGGTTTCTTTTGGTAAGATCAAGAGAGGTAACCGCGAGATCATAGTAGAATCCAAATTGGGAGATATCAAGAAATACTTGGTGAAATTGTCCAACCAGATTTTGGTTCAGGAAAATGACTATGTTCGCGCCGGAATGCCATTGTCTGACGGATCGATTACTCCGGAAGATATTTTGAGAATCAAAGGCCCATCTGCAGTACAACAATACTTGGTGAACGAAGTTCAGGAAGTATACCGTCTGCAAGGGGTGAAGATTAACGATAAGCACTTTGAGGTGGTAGTACGCCAGATGATGCGTAAGGTGAAGATCCAGGATTCAGGAGATACTACATTCTTAGAGCAACAATTAATTCATAAAGATGATTTCATTGAAGAAAATGACAGAATCTTTGGAATGAAAGTGATCGAAGATGCAGGTGAATCAGAAACCTTGAAAGCAGGTCAGATTATTACGCCTCGCGAACTAAGAGATGAAAATTCGATCTTGAGAAGAACTGATAAGCAGCTTGTAGAAGCAAGGGACGCTGTTCCTGCTGTTGCTACACCGGTATTACAAGGTATTACCAGAGCTTCGCTTCAAACAAAATCGTTTATCTCTGCCGCGTCGTTCCAGGAAACTACAAAAGTACTGAACGAAGCTGCAGTAAGCGGTAAGGTTGATCATCTTGAAGGATTGAAAGAAAATGTGATTGTTGGACACAGAATCCCGGCAGGTACCGGAATGAGAGACTACGATAATATTATCGTAGGATCAAAAGAAGAGTACAACGAGATTATGGCTGGAAAACAAGAGCATGTGAATCTTTAAGATTAGGTTCATAAGTATTATAAAGTTTGTTTAAATTGAGAACCCCGGGCGAAGGCTCGGGGTTTTCTTTTTAAAACGATTATTTTTGAATATTGCCGTGGAATAATTTAAACAACTTGGATTGGATATAATATAAGACTAAAACTCTTGATTATCTAGCTGTCACCTCGAGCGCAGTCGAGAGGTTATCGGATTTTGTATTTTAAAAATGAGGTCTCGACTGTGCTCGACCTGACAGTAGTTGTGTTGATAAATTGATTGTCAGATAACAATATTCGAACGCATGTTAAACACCCATAAGATGAGTACAAATGCCAAAACTTCAGAAAAGACATTTAAACGAAACGTTTCTCTTACCGGAAAAATCAAATTTACCGGGATCAAACTCAAAGATCCTATACGTACGGCTGCAGGTTTGTTAGGGATTAAAGAGACGTTACGGCATACTTTTAAAGAAATGGGTATTGTACGCTCAACCCGGGCGTTGCTGGACATGAATCAACCGGATGGCTTTCGTTGTCCAAGTTGTGCTTGGCCGGTGCCTAAAGAAACTTCTAAGATTGCTGAGTATTGTGAAAATGGTGCCAAGGCATTGGCAGATGAAGCCACAATTCAACATATAGGAGCCTCATTTTTTGCTACTCATTCTGTAGAGGAGTTATCTCAATTGTCAGACTATGAACTCAATAAATTAGGTAGAATTACCGAACCATTGGTTTTGCGTCCCGGCAAACTGCATTATGAGCCTATTGCATGGCAAGAGGCTTACGAACTTATCGCAGAAGAACTACACAAATTAAAAGATCCTAATGAAGCGTGTTTTTATACCTCGGGCCGATCGAGTAATGAAGCGGCTTTTTTATATGGCATCTTTGCGCGGGCCTTCGGTACTAACAATATGCCGGATTGCTCAAATTTGTGTCATGAATCCTCCGGAGTTGCTCTCAAAAATACGCTTGGTATCGGGAAAGGCTCGGCAACTGTAGAGGATTTACATAAAGCAGAGGTGGTGCTAACAGTCGGACATAATCCGGGAACCAACCATCCCAGAATGTTATCTGCTTTTTCAGAATGTAAAAAAAATGGCGGAAAAATCATCAGTATCAATCCATTGGAAGAATCCGGATTGGTCAAGTTCAAAAACCCGCAAAAAGTATCTGATATGTTGGGAAGCGGTACTGCTATTGCCGATATTCATCTTCCTGTAAAAATAAACGGAGATATGGCTTTGATGAAGCTCATCCTGAAAAAATTAGCAGCACTTGACAAAGAAAGGGCAGGGAATGTGTTTGATCATGAATTTTTAAAAAGATATGCTGATGGCTATACTGAATTGATGAATGACTTAGCCAATTATGACGAAGCCGATTTGCTGGCACGAACGGGTATTTTAGAAGAGGAAATTGATAAAGTTGTTGAATTGCTGGCTTCAAAATCTAAAATTGTAGTATGCTGGGCTATGGGATTAACCCAACATAAGAATGCTGTGGAAACCATTCAGGAATTTGTTAATCTTTTATTGCTTAAAGGAGCCATAGGAAAACCATTCACGGGGACTTTTCCGGTGCGCGGACACAGCAATGTTCAAGGAGATCGAAGTGTGGGTATAATGCATTTTGTAAATGAAGAATTCAACAGAAGGATTAAAAAACACATGGGTTTTGATCCTCCTGTAGAACATGGTCATAATGCAATAAATACCATCAAATCCATGTATGAAGGCAAATCAAAGGTTTTTCTCTGTTTAGGAGGTAATTTTTTAATGGCAGCACCGGATACCGAGTATACGGCCGAGGGCATACAAAATTGTGCACTTACAGTACAAGTCAGTACCAAATTGAATCGGAGTCATTTGGTTACAGGAAAAACAGCCCTATTGTTGCCAACTTACGGACGGTCTGAAAAGGACATAAAAATGGGAAAGACTCAATTCCTAACAATGGAGAGCAGTACAGGTAAAATAAGACAAAGCCGTGGGTTACTCAAGCCGGCATCCGGGAATATAAAGAGTGAACCTGAAATTATTGCTTCAATGGCACATGCTTACTTTAAAGGAGGTCACCCTGTGGATTGGGAAGCTATGGCCAATGACTATGACCTTATTCGTAAATATATTGACAAAACAGTCAAAGGTTTTGAAAACACAGGGGAACGCTCTAAGGGGTTTGGCTATTACCTCCCAAATAATTCCCGGGAAAGTGATTTTAGTATGATGCCAAACGCAAAAGCCAAATTGACTGTAAACCGTTTATCGGAAACCAATTTGAAAGAAGGGGAGTTGTTGCTAACGACCTTTCGTTCACATGATCAGTTTAACACAACTATCTACGGATTAGACGACCGTTATCGTGGAGTTTATAATGAGCGTCGTGTTGTTTTTATGAATGAAGAAGATATGCTGGAAAGGAATCTGAAAAAAATGGATGTGGTTAATCTTCACAGCGAATATGGTGGAAAAAAAAGAACGGCTGAACAGTTTTTGGTAGTTCCGTACAATATCCCTAAGTCAAATATCGGGGCCTATTTTCCTGAAACAAACTTATTAGTGCCGTGCGATCAATATGATCCGCATAGCGAACAACCCATGAGCAAATCGATTCGAATCACTGTTGAAAAAATCCACTAAGATGGTTTTGGTTCATTTTTATAAAACAACGTCATTCTGAAAGAAAATTGTATCGAGCCCCTTTGCTAAAATGCTTCTTGATACCCCCGACGCTTCGGGGTTTCTTCGCAGAGCTGTAAAAAAACACCAAAACCATTGATAAAATCTTAAAATAAAGAGAAAACAGAATTAATACAGCATGAAACAAGCTAAAACATGGTGAAAACAGCCGAAATTCAATACGAAGAAATCAAAAAGTGATAGCAAGTAGTCGAAGAGTCACGTAAAACAACCGAAGAACGATAGGAAACAGTCGAAAATCAACAAGTAGGAACGGAAAAGGAACCGGTAGCAATGCTATTTGAACGCTAAATAACCCATTAGCAGTATATAATTTCACGATTTTACAACTTTACTTTCCAGAATATATAAACTTTAGTACATTACAAACGCAATGAACTCAATAAAACAGATATTATGAGCGATCAAAAAGAACAAAAGAAAAATCAGATCAATATAGAATTAGATGATGCTACGGCTGAGGGGATCTATGCCAATTTAGCAATCATTAATCATTCGGTTTCAGAATTTGTAGTGGATTTTGTGAGTATTATGCCGGGAAGACCCAAAGCAAAAGTAAAAAGCAGAATCATATTGACACCCCAACACGCCAAGCGCTTTTTAAAAGCATTGAACGATAATGTAACACGTTTTGAAAGTGCCCATGGAGAGATCAAAGACTATGAACAACCTCCAATCCCGTTAAACTTTGGACCTACGGGAGAGGCTTAAAATATTAAAGAGGGTGTCTAAAAAGTAATATGAATTGGATATTGTCAGGTTGAGCGCAGTCGAAACCTATTGACTTTCAATAGTTATTTAGTTCTCTACTGCGCTCGAACTGACATAAAAACAATCTTTTTAGACACCCTCTTTTTTGCTTTATAATTTCTTCTTAACTCCCCTAATTCATCAGAATCGCATTCAAAACAGTACCCGGATTTTGACGAGCATCTCTTTCCACGTCTTCTACGATATTGAACATGCCATCCACTAATTGATTGGTAATGGCACTTTGTAACATGTCAGTAGTACTTGAAGCGGCATCGTTAGTTCCCATAACTGCACCAAGGATGCTATTCAGCATATTGTTACCACCCAAAGCATTCGAAAGTAAACTGTTAACACCCAATCTTTCTGTTTGTTGATTCACCACAGGAGTAATCGCACTCACAAGTTGGTCATGCGTCTTGTTCTTTAAATATTGTGTAGCTGCACCTTGACCTCCGGAAACTATGCTGATAGCCTCTTGAGGAGTCATCTCGTTGATAGCTTTTTTTACCACAGGGCGAGCAGTGGTTATAGTTGAATTGGCAATCTCACTGATGAGTACCTTTTCCTTTTCAACGATATGATTTAATCCCATGGATTGTAATTTCTGATTGATGTCTTTCAACTTTTGAGGCATGGCAGCTTCTATCAAAGCATTGGTCAGGAATGAATCTGAATCCCCAAAAACGGTGAAAGCAGATTGTGTTCCGTTGTTTAAAACCGATTGAACGGTGTTGAGCATCATATTGCTGTTTTGCGTTGAACCACCGGCAGTTCCCATGGTTGTACAACTGCTAAAACTTAATGGACAAAGAAGTCCGATAACGAACAGAATGATTATTCTTTTATGCATAGTTTGTGTTTTTGTATAATTAAAATTAGTGATTTTTTATTTAAAGCTCCGATAGGAGTACAATATTAATAGCCCAAATAGGGGCGACATATTTGACCAATTGGGTTAAGCCCTTTTTTCCAATTCGATAATCTCCAAATTTTTGATTTGATCACCGTCAATTTCAAAACGTAGCATGGTTCTTACCTTGTGAAAGCCGTATTTTCCGACAGCCCCCGGATTCATGTGAAGGAAGTTTAGTTTTTTATCCCACATCACCTTTAGAATATGCGAATGGCCACAGATAAAAAGTTTTGGTGGATTTTTTCTAAGTTCTTCTCGCACCCTTCTGTCATATCTGTTGGGGTAACCACCAATATGGGTAATCCAGACATCTACCTTTTCACACATAAACCGATTGTTTTCAGGAAATTCCAAGCGTATTTCATCGTTGTCGATATTTCCGTAAACAGCTTTCAGGGGTTTGAGCTGCTGGATGGTATCGGTCACTTTGGGGTCTCCAACATCTCCCGCATGCCACACCTCGTCAGCTTGTTTGATGTACTTTATGATTTGTTGGTCTATATGACTATGAGTGTCAGAGAGCAAAAGGATTTTCCGCATAAAACTTAAAAATAAATTAAAATTAAAGAGTCTCGACAGCGAGGTTTGGTTAATTCGATATCTTTGTGTCTTGTTACAAAAGTACATCAGTTTTTACAGAGAAAAAATAGCATTTTGATTTGAGATATTTTTTAGAGCTTTCATATCAAGGAAAGAACTATCACGGCTGGCAAATACAACCCAACGCCATTTCGGTGCAAGAAGTTATAGAAGAAGCTATATCGACCCTTTTACGGGAAAAAACACCGATTGTGGGGGCCGGGCGAACCGATACCGGGGTGCACGCCAAACAGATGTTTGCACATTTTGATGTGGAAACAACAATCAAGACTCAAAGCCTGATCTATAAGTTGAATAGCCTTTTACCGACTGATATCGCGATCAAAAATATTTTTTTAACAACTGATGATGCTCACGCCCGTTTTGATGCGGTAAAAAGAAGCTATGAGTATTGGGTGGTGCAGGAGAAAAATCCTTTTATGCAGGATTATGCTCACTATGTAAGAGCGGAATTGGAATTGGATAAAATGAATGGAGCGGCCGAAGCCTTATTGCAATACAGCGACTTTCAGTGTTTTTCAAAATCAAATACTGATGTGAAAACCTATATTTGTAAGCTCGAAAAAGCGATTTGGGTTCAGGAAGAAAACCGTTTGGCTTTTCATATTTCTGCGGATAGATTTCTTCGGAATATGGTACGCGCCATCGTGGGGACTTTATTGGACGTAGGTATGGGAAAATCATCGCTTGAAGATGTTAAAAATATCTTAGAAAGTAAAAATAGGAGTAATGCAGGAGCTTCAGTTCCGGCACATGGTTTATATTTGACAGAGGTTTTATATCCTGAAACAATATTTAAATAATTAATGAGTAAAGATAAAACAGGGAATACATTCGATCTGGGTTTGTTCAACAGGCTCATGCGCTATACAAGACCATATAGGTTGACCTTTGTGGGAGTTGCTTTTGCGGCGATTCTCCTGTCGGTGTTTGCTTCGGTGAGGCCTATCCTTTTGAAATATACGGTAGACGATTATATCTTGACTAAGGATAGCCATGGACTCTTGATGTTTGTGGTGTATATGACCATCGTATTGTTTTTAGAAGTCACAAGTCAGCTATCTTTTATCTATTATGCCAATTGGCTCGGACAATCGGTGATAGAAGATATCCGGGTGAAGCTGTTCAAGCATATGCTTAACTTCAGAATGAAGTATTTTGATAATTCTTCCGTAGGGATATTGGTAACCAGGGCAGTGAGCGATATAGAACGGATTGCTGCTATTTTCAGCGATGGTTTGTTCATGATCGTGAGCGATTTATTGAAAATGATCGTTGTGGCCGGAGTCATGATCTATTTCGATTGGCAGTTGTCCTTGATCATTTTTGCCGTTTTACCGTTGATGCTCTATGCGACACGTTTGTTTCAAAAAGCGATGAAAAAAGCTTTTATAGAAGTGCGCAGACAAGTATCCAACCTGAATTCCTTTGTTCAGGAACGTTTAACGGGCATGAAGATCGTTCAGTTGTTTGTTCGCGAGAAGGAAGAATACGAACAGTTTAAAATCATCAACGACAAGCATAAAAAAGCATGGATCAACACCGTTTGGTATAACTCCATTTTTATTGCTGTAGTAGAATTGATGTCGTCTATAACCACCGGTCTTATTGTTTGGTTTGGTGGTTTACGTGCTGTGTCAGACGGGGCGAGTGATTTGGGTAATATCTTTATGTTTATCATGCTTTCGCAGATGATCTTCAGACCGCTTCGTCAAATAGCCGATAAGTTCAATACCCTGCAAATGGGAATGGTCGCTGCCAATAGGGTGTTTGATATCATAGATACTGAAAGTAGGATAGAAGATAATGGAACCCGTATTGCTGAAAATCTTAAGGGAGAGATTGCTTTTAAGGATGTTCGTTTTGGATATTTGGAGGATGAAGAAGTATTACACGGCATTTCTTTTGGAGTAAAACAAGGCGAAACCATTGCGATAGTAGGAGCTACCGGAGCGGGAAAATCAACAATCATCAATCTTTTGAACCGTTTTTACAATATACAATCGGGTGAAATTTTGGTAGATAATGTGAATATCAATGAATTCACTTTGCAGTCGTTGCGTTTGCAAATCGCTGTGGTGCTACAGGACGTATTCCTTTTTGCAGATACCATATTGAACAATATCACGCTTAACGATCCGAGTATAAAAGAAGAAGATGTGATACAGGCGGCCAAGGATATCGGGATACACAAATTTATCAAGAGTCTGCCGGGAGGATATCACTACAATGTGAAAGAACGTGGGACGATGTTATCAAGCGGGCAACGACAATTGATTGCTTTTTTGCGCGCTTATGTCAGTAACCCGAGCATATTGGTGCTGGATGAAGCTACATCATCAGTTGACTCACATTCAGAAATACTCATTCAAAAAGCAACGGATAGAATCACCAAAGGAAGAACTTCCATTGTGATCGCACACCGATTGGCAACCATTAAAAAAGCCGATAAGATATTGGTGATGGATGCAGGTAGGATTGTAGAAGCGGGTACACATAACGAACTCCTTAAAAAGCAGGACGGCTATTATAAAAATCTATATGAAGTCCAATTCTTGGCTGAAGAGGCTGTATGAAATGGGTAGGCCTACAGGTCTCTTTAAATAAGATCTTTAAGCATAGTATTTTTAAGGTCTTCTTTGTCTTTAAACAAAACAAACTCACCATTTTTCAGATAAGATAATTGTCCGTTTTCTTCACTAACGACTAGTGCTACGGCATCTGTTCTTTCAGTGATACCTACGGCGGCACGGTGTCTCAACCCAAAACGCAAGGGGATGTTCCGTTCATTGGAAACCGGTAAAATAGCCCGTGTGGCTACAATGCGATTACCTTCTATAATCGCGGCACCATCGTGGAGCGTACTGTTCTTGTAAAAAATACTTTCAAGAATGGGTTGGTTCACCTCAATGTTCATTGAATCACCGGTATGTTTTACAAAATCCAGGGAGTTGTTTCGTTCGATAACGATAAGCACACCTGTATATGAAAGACTCATTTTTTCGCAGGCAGACAGGATGGCATCGACATCAGTTTCGGTGGTGACACTATCTTGTTTTAGAAATTTTAAATGTCTCATAAGTCCTTTTTTGCTCGCGAAATTGGTAGAGCCTACCATGAGTAAAAACTTTCGTATTTCCTGTTGGAAAACAACAATGAGCGCAAAAAAACCAACTCCGATGAACTTACCGAAAATATTGCTCAATATCTGCATATTCATGGCTTCCGTCAAGAGGTAAATAAAGTAAATAACAACAATTCCTATAAAAATATTGATGGCAACGGTTCCTTTTACCAGTTTGTAGAGGTAGTAAAACAGAAATGCTACCAAAATGATATCAATGATATCTGCAATTTTGAATTCGACAAAATCAAATAGTTCCAAAGCGTATTGGTTTTATGTAAAAATAAAAATATAAAATTTAGTTTAGAGCTCCTTGACTTTTTTTGTTGTCATTTCATAGATTTTCACACATTCCACAGCTTCTTTTACATCGTGCACCCTTAAAATACGAGCGCCTTTGCCAAGGGCTATGGTGTTGAGACTGGTAGTGCCATTTAAAGCCTGTTCGGCATTGGTTTCAAACAATTTATAGATCATGGATTTTCTGCTGACACCAATCAAAATAGGGAGTTCCAAAATGTGCAGGAGTTCGAGTTTGCCCATGAGTTCGTAATTCTGTTCCAGAGTTTTTGCAAAACCAAAACCGGGGTCTACGATAATATCATTGATTTTATGAGCCTTGGCGGCTGCGACCCTTTCAGAAAAATAATAGAGCAGGTCTTTTATAAAATCGTCGTAGGTGGTTTTTTGCTGCATGGATTTTGGGTTGCCTTTCATATGCATTAAGATATAAGGCACTTGCAGTTCCCCAACAACAGAAAGCATATTTTCATCCAACATTCCGCCGGAAATATCATTGACCATACAAGCACCGGCCTCAATATTGGCTTTGGCTACATCGGTACGGAAAGTGTCTATCGAGACCAAGGCTCCGGGAAAGTTTTTGAGAATGAGTTCGGTTACCGGAACACTTCGTTTTAATTCTTCATCAACGGAAACTTCTTCAGCTCCGGGACGTGAACTATAGGCTCCGAGGTCAATAAAATCGGCTCCTTCCTCAAGCATGGTCTCTACATGACGGAGAACTTCCGAATCCTGGGTGTATTTCCCGCCATCAAAAAAAGAATCGGGCGTGGTGTTGAGGATTCCCATGATTTTGGGAACGCTTAAGTCTATAAGTTGTCCGTTACAATTGATGGTTGAGGTCACAAGTTAAAATTATCTGTTAATGATCATCAAAAATAGTTAAAAATGTGACAAGAAATGCCTATTTTAAACAGTAGAAGAAGAACAAAACGACGGATGCTTCACGATAAAAACTTTGAAGGTTGAATTTTTTAAGCGAAATTTACACAAAATAGTATCAAACACATGCAGAACACATCAGAACAATACGACAAGGTGATCGCCGTTTGTCGTGAATTGTTTGAAAAAAAGATGAAAGACTACGGAAGCGCTTGGCGTATTTTAAGGTTACCTTCATTAACAGACCAGATATTTATCAAGGCGCAGCGCATTCGCTCCATTCAGGACAACGAGGTGAGAAAAGTAGATGAGGGAGAGAAATCTGAATTTATCGGAATCATCAACTATGCTATCATGGCACTTATTCAGATTGATAAAGGGATAGGAAAATACCCTGACATGGATCCTGAAAAGGCTGTGCAACTGTATGATGAAAAAATAACTGAAACCAAAGCGTTGATGGAAAACAAAAATCACGATTATGGTGAAGCCTGGCGCGATATGCGAGTGAGTTCACTAACCGATTTGATCCTTCAAAAGATACTTCGTGTAAAACAAATAGAAGACAACAAAGGGAAAACACTGGTCAGTGAAGGTATTGATGCTAATTATCAGGATATGATCAATTATGCAGTATTTGCTCTAATTTTGTTAAAACAAAATTAGAGTAATTTCCAATATACAATACCCAAATTCCAAAAAGCCAAATTAATCATGAAAAACGAAAAACCCTACGATCTTGAAGAAAGAACATTTGAGTTTGCAAGGGATTGCAGGTTATTTGTTTCCAAATTGAAAAAAACAATTTCAAATATTGAGGACTCGAAACAATTGATTAGAGCTTCCGGTTCAGTTGGGGCAAATTATATCGAAGCAAATGAAAATTTAGGTGAAAAAGATTTTTTATTTAGATTGAAAATAGCAAGAAAAGAAGCCAAGGAGAGCAGATATTGGTTACGTTTGTTAAAAACGATGAATCAAGAACATGTTACAACTATAGATTCTTTGATTACTGAAGCCAATGAATTAAGGAAAATCTTATCAACCATCATCAACAAACATCAAGACTGAATTATTGGAATTTGGTACTTGGAATTTTTCAACATATAGTTTGGAATTTGTCATTTGGAATTTGGTATTTGTAACTTGGTACTTGGAGTTTGGTGCTTGGAATTTGTAACATGAAATTTAAATTTTTATGAAACACATAGTAAACATAAGCAGAATCCTAGTAGGGGTCTTGTTCATTATAAGCGGACTTATAAAATTGAACGATCCGGTTGGTTTTTCCTTCAAATTGGAAGAATATTTTAGTCCGGGGGTGTTGAATCTCGATTTCTTGACCCCTTTTGCACTGGCTATTGCCATTGCTTTGGTCATTTTTGAAACTGTATTGGGGGTGATGCTCTTACTGGGTTACAAACCTAAGTTTACGGTGTGGAGCCTGTTGTTGATGATCGTGTTTTTCACGTTTTTAACGTTCTATTCGGCTTATTTCAATAAAGTAACCGATTGTGGCTGTTTTGGAGATGCTATCAAATTAACACCTTGGGAGTCCTTCTCAAAAGATGTTGTCCTCTTACTGTTGATTCTGATATTATTCTTCGGAAGGAAATATATTTCCACGTTTAAGATTGCTAGGATCGGAAGCTATCTGGCTTTGGCCTTGTGTGTGATTTATGTTTATTATGTGTATAACCATTTACCGGTAGTTGATTTCCGTCCGTATAAAATAGGAGCTAATATTTTTGACGGAATGCAAGTACCCGAAGGCGCTCCGGAAGCGGTATATGAATACGCATGGAAATTTGATGTAGATGGAGAAGAAAAAATAGTGACTACCAATGGTGATTATCCTACTGTTGACGGAGAGTTTGTAGATGTTGAAACTACGCTGATCCAAGAAGGCTATGTGCCACCTATCCACGATTTTATGATGGAAAAAAACGGAACGGATTTTACCGCAGAGATTATGACTTGGGAAAATGTCGTTGTAGTGGTTTCCAGAGATATAATCAAGGCGAATAGGGAAGGTTTACAGGATATAAAAGAAGTGGCAGACGAAGCAAAAAATAGAGGTTATAAAGTGATCGGTCTGTCTGCTTCCAGCCCAGAAGAAATCGCTCCGATAAAAGAAAAGTACGGCTTGGATTTTGATTTCTATTTCTGTGATCTGACCACGGTAAAGACGATTGTACGGTCCAATCCGGCCTTGTTAGAGCTGAACAAAGGTACGATTATCCAAAAATTGCATAACAATGATGCAGATGAATTCAAGTTCAAATAAATAACGATTTGTTACGATATTGTAAAAAGACCCTAGTGTAAAACGGAAACTATAGACGAATTCCTATTTTTGCAATACAACAACTGAATAAAAAACTAAAACAAAACGATGAGAAAAAAGATTGTTGCGGGAAACTGGAAAATGAATAACGATTTGGCGCAAACCAAAGCGCTTATCAACGATTTAAAGAATAGCCTGCCAAACACGGATGCTGAGGTAAAAATAGCACCTACTTTCACTAACTTGCATGCGGCTGTAGAAACTGTAGGTGATGCGGCTATCGAAGTTGTAGCCCAAAACATGCACCAAGAAGCAAGTGGAGCATATACCGGTGAGATTTCTGCTGATATGCTTAAAAGTATAGGAGTGAAGACAGTAATCCTCGGACACTCAGAACGTCGCGCCTATTTTGGGGAAGATGATGCATTGTTGGCTAAAAAAGTAGATGCAGCGCTTCAAAATGATATGGATGTGATCTTCTGCTTTGGTGAAGAGTTGGCCGACAGGAAAGCAGACAATCATTTTAGTTTGGTGGAAAGCCAGTTGAAAAATGCTTTGTTCCATTTGGGGGTTGAAGATTGGAAACACATTGTTTTAGCATATGAACCGGTTTGGGCCATAGGGACAGGAGAAACCGCAAGTCCGGAGCAAGCTCAGGAAATGCATGAGTTTATCAGAAAAACCCTTGCCGATAAATATGATGCTACTTTAGCAGATAGTATTTCCATTCTTTACGGTGGAAGTGTAAAACCAAACAATGCCGAAGAGATCTTCTCAAAACCGGATGTTGACGGCGGACTTATTGGAGGGGCTTCATTAAAAGCTGAAGATTTTGTAGGAATCATTAAAGCGATATAATTCCCAACAATTTATGATATAGTAGACCTGACAGGTTTTCCCGACGATAAATGTTGGGACATGTGAAACCTGTCAGGTCTTATTTTTTTAACTCACTTTCACTTTAAGAATTTCATCATAATCATAAAATTCGTCACCTTGGTAATCGTGACAAATTCCCACTCTAATAGCTTTTAAGCCACTAATTCCTTGCTGTCTCGCTAATTCTACAACTTCTACATCTTCCGTCAAGATCTTTTTTTCTTGTAAAAAGTGAATGTACTCCAAATATTCCCGCTCCTCGTAATAGTGGGAATAGACGATGGTCAAAAAATAAGGTTTGGTGATACGTTCGTTTGTACTTTCTATTAGGGCTTTGTCTATTCTAGTTTTTAGAATTTCATATCGCGCATTGTATGCTCCATCTACATCAAAATGTTTTTCGTCCATCCTGAATCGAATGGCCATAGGGATGTTATAAACCAAAATCAGGGATGACACATCAAAATCGATTAACATTTTGTTTCGTGAAGCGGCGTGTTTGCGTTCCATTTCACAAATGACTTGTAATTGCCAAAATCTCAGGCTGTACAGATATTTCAGCTCAAAACTATTTGGTTCTGTAATCGATTCACCGATATACATATTGTGCTCAACCCCATCGGTTTTGTGCATTTCAAAGAAATGAGGATATGTCGATTGTGCTGATTTTTGTCTTTCATCCAAAACACTAACAAATGTGTCGTTGATCTCTGCCACCGTTTTGTCATAGTTTTTTCGGTGACTGTAGATGATATTGTTTTCTAGGGTGTTGAAATAAGCATCGATCAGTTGGGTTGCTTCTTTGTTTGTGTCTTCTGCAATTGCTTGATCAAGGATAGGACGGATAACCGTTTTAATAAAGATCAATACCGTTTGTTCACTATCTGATTTTAATTCAGTAGAAATGTTTTCAATGTATGTTTCTGTTTTTTGTATACTGTCTTTATGGCGGTCGAAATCTAAAACTTCTAGGATATCCATTATTTTTGATAACTGAATGATCAGATCCTTTTGGATGGCCCTATTTCTTGTAGTTGATGAGTTTTTTATGTCTATTTGCCCGTAAAGTGGGTAGACTTCATCAAAAACAATTTCGCCAAAAACGGCTTTTTTCTGCAAAATGGTTTGCTTCAAATAGTTTTTCGCCTCTTGTTCAAATCTCCAATAAACACTTTGATGTATGGAAGTACATTCTTTTTGGATAATGGCTTCTATTCGGTTTTTTTGTTCCACCCGATAACGGTTCACGCTCGTTCTGATGTAGGGCATGATATCCATCAGTTTATTTGCGTTTACTGTGTTTAACGCATATGGCTCTTTTGAAACCAACTCTAAAACCCCGATAAGTTCATTGTTGCTGATTACCGGGGTGAGGATTACGCTCCTAAAGCCTTGAGATCTCAATTCTGTTAAACATACTTTACTTGAAGAGGTTTCCGTGAGCTCGTCAATATCAGGAACAGCATAAAAATAATGCCCTTCCATGATATTTTCCTTTGATTCATTACAAACGAGGTTGACCGAAACCTTTTCCGTTTTATCATTTAGGATATAACTTGAAAAATCACTTCCTATGATGTGTTCGACCGCATTATCTTTTTTGTTATACAGCGTCATTCCCACCTTTAAATCAGGTAAGTTGAATAAGGTTTGAAATATGTTTTCAAACTTTTTTAAGGAGGGTTTTTCATTCGGTTTTTGCGACAATAAATTGGTTTTCAGGTCAGAAATCGAATTCTCTATAGTAGAATCGTACATATTGGCTATTATAAAGCCTTCTGAAACCCAACTTCCGGGCGGGAACATTTCTTTCCATAAAGAAACATCATTATACCCTTTCAACAAGCGTTTAATATCATTTTCAGTGATATCTTTTGCCTTTTCGGTAGGGTAAAGGTTCATAAAGTCCCCGTTATAAAGGATTCGATAGTGTTTTATGGTTTTATTTTGATCAATAGCCCTAAAATAGAGCGGCGTTTCATATTTAAGGTCATATCCGTAATACCGGGATAAAATAATACTACATGCCAAGATATATATTTGGTCTTCCGACATGGTTGTCATATCGATTTCAAACTTGCAGCCGGAGGTTTTCAAAATGTTGTCAAAACGTTTTGAAGATGAAAAAATGATAGATTGAAGGGGTAAAGTAACTACTTTGATCTCATTATTGGTAAGCATGGGCGGAAACAGATCTTCTAAAATAAACTGTACCTCTTGCTTATGTTTGGACACTTCTTCCGGTTGCAAATTGCCATTACTGAATTCAGGGTGTTTTTTTGCCAGCGAAAGGATTTTTTCAGACTTAGCTTTCAACAAAGGGTTTGCCGAGTCTTTTAGTTTTGCATACTCGTCAAACAGCTTTTTGAAGCTAACCTTGTACTTAAAGGGAATATTATCTGAAATTTGGTTCATTCTAATGGTTTGTTTGTGTAAAATTAAGCTTAGTAGTTGTTGTTTTAATTGAACTGTTTTAAGATTTCTTTAGTAAGTCGATTTTTACTGCCAATCCTTATAGTTTTATGCATAAAAATGAAAAGCAATCGCGAATGCTATCACACTAATGATAATCCCTGTCATAAAAATGGTATATGTGATCCTTAAAATTTTATATTTTCTATGGAGTACTAACCCTAAAAAATATAAATCTTTTGTCAATGATCCATATAAATAATCGCGGTCTTTCATCATTTCGTTCATTGCCCATTCAAAATCGTTCAATTTCATTTTATGAAAGTTTCCAAAAAAGATTAGGTTCACCTTTTTATTGGCTACATCTTGTTTTGTAAATTCACCTTGGGTAACGTTTGGTCGGGTAGCTGCAATCGATAAAACAATAGACACAACCGTAAAAATCACAAAAACTACGGTGGGGTAAATAAGGTATGAGTTTGAAGGATTGTCGAGTTTTGGAATTAAATTAGCCAGAACTAAAGAGACGATAATCGCGTTTACCGATAGCAATATGTTTGCTTTGGTATCTGCAATGTTACTCAGTGTGATGTGGTTGCGCAAAGCTACACGAAACATGGTTTCGATTCCTCTTTCCGGTAATTTGACTTTCTTTTTTTTAAAAGCAAATTCCTCTTTTTTACGTTCTAGCTTATCTTTTTGCTGAAGGAGTTTATTTTCCTTTTTTATCAATTGGGCCAAGTTTCTACTCTTGACCTTTCCCCAGTGGGTTAAAGCATAACGTGTGTAGAATCGGTGTTGGTTTGCTAAAAAATTGATGTTTTCTGAAAGCCATTCAGAATCGTCGATCTCTTTGTTTTGTGTCAGTTCGATCTCTTTTCTGAGGAGTTCAGTAAACTCGCTATAGTTTTCGCTGCCTACATGAGCACAATCGGCATCACAAATAATCTGCTCCAATTCATTTTGGGGCTCATACCCCATTTTGGTGGATAAAATTAATTTGCGCACCACTTCAATGGTGGTATCAGGAACATTTTTTTCTTTCAAAAAATTAACCGCCAATTTCGCGCTCTCTTTTTCATGGTCGGTCTTCACTTTTGAATATCCCATGTCATGAAACCAAGCTGCCAACAACAATTCCTGAGCTTGTTCGTCGCCAATCTGCATAGCCTCAATAAGTTCCTGCGCCTTTTCTACCACGTGTATAATGTGCGACAGGTTATGGTACACGAACGACTTATCGAGATTTTCATTCAAATATTGAACAACATATTTTTCAGCTTCTTCTACGAGGGTATTCATATAGATGTTACTTATTTAGAATCTTAATATTTCCCGTATGCATGCACCGGGATTACCTATCTACCTCTTCCGCCCAGGGCGGATCAAAACTGCCATCTTCGGCAGTTCCGGGTGAGGAAAATAAAATTACCAATATTATTTTCAACATTATAAAAATAATGTTTTAATTTTAGTTGAAATAGAAATCAATAAGGCGAATATGTATAAATATTTTCCCATTACACTTATCATCTTTTTTTTCAGTTCATGTGCTACTTATCAACCTCAGTATAGTGAAAACACAGGGAGTCAGCTTTTTCCTGAAAGCAAGGAAATAGTCCATTCATTCTATCTGATAGGAGATGGAGGGAATTCGCCTATTGGAACTTCAACCAAAGCTTTGCAAACGTTAAACGAAGATTTGAACAAGGCTTCGGAAAACAGTACACTTCTTTTTCTGGGGGACAATATCTATCCAAAAGGTCTGCCAAAAAAAGATAATAAAGGGAGGGCTTTTGCCGAACATCAGCTTAATGAGCAAACGGCTGTCGCCAATGACTATAAGGGGCAAAGTATTTTTATTCCCGGGAACCACGACTGGTATAGCGGACTAAAGGGTTTGAAAAGGCAAGAGAAATATGTTGAAGACAAATTGGGTAAAGATGCCTTTTTACCTGAAGATGGCTGTCCGCTGGAGCGTGTTAAAATAACGGATGATATTGTCCTGATAATTGTTGATTCAGAATGGTATCTCACCGACTGGGATAAACATCCAACCATTAATGATGATTGTGAGATAAAAACCAGAGATAAATTCTTGGAAGAACTGGAAGGGGAGATAAAAAAGGCCCGTGGTAAGACCACTGTTATTGCTTTGCATCATCCCATGTACAGTAATGGTCCACATGCGGGGCAATACTCTTTTATGAGTTATATGAAGCCACTTCCGGTGTTAGGCTCTTTAAAAAATCTGATTCGTAAAACAGGAGGGGTTGTGAATGTCGATATGCAAAACGCCCGGTATCGGGAACTGACAAATCATTTGACTACCTTGGCTCAACAAAATGATAAAACCATCTTGGTTTCCGGTCACGAACACAATTTGCAATATCTTTTAGAGAACAATCTTCCACAGATAATAAGCGGTTCTGGTTCAAAACTAACTGCGACCAGAAATCAAAATAACGGAAAATTCTCATACGGAGCTCCAGGATACGCCAGACTGGATGTGTTTACCGATGGTTCTTCTTTTGTTCGTTTCTATACGGCCAAGGATCATAAGGTAGTATTTCAAACTGAAATATTCCAACAAGAGGAACCGCGTTCGCAAAGCTATCCTGATGAATTCCCGGAACAGCAAATGGCAGGGGTTTATACTAAAGAAGAGACGACAAAAGGAGGTTTGCACAAATTGTTATGGGGAGAACGCTACAGAAACTATTACAGTACAAAAATTAAAGCTCCAACAGTAGACCTCGATTCCTTGCTCGGTGGGTTGACACCCGTTAGAAAAGGAGGGGGGCATCAATCAAAAACCCTTAGGTTGGAAGATGACGAAGGACGTGAATACATGATGCGTGCCCTCAGAAAACAAGCGATTCAATATCTGCAGACGGGTGTTTTTAAAGACCAGTATATTGAAGATGAATTTAAGGATACCTATACAGAAGACCTTGTCCTGGATGTGTTTACCGGAGCTTATCCCTATGCGCCTTTTGCTTTGACGCCTTTGTCGGAAGCTATCGGTGTATATCACACCAAGCCTGAATTGTATTATGTGCCGAAACAAAACGCCCTTGGTGGCTTTAATGATGATTTTGGTAACGAACTCTATATGATTGAAGAGCGCCCCGCCGACGGACATGGAGATAAATCTAATTTTGGTTTTTCCGATGAGATAGTGAGTACAGACGATATGTTTGAAGATGTGCTGAAAGACGAAGACAATATCGTGGATGAAAAAGCCTATATCAGGGCAAGGCTTTTTGATATGCTCATCGGGGATTGGGACAGGCACGAAGATCAATGGAGGTGGGCTGTCTTTGAAGAAGATGGTCAAACAATATACCGTCCTGTTCCCAGAGATCGGGATCAGGCTTTTTCTGTGATGTCTGATGGTTTGTTGATGGGGATTGGAAATCTTTTATTTCCTTCAACACGTTTGTTGGAAGCTTATGATAAAGATTTAAAAAGACCTGAATGGTTCAATACCGAACCTTATCCGCTTGATTTGTTTATCATCGATCAAGCTGGGAAAGATATTTGGGATGATGAGGTGAAGCACATCCAAACCCATATTACAGATAGTGTTATTGAAAAGGCTTTTAGCAATATTCCTGAGGAATTAAAAGATGAGACCATCGATGAGATCAAACAAAAATTAAAAGGAAGACGGGATCGTTTGCCATCTATTTCTGATGCCTATTTTGCTCATATTAACAAGTTTTCAATTGTAAAGGGAACGAATAAAGACGATTGGTTCGACATAGAACGCTTGCCAAACGGAAAAACAGAAATCACTGCCTTCAGAATAAAAAAAGGGGAGAAGAGCGATGTTTTCTTCCACAGGATTTTCTCCAAAAAAGAAACCAAAGAGATATGGGTGTATGCCCTGGATGACGATGATGTCTTTCATGTTTTCGGTCAGGGGAGTGATCCGATCAAAATACGTCTCGTTGGCGGACAAAATAACGATACCTATAATATCATAAACGGAAAGCGCCTTAGGTTTTATGATTATAAATCCAAAAAAAATGATGTGGTAAGCGGGAAGCAACACGGGAGACTAACAGACAATTATAAAATCAATGTATATAACCATAAAAAGGTAAAAAAGAAAGTCAATCAAATACTGCCGGCTATTGGTTATAACCCGGATGACGGGGTGAAACTCGGAGTTCAAAACATACACACGCGACATGGTTTTAAACAGAATCCGTTTACTGCCAGACACGCTATTTCCGCAGCTTATTATTTTGCTACAAGTGGATATGACCTTATGTATAAAGGAGAGTTTGCTAATATAGTTGGGGCTGCCAACCTAGCCGTTGATCTTCGGTTTACCAGTCCGAATTATGCAGTGAATTTCTTTGGATTTGGAAATGAATCTGTAAATCCAAACGATGTAGACGACGACTTGTTTGATATGGATTACAACCGTGTGAGGCTGAAAACTTTTCTGGCGGCTCCTTCTTTGGTGTGGAGAGGGGATTATGGCAGTAGGTTTCAAGTTGGAGCCTCGTATGAAACTAATCAGGTGGAACGAACAACCGGACGTTTTATAGCTACTTTTCCGGAGGAAGAAGGCTTTTTTAGCGCTCAGGACTTCTACGGAATTAATATGTCTTATCAATATAAAAATCAGGATGATAAATCGTTTCCAACACTGGGGATGTTATTCAAGTTGGAAACCGGCTATAAAAACAGTATCAAAACATCCGATGGTTATGGTTATATCATTCCCGAATTAGGGTTTGATTACAGATTGGTGCCGGAGGGACAGTTGGTGCTGGCTTCCAAACTTGCAGGTCAAGTTAATCTCGGTGATGATTTTGAATTTTATCAAGCGGCTCAACTTGGAGCCAATAGTGGACTCCGTGGTTATAGAAGAGAGCGCTTTACAGGGGATAAGTCGTTTGTGCAGTCAACAGACCTGAGATGGAGTTTCAGTCGTTTAAAAACCGGACTCTTTCCGATTAATATAGGTCTTTATGGCGGATTTGACTATGGTCGGGTTTGGATGGATGATGATGTTTCTAAAAAATGGCATAATGCTGTAGGAGGCGGTGTTTTTATGTATAGCTTGCAAATGTTTTCCGGCAACCTATCCGTTTTCAACAGTACCGAAGGATTTCGGTTTGCTTTCAGGCTCGGGTTTGATTTTTGATACCCTTGATTACTTTACAACCGTAGCCTCAAGCTCACGAGGTATTAGGCTGAAAACTAATAGCGTCCAAAACGTTTTTATTGAATTTTTTAAACATACTGAATCTGCTGAGGTTTAGATGAAATTTCAACGTTTGTGGTTTGGTTCGGGCCTACGATAAAAATATTGAAAATCAAGGAAGCAGCGGTGGGTTAAAGATAAAAATCTGTCTGAGTTCCGCCCGAAGGCGGAATGAGTTATTTTTATCTGTGGCTGGGGATTCCGTAGTATTTTCTTATGTTTTTATCGTTAGCCTAGATTTTTTTGGTTCGTTTTTTCATCAATGGAAAAAATGAACAGATAAAAATTTATTTAGGACAGAATTGGCTGAAAACCTAAATAACATTTCGTCGCAAGCCTATCTACCGATAGGTAGGAGTCGGAACTCCCGATAGTTAATCGGGATTGGGATATCAAATCTCACTTAATAAGCAAAAAGCTCTGTTGTTGAAGAGGTGAGAGGTGACCTTGTTCTTAAAAGGGTTAAAAATCAAACCTGTAATTCATCTTAAAAGCCACGCCCCAATTAGTCCGGGAAATAGCATCGCTATAATTATCGGTAACCACCAAATAAATATACGAAAGTGGTTTATATTCCCATTGCAATCTGCTATTGATATTGAAATTGTCTACTTGGGTACTGTACTGAACATAGGTGGTCCAGTTTAGGCGGTTATTGAAAAACACTTCTCCCGTAAAACGTGCCAAATGAAAGGTTTTATTTCCTAATTCATTTAAATCCAGTGAATTGATTTCGTATGAAGCTTCCAGATTGGCAAAAGGTAATAACCGATAGGTCAGGCTGGCAAATGCCGCTGAATTTTTTCCACTATAATATTCCCCGTGGTGGACGTATCCTCTATAAACAAACTTTTTGTTGGTTACCGAATTGTACCCTAGTCTACCCCTGAAGAATTGATATGTGTCAGGCATTAAAACATTGCCATTTCTTAAGGGATCAAAGGCGTACTTCAGGTTTATATAATCGTGATAAGCACTGAAATAAACAGCGGACAGGTCCTTAAAAAAAACGGCAGTATTGTAAAAGGTAGAAGACTGTGTCACCGTTCCGTCGTCATCCCAATAGGTGTCGTTTAAAAAATTAACATAGCGATAGGAATTAACAGTCTTCGAATTTTCAGGATATTTGGTCAGCACAGCTCCGGTTGAAAATTGGGTATATCCCTCACGTACCACCACATCGTTTAAAGCATCGTAATTATTTAACCGGGGGATAAAGCCCGCATCTGCTAGATAGTTTTTGCCAACATTCTTTACCGAAGCATTCCAAGAAGCCCCTCGCTTGTTGTACCAAATTTCGGCATTGTAGAAGCCGTTGTCTTTTGAAACACCATCGTTAAAACTCTTTGCGTAATTTACCAAGCCGGTCCACTTGTTGTTGCTCGATTTGTAGTTGAGATTAACGCCTGTTACCCGGTTGTACTCATCTATAAAATTAAATTTATCGGTTTCCTGCCTGTTGATTAAAAAACCGGTAGCCGTAAAGTTTTTGGAGAGTTGGTGTTCTGCAACCAAAGCACTATAATTTTGAGATGCGACGGCTCCCTCTTCTTCCGTTTGTACATTTAAGACTCCTAATCGTGTTTTTGGCGAAATATTCCCGGATAACTTCAAGCCGAATTGAATATCGGTACCGGCACCTATCTGTCTCGAATAAAAGGGGTTGACTTCATCGGTGCCTAAATTTGAGAACAGGTCTGAATTTTCTAAAAAGAAATTGCGCCGTTCGGGGAAGAAGACGGCAAAACGCGTTAAATTGGTCACCTGCTGATCCACATCTATTTGGGAAAAATCCGGGTTTACGGTGGCGTCCAGTTTTAATGAGGAGTTCAGGTTGTACTGCACATCCAAACTTGGTTTTACCGTGGTTGTTTCGGTATCATTTACCACATCATTTTGATGGTTTACAGTAACCGATGGCGTTACCGCAAAGCGGGAAGCGGAGATATCGGGTAAATTTTCCACCTCAAATGCTTCGGTAAACCGAAGGTCGAAAAGCCTATAATTTCGTTTTACATTTTTAAAAATGGTCCACGAATTGTTCTTGATATCCCGCACATAAAACTGTATCCCGAAAACAGGATTGTTTTTATTGTAATTCAATGCTTTTAGCGGGATTTCCATTTCATATTTCTTTAAATTTCCTGCTGTGGAAGTGTTGGTTTTCCAAACAACATTCCAACTGGTATTTATGCCATAGCTGTCGCCGTCGCCCACACGCTCTATCAGTCCATCCACCTGTGCATTGCCCGCATTAACTGCAAAATAGTAGGCATTTTGTCGCTGGTTTTGTGTATCCAGAATAAGCACAAACGCATCACTGAAACCTATTGAGTTATCCCTTTTTAAGGAACTTATCTGCGTTTTTAAAGTACTGTCCTTATAAATTGCGCTGATATACAAATACTCCCCATTGTGAAACAATTTTACCGACGTTTGATTTTCGGCCAGGCCTTCATCGGTAGGGAGGTGATTGTAAAACCCGGTATATTCCGGTAATTGTTGCCAGACAGATTCGTTGAGATTCCCGTCTATTGTAATAGGACTGTCAGAAAATGGGATTGTAGCGGTGTTTTGTGCATACCCGAAAAACATAATACAGCCCGAGAAAAATGTCAAAAAAAGCCTCATTTTAGTTCGCTTGTTTTACAAGGGTTTGTGTAGCTGTCTTACTGATAATCTTCCAATCGTCCCCGATTTTCTTTAACAAAAAGAGGTCGATAAACCGCATTTTTCTTTCAGGGATTAAAATTTCGGCTATTGCCGTGGCAATATCACCCGTAATATCTATGTCCAAAATTTTTCCTCTTCTACCATTGAATGTACCGGGAGTTCCCTTAAAAAAAGTTAGGTATTCTTTGGGGGTAAGCACTTTAAACTCCTTTTTAATAGTCAGGTATAAAGTCGCATTTTTGGCAAATGCGCTTTCCAGCATATCCAGCTTGTTGTACGAGCTGCCTTCTATATAACCTTGAAGTGTTTTTTCAATTAAATCCTTATCTGTATACGTATAGGTGGAAGTTTTGGGTGCATTTAAGCTTTCATAATAAAGCTTGCTGTCGCTCACAAAGCTTTTGTCATAGTTAATGACTTTCCGTTCATTCCTGTTGCCGTATATTCGTATCAGCAATTCTTGTTTTACGGCTTCAATACTGTCATTTTTATGGGTTTGGGAAATTCCTGTAGCAGGAAAACATAAGAGTGTGGCAAATACTCCAAAAAATAAATGTTTCATTTTGTTGATGTTTAAATTCCTAGCAAACATCTTTAAACAAAATGAAAATGGTGTGTTAGGTTATAATGGAAGTGTACAGATTTATAAATCTGAATAAAAAAACGAGGAAATTGCTTTTTAAAAGCCACTTAAATTTTGCCGAATCAATACCTTTGTATTCAAAATACCTTTATGGATCCGGAACATCAATTGTTGTTTTTCTTTAGTGCTATCGGTGCTTTTAATGGTCTCTTTTTGAGCATCTATTTTGCTTTTTTTGTAAAGCATAGAAATAAAGCAAATTACTTTCTTTCAGCATTGATGCTTGTTATTAGTGTGAGGATTATAAAATCTGTTTTTTTGTTTTTCTACCCTTCCATTTCAGAACTGTTTATACATATTGGATTAGTAGCTTGTGCACTTATAGGGCCATTTCTGTATCTATATGTAAAAAACACCACTTCCCGTAAAAACTACCGCAGCCGGCATTGGCTCTATCATATTGTGCCCACGGTATTGGCTATGATAATAATTGAATATCTCTATCCATACAAACAGTACAGGTCATATTGGCTATTATCTGCTACATTCTCTATTGGCAAGTTTTTATACGCACAGTGGATCATTTATATCCTCCTTTCGGGAATCGTTATAAAAGATGCTTTTGCCTCCCTCATTAAAAAAGGGAAGAAACTAACCGATGAAGAGATCTGGCTCATTAGCCTGGTAGTCGGAGTAGCGATCATCTGGATTGCGTACAACACAACGGGATATATTTCCTATCTTGCAGGGGCTTTATCCTTTTCTTTTATCTTTTACCTGATGCTGCTTCTCTGGTTTTTTAAACGGAAAAAGGCCACTCCTTTCTTTTTTGCCGTCCAGACCAAATATGCCAATAAGAGAATTGAAGCTGATGAAGTCACCGGAATTCTCTCCAGATTACATACACTCTTTGAACAAAATGGGCTTTACAAAAAACCGGATTTAAAACTGGCAGATATCGCTGATGAGTTGGACATACCTTCTCATCAGTTGTCGCAATGTTTAAATGATAATCTGGGCAAGGGCTTTTCAACTTATATCAATGAGTATCGGGTAAAAGAAGCAGAAAAAATGTTGGTCTCCAACCATCACCTAACCGTAGAGGGCATAGGATACGAATGCGGATTTTCTTCAAAATCCACATTTTATTCGGCTTTTAAAAACATAAAAGGCACTACTCCTGCCAAATTTAAGAAAGAAAACACTTAGTGTTGTATCAGGTTAAGATACCTTGTCGTTTTTCTTCAGATTTATAAATCTGTATTTCTTTTCCGCTATTTTTTGTCGCTTTTAATGAATGTAATAGTAATGTTGTTGCTCCAAAAAAAGCAAAGAATATACTATGAAAAACAGACAAAAAAATATTTTGTTATTCCTCCTATTACCATTATTTAGTTTCTCTCAGGTAAATATAACGGGAAGTGTAAAAGACGAATACAGTCCCATTGCCTATGCCAATATTGTGCTTCAAGATACGGAAGGGCACCCAATAACCGGAGCAATTACCGATGAAAACGGAGACTTTAAAATTCAGGCAACTGAAGGTGAATATAGGTTAATTATCAGCTATTTAGGCTATGAAAATAACGAAAGGGATATTCTTCTGGAAAAGGATATCGCTGTTGGTACAATTGTATTGAAAGAGGACACTGGCCAACTGGAGGAGGTAATCATTACCGCCAAAAAACCGTTGATTGTGCAAAAGGCAGACCGCTTGGTGTACAATGTGGAAAACAGTGTTTCGGCCATTGGGGGCGATGCAATGCATGTTTTGGGTACAGCCCCGGGACTTATGGTCATCAATAACACCATAACGATGCTGGGCAAGGGCACGCCCCGAGTGATGATAGATGGACGAATGCTTGAATTAACGGGAGATGAATTAGTGGGTTTTCTGGGTTCCTTATCTGCCGACGATATCAAGAACGTTGAAATTATCGCTACTCCACCGGCAAAATACGAGGCCGAAGGCAGTGGCGGACTTGTTAATATTAACCTGAGAAAAGCCGCTCTGAACTCTTGGAAAAACACAATCACCACAGCCTATGATCAAAACACATATAGTATTTTTTCGATTCGGAACAACTTTTTCTACAACAAAGATAAACTTCAGTTTTCCGCCGGTGTCGGAGGGAAAGTAGGGGATGTGAGACGAATAGAACAGATAGATACAGAGTATCCCAATGGTCCCTGGGAGTTGGATATCGTCTCAAAAAACAGTAGGAACAACCTGTCCGGGCGTTTTAGTATAGATTATGACCTAACAGACAACATTACCATAGGAGGCCAATATATGGGGGTTTACAACTATGGCGAGATACAATTAGATGCAAAAACAGATATTTTCAATACAGAACATCAACTGGAATCCATTCTCATTAACCCGATTGTTATTGATAGGGATAAGAAAAGTCATTCTGCAAATGCACACCTTATCGCTACCTTGGATACCATTGGCAGAAAATTATCTTTCGATGTTGACTATTTTACCTTTGATTCTGATATGGAAACCGACCTTTTTGCAGAGTCTTTTACGCCCGAAATGGAATTTATAGAGGTAGATATGGCTGCGAAAAACACGACAGACGTTACAATTAACAATGTTAGCTTCAAGACAGATATGGAACACCCCTTGGATTTTATAAACCTGTCGTATGGGGGCAAACTCAGTTTTATAAACACGCAGGCAGATGCTAAGTTTTTTAATACCATTACAGGGAATCCCATACTGGATCCGGATCAATCCAACGAGTTTGAATATCAGGAAAACAATCAGGCTGTTTACGTTAACGGTTCCAAGAGCTTTAACGATAAATGGAGCCTGCAACTGGGGCTGCGGTATGAAGCAACACAAACGGAAGGCTATTCAAAAACGACAGGTGAAACCAATAAAAAAGAGTATGCAAAGCTGTTTTCCTCGTTTTATTTGATGTACAAAAAGAGCGATGACCATAGCTTTTCTTTTAATTATGGCAAACGGGTAAACCGCCCCCCATTTTGGATGTTGAACCCCTACCGTATCTATACAAGCAGTAATACCTATGCTGAAGGCAATCCGTTTTTGCAACCTTCGTTTTCCGATAATTTTGAATTTACTTATATGTATAACAGTAAATTGAGAACCAATGTGTTCTTAAACATATTAAACGACGGCTATGGAACTATTTTTACTTCAGACCCTGAAGAAAATATACAAACAATAACGAGGGAAAATTATTACAAACAATATCAATATGGAATATCAGAAAGTTACACGGCCGATATAACCAGCTGGTGGCAAAGCCGAAATGCAATCAATCTTACAAACCGTGAAACAAAAATTTATGACGTTATAGATGCCACTCCCTTAAACGGTATGCAAATTTATTTTTCATCAAACAATACCATTTCACTATTCACATCTACCAAGCTACAGTTAGACTATTGGTACAGCTCTCCCTTTAAAACGGGGCTGTTTGAAATCGGCAAGCCACAATCCAGCTTTAACGTAGGGATAAAACAAAGTATATTGGGGGACAACCTTCAATTGGTGCTTCTTTTTAATGATGTTTTCAATAGGTCGCAATTACGGGAATATAACTCTGCGGTAAATGGAATAAAACAGTCGTACTACGAAGATAACAGCAACCGTTTTTTCCGTTTTTCATTGACCTATACCTTTGGAAATGATGACACCAGTGTTAAACAAAGAGATTTTGGAAATACAGAAGAGCAGCAGAGAGCCAATTAAAATCATGTATGCTTTTTAAACGTATTGTGGAATGTGGATAGGGAATGAAGTATAGAATTGAATTCCTGTTTTAGTATATTTGAGTTCTAAATATTCTTATGGAACCGGAACATCAACTCTTATTTTTCTTTAGTGCCATTGGTGCTTTTAACGGGCTTGTTTTGAGCATCTATTTTGCCTTTTTTGTAAAGCACAGGAACAAGGCCAATTATTTTCTTTCGGCATTGATGCTGGTGCTTAGTATAAGGATCATAAAGTCTGTTTTTTTCTTTTTTTATCCTTCCCTTTCCGAGCTGTTTATACATATAGGCTTAGTTGCCTGTGCACTCATTGGGCCATTTTTGTATCTGTACGTAAAAAATACCACGTCCCGTAAAAACTTTCGCAACCGGTATTGGCTCTATCATATTGTGCCCACGGTATTGGTCATGATACTAATTGAATACCTCTATCCGTATAGGCAGTACAGGGCATTCTGGCCATTTTTTATCAGTAAGGTTTTATATATGCAGTGGCTGGTTTATATTATTCTTTCGGGAATCGTTATAAAAAATGCTTTTGCCTCCCTCATTAAAAAAGGGAAGAAAGTGACCGATGAAGAAATCTGGCTCATCAGCTTGGTGGTCGGAGTGGCCATCATCTGGATTGCTTACAAAACATCAGGATATACCTCATATATTGTAGGTGCCTTATCGTTTTCTTTTATATTTTACCTGATACTGCTTCTCTGGTTCTTTAAAAGAAGGAAAACTACGCCTTTTTTCTTTGCTGAACAAACCAAATATGCCAATAAGAAAATTAAAGCAAATGAAGCCACCGGAATTCTCTCCAGATTACATACACTCTTTGAACAAAATGGGCTTTACAAAAAACCGGATTTAAAACTGGCAGATATCGCTGACGAGTTGGACATACCTTCTCATCAGTTGTCGCAATGTTTAAATGATAATCTGGGCAAGGGCTTTTCAACTTTTATCAATGAGTATCGGGTAAAAGAAGCAGAAAAAATGCTGTTATCTAACCATCACCTTACCGTAGAGGCCATTGGCCATGAATGCGGTTTCAAATCGAACACCACATTTTATTTGGCCTTTAAAAACCTTACAGGCACTACGCCTGCAAAATTTAAGAAAGAAAACACTTAGTGTTGTATCAGGTTAAGATACTTTGTTGTTTTTCTTCAGATTTATAAATCTGTATTTCTTCTTCATTATTTTTTATTGCTTTTTACTAGCATCCTTGTAATGTTGCACATAGTTTTAAATACATAGAAAATGAAATACATTACCACCTTAATTATCGCCTTTACTTTTTTCAGTACCCTAAACTTGGGGGCACAAACTGAAAAAGAACTTATTACCAAGACACTAATGGACTATATTGAAGGGACAGCAAATGGAGAGCCGGAAAGACTAAAAAATGCTTTTCATAAAGATTTGAACCTTTATCACGTAACAAATGACAGTATAGTTGTTTGGTCAGGCCAGAAATATATTAGTAACGTTAAGTTAGGTGAAAAAAGTAACCGGATAGGTAAAATTATTTCTATTGATTATAAGAACAATGCTGCAAGTGCGAAAATAGAAGTGGATATGCCGGATAAAAAAAGAGTTTATACCGATTATTTACTCCTGCTAAAAACCGGGGGAAATTGGCAAATAATTCATAAGTCATTTACGTATGTTAAGTATCCCGGCAATTAAAACCTGACGACTGACGAATTAGCAATCTGCCTGAAATGCTCGTAAAAAGGGCATATACCGATTTTCCTATCCGCAGGCTCAGCATCAGCACCAACAATCCAAAAAAGAAGTTTTGAGCTCGTTTTTGTTTGCTGAAAAATAAAAGGTACAAACTGACCAAGAACCCGTTAAAAACCCCAAGGGCACCAAAGAAGAACAAAACTGGGTTTTCGAAAGTCATTTTAATTAAAGTTTAGGAAATATAGTAAACCGCCTTTCAAAATTAAATATATAAACAAAAAGTCAAAATTCTTGGCATTATATACTACATTCGTTTTCAACTTTTCCAAAAACAAAAGGTGGGACTATCTGTTGGTGATTCTTGGCGCTTTCTTGTGAAAATATAAAGTCTCTCGGCTATCGCCGAATATTTTGTTCAAAACTTGAAAATCAACAAAAGAAAACTCACTGCACTAAAAAAACAAAAACAAGCTATGTTTTTTAGCTTGCTTCGTTTTCAACTTTTTGTTGATTTATTCGTGACCTCGCCAGGATTCAAACCTGGAACCTTCTGAGCCGTAATCAGATGCGCTATTCAGTTGCGCCACGAGGCCGATTTTTCAACCCTTTGTGGGCTTGCCCGATGGAGCACACCATGTATGTGTGCGAAGGCGGGTGCAAATATAATATATTTTATTAAAAATAAATCAATCTCCTTTATAAAATTTATAAAGCGTATTTTTGATTCATGCTGGATACCATCAAAGAGAAATTGAACTACCTTCTAGATGATACGATTATTGAAGAATTGTTAAGAATCGGAAGAGTGAAGTCTTTTTATAAAGACGATATCATTATGGATATTGGTCAAAAATTAGGTTTCATTCCTTTACTTTTAGAAGGCAGCATTAAGGTGCTTCGTGAAGATGGTAATGGACATGAGATACTACTTTATTTTCTAGAAGAGGGAGATACTTGTGCTATGTCGCTCACCAGTTGTCTCAATCATTCAAAAAGTAAAATAAGAGCCATAGCAGCAGATGATGTCAAACTCTTTATGATTCCGTCTGAAAAAATGGAAGAATGGTTCCATACTAATAAAAGCTGGAGAAGTTTTATCTTGGAAAGCTACCAAGTTCGTTTTGATGAAATGATAGAAACCATAGACGCCTTGGCGTTCCTGAAAATGGATGAGCGCTTGGAAAAATATCTTACAGATAAGGTTAAGTTAAACGGTAATTGGACGCTAAACATTACTCACCAAGAGATTGCAGACGATTTGAATACCTCAAGAGTGGTGGTTTCAAGATTACTTAAAAAACTAGAAAACAACCAGCTGATCAAACTTCACAGAAATAAAATTGAAGTACTCAACTCTTGAGTAACATTCATTACATAACATTTCATACAGCTCCATTACCTTTGCACTCTTGATATAAAACAAATAATTATGGAGTTTATCTTAGATCCGTGGCCTTGGTATGTGTCAGGCCCTTTGATTGCTATGGTCATGTTTTTGCTTATTTACTTCGGAAAAACTTTTGGCATGTCTTCCAATCTTCGGACTTTCTGTGCGATAGGCGGCGCAGGAAAGAAGAGTGATTTTTTCAATTTTAAGTGGCAAGAGCAAAAATGGAATCTTATGGTTGTCCTTGGTGCTGTTATTGGCGGTTTTATTGCGCATTTCTTCTTGTCTAATCCTACTAATATTGATCTCAATTCCAATACTGTTCAGATATTACAATCTTTTGGCTTTGAAAACACCGGGAAAACATTGCTTCCACAGGAAATATACGGTTGGGATGCTGTTTTAAGTCTGAAAGGCTTGCTTATTTTGATCGTAGGCGGATTTTTGGTCGGTTTCGGAACACGATATGCCGGCGGATGTACTTCCGGACATGCCATTAGCGGACTTAGCAACTTGCAAATTCCGTCGCTTATTGCTGTTGTCGGTTTCTTTATCGGAGGCTTGATCATGACACACTTTATAATCCCCTTAATTTTTAAATAATGAAGTATCTAAAATTTATACTGACAGGTGTTTTCTTCGGAATTGTTCTCGTAAAATCGGAAGCGGTTTCGTGGTACAGGATTTTCGAAATGTTCCGTTTTGAATCTTTTCATATGTATGGAATTATCGGAACTGCCGTGATCACCGGAATCATTCTCGTTCAGCTTATCAAAAAAACAAACTTGAAAAGTATCGAAGGGACTCCAATTGCTATTCCTGATAAAAATAAAAGTATCACCCGTTACCTGCTTGGCGGGTCGATCTTCGGACTCGGATGGGCATTAGCAGGAGCATGTCCGGGACCTATGTATATTTTGGTGGGAACAGGTGTTTTTTCAATGTTGATTGTCATTGCTGCGGCTGTTGCAGGAACTTTTGTTTACGGATTGTTGAAGAATAAACTTCCGCATTGATGACATTTGAAACAACCATCGGATATGCAGGGGCACTTTTTATCGGACTTGTTCTAGGGCTTTTAGGCGGTGGGGGTTCTATTTTAACGGTTCCTTTGTTAGTCTATTTACTGGCATATAACCCCGTTGTGGCTACCGCATATTCTCTTTTTGTAGTCGGGTCGTCTTCGCTAGTGGGGGCTTTTCAGAAATATAAAAAAGGTGTTGTCGATATTAAAATCGGATTGGCATTTTCCTTTCCTTCCTTTTTGGCAGTCTATCTTTCCAGACGTTTTCTTGTTCCGTGGATACCCGAGGAATTGTTCAGACTTGGAACCTTTACTTTTACCAAGGAAATCCTCATCATGACCTTTTTTGCTGTGATTATGTTTGTGGCAGCAGTATCCATGATCAAAAATCAAAAAAAGAAAAAGAAGGATCCAGATTACAAACAAGCCTACGTAAAAACTTTTGTTCAGGGGCTTGCGATTGGGACCATTACCGGACTTATAGGTGCGGGAGGTGGATTTCTCTATGTCCCGGCTTTGGTTTTATGGGCAAATCTTTCCATGAAGAAAGCTGTTGGAACCTCTTTAATTATTGTATGTATCAATTCCCTGATTGGGTTTATAGGTGATATACAAACATTGGATATTGAATGGGGATTTTTACTGACTTTTTCTGCGATAACCATCCTTGGGATACTGATTGGCGGACAATTATCACAGTATATTCCTAATAAAGCTTTGAAAAAAGGTTTTGGGTATTTGATATTGCTGATGAGTTTTTATATTCTGATGAAGGAACTATATCACTTTTAGAAGTTGATATACAAAACCGAATGTGACTTTTATTACATTCAAAAAATAAGTAGTTTATTATCTTTGTCTCGTTTCCGCAGAAGGAACGATTAAAAACCTTATAAAGTGAAAATCGAACAAATATATACAGGGTGTTTGGCACAAGGCGCTTATTATGTTGAATCTGAAGGTGAAGCGGCCATTATCGATCCGTTAAGGGAAACCGATCCCTATGTAGAACGTGCCAAAAAAGAAGGTTCGAAGATCAAATATGTTTTTGAAACGCATTTTCACGCCGATTTCGTCTCCGGGCATATTGATCTGGCTAAAAAAACAGGGGCAACCATTGTTTATGGTCCCAATGCGAATACCAATTACAGTATCTATCAGGCCAAAGACGGCGAAACTTTTTCCATAGGGAAAATCACTATTCAGGCTTTGCACACACCGGGGCATACCTTAGAGTCCACTACCTATCTTCTTATTGATGAAAATGGTAAAAATCATGCGATTTTTACCGGAGACACCTTGTTTTTAGGGGATGTGGGGCGTCCCGATCTGGCCATCAAACAAGATATTACTGAAAAAGACCTCGCAGGAATGCTTTATGATTCCCTTAGGAAAAAAATAATGCCTTTGGAAGACGATATTATGGTCTATCCGGCGCACGGAGCCGGTTCTGCCTGCGGAAAAAATTTGAGCAAAGAAACCATGGATACCTTAGGCAATCAAAAGAAAACCAACTACGCACTTCGCTCTGATATGAGTAAAGAGGAGTTTATAAAAGAAGTGCTGGAAGGGATTATGCCTCCGCCTCAATATTTTTCCAAAAATGCGATGATGAACAAAGAAGGCTATGAGGCTTTTGATAACGTATTGCAAAAAGGGAATGTGGCTTTAACTCCTGATGAATTTGAAGCTATAGCCAATCACAAAGGAGCTTTGGTGCTTGATGTGCGTACTCAAGATGAATATGTAAGGGCACACATTCCGAATTCAATTTTTATAGGGTTGGACGGCTCGTTTGCGCCATGGGTAGGAGCTTTGATAAAAGATATTCATCAACCTATTTTGTTAATCGTTCCTGAAGGGAAATCAACCGAAGCTGTTACACGCTTGTCCAGGGTGGGGTATGACAATACTATAGGATATTTAGAAGGGGGTGTTGAAAATTGGAAAAAATCCGGAAAAGAAATAGACACGATTATTTCTATTAATGTAGATGCCTTTGAAAATCAGTATGATAAAGATGCTGCTATTTTGGATGTCCGAAAACCGGATGAATTTGCGTCAGAACATTTGGAAACCGCTACCAATTTTCCATTGGATTTTATCAATGAAAATATGGATCAAGTGGAAAAAGACAAGAAATATTTTGTGCACTGTGCCGGGGGATACCGTTCGGTAATCGCGGCTTCCATACTAAAAGCCCGTGGTTTTGAAAACTTAGTGGATATCAAAGGTGGATATGGAGCGTTAAAACAAACCCAAATCCCAAAAACCGATTATATTTGTCCGAGTAGGGCCGAGCGTTAAAAAAACATCCGGTGGATGTTTTTAGCGAAGGAGCCAGCCGGTGCGTAGGCAAATGGAACTACCGACTTGCCGCATAGGTATATATCCAGTCGGCGCATGGACAAAAAAGAACAATTTTATAGCCAATTGAAAAAAGTCAAGATGAGTTCATTATAAAAAAAGAGTGCTTTTGAAGAAAAACATGAGCGAAATAGATAAGTTGATCCGTGTAGTGATAGCCTTTTCGATCGGGGTGTTATATTACTACAATATTTTGCGAGGCTATCTGGGGATTGCCTTTATGCTCCTTGCCATTGTGTTATTACTTACCTGTATTTTCAGAATATGCCCGTTCTATAAAATCTTTGGGTATTCAAGTTGTAAAAAGTGATTTTTCACACAATCTCCGCACTCAATCCTGCTTGAAGTAATTTGGAGCAGCGAGGTTTCAGGTCTTTGAAGTCACCTGTTTTCACAGTACACTTGCCTTTATAATGCACAATAAGGGAGCATTGCTCCGCTTGTTCGGGAGTATGGTCACAGGTATCGATAAGCATTTCTATGACATAATCAAATGTATTCACATCGTCATTGTAAAGAACAATTTCGTTCTCCTTTAAGACATCTTCGTCAAGTAATAATTCTTCTGATATTTTCTCCTTGGTACTCATATTCAGTATTTTGTGCTAATTTAAAAATTTTACAGCAACCCAATGGTTCTTTTCAAGATTTTCGACAAATTTTAACGAAAATTGCTCACATTTTTCTTGAATTTGGGGGATGTCCTCTTTGTAAAATCCGCTTAATAATAATATTCCACCTTTATTTAAACGAGCTACATAAGTCGGGATGTCTTCCAAAAGGATATTTCTGTTGATGTTTGCTATGACAACATCATAATTTTGATCTTTCAGTAGAGCCGCATCCCCTTCATAGACATTGATTTTAGTACAATGATTCCGTTTTATATTTTCGATAGAATTCAGATAACACCAATTATCAATATCAATGGCGTCAATTTCAGCGGCACCCTCTTTTTCAGCTAGAATAGCCAAAACCCCTGTTCCACAGCCCATATCCAGTACCTTTTTACCGTTCAGGTCGTTTTTCAATAAAAACTGAATCATCATATGGGTGGTTTCATGATGCCCGGTTCCGAAACTCATCTTCGGTTCGATAATGATATCATATTTCGTATTCGGTTTTTCATGAAAAGGAGCCCTTACCGTACACAAACCATCAACCTCTATGGGATGAAAGTTCTTCTCCCATTCAGCATTCCAGTTTTGCTGTTCGATTTCCCGATGGGTTGAAGAAATTTTAAATTCGTTATTTTTTAATATCTGAATATCGTCCAACACCTTTTGATCCCATTCCGCTTTTTGGATATAGGCCACCACACCTTCATCATTTTCAACAAAACTTTCAAATCCAGCCATCCCCAATTCAGCAATTAGGATTTCAGCAGCCGGGTCTTTGGGTATAATAATAAATTGGTATTCTATATAGGTATTGGGCATAGCCGTTGTTTTGTGGTAAAGATATCGAATTAAAAGATTTTCTTACTGAATAGTCCTAAGGAAAAGAACAAATCCTCATTTTAAAGCTGTATTGATTTTAAATCTTTATTTTTGGAAAACCCATTACGGGTGGATGAAAGGAAAAATGGATAGAATAGATTCTTCAAATAATAAAAAGATATTGATAACAGGTGGAGCAGGCTTTAACCCATGAAATGATGACAAATGATTTTGCGGAATATTATTATGTATATGTTTTGTTGTCGTTAAAAGACGGCAAGAAATACACGGGTTATACCAAAGATTTGTCATCACGATTTGAGGAACACCAAAAAGGGAAGGTGACATCAACGAAAAGCCGACGGCCGTTTAAATTGATTTATTTTGAAGGTTGTCTGAATCAAAAGGATGCTTTAAAACGGGAAAAATATTTAAAAACCCACTATGGTAAGATGTATTTGGGCAATCGCCTCAAATCGTATTTCATAGGTCGGGAACAGAATAGCCAATAATGAAAAGAGAAGTTTCTAAAAAAAATAAAAGACTATTAATTACGGGAGGTGCGGGTTTTATTGGTTCGCACGTGGTAAGGCGTTTTGTCAATAAATATCCGCACTACAGCATATTCAATTTAGATGCGCTGACCTATGCCGGGAACCTTGAAAACTTGAAAGATATAGAAGGTGCTCCCAATTATACTTTTATAAAAGGTGATATCACGGATACTGATTTTATAAATGGATTGTTCGACCAACATCAATTTGATGGCGTCATCCATTTGGCGGCCGAAAGTCATGTAGATCGTTCGATAACCGATCCTTTGGCATTTGTCAAGACCAATGTAATCGGAACCGTTAACCTGCTTAACGCTGCTAAGGAATTGTGGATAAACACACCTCTCCGCCAATGGCCGAGAGGCCGGGAGGGGCTTCGTTTTTATCACATAAGCACCGATGAGGTCTATGGAGCTTTGGGAGAAAGCGGCTTTTTTACAGAAAAAACATCCTATTCCCCTAATTCTCCTTACTCAGCATCCAAAGCAGGTTCAGACCATTTTGTTCGAGCATACGGAGAAACATACGGATTGCCTTATGTGATCAGTAATTGTTCGAATAATTACGGTCCGAATCATTTCCCTGAAAAACTGATTCCCCTTTTTATCAATAATATCATCAATAACAAACCTTTACCGGTTTATGGCGATGGTAATTACACCCGCGATTGGCTGTATGTGATAGACCATGCCGTAGCGATAGACCTTGTTTTTCATAAGGGAAAGAATCATGAAACCTATAATATCGGCGGATTCAATGAATGGAAGAACATCGATTTGGTAAAACTCTTGTGTAGTTTGATGGATAAAAAACTGAAAAGAAAAGCAGGCACTTCGGAAAAACTGATCACCTATATAAAAGATCGCCCGGGTCATGACCTGCGCTATGCCATAGACGCTACAAAGATCAATAAAGAATTGGGGTGGAAACCTTCAGTTACTTTTGAAGAGGGATTGGATAAAACAATTGATTGGTATTTGCAAAATGAGGAATGGTTAAAACATTTAACCAGTGGCGATTATCAGAAGTACTATCAAATGCAGTATGGGGATAGGTAGTTTGTGAGGCTAAGTTGCTAAAAGGTTATGGAGTTATGAAGCTATGCTGTTACGTGGCTATGGAGTTATGCTGTTACAGAGTTAAGGAGTTATAAAGTTTAAAAGGATATCGCATCATAACTCCGTAACTTGATAACATCATAACAAGATAACAGCATAACAAAACAATAAAATATAATGAAGATCAATTCACATAAAGATTTAAAAGTTTGGCAAGAATCTATGGATTTGGTTGAAAAAACCTATAAACTTACTGCCACTTTCCCTAGTTATGAACAATATGGATTGACAGTTCAAATGAGAAGATGTGCTATATCGATTCCATCTAATATTGCTGAAGGATCGGGACGAAAAGGGAGTAAAGAACTTGTTCGATTTCTTTATATTGCAATGGGGTCTCTGTCTGAACTTGAAACCCAGATAGAGATATCATATAGATTGAAATATACAGAAGATGTAACAGAATTAGATAATCAAGTAATTTACATTAGGAGAATGTTGTCTAAACTAATAAAAAGCATAGCAATATAACAACGTAACAAGATAACTGGATAACATCATAACTTGATAACACCATAACAATATCACAACATGAAAGGAATCATACTCGCCGGAGGCTCAGGAACACGCCTGCACCCATTGACATTGGCAGTGAGCAAACAACTCATGCCTGTTTATGATAAACCGATGATCTATTATCCCTTATCCACTTTGATGAGTGCCGGTATTCAGGAGATTCTCATTATTTCTACACCCAAAGACTTGCCTTTGTTTAAAAATCTGTTGGGAGACGGAAAAAAATACGGATGTCGTTTTGAATATGCAGCTCAGGCACATCCCAACGGACTAGCGGAAGCCTTTGTTATTGGAGCCGATTTTATAGGAAAAGACAAAGTGGCCCTGATCTTGGGCGATAATATTTTTTATGGAACGGGTTTGAGCGAACAATTACGTGCCAATAACGATCCCGATGGAGGTATTGTTTACGCCTATCATGTCCACGATCCAGAGCGTTATGGAGTGGTGGAGTTTGATAAAAATGAAAAAGCCGTTTCCATAGAGGAGAAGCCGAGAGTTCCTAAATCCAATTATGCCGTTCCCGGAATTTATTTTTACGATAATGAGGTGGTGGAAATAGCGAAAAACATCAAACCCAGCGACCGTGGAGAGTTAGAGATTACTGATGTAAATAAAGCCTATTTGAAAAAAGGGAAATTACAAGTGAGCATCCTCGATCGGGGCACCGCCTGGCTGGATACCGGAACTTTTCAGTCTTTGATGCAAGCGTCACAGTTTGTAGAGGTTATCGAAGAACGGCAAGGACTAAAGGTTGGCTCAATAGAAGCAACAGCCTATGAAATGGGATATATTGACAAAAAAGAATTTAAACAATTGATTGAACCCTTGATGAAAAGCGGGTATGGAGAAAAGTTGTTGGGGTTGATAAAAGAACATAAATGAAAATTCAGGAGACAAAATGTTGTTATGAAGTTAAGAAGTTATGCTGTTACAAGGTTATGAAGTTTAAAGGGATACCGCATCGTAACTCCGTAACTTGATAGCACCATAACAAGATAGCATCATAACAAGATAGCATCATAACAAGGTAACACCTTAACATGATAACAGAATAAATGAAAATAAAAAAAACTAAATTAAGCGGATGTTTTATTATAGAACCTCAAGTTTTTCATGATGAAAGAGGTTATTTTTTTGAAAGTTTTAATCAGCAGGAATTTGAAAAAGGGATAGGTAGGAAGGTCCATTTTGTACAAGACAATCAGTCATTTTCAAAAAGAGGAGTTGTCAGGGCGCTGCATTACCAAACAAGGGAATATGCACAAGCAAAACTGGTAAGGGTGATTCAAGGAAAAGTGTTGGATATCGCTGTTGATCTACGGAAAGAATCAGAAACTTTTGGACAATATACAGCCATAGAATTATCAGCTGAAAACAAAAAACAATTGTTTATACCCAGAGGTTTTGCCCATGGTTTTCTTACTTTGAGTGAAACATCGGAGTTCTTTTACAAATGCGATGATTTCTATTGTAAAGAAGCCGAAGGAGGGATCATTTACAACGATCCGGAAATAGGGGTGGACTGGTCATTTCCTGAGGATGAATTGATAATTTCAGCAAAAGACAAGAAATTACCGTTTTTGAAAGACGCAATAATCGATTTTTAAGCATGGGTTCCGATAAATCAGCAACGAACGATAAACAAACAACCGTATTGGTGACCGGGGCAAGTGGACAATTGGGAAGAACCTTTCAGAAACATCAGGATCAATATCCCGAGGTAGAATTTATGTTTTGCGATGCCAAAACATTGGATATCACCAAAAAAGAAAGTGTTTTCAAGGCATTTCAAAAGTTCCAACCGGATTTTTGTATCAATTGTGCAGCATATACCCGTGTGGAGCAAGCTGAAAAAGAACCTGAAAGAGCATATCTTATCAATGCAGAAGGTGCAAAAAATATGGCTGAGGTTGCTTCGGAATTCAATACTGTTTTGATCCATATTTCCACAGATTATGTTTTTGACGGAAAAAAGAGAACGCCCTATACAACAGCTGATGCTACAAATCCCATCAATATATATGGAAAGTCAAAACTGCAAGGGGAAAAGTATATTCAGGGAATATTAAAAAACTATTTTATTGTAAGAACCTCTTGGTTGTACAGTAAAGAGTTTGGAAAGAACTTTTATCGAACCATTCTTGAAAAGGCAAAAACTGAAAAAGAACTTTACGTTGTGGACAATCAAACCGGATGCCCAACAGATGCTGAAAATCTAGCGATGTATATATTAGATTTGATAATCACCTCCCCTCCGAAGGAGGAGTTGGGGGAGGCTTACGGTATCCGTCATTTTTCAGGACAAAAGGTGATGACTTGGTATGATTTTGCTGTAGACATCCTAAAAGAAAATCAAATTGACCATGTAAAAGTGGTAAAAGACAATAGTTATAAAGCCATAGCTAAGCGCCCGGAATATAGTGTGTTGGAAGTTTTATGATAATAATTAATAAACTACCTCAATGAAAAAAATAAGTGTTTTAATAGCAATATTCTATGGACTTTTTCTGAATGCTCAGGAAAATGAACAAAAAGTGGTGCTGATTACCTTAGACGGGTTCCGTTGGCAGGAATTGTTTACCGGAGCTGATGAAAAGTTGATTATGAACGCAGATTATGTAGGTCACCCGGAAGAATTAAAAGAAAAATTCTGGAAGGAAAACCCCCAAGAAAGAAGGGAAGCCTTGTTGCCATTTGTTTGGGGTGTGATAGTCAACAAAGGAGAAATTCACGGGAACAGAGAACTGGGAAGCAAGGTGAATCTGACCAACAGCATGTTATTTTCATATCCCGGTTACAACGAAATATTGACGGGCAAGGCAGACGATAAGAATATCCGCAGTAACGATAAAATATACAATCCGAACACCACGGTTTTAGAGATTTTGAATAATAATTTCAAAGGAGAAGTAGCTGCTTTTGCCAGTTGGGATGTATTTCCCTTTATAATTAATGATGAGCGAAGCGGAGTTCCTGTAAATGCCGGATTTGCATCTGCTGAAGGAGATCTGACTGAAAGAGAAGCTTTTTTAAATGAGTTACAACCTCAGATTCCGAGTCCGTGGGAAAATGTTAGATTGGATGCTTTTACGCATCATTTTGCGATGGAATACATGAAAAAGAATCATCCTAGAGTGGTTTATATCGGTTATGGAGAAACCGATGATTTTGCTCACGGAGGTAATTATGAAGCCTATTTAAAATCAGCTCATACCACCGATGATTTTCTGAAAGATTTATGGGATTTTGTACAAAAAGATCCTTTTTATAAAGATAAAACTACTTTCTTGATCACCACAGACCACGGTAGGGGAACTGACCCCCTTGATACTTGGCGAAGCCACGGAAGTGACGTGGAGGGAGCAGCTGAAGTTTGGTTTATCACATACGGTGCCGGTGTCCAGCCAAAAGGAGAAGTAAATTCCCGTCAGTTATACTCCAATCAAATTGCACCAACAATATTGGATCTTTTTAAGATTAAGGTTGATAAAGACTTAATGTCCGGTAAAGTGATAAAATTGTAAGGGAAGTCTTCTATATTATTGTGAGTTTTGGGAAACCATTCTTATCAGGGATTCTTTGCACCATTCTGTTATAGATTTGATAGATTATTCTAATATAGGTTCAAATAATAATCATACTTAAATACTCAATATTTAAAACTTCAATAAGATATTTTTGTATGTTACATTAAGGTAAATATGCTATTTTTGAAATAAAACAAACTAATACCCTTATTTTAATAAGTAATGATTAAAGCTGTAGAATATGATAAAGAGCAAGTAATAGAAATATTAACATCTTCCTTTGATAAAAACCAGTCTACAAATTTTGTAATTAAACAAGATTCAAAAAGAGAAGAAAGATTCAGGCGACTGATTGAATATTCTTTTTTTATGGGAATGGAGTTTGGCGATGTTTTTATGTCAGAGAATAAGAAAGCGTGTGCAATAATTTTATATCATCATAAGAAAAAGACCTCTTTAAAAGCACTTTTATGGGATGTTAAATTGGTTTTTGGAACGATCGGCCTTAAAAAAGTTTTTAAGATCATGAAAAGAGAGGCATTATTAAAAACGAAGTACCCCAAAGAGAAATTTGCACATTTATGGTATATCGGGGTTGATCCTAAAGTCCAATCAAAAGGAATTGGAACTGAATTGATGAATGCTGTATTGCAATCCGTCAAACTACCTGTTTATTTGGAAACTTCTACCGAAAGAAACTTGCCGTTTTACAGAAAGTTTGAATTTGAAGTAATCGATACCGTTGATGAACTTGGATATAAATTATATCTCCTTAAAAAATGATGTTGTTATGTTATCACCAACTATGGCAACAACAGATGCCACTTTTGAATTAACATAAACCAATTTTATATGCTAAAAGTTATTTTATTAATATTAGAATTGTTATTGCAATTTTTTTATCAAGATACTGTTGAGTTGATGGTCGCAATTCTAAACTAAATCTACACGCTGTTAAACCGACTTGGAGAAATCCCTTTCAGTTTTTTAAAGGTTCTGTTGTAATAGGAAAGACTATTGAATCCTGACTGGTAACAGGCCTCCGAGACCGTTTTTTGCGGATTGGTATCAGACAGTAATTTACAGGAATAACCAATTCTGATTTCATTCAGGAATTCTACAAAAGACTTTCCGGTTTTAGACTTAAAATACCTGCAAAATGCGGTTTTATTCATACCCGAAACATTGGCAATGGTGTCCAAACTTATCTCTTCTTGAAAATTTTGCATAATGTATTGTATCACCTTGTTTAACCTTAGGTCTTTAACCTGATAATTAGACAGCCAGTCGTTACTCCCCAACAGTTTCTTATTATTTTTTTGATGTAATTCTAGGAGCAAAGACAAAAATGACACCCCGTTTTGATATAGGGAATTGGAGTTCATTTTGTCTAAAATTTGCAATAATACTATATTTTCATCCCCTCTGAAGCGTATCCCTCTTTTACTCACCTCCATCATTTGACTTACATATGAATAAGCTGATTTTGAAGAATTAACACCGGGGAAGAAATCTGCGTTAGCATGAATCACATAGGCAATGGACAATTTGTCTGTTTCCGAGGAAAAAGGCTTGCTATCAAACATATGGGGGACATTCTTTCCAAGGAAAAAAATATCGTTCTTTTGAAAATTCCCAATATGATCTCCGGCATACAATGTACCTTCACCTTCAATAATGTAAACAAGTTCTATTTCAGGGTGATAGTGCCATAATTTTAAAAATTCCTTTTGCTTGTGTTTCGACAGCTTGATATCGCTTTCAAGGTTTTTTTGTAAATAATGCAGTTTCATGGTTCAAAAGGAGTGATTTTGATATTTTTTGTGCTTTTTTTGAATGAATTTTTAAATATTGCAAATATTGTACAAGTATAAGCAAATTTCGTATAACTCAGCGCTCGACTTTAGTCTTAATTTTGACTCATCAATACTCCGATGCTTGTGCCGATAAAACTCCCCTCCTTTGGAGGGGTTGGGGGGAGGACTTATAGTCGCTTTTATACTAAACCAAGTTCTTCGCTTTTGTAGGGAAGGGAGTTAAACAAAAAATATTTTGAAGGATTATCTGATTATTGCTGAAACTGACAATGTTGCTGTTGCCCTTAAGGATTTAAAAAAGGGTGGAAGTGTTGTGTTGGAAAGCGAAACTTTGATTTTGACCGAAGATATACCGGTAAAACACAAATTTGCATTAAACAATTTTACCGAAGGGGATATTGTTTCCATGTATGGTGTTCCGGTGGGCAAGGTATTGAAATCCATCCCAAAGGGAGGTATGATTTCTACTGAAAACGTTAAGCATGTTGCAGCGCCATATCAATTCAGAAATAAAAAATACAATCCACCTCAAGTAAATATCGCTCAACTTAAAGAGAAAACGTTTTTAGGGTATCATCGAGAAGATGGACAAGTAGGGACGACCAATTACTGGATATTTGTCCCCATGGTATTTTGTCAGAACAGGAATCTAAAGGTGCTTAAAGATGCTTTTGAAGAAGAACTGGGATATAAAAAAGGGAATCCATATAAATTACAATTGCGAAAATTAGCAGGCGGTAATACCGATGAGGTTTTTATTGAAGATATAGAAAACAACGAAAATAAAGTCTTTAAAAATATAGATGGAATTAAATTCCTCACTCACGAAGGGGGATGTGGAGGTACAAGGGATGACGCGCAGGCATTGGTCAATCTTCTGGCGGGATATATAAAAAATCCCAATGTTGCAGGTGCTACGGTACTAAGTCTTGGATGCCAGCATGCACAAATGAGTATGTTGGAGGAAGCCTTAAGTGAAAAATTTAAAACGGAGAAACCGGTATTGTACTTTGAACAGCAACAGTTCAGTTCAGAAAAAGAAATGCTGTCTACTGTGGTCAATAAGAGTTATAAAGAGCTAGCTGAAGCGAATAATATTACGAGAAAACCGACCTCGCTTAGTAAGCTCTCCATCGGATTGGAGTGTGGAGGGTCTGATGGCTTTTCGGGGATTACTGCAAATCCGTTAATAGGACTCGTAGCCGATAAAATCAATGCCGTAGGTGGCAAAAGTATCTTGTCTGAATTCCCTGAATTGTGTGGAGTAGAACAGGATCTCATAGACCGTTGTCTTGATAAAAAGGTAGCCGATAAGTTTATCCGCCTTATGGAAAGCTACAATAAAAAAGCGCATGAAGTAGGATCGGGTTTTGATATGAATCCGTCCCCCGGAAATATAAAGGACGGACTCATCACCGATGCTATAAAATCAGCTGGAGCAGCAACGAAAGGAGGACGAAGCACTATTGCTGATGTATTAGATTATGCCGAATATGTAAACAGACCCGGATTGAATTTGTTGTGTACGCCCGGGAATGATGTAGAATCTACCACGGGCTTGGCAGGATCCGGAGCTAATATCATCTTGTTTTCAACCGGTTTGGGAACCCCAACGGGGAACCCCATTTGTCCGGTGATAAAAATCGCTTCAAATTCCATGTTACCGGCAAAAATGAAAGATATTATCGATTTTGATGCCGGAAGATTGATTTCAGAAAAAATTCCGCAGGAAGAATTAGCTAATCAATTAATTGACTTGATCATTGACATCGCTAGCGGTAAAACCTTAACTTGTGCTGATCAATTAAGTCAGGATGATTTTATTCCGTGGAAAAGAGGGGTTTCATTGTAAAGCCGTACGCTGCCTGACGGTAAAGACAGGGTTGTACAGCTTCTAAAAACAGAAAAATGTTGAACAAACAATAAAAATATCATGAGTTTCAACCTAAAAAATAAAATAGCCATCGTTACTGGTGGAGCAAGCGGGATTGGTAAGGCAATATCCACTAAATTTTCCGGTACAGGGGCAAAGGTTCATATATTGGAGTTTAATGAAGAAAACGGTGAGCAAACAGTTGCTGAAATAGAAAAGAATGGTGGCGAAGCTGTTTTTCATCAGTGTGATGTTTCCAATCAAGGACAGGTAAAGAAAATCATAGACTCCATAGCAGCAAAAGAAAAAATTGATATTCTGATCAACAATGCTGGGATTGCCCATATTGGTAATGTAGAGGATACATCAGAAGAAGATTTAGATAGGATTTACAATGTGAATGTAAAAGGAGTCTACAATTGTATGTATGCGGTGGTGCCTCACCTTAAAAAAGCGGGTGGTATTATTTTGAATATGGCCTCCATAGCGTCTTCCGTAGGGATTTCGGATAGATTTGCCTATTCCATGTCCAAAGGAGCGGTCTTGACCATGACCTACTCGGTGGCAAAAGATTATCTCGATTATGGTATTCGTTGTAATTCTATTTCCCCGGCACGTATTCATACGCCTTTTGTAGACGGATTTATTAAAAAGAATTACCCCGGAAAAGAAGACGAAATGTTCGAGAATTTGTCAAAAACCCAACCTATTGGGCGCATGGGAAAACCGGAAGAAGTGGCCAATTTGGCATTGTATCTGTGTTCTGATGAGGCCTCCTTCATTACAGGAACCGACTTTCCTATCGATGGCGGATTTATAAAATTGAATGGATAAAAGAAAAGTTTAAACACATGAAACTAATAAGATTTGGTGAGCCCGACAAAGAAAAACCGGGAGTTTTGATAGACGGAAAAAGATTGGATGTAACTGCATTTGGATTCGATTACACCGAACAATTTTTTGAAACCAACGGAGTTGAGCGCTTAAAAACCTGGTTGGAAACCAATAAAGGCGCTTGTCCGCTTGTAGAAGATGATGTGCGTTTGGGACCTCCGACATGTCGTCCGTCGAAATTGGTCTGTGTTGGGCTGAATTATGCCAAACATGCAGAAGAAAGTGGCATGGCCATCCCGAAAGAGCCGGTGTTGTTTTTTAAAGCAACTTCGGCAGTTGTAGGACCTAACGATGACCTGATTATTCCAAAAGGAAGTACTAAAACCGACTGGGAGGTAGAATTGGCGTTTGTTATCGGGAAAAAAGCGTCGTATGTAACCGAGGATGATGCCATGGATTATGTTGCCGGTTATGTGCTGCACAACGATTACAGTGAAAGGGAGTATCAACTGGAACGTGAAGGACAATGGGTAAAAGGAAAGAGTAGCGACACCTTTGCGCCTTTGGGACCTTTTATGGCAACAAGGGATGAAATTCCAAATCCGCACAACCTCGATCTTTGGTTAAAACTGAATGGGGAAATGATGCAGAACAGCAACACATCCGATTTTGTGTTTAACATTCCGAAGCTGGTAAGCTATATCAGTCAGTTTATGACCTTATTGCCAGGGGATGTAATTTCAACAGGGACACCTTTTGGAGTTGGCTTAGGACTCAATCCGCAGAAATTCCTAAAACCCGGAGACGTGGTGGAATTGGGAATCGAAGGACTTGGAAGTTCAAAACAAACAGCAAAAGCTTTTGAGGGTTAATAGTATAAATCCAATTAAACTATTAACCAATAACAATTAACAAACAATGATTGACACACATCAACATTTTTGGGAATTCGATCCGGTACGGGATGCTTGGATAGACGATTCTATGCAGGCGATCAGGAGGGATTTTCTTCCTTCGGATTTAGAACCCGTCCTTAAAAAAAATAATGTTGATGGATGTATAGCCGTCCAGGCCGATCAATCTGAAAAAGAAACCCAATTTTTGTTGGATTTAGCAAAGAAACACAGCTTTATCAAAGGTGTTGTGGGTTGGGTAGACTTGTTATCATCTTCGGTAGAGGAGCGTTTGACTCATTTTTCAAAAGACAAAAACTTAAAGGGAATCCGTCATATTGTTCAGGCAGAAGCAGACGATTTTATGTTGCGTTCCGATTTTCAACATGGGATAAGTAAACTAAAACAATTCAAGCTTACCTATGATATTCTGGTTTTTCAGCAACAACTTCCGGCTGCTATCAAATTGGCAGAAAAATTTCCTGATCAAGCTTTTGTATTGGATCATATCGCCAAACCAAAAATTTCCGAAGGAGTAGATAACAATTGGAAAAATAACATAGAAGAATTGGCCAAAAACGGAAATGTGTATTGCAAACTCTCTGGAATGGTTACAGAAACAGAGGGCTTTAAATGGAAAGCAGACGATTTCAAGCCGTTTTTGGATGTGGTGGTCAATACATTTGGTGTAGATCGCATCATGTTTGGATCGGACTGGCCGGTATGTTTGCTGTCTTGCAGTTATGAGGAGGTGTTGAAAATTATAAAGGATTATATTCCAAAAGAACACCAACCAAAAGTATTTCACCAAAATGCTGTTGAATTTTATAGTTTGTAAAGACAGGTGACGGATGACCGGTGACCGAAGTATTTTGAGCTTCGGACTTCCAATGATAACTAAAAAAATATAAATGAAAACTATACTTAAAATCCCATTCTACTTCCTCTTCATCATTCTGGTTACAGGATGCCAACAAGAAGTAATTTCAGAAGAAAAACAGACGGGTCAAACTGTTCTCTGGTACACTCAGCCGGCATCAAAATGGATGGAAGCCTTACCGGTGGGTAACGGGCGTCTGGGTGCCATGGTGTTTGGGGATCCCGTAAGTGAGCGCATTCAGCTAAATGAAGATTCGATGTGGCCAGGCGGACCTGCCTCGCCGGCAGGCAGGCCCGATTGGGGAAATTCCAAAGGGACTAAAGAAGATCTGGATCATATTAGGCAGTTAATTCGCGATGGTAAAGTTCACGAAGCCGATAAAGAAATTGTGGAGCGTTTTTCTTACAAAGGAGTTGCACGCTCACACCAGACCATGGGAGATCTGTTTATCGATTTTTCAGATGAAAATAAAAAAGTGGAAAATTATAAACGCTCGTTAAGTTTGGATGATGCGTTGTCCTCTGTAAGCTATACCTCCAATGGCAATGAATACACCGAAAAGGTATTCGCATCAGCTCCCGATGATGTTTTGGTAATTCAACTGGAAACCACAGCAAATGAGGGAATGGACTTTAAGCTTCGCTTAACTCGTCCGGAAGATGAAGGGCATCCAACAGTGGAGGTGAGCAATCCTTCTGATAACGAAATCAGTATGAAGGGTACCGTAACTCAGTATGGAGGAGCAAAATTTTCAGAGCCCACTCCTTTGGATTATGGGGTGAATTTTGAAACCAGGTTAAAGGTTGAAAATTCATCCGGAACAGTCATAGCAAAAGATGGAAGCTTAGAACTAAAAGGAGTTAAAAAAACCACGGTTTATATTGTTGGTAACACTTCTTTTTATGACGATGATTTTGAAGAAAGGAATACCAAAACACTCACTTCGGCTACACAAAAAGGATTTGACGAACTGCTAAAAGATCATATAAAAGATTATCAGAAATTATACAAAAGGGTTGATTTTGACCTAGGAGGGAAAGAATTAGATTCGTTACCAACGGATAAACGTTTAGCCCGTATCAAAGAAGGAGAAGATGATCCTGATCTGGCTGCAAAATTGTTTCAATACGGAAGATATTTACTGATAGGCTCATCGCGTCCCGGTACAAATCCGGCAAATCTACAGGGAATATGGAACGAGCATATACAAGCGCCTTGGAATGCTGATTATCACCTGAACATCAACTTACAGATGAACTACTGGCCGTCCAATGTTACCAATCTTGATGAATTGCACGAACCGCTTTTCGATTTTATAGACCGAGTAATCGAACGGGGAAAGATAACGGCAAAAGAACAATACGGGATTGAAAGGGGAGCGGTAATCCATCATACCACCGATCTTTGGGCAACGCCCTGGATGCGTGCCGAGCAACCTTATTGGGGCTCGTGGATTCACGGTGGCGGATGGATCGTTCAGCATTATTGGGAGCATTACAGATATACTCAGGATGAAACTTTTTTAAAGGAAAGAGCTTATCCTGCCATCAAGGCAATGGCTGAGTTTTATCTCGATTGGCTCCAAAAAGATCCTGAAACAGGAAAATGGATTTCCTATCCGGAAACCTCACCGGAAAATTCATATATCGCAGAAGATGGTAAAAAAGCTGCCGTTGCTTATGGTGCGGCTATGGGACACCAAATTATTGCTGAGGTGTTTGACAATGCTTTGGCTTCAGCAAAAATTCTCGGTATTAAAGATGATTTTATAGCTGAAGTCAAAGAAAAACGGGAAAATCTGTATCCGGGTGTTGTTATAGGGGAAGACGGACGTATACTTGAATGGAACAAAGCTTACGATGAACCTGAAAAGGGGCACAGGCATATGTCACATCTGTACGCATTGCACCCCGGTGATGATATAACTGCTGAAGGAACCCCCGAAGCTTTTGCAGCTGCCCAAAAAGTAATTGATTACAGATTACAACATGGTGGTGCGGGAACCGGATGGAGCAGGGCGTGGATGATCAATTTTAATGCTCGATTGTTAAATGCTGAAGCCGCAGCAGAAAATATCAAAAAACTTTTTCAAATATCCATAGCCGACAATTTGTTCGATGAGCACCCGCCATTTCAAATCGATGGAAATTTTGGCTATACGGCCGGGGTGACAGAACTTTTAATGCAATCACATGAAGGCTTTATACGGATTTTACCTGCTTTGCCTGCCAATTGGAAAAATGGAAGCATAAAAGGCTTAAAAGCCCGAGGGAATATTGAAGTGGATATAAGCTGGGAAGATGGAAAGCTGAAAACCCTTACTTTAAGCTCCCAAAAAGACAAGAGAGCCCAGTTGAAGTATGCCTATAAGGAAATTGAAGTAACTTTAGCGATGGATAAAAAAATAAAACTTGATAACAATTTAAATGTTGTGGAATAAATTTAGCCAAAGCATGAAACAAATAATTACTGCATTACTGGTTTTAATTTCGGCTTCACTTTTTGCTCAAAATAATGGGGTAAGTGAAGAAAACGATGCAAAAATGCAATGGTTTAAAGATGCTAAACTGGGTATTTTTATTCATTGGGGCTTGTATGCTGTAAACGGGATTGATGAATCCTGGTCGTTTTTCAATGGCTATATCTCGCATGAAGATTACCTAAAACAAACCAAAGGTTTCACCGCCAAAAACTACAATCCGGAAGCTTGGGCGGAACTCATAAAAAAAAGTGGGGCTAAATATTCTGTTATTACCTCAAAACACCATGACGGATTTGCGCTGTGGAAAACAAAACACAGTGACTTTAATGCCGTTGAAAGTTCTGCTGCAAAGAAAGATGTGTTAAGTCCGTTTGTTGATGCCCTTCGCAAGAACGATTTAAAAGTAGGGATTTATTATTCCCTGCCCGATTGGTCTTATGATGATTATACCCACTTTACTCGGGAAACCCAACGCTATAACATTGCTGATGAACCAAGACGATGGAAAAAGTTCCTGAAGTATTATCAGGGACAGTTAAAAGAACTTGCAAAAAAATATAATCCTGACCTGTATTGGTTTGATGGCGATTGGGAACATAGCTCAGAAGAATGGGAAGCCCCCAAAGTAAGGGAAATGCTGTTGGATAAAAATCCGAGCACCATCCTGAACTCAAGGTTAAAGGGAGAAGGTGATTATGAAACTCCGGAACAGGGAATGCCTATTACACGACCAAAAAGTAACTATTGGGAGTTGTGTATGACCATGAACAACTCTTGGGGATATCAACACAACGACCACAATTATAAAACAATTAATCAGATCATCGGAATCTTTGCTGATGTAATTGGTAATGGGGGTAATTTACTTTTGGATATTGGCCCTAAGGCTGATGGTATAATCCCTGAAAAACAAGTAGATATACTCGACGGATTAGGGCGGTGGACAAATAAACACAAGGAAGCCATTTACGGCACTGTAGCCGGTATTCCAAAAGAACATTTTTATGGACCTACGACCTTATCAAAGGATAAAAAGATATTGTATTTGTTTGTGAAAGGTGATCCAAATGGTGAGGTAGTGTTAAGAGGTTTAAAAAATAAGATCAATCGTATTTGGGTAGTAGGTGAAGGAACCAAACTTTCGCATAAGGTGGTCGGTAAAGTGTATTGGAACGAATATCCGGGTATAACCTATATACCACTACCGGAAAAAGTATTGGATGAGAACATAACTGTGCTGGCTTTACTGTTGGATGGGGAAGTTGATTTATACAGAGAAGACGGCGCAGTGATAGAAAGCAATTAAATGAAAAATAAATGGACTTAGGATTAAAAAATAAAGTGGTAATCATTACAGGAGGTACCAAAGGTATTGGCGAAGCCATATCCCGCTGTGTGGCAGAAGAAGAGGGTATCGCTGTTTTTATTGGAAGAAGTGAAAAGCCCGGAAAAGCACTGGAAGATGATCTAAAAGCGAAAAAACTTCAAGGGTATTTTATTCAAGCCGATCTAAATAAAACCGACAACTGTAAAAAGATTATAGCTGAAGTCATTGAGAAATATGGAAGGATAGACGGTTTGGTAAACAATGCCGGTAGAAATGATGGAGTAGGTCTGGAAAATGGCTCTCCGGAAGCATTCGCCAAATCAGTTCAGGAGAATTTGTTCCACTATTATGAAATGCTTTATTATGCCTTAGCTGCTTTAAAAGAGTCGGAGGGAAGTGTGGTAAACATCAGCTCCAAAGTAGCATTGTCTGGTCAGGGCGGAACCTCAGGCTATGCAGCTTCTAAAGGAGCTCAATTGGCATTAACAAGAGAATGGGCATCAGAATTATTGCCATACAACATCAGGGTAAATGCCATTTTACCTGCTGAAGTGATGACCCCTTTGTACGAAAGTTGGTTGAACACTTTTGATAATCCTTCAGCAAAACAAAAAGAAATAGAGCAAAAAATACCACTGGGACAACGAATGACCACCGCAGAAGAAATAGCTTCAATGGCTGTTTTTCTTTTATCAAATAAATCAGCCCATACCACAGGACAGTTTATCTCCCCAGATGGTGGGTATTTACATTTAGACAGATCTTTAACCTAAGCATATAAACAAATTATGGAAGAAATTAATCAACCAATTCAAAAAAAGGCTCCAGTTGTTTCAGGAAAGGTGCTTATACCTTTTATCCTTATTACATCATTATTCGCCCTATGGGGATTTGCCAATGCGGTAACAGATCCTATGGTACAGGCATTTAAAAAGGTGTTAGAACTGTCTAATTCACAAGCATCCATGGTGCAAATGGCTTTTTACGGCGGCTATTTTTGTATGGCGCTACCGGCGGCTATGTTTATGCGTAAATATTCGTATAAAGTAGGAGTGTTGATCGGGCTTGCTCTCTATGCTACCGGGGCATTGTTATTCTATCCGGCAGCACAAACAGAGAGTTTTACGTTTTTTTGCATCGGACTCTATATTCTCACTTTCGGTCTGGCATTTTTAGAAACTGCTGCCAATCCGTATGCTTTGGCAATGGGAGCCAAAGAGACAGCCACACAACGGTTGAATTTAGCTCAGGCTTTTAATCCGGTAGGTCTGATAGCCGGTCTGTTTGTGGCGCAACAATTTGTTTTGAAGAAGTTACAATCTGATGATATAGAAGATTTTAGTGCTTTGGATGAAGCTTCAAGAGCCTTGATAAGAACTACTGATTTACTGGTGATCCGTGATCCTTATGTGATTCTTGGTTTGGTACTGATAGGGGTATTTATATTGTTTTTGGTGAACAAAATGCCACAAGCAAAAGATGAAAATGGAATGCCAAGCATAGGGAGCACTTTTGCTTCACTGGCAGGAAATAAAAAATATGTTTTAGGGGTTGTTGCCCAAATATTATATGTAGGGGCACAAATTATGTGTTGGACCTATATTTATCAGTATGCTGAAGCCATTAGTATAGATAGTGTAACAGCAGGGTATTACCAAATGACTGCCTTCATCATATTTACGGTTGGTCGCGCTGTCGGCACTTACTTGCTTCGTTTTATTAGCTCAGGGCAGCTTTTAATGTATTTTGCCCTTTTGGCAATGGTATGTGTACTTGGTACTATTTGGATACAAGGTGTTGTAGGTCTTTATTGTTTGGTGGGTGTCTCGTTCTTTATGTCGCTGATGTTCCCAACTATTTATGGAATAGCCCTGGGTGATCTTACCGAAGAACAGTCAAAAGTAGGTTCTGCCGGATTGATCATGGCCATTGTGGGTGGTGCTTTAATGCCTAAACTTCAGGGGATAATTATTGATGCTGGAGGAACAGGTGTAAATGACATCCAAATTGTAGGGGTTTCTGAAGTTAACTTTTCATTTATCCTCCCGCTTGTTTGTTTTGTATTTATAGCCTTATATGGAAGATTGGTATATGTAAAATACAACGATTGATCATGAAGACAAAGAGACATTGTTTCGCATTGGATCTAATAGATGATCCTGAGTTGATATTGGATTATAAAAAGTATCACGAAAATGTTTGGCCGGAAATAATACAAAGTATTAAAGATGCAGGGATAGTCGATATGGAAATTTACAATGTAGGGAACAGACTCTTTATGATTATGGAAGTTGATGAAACTTTTTCTTTTGAAGAAAAAGCAAAAAACGACGCAAATAATCCTAAAGTACAGGAATGGGAAAACCTGATGTGGAAATATCAAAAAGCCCTGCCCGTAGCCAAACCCGATGAAAAATGGATTTTAATGGAAAAGATTTTTTCAATCACTAACTAAGCCCCGACAGCTGTATAATGGTCGTAATGCCTGTAGGAGAAGTCTTAAAAAAACATATGTCGCCAATATGCTTATTTTATACAAGCCCGGAAAGCCCAAGGGAGGATTTATAGAGGGCTTGTTCGCTAAACTATCAGAGGGGATGACCTTGCGGATGTTAGAGCTCTTGCTTTAGGAAACTTGATTGAACTTGAAGATAAAATCAATAAAAGCATTCCCTATGTTAAGGATCATATGACAAAAACCCATTTACAATTTCTCTATAAAGAAATAGAAGATGTTATCGGAGAAGAACAGTTTTCCCAAAAAATATAGGCTGTTGGATAATGAAATGTCCATACAAGGCGATAAGAATCGGCGGATGCTTTTTAGTGGAAAAATAAAGCAGATATAAAGATTATTTATCTATGTGATAAAGAAAATAATTCTCGCCATTTTGGAGCAATTACTTCCTTGAACTACATAAAAAGCCTACTCAGTTTATATAAAGTCGTCTCTCGATCAAGGAAATTTATCTTTATGTTATGCGCTTTTGCATTACTTTTCAATGTACAACAATTCAGCTTGTAACTAAAATAGTAGATTACATTTTTAGATTAAGCAACAATAAATAAATGTTACACATTATAGTATGTAACTAATTTAACTAATCACTATGTTTACTTTGCCAAGCCAAACATTTGTAAACCAAAATAAAACAAATTCACTTACTTCTTTATATTGTTAATTTTCAATTACATATGGGTTGTAATTATTAATTTTATAAACATAAAAGTTATAAAATGACTGTTTGGGAAATACTATTATTGTTTTTTTCATTTCAATCGTTAATCTTGGGACTGTTTTTGTTTATCAAAAACAGAGGCTATTCCTATGCCAATAGATTGTTTGCCATTTTCTTGTTTATGTTTGGTTATGGGATCTACTTTGTTATAATGTACTGGTCTGGCTATAGTGATACCATAAAAACAGTCATTGCCTTTACCTTCTATATTCCTTTTGCCTTGTTTGGGCCTATATTTTATTTTTATGTAAGGAATGTTGTCACTAACAGCAGAGTTACCTTAAGGGATATCTATCACTTTATCCCGGCAATCTGTGTATTGGTGTGCTATGGAGGATTTATCTTCCTCCCCATTGAAAAAAAATTAAATCTAAAGCAACACGGTCAAATTGGACAGTACATAATTGACATCCCTTATTTAGGGTACTTTCTTGCCTTTTTGGTCATAGCATACGGTATTTTCACTTATGGAAAATTTGTTAAAACATATGGGGAAGACTTTGATTTGAGGGTATGGCTCAAAACAATTAATATTACCTTCATGTTGTTTGGCTTATCTTTCGTGGTCTATTATATCATCATTTATTTTGGAACAATGATCAAGGAATATGACTATTTCATAGCCTATGCAATGGTATTATTTATCGGTGTAGCGTCTTACTTTTGTATTATTCAGCCTGAAGTTTTTAATGGGAAACCTATAGGTAAGGTTTTACCATTTGTTAAATATGAAACTTCTGGTTTGCCCTTACAGTTTGCCAAAGAATTAAAAAACCAGTTAGAAGAATTGATGAAATCTGAAAAACCCTATTTGGATCACGATCTGCATTTGGACGATTTAGCTTTGATGATGAACATATCAAGGCATCATGCCTCTCAATTGATTAATGAACATTTCAATCAGAACTTTTATGAATTCGTCAACCTATACAGGATTGATGAAGCAAAAACCATGTTGAAAGAGGAAAGGGGGCTCAATGTGGAGGATGTCGCATTTCGATGTGGTTTTAATAACCGCATCTCTTTTTACAGGGCTTTTAAAAAGAATGAAGGTGTGTCCCCTACTAAATTCAGGGAACACAACCAGGCTTCATAACCCCTTGGATTGGGTCATCAATAAATTTTGTTGATCGTTTGTCTTTTTTTGATGCTCCTCTTTTTTATTCATAATAAGCTATAATTCAGAATCCCGTTACTTTCCTCTTTTTCATTAAATCCAGCAAGTTCTAAGTATAGTCAGCAATAGGATTTTATTTATCGACTTACTTTTTTCAATTCATATGCCCTAGGGATTGTAGCCATATAAACCATTTATTTTCATTATCGAAAAATTCTTTGAAACGGAAATGACCCCATTTTATTTCGATCATTTATTCCCCCATCTTGATCCATAAGCTAATTTTTTAAACAAGTCGTTCATTCGGGAGCATTACCTGTATATGTTTCACCTTATGATATGTAACGTTGCATTCTATAAAGCTTAACAACATTGTCTTTATTCTTAGTTTTTTTTGTAACACAATTATGAAAAGAAAGGCAGTTGATGGAATGTATTATTTCATTTAATCAAAAAACAAAAGTTCTTCATACAATTTTGTTCCAAATTATTTGAATTAGCTCTTAATATAAATCCCCTCTGCCTTTCATTTTCAAGGTTCTAATCAAATAATCTAATCTCAAACATTTATGAAAATAAAAATTCATTTAATTTTCATAGCATTGCTGATGTGTGGAATAACATCAAGTTATGCTCAGGAAAAAACAATTTCCGGTAACGTAACAGACGGTGGGGGTGTTCCTTTGCCCGGTGTGAACATTTTGATTAAGGGTACATCAACAGGGACTCAAACTGATTTTGATGGTAATTATACTATTGAAGTAACCCCCGGGGTTATCTTATCGTTCACCTATGTGGGGTTAAAGACCGTTGAACGTACTGTAGGCAATTCCAATGTAATTAATGTACAAATGGAAGAAGATGCCCAGGCCTTGGATGAAGTAGTGGTTACGGCCTTAGGTATTAGCAGGGAAAAGAAAACTTTAGGATATGCAACTCAAGAAGTTGATGGCGAAGCAGTTTCTAAAGTACAAAGCCAGAACTTTGTCAACTCCCTCTCCGGTAAGGTTGCCGGCCTAGATATCAAATCATCAGGTACACTTGGTGGTTCTACCAATGTGGTTATCAGGGGTAATAGTTCTGTTGCCGGAAACAACCAAGCCCTATTTGTTATAGACGGAGTACCAGTTAACAACGACACCCCTAATTCAGGTTCTCAAATGATGGGTAGGGGTGGTTATGACTACGGTAATGCTGCTTCAGATATTAACCCGGATGATATTGAATCCATTAACGTGCTTAAAGGTGCTGCCGCTTCTGCGCTTTATGGTTCAAGGGCAGCCAATGGGGTTATTATGATTACTACTAAAAAAGGTCGCAAGGGTAAAGGTATTGGTGTAACGATTAACTCCAGTCTTATGGTCGGTAGTGCTGATAAGGAAACCCTTCCAGTATACCAAAAAAAATATGGTGCCGGATATGGGCCATTTTATGGTGACTGCGAATGTGAGTATTTCGACGATATGTATGATATTAATGGAGATGGAGTTATCGACCTAACTCCTCGCTATACTGAAGACGCTTCATTTGGTGCAGCTTTTGACCCTAATTTAATGGTTTATCAATGGAATTCACTTTTCCCTGATCTAGATACTTATCAACAAGCAACCCCTTGGGTTGCAGGAGCCAATGACCCAAACTATGTATGGCAAACCTCATCTACAACGGTGAATTCCGTATCTTTTGATGGCGGAACTGAAAAAGGTGCTTTTAGATTGGGTTACACTAATATGATGCAACAAGGTAATCTGCCTAATAGCCAAATTAAAAGAAATTCCATAAATTTTAACGGGTCTCTTGATTTTACTGACATATTGACCGTTTCTACACTGTTCAATTTTACCAAAACTGATGGTAAAGGGCGTTATGGGACAGGTTATGACTCAAACAACGTAATGCAACAATTTAGGCAATGGTGGCAAACCAACATTGACCTTGCAGAACAAAAAAGGACTTACTTCCAAACTGGACTTAATACTACTTGGAACGTTAGTGCCTATGATAATCTTGCGCCCAAATATTCTGATAATCCATATTGGACATTTTATGAAAACTACCAAACCGATACCAGGAACAGATTTTATGGTAATGTAGTATTGGATTATGAATTGACCGATTGGTTATCGGTAATGGGACGTTTTACTTTCGATTCTTATGCTGAATTGCAAGAAGAAAGAACCAATGTGGGAAGTTCTAATATTCCCGGTTATATCAGGAGAAACAGAAATGTCTCTGAGTACAATTACGATTTGATGTTCAACGTCAATAAAGAATTAAATGATAAGCTGGATTTTGCCGGTACGCTTGGTTTTAATTTAAGAAGGAACGATTGGAATACTATTGCAGGGACTACCAGTGATGGTTTATTGCTAGCAAGCGTTTATTCGTTATCCAATAGTGCGGGGCCGGTGATAACTTCTGAATTTGACGCTACCAAAATAGTGGACGGTGCCTATGTTCAGGCTAGCTTGGGCTATGATGACTTTGCATACATAGAGGGTACATACAGAAGGAACAGGTCATCTTCACTCCCTAAACACAACAACACCTATGATTATTGGTCTGTAACCGGGTCGTTGCTTTTCTCTCAGTTTATTGATGCCAATTGGTTATCCTTTGGTAAGTTAAGGGCCAATTACGGTAAAGTAGGTAATGATACTAGCCCTTATAATGTGTTTAACACGTTTGCTATTGTCAACCCTCCTTTTAATGGAGGTCTAGCCAGTAATAATGGCTCTTTAAAAAATCCTGATTTGCTTCCTGAGGAACAAGAAAATTGGGAAGTTGGCCTGGAAATGCAATTTGCTAAACGCCGTTTAGGTTTTGATATTAGCTATTACAATGCACAAAATATCAACCAAATTACAGCAATACCTGTTTCTAATAGTACAGGTTATTCAACCACATTGAAGAATGCAGGTACCATTGAAAACAAGGGATGGGAAGTGCAATTTAATGCCACACCATTGAAGACAGCAGATTTTTCTTGGAACATAAACCTTAACTGGGCCAAGAACGAAAGTTTGGTTGTAGAGTTGTTTAATGGTATCGACAACTTAGTATTGGGTTCTTTCCAAGGAGGTATTTCAATAAATGCGACTCCGGGTCAACCTTATGGAACTATTAGGGGTACAGATTTAGTTTACCATGAAGATAATGGTCAACCCATAGTTGGAACAAATGGATATTACTTGACAACAGTAACCAGTAATGAGGTTATTGGCGATATCAACCCAGATTGGACTGCAGGTGTTTTCAACAGTTTTAAATATAAAAATTTCAATTTTAGTTTTTTGATTGATATTCAAAAAGGCGGCAATTTATTCTCGCTTGATACTTGGTACGGTTATGCTACAGGTCTTTATGACTTTACTGCCGGGACTAATGATCTTGGAAACCCTGTAAGAAACCCGGTAACAGACGGAGCTGATAGTGGTGGTGTAATATTGCCCGGTGTTCAAGAAGACGGGGCACCTAACGATGTAAGAGCCTATGCCGGATGGTATGCAAACCCATGGGGCTATGCAAGAGCAGCCAATAAACAGCATGTTTACGATGCCGGTTTTATAAAACTTAGGGAGGCTAGTTTAACCTATAACTTTGGAGAAAAAGTTCTTGGCAGGACACCATTTACCAATGCATCTTTATCAGTGATAGGTAAAAACCTTTGGATAATCGACAAAGATGTTCCTTACGCTGACCCGGAAGCAGGTTTAGGAGCCGGTAATGTTCAAGGCTACCATTCCGGTACATACCCATCCATCAAAGAAATAGGAGTGAATTTAAAACTACAGTTCTAAAAAAATAATTATGAAAAAAGTATTTATAACCGTTTTTTCGCTAGTCCTATTGTCATCGTGCATGAGTGATGATAAACTTGAGGATTACAATAAAGATCCAAAGAATCCTACTGAAGTTGAAGCAGATTTTTTATTTAACGCAGCTACAAAGAGTTTGGTGGATCAAATGACCAATACAAGTGTAAACCTAAATGTTTACAGATTGTTGGCCCAATACTGGACCGAAACCACATACATTGATGAAGCTAATTATAATTTAACAGAAAGGAATATACCACAAAGTCATTGGTCCGAGTTGTACCGGGATGTGTTGTTGGATTTAGCTACAGCTAAAGAATACGTTATGACCGATCCCGACCTATTAGAAGCTGAAAAAACAGCGAGAATAGCACAAGCCGAAGTATTGTCTATTTATACATGGCAACAATTGGTTGATACATTTGGGAATATTCCATATACTGAAGCTCTTAATGCCGAGGAATTTATATTACCTGCTTATGATGATGCGGCTAGTATTTATACTGATTTATTGGCTCGCATTGATGTTGCCATATCTGATTTGGGCAACGGTAGTGGATTTGGTATTGATAACTTATATCATGGCGATTTGGTCGCTTGGCAAAAATTTGCCATTTCATTAAAATTAAGGTTAGGCATACGTTTGGCCGATGTGGATCCGTCTGTTGCCCAAACAACTGTTGAAAGTGCCTATAGTGCTGGCGTATTTAGTTCAAATGCTGATAATGCTTCGTTTGTTTACCTTGGGACATCCAATCCTAATCCGGTTTGGAGTTCTTTGGTACAATCGGGCCGAAGCGATTTTATTGTTGCCAATACAGTTGTTGATTTTATGAATGACTTAAACGACCCCAGGCGTAGTACTTATTTTGATGATAATTTAGGTGAAGGCATATATGAAGGAGGACCATATGGTGACAACAATGGTTTTTCCAGCTATACGCATATTGGTGATGTTATGCACGATCCAGTAAATCCTACTTGTTTAATGGACTTTGCTGAAGTATCGTTCTACCTCGCTGAAGCCGCAGCCAGAGGATGGTCTGTAGGTGGTACGGCTGAAGAACACTACAACAACGGGATTACTGCATCCTTTGAGTATTGGGGAGTTGCTGATGTCGTCACGTATTTAGCCGACCCTGCTGTTGATTATGCAACCGCTTCAGGTGACTGGAAGGAAAAAATAGGGAATCAATTTTGGCTGGCTATGTACAACCGTGGCTTTGAAGGTTGGACGGTTTGGAGGAAATTTGATACTCCAACATTTAACCTGCCTGTCAATACCGGTAATCCGGTTCCGACAAGATATACGTACCCTGTGAATGAGCAAAACCTAAATAAAGTTAATTGGGAAGCTGCATCTACTGCTATAGGTGGGGATGCACAGACTACGAAACTTTTTTGGGATGTGAACTAAAAGTATAGATGTCAGTGTAGTTAGTCTTTTCATTATAAATTTGGATGAGAATTTTTAGATGAAAAGATAAGGGCAATTTCTAAGAAGTTGCCCTTAAATTGTTTTAAAAGTAATTACATGAACTTATTAACCATCCTTTAAAAAATGAAAGTGTTATTTTATATACCGTTTTTGATTTTAGTTTCATGTAAATCTATAAACATCCCTGTGCAGGATGGTATGGCTAAAGCCTATTTTGCCAGTGGTTGTTTTTGGTGTGTAGAAGCTATTTATGAGAGTGTAATAGGGGTAGAAGAAGTGGTTTCCGGTTTTTCAGGAGGGGCAAAAAGACCTTCAGATAAAAACATAGGGAATCACGCTGAAACCGTAGAAGTAACCTACAACCCTAAAATAGTTAGCTTTTCTGATTTAATAGAGGTTTATTTTAGCTCACAAAATCCAACACAGGTCAATAGCCAAGGACCAGATCTGGGGATAAGGTACCGATCCATTATTTTTTATCAGAATAAAGCTGAAAAAAAGATATCCGAAGTAAAAAAGGCGGAATGGGCCAAAAAACTGAATGTCAAAATTGCAGCTGAAATTGTTATGTTTAAAAAGTTTTGGCCCGCCGATGATTATCATCAGGATTTTGAAGAACGTAACCCTGACCACCCTTATATTCTTCAGGTCTCCAATCCAAGGATGCAACGGTTTAAACAAACCTGCCCCTTGCCCTTATTGATAAAAGATTTTAAAAAATTAGATCATGAGCAAACACGTGACACCCTCCAAACGGACAAGTAATTGTTCTGAAACCTGGGCCTTAAATCAAAGAATTTGTTTGGATGAAAAGTGGCTAGCTGAAAAATCAGAACTGTGGTAACACAAACATTTTGTTTGTTATGTGATTTTATGTAAAGTCACTTAGATGAAAATCATTATGAATCAAACCAATTGGATCAAAACAGAAAATAAAAAACTGCCTTTAAAAAAGCTGGGAATTACCGCATTGGTGGTCGGTACTGCTGATATTATGGCCGCCATTTTTAACTTTTTGATACAAGGGGGAGAACATATTTCAGGGATTTTTAGGTTTATAGCTAGTGGGGTCTTTGGCCAGGCTGCATTTGAAAGAGGGAGTCCCATGATTTTTATGGGGGGACTTTTTCATTATTTGATAGCTTTTTTATGGACGGCACTGTTCTTTTATTTTTATCCTAAATTAAAGCTACGCAAAGTCAATGTCTATTTCATAGGGAGTGTCTATGGCGTGATTGTATGGAGCATTATGAACCTTATTGTTCTTCCGCTGAGTAATACCCCTGAACTCAGTAACACCTATACTCAAGATATTATTGGCATGGTTATCTTGATATTATGTGTAGGATTTCCTGTTTCATTAATGTATAAAAAATATACGGGGTAAAAACAGTATTAAGTAATTCTGAACCAGTTATACATGTTGTATAATGATGCATTTGGAATTTGTTGAATATTAAAATATTCTTAAAATAAGTTGCAATTTATAAATTGTAACCGATAAAAATACACGGCTCTTAATTTTGTTTAAAACAAAATAAGGGTATTTGATCTTATATATGATAGAGGTTTTTAGCACTAACATCAGTACAGAAAAACAGGCAGATAAGCTTTTGGATCAACTCCAAAAAAGACATCCCGCCTATCACATCAATTTTGATCTGGAGGATTGTGACAGCATCCTTCGTGTGGAAAGCTACAATGGTCAAATAGACGTCAGGGCGGTTTTAAAAACCGTAAAGAATTTGGGTTTGTCGGCGACGGTATTACCGGATAAAACTTAGGATTATTTTATGGCATTATACTATTCATTATCATAAATTAAATACAACAAAATAAAATATTATTTCAAATGGTGAAGGAGCAAACTAAAGGAATTAATCATTAACAAAAAAATAATGAAAAAAATAATTGTTTCCATACACAGCTCCTTTAACGGAGTGGTGACCGGACCAGCCGATGACCCAACCAATTTTATGACCTGGGCGCAAACTGGTATTGAAGATTATAAAGAGTTTTCTAAAAACTTTGACACCGTTGACACTATTATGCTTGGCCGTGGCACATATGAAGACTTGTCCAAGAAGTGGCCTTTTGCAAAAGATTGGCCAAACGTAACTGAGGAGAACCTGCACCTGGCAAACATCATTAACAATATGCCAAAGATCATCGTTGCCGGCGAGCACAAAATCAATAATCCAAAATGGGGCGAATTTGAAACGCCTAGACAGCTAACGGGCCATGATATTGAAGCCCAGATTAAAGCACTGAAAGAGCAAGAAGGTGGGGACATTATTACATTTGGCAGTCCCAAGCTCGTACAATCTCTGACCAATGCGAACTTGGTGGATGAGTACCGTATCCTTGTTCACCCCGTTATCGTCGGTGAAGGTGGATACTTGTTTAATAACATTGTTGGCCATAAAGACCTTAAGCTGTTAAGCACCCAAACGTTAGAACATGGTGCAATGCTTGTGTGTTATGGGCTCGTCAAGTCCGGGGTTTAACCATTTTATATACCATAAACATTATTAATCATTAAATAAACAGAATATTATGAGAAAACTAATCATGTGGAACATCATCACGCTTGACGGTTGTTTTGAGGGGGGCAAAAACTGGGATTTATCCTTTCACGAAGCCATTTGGGGAGAAGAACTTAAGAAGTTGAGTATTGAACAATTAAAATCAGCCGACTTTCTTGTTTTTGGACGAGTGACCTATGAAGGCATGGCTGCTCACTGGAAAACAGCAGAAGGTGAAATTGCCGGACTCATGAATAAAATTCCAAAACTCGTTTTTTCCCGAACATTGAAATCGGTTGACTGGAACAATGCCACCTTGGTAAAAGGAAATACATCTGCTGAAATTTTAAAATTAAAAGCCCAAGGTGATGGGGATATCTTTGTATTTGGCAGTGCCAACCTTTCCGAGACATTTGTTAACGACCATCTTTTTGATGAGTACAGGATTGGGATAGCTTCTATTATTTTGGGCAATGGAAGACCTTTATTTCGAAAAGGAATGCCTTCAAGCAAATTGACTCTTGTTTCTACCCAACAACTCTCAAGTGGTGGGGCTATTTTAAAATATACAACAGAAAAACCATAAAAATAATGGGACAACTGATCTTGATCATACACACTTCAATGGATGGCTTTGTAGCCGGGAAAGACGGGTCGTTTGACCACTTTGATCAAAGTCCCGAAAACTTTGAGTTAGTAAGTACGAGGCAACTTTCAAAAGAAGAAATGACCCTTAATTATAGGATAAGTCACTAAACAACGGGAGTGAAAATTATGAGAATAAGTATCTATATCGCAATTTCAGCAAACGGATTGATTTCAAATTCAAGAAACGTACCCGATTGGCTGTCTCCTGAATACGGTCAGGGTTTTGTATCCATTTGTCAAAAAATGAGAGCAGTAATTATGGGCAAAACAACCTATAACATTCTTACTCCAGACCATTTGCCACTTCAAAAGGAAGGAACAACAGTAGTGCTAACAACAGACGAACAAGCGAAATCTGATAATCCCACCGTGGTTTTTACAAAAAGCAAAGCCACTGAAATAACTGAAATGCTTGAGAAGAAAGGTCACACTGAAGCCGTAATTATTGGAGGTGCAATGGCAATGAGTGAGTTCATAAATGTCGGATTGGTAGATGATATCTATTTTGTAATGGAACCTGTGCTTTTCGGAAGTGGTTTGCCAATGTTAAAAGATGTTGAACATGAATCAAAACTCAATCTACAAAGTGTAACGAAATTAAATGAGAACACTGTTCAACTGCACTATGAAATAAAAAAACAATCTTGAAATGGAAAAGCAATCAAGTTTAGTAAAAGAGTTAGCCCAACTCAATCCATTAATTGGCAAATGGACAATCAAAGGGAGCTTTAAAAACAATCCGGACAAACATGTTGAAGGTTGGGAGGTTTACAAAGTGATAGATGAAGGATCTACCCTTTTATGCGAATGGGAAACTATTACCATTTGGCCAAAAGATAAAGATGTGTACAAAAACTCAATGGACATTGTTTACGATAAAGAAGAAGCGAAAATAATTGGCAGTGGTGAATGGGTGTTCAGTTTCAATAAAGGCGTTTTAATCATCGAGAACAGGAACATGCGATTTACAGGAACAATCAATGCATCGAACGATACAATCACAGGCAAATGGGAAGTTAAAGATAAATCGGGCAAATGGAATTATTGGTATGATAAAACATTAACCAAAATAGTAACAGTATGAGTAATATCAAATTTACAGGCGGAATCAACATTGCCGTCAAAATTCCAAAATCCAAATACGAGAAGACGGTTTCCTTCTACAAGGATATTTTAAAGTTAGAAGTAACAGAAAAACCAATTGACAATCCAACGGTATCGAGAACGCACGAAGTGAAATTTGGGAATAATACTGTTTGGCTTGACTGCGTAGACAATTATACCCACTCGGAAACCTGGCTAGAAATAAAGACACCCGATGTCGAAAAAGCGACTGAGTATTTAAGAAACAACGGCATAGAAACCTGCGATGAATTGGAAAAAATACCGAATGAAAACCATTGGATAATGGATCCGTCCGGCACGGTATTCATTATTGGAAAAGAAAGCTCCGAATACTCGTTGGGCTAAACACAAAATTTTTATATAACAATTAAACATTGAATTTAATGAAAAACGGTATCGAATTAAAAACGTTAAAAAACGCAGAGCTTCTTTTACGCCTGACCATGGGTTTTCAAAAGATTGAAGGTCACTGGTGGATTAGTCATGAACACCATTCCTATCCTATAAAATAATTCATCAGATCAACCAACCTGTTATGCAAAAAGAGCTTACCGTAAAAAAAATAGGAACAAAAGAGTAGTTTTGTCATTGCAGGATTGATGATTCCATTGGGGGTATTGGGCGGCAGGATTATCCGTAGTGATGTCCATTGTACTTGCCTATCTATGTTTGACCATGCTTAACAGAAACAAAATTTAAATTTCAGTAAAATGAATATTATACAGTCTGAACATTTAACAGAAAAACAAAAAAAGAACATTATCGAACTTTGGAATGAAGAATATCCAGAGGCTTTATCCCTGTCAGATGTAAATGCATTTGATATTTATCTGGAAGGTCTGTCTGACAAGCATCATCTCTTGGTTATCAATGAAAAGACAGATGTTGTGGGTTGGCTTATTGATTTTATAAGGGATAATGAACGATGTTTTGCCATGTTGTTACATACATCACTTCAAGGAAAAGGATACGGTACTAAACTTTTGAATTTGGCCAAACAAACCAATTCAGAATTAAACGGTTGGGTCATTGACAATGATGAACAACAAAAGCAAAACGGGCAAAACTACAAGTCTCCCACCGGCTTTTATAAAAAGAACGATTTTGAAATAGTACCGGGTATTCAATCGAAAAAAAATGATATTAACGGAATAAAAGTAAGATGGCAAAAACCGAAAAATAATGAGTAAAATAATATTGGATTTAACGACGACTTTAGATGGGTATATCTCGGGACCAGATAGTGAAATCGACTGGATTGTGGAAGATGACAGTACGGATTTCGGAGATATTTTGTCCGAAATATTATCTGGTATTGATGCCATCTTTTATGGGCGGGTAAGTTATGAACTTTGGGGAAATTATCAGCCACCGGAACAAGCAAGTGCAAAATTAAAAGAGGCTTATGGTTTATTGCATAGCAAAACCAAATATGTTTTTTCAAAAACCATGGAAAGTGATCATACAAATGCTATATTCATCAAGTCTGATATTGAAAAGAGTGTTTTAGAAATAAAAAAGAACCAGAAAGGAAATATTTGGCTCTACGGTGGTGGGAAACTGATTACCACATTTATCAATTTAGGTTTGATCGATGTATACAGACTTTCGATTCAACCGGTTATTCTGGGAAATGGAATACCACTTTTTAAAGACATTACTCAGCAGGTTGGCTTGGAATTAATTGAAACAAAAAAATCAAAGTCAGGGGTTGTATTATTGATATATAGTAAGAAATAAAAATGTTGGATAATTTATCTCTATCTCAAGTCAAAATAACAAACTGATTTTCCTGTCATGTTAAAGTGCTGGGCATTAAAGAAGAGGGCAAAAGAGTAATATGTTTTGAACAATCATCTCCGTTTCTGTCGTTGATCCTTTTTTTACAATTCCCTGATCTTAATATTCCTATAGTACAATTCCGCATATTCGGATTGCAGAAGGATTTTTCCTCCTATCAGGCTTGAGTTCTCACCATAATTCACCACCACGCCATTGACAATATGCACGCATTTACCATTAAATGAAATTACCTCAACTTTATTCCATTCCCCATTAGGTTTTTCAGCGTCTTTCTTCTTCACGATCTGAGAGTGTTCATAGGGTGGATTTTGTTTACCATCTACCTGTATGGTACTGTATCCCAGCAGCCAGAAATCTCCGACATCACCCTCTTGAATCTGACATTCGACAGATTTTGGCCATATTCCGTCCTTTTCATCTTCAGGTATGTTGTAACAAATGCCGCTGTCCCGCTTCATAGTATCACGAGGAGGCCATTTCTTTTCACCCCACTTAAACTCCAGTTCGAAAACATAATTACCAAAGCTCCTCTCGGTCATGATGTACCCAAGTTCTTTCCCTAAATCGCGCAAAATACCATCTGATTTGACTGTAAAGATATTTTCCGGATCGTTATTTTTCCCCTTGGTCTCCAGCCATGAGTACCACCCGGTAAGGTCCTCCCCATTGAAAAGAGAAGTATATTCCTTTTCATTGAAAACCGGCTCAACGTTCTTGACAAGAAAAACATAATCATTGTAGTCACCATTGGCTGCTTCTTCCATACAAACCAGATAAGTATTATTTAACAATACATCCTGCTTGGTACGAACCGGATAAATACGCATAGCGTGTGCAGCATTTTCGGGATGGAATAAAATATTCCAAATGTCTTCAGAATATAGTGAATGTCCTGGACTAATGGCATAGAAACCAAACTTATCAACTCCGGGGTCAAAAGAAGTCCGACCCACGGCAACGGTTGGAAAAAGTATCTGGTGCTCGGGAAAATCATTGGCCTTAGACAGTATTCCTAACTGATGCTGAACAGGACCGGTTTTCGCCTGGGTGTAATACCCAAAGTTTAACGGAAAATCCGGCGAATATCTCGCAACGGGAATCATTTCCACACTTCCTGCGCCCGCCTTTTTAAATAAGGTTGGCGCCAGCTCTTCTCCTTGTAATTCAGGCCGAAGCTGGTTTGCCAATGTGGTCCATCCAACATCAATTTTATACCCCAAAGCATCCACTATATCGGCCAAAGGTGCTTCATTTTCACCTTCCAGTCCCTTTGTGCTAAGTCCTGTCAGCCTTATGGGAAGTTTTTGGTTTCTGCTTTCAATCTCTAAAACAGCCCCGGCCCTCCCAATAAAATGTTCAGAAGGTTCAAAAACTATCACAACAGCTTCCGTTTTCCCGGCAGTCACCTGCTGAGGTTTGTTGGAAAGTATCCTAAAGAAATTGTCTTTATCACTTTTAATCTGCAAAGAACTAATGCCTACCTTTCCTTTCTCGGAAGTGAGAAGAAGCGTATCGGGTCGGCTTGCAGAACCTTTAATGGCTGACAAAACTACTTCATATTTGTCGGTTGCGAGATTTTGTGATAGTAAAATATCGCAGGTGCTTAGCACAATTAAAAGTGTAAGCACAATTTTACAGGTTTTACGCATATCAGTTTTTTTATTTGTTGTTAATGAGAGTAAATCTTATCCTGGTCTTGTGAAGGTAAATCAAGATAAAACTACTATAACTATTTAGGACTAACAATACGGTGCTTAAGTATATTGTTTTCATCTGCTTGTTTTATTTACAATTGATTACATGTATGGGAATCGCCATTTACATCCTTCAGCACAGGAATAAAGGAATTATTTCTCATATACCTCAATTTCAACAATGCTCAATATGCCTTCAGGCGTCTCCTCTTCTCTGAAACCATCCTTTACAAAATCTTTCTGCCCGGTTATTTCCACGATGTTATAGGCGTCTTCATTGATCGTCGTCCCTATCAATTTCACTGTAAGGCTCTTACCTGAGACAGGTTCGAAAGGGAAGGTTACGTAGCCCAGGCTTCTCGGGGTTTTTCCTTTGAATACTACCTCATCGTCTACTTTTATTTCGACGGGATAGCTTCTGCGTCTCCAGGAATTCAATTTCATGACAACCTCACTTACCTGATAGGTGGAGTCGAAATCATATTTTATCCATCCTTTTTCAACAATGCTATTATTGGACCAATTGGTCATTTCATTGTCATCGAAACTCATGTGAGCCTGATCACTGTTTAGTCCGGCTGTAGCTGAAACGATGTTTACCGGATTTCGGGTGACTGTATAAGAAGGAGTCTGAGGTGTAGGTCCCTTATCCAGATTGGAAGGAAGATTCTCCCCTGGAATCATTTCAGAAAGCCCAAAATCGACAGGTATTGGCAACGTCTCCAATTCTAATGAAGCTCTTTTAAGTCCTTTTGATTTAGCCTTTAAAGTTATTTTACCAGACTCAGTAGTAGATATTATTATCACTCTGTTCACGCCCAGCTCTACCGGAAGGTTTTTGGCCAGAATGTAGTTGTCCGGCCCCTTGGCAATACCTCCCCGCCATTCTGCAGGACCTTCTAAAGTAAAGTCTATCTCATTAAAAGCAACAGGATTTCTGCGGCCTTCTTTATCCACAACCTCTACTTCAATCAGCGCCATATCTGCCCCATCCGCTTTGAATCCATTAGGATCCGTTATCGCTTTTAAGCGAATAGCAGCTGGTTCGCCTGCTGTAACATTTTCATCCTCGCAGATTACTTTGCCCGATTTGTCATAACCTACTGCCTTGACAGCACCTGATTCCCATTTGATGTCTTTGAATGTAAACAGGAAGTGATAACTTCTTTCACCAAATCCTTGCGACTGACCGTTGACAAACAGCTCCACACTGTCAGCTGAGGACACAGCAAACATGTCTTTTACGATTCCTTTCTTATAGTTCCAATGTCCCAACAGGTGAACAGATGGATTTTCCGTATCTACCCAGCCATCCCATATCACCTGATGCGCGAAAAAACCGTCTTTTGGAATCCTCATCGGGTCGGCTTCACCGCTTCTCCGGTAGTTTTCAGCGCCCCGGTAATGGGTATTGGTATCGGTAAAAATAATATTGACCCCACCGGAACTCACTCTTTTGCCCGTTCCGGGTCTTTCCCGCCAGTAGTCATGCCATCGTATTACATTTTCAATCGCGTGGGAATCCTGGTTCCGGTTGTATTCACTGGCTTCATTACCTTTATAAAACGGCCCATCCCCATCTTTGTGATAGGGTGGACTATACTCATCCCAGTATTTTCTCAACCCCTCATCTCTGGAATATTCCATAGCCCACATAGGTATATCCGCACTTTTGTTGATGTATAACATCTCCCCACCGTACTCTGCTACTTCACTGTCCAGCATTTCACGACAACCAGCCGCCCGGCCTCCATACGGATCATACTGATCCCGAATATTTTTAAGGTCCTGCATGTGTGCTTCGCTGATATTTTCATTGCCCCCCTCGTAAAAAATAATACTTGGATTATTCCTGTTATAGATGATGGCATCTCTCATCAGCTCAACTCTTTGTTCCCATTGTCTTCCACTGGCGTCCTTTTCCGCATCCCCCGCAGGCATGGCTTGTAAAAGTCCCACCCGGTCGCATGATTCGACATCCTGCTTCCAGGGTGTTACATGCATCCACCTTACGAGGTTGGCATTGCTTTCCACCATAAGCTTATTGCTGTAATCGCTCAGCCAGGCAGGCACACTCATACCCACGGCAGGCCATTCATTGCTGGTACGCTGGGCATACCCTTTCATCATGATCACCCGGTCGTTCAGCTTTATCATTCCATGGGTAAATTCCGTTTTCCTAAAACCTGTCCGCGTCTTTACCTCGTCGACGACTTTTCCATCAATTTTCAGCCTGGTATATATATCATACAAATATCCATACCCCCAGCTCCAGAAGTTGAGCCCTTCTACTTCAGTTTCAGCTCTGGCAGTTGCCATACCTCCGGGTGAAACGGTGACATTGTTTCCTTCCATAACCTTGATGATCTGCCCCTCCATGTCGCGTATCTCCACTTCGTACTGGAACGCCTTGGCTTCCGGATACTCATTTTTCACCTGCGATTCCGCCGTTATCAGCGCTTTCCTTCCTGGAATATCAAAATCCCGGGCATAAACATATACCCCGGTTGTCCCTAGTGTAGCATAAAGAGGAAGTGTTTGATACAGTCTGTCTGAAACATGCAGGTACACATTTTTGGGAATTCCGCCATAGTTGGCATTGAAATTATCATTGTTCCACTGGTGCTTTGTGTTGGTATGAAGCTCACGGTAATCCCAGGAATTGTCTATCCGGACGGCGATGGTATTTTCCCCGGAACCGAATGCTATCGATTCGCTGATGTCAAAACCAAAAGCCATGACGCCATTATCATGATGGCCTATGAACTTGCCGTTAAGATAAAAATCGCCTCCCTGCCTGATGCCTTCAAATTCCAGGAAAATCTTCTGTCCACTATAGTGTTCAGGTACAGTAAACGTTTTGCGATACCATGCAATCCCGGTACTGAGGTGGTGGATATCTATTTTAAATGCCTCGTCTTCATTCCAGGCGTATGGAAGCGTCACGTTTTCCCACTGGCTGTCGTCAAAATCGATTGATTCAGCGTCTTCAGGATCACCAACGTAGACTTTCCATTCCGAATTGAAATTATACTTTTTACGCAGAGGCTCTTCCTGAATGCTCTGTGATATGCCTTGAATAGTGAAAAGGCAAATAAATACTGTGATTAATTCAATTCTCATCAAACTTATTTTTTTAAGACTCATGGCAACTATCGGACATCAATGGTCATTTCCACCGGCTCAAGCCAGGGAGAAGTAAACTTCACATTCACCTTTCCTTCTTCTCCGGTAGCTTTGATGTAAGCAAGCATCCTTCCGTGATAAACCCGGTGTTCATTATCGGTGTAGTCACTCATATCCCGGTTGTTGCTGGCTTCAAGACCAAGCAACTCTGCAGGACCATCGATCTGACAGGCAACTTCATTATCCGACAGCATCACGGGAATACCGTTCTCGTCTACTACCTGGATTGCTATTTGCGCCAGGCCTCCATCTTTGCTAATCTCTTTCTCTCCGCTGATAATGGAAATTGCATGAGGAGCTTGTGAAGTCTGTATGGCGTATCGTGCTATTTCATTGTTACTTTCATCAAGACCGATTACTTCCAGTTTTCCCTGACGGAAAGGAATATCCCAATGGATCACTCCCGTTTGCTGATCATAATTTTTCGTTTCTCCGACCACCTCACCATTTAACTCCAGCCGGGCCTTTGATGCATTCGTATAACATACTACCCGTATGGTTTGATCTTCATCATAATTCCAGATAGGCCATGCGTCAATTGAAAGCCTGTTCCTCCCTTTTGCGGCACTAGCCGGATAAGTACCTATGTAGGCCATTGGCTTATCTGACCACAGAGACTGCCGGAAGTAGCCCCTCGGTTTAATAAAGCCGCCAAAATCCAGTAATCCGGAATAAAACCCTCTGGATGGCCACCTTCCGGACTCTCCCAGGTAATCGATTCCTGTCCAGAGAAACTGACCAAAAATGTGATCGTTCTCTGTCACCGCTTCCCATGCTTTTAAATCGTGTCTGTTTTCACTTCCAAAGATCACTCGTCCGGGATACTTCTCGTGATCTGATGCATACCGCTTTTCCGTGTAATTGTAGCCGGTAATATCCAATGCGGAAGGATATTCGGTTTCATTTGACATGGCTACACCCGCTAAACCAGCTGTAACGGGGCGGGAAGTATCATGGCTTTTCACTACGGCTACCAGTTTTTTGGCAATTGTCCCCAGCTGCGTGGCGTCCGGTGCATCCTTTTTATAACCGCCAAAAATCGGCTGTGTAAAACCGTCTTCTACATTACCATCTAACACGGGATGAGAATAAGGATCATTTGGGTAATCCACTTCATTGCCGATGCTCCAGGCAAAAATGGAAATATGATTGCGGTCTCTCCGGACCATGTCCGCAAGGTCCTGCTCTGCCCATTCTTCAAAAAAATCAAAAGAGCCCTCAAATCCTGGTGTACCGACATTCCAACCTTCGAGCCATTTCCGTTTCGGAAATTTCCATTCATCAAAGGCTTCATTTAAAACAAGCATTCCAAGCTCATCACACAACTCATAAAGGTCTGGCGCCTGCGGATTATGGCTGGTGCGGATGGCATTTACTCCTATTTCCTTTAAGGTAAGCAGTCTCCTTTTCCATACTTCGCGTGGTACAGCCGAGCCTAGCACCCCTGCATCGTGATGAAGACATACTCCTTTGACCTTCATCCAGTTTTCGTTAAGGGCAAAACCTTTATCGGGATCGAAAGTGAGTGACCGGAACCCCATTGTTGTTATCGTTTCATCAATCACTTTTCCATCTTTAAGCAATGACGTTTTCAGACGGTAAAGGTCAGGGCTGTCGATACTCCACAATTGTAGATTTCTTACTTTTATATCTAGCGAAACCTTACTTTCCTCCCTTGCCGGTACCAAAAGTTTATCATCACTTTTACCTACTACTTTTCCTTCCGGAGAAACGAGTTCATGCCTCACGATCAGGTTGCTGTTTTCCTCTGACTCATTTTTTATCTCCACCGCTAATTTCAGGGTCCCTTGTTTGGTATTAACATTTTCAGGATAAGCAAAAACGCCCCATTGTGCGATGTGAACGGGATTAGCATAAACCATCCATACATCCCGGTAAATGCCAGATCCGGTATACCATCGTGAGTCTGCGTCACGGCTGTGGTCTACCCGAACTGCTATGACATTATCCTTGCCCGGTTTTATATAGGGTGTCGCATCATACATAAAGGAGATGTATCCATTAGGACGTTTCCCTAACAGGTGACCATTGATATAAACTTCGCTACGATTATAGACCCCTTCAAAATATAAAAACACCTTTTCTCCCCGTCTTTCTTCGGGAATGTTAATGGATTTTCTGTACCAGCCTATGCCCCCGGGAAGATAACCCATGGCACTGGCCAATGTGGGGCTTAAATGTTGCTCAACACTCCAGTCATGAGGCAAATCTATGCTTTGCCACTTTTCATCATCAAAATCTACCTCCTGCACCCCCTCCACATCGTTGAGCTCGAACTTCCATTGATCATTGATATTAACCGGCTCACCAAAAGAAACCTGAGCAACAGACCGGTAGGAAAAAAGCAAGATAATTACTAAAAAAAGCAATTGATATTTATATTCCATTAGCTTAAATTGTTTAAAACCATATATTTGCAAAAATGATTACCCTATGAGCAACATCTCTGTCAAAAACCCCGGTCAATGACGAGTGTATTTATCAAAAACCGTAATAACAGGCAGGACATTACCTTCTTTATCAAAGAAGCCCCTGGTGCCCCATCGGCCAACGGCAGGTTCCCACCAAAAAATGCCTTTGCCTCTATTGTCAGGAGTATTCAGGACAATTTCGTTAACCTCCTCCAGGAACTCTTTTTGCCCTTCCGGAGACTCCTCGAAGGGAGCCGCTTTTTCTTTATACTCGGCCGGTGCCCAATTATATGCTACTTCCACTAAGATGATATCTTTTTTATATTCAGTAGCCATAAAATACATATTTTCCTTTAAATCAAGTAATGAGCCATGCCACCAGGGATAATACGACTGACCTATTATATCATACCGGATATTATACGTATGAAATTTGTCATACCAGTTTTTGGTAAATTCTTTATTTCCCCCTCTATCAATATGGACCATTAATCGTGGACATGGCTGGTCACCACAACTTGCTAAAACACCGTTGACACCAGCCTGCATGAGTTGAGCAAAGTTGTCCCAGTTATCGGGTAATTTTCCATGAGGCCACAAAAAACCATTACTAATTTCATTACCAACCTGTACCATATCGGGATAGACTAATGAATCTTTAAAAGCGGTCATGGTCTCCAGTGTGTAATCATAAACTGCTTTCACCAGTTCATCAAATGGCAGGTTCTGCCAAGCTTTAGGAAGGTACTGCTTGCTTGGGTCAGCCCAGGTGTCGGAATAGTGAAAATCCAACAAGAATTTGTATCCCATTTGTTTGGCTTCTTTAGCTAATGCTATGGTGTACTCAAGATTATTAGGAAGCCTGTCCGGTGAATGGAACAAGCGCAAACGTATCCAGTTGTACCCGTGGTCCTTGAAAATTTCAAGGCCGGGTTTGGTTACTCCGTTTTCTTTAAATTCAGAACCATTGTCTTCTGACATTTTTAAGAATGAGAGGTCAGCGCCAATGGCATAATCCTGGGCATTGACCGGAAGAAGCCCTGTCAATAAGATTAAGACGATAAATAAATAGTGTTTATATTTCATGTGTTTAAAATTTAGCATTAGGCTTGGAATTGCTACTGATTTCTAAAGGTTAATTGGCCCAGGTTTTACCCTCGGGAGTCAACCTCCATTTGAAATAGGCATCCAAGACTTTCATCGATTTCTCACTTGGAACAGGTCCCACATGAGGGTCTGCATCTAAATACATTACTTCAGGGTTTGCATCACTGAATGGTGGCCATTCTGGCACCCCTTCTCCATTTGGGTCGCCATATTTGGCAAAGTTGGTCCAATAGGTACCCATTATTTCAGAAAGATCCAGATCTGATTGGGTGAGATCGTCAGGCTTTAGGGTGTCCAGCGTCATAAAGGCATAAGCAACCTCCTGTCCATGAGGTGATCCCATACCATGCTTTGGAGAATCTTCGGGGTATTCCGGATGCTGGTCGAAATAGTAATAAAAAACGTTGGACTTTCCCGTTTGAGACTGCAAACGTGCCCAAATCCAGGTTTGCCATCCAAAGGCAGCATCGCGGTTTAAATCACGAGCTGTTTTGGGAATACGCTCTTTACCAACTGGATAAACAGATAATAGTGTGTCCGCAAATTTCCCATAACGCTTTTGAACACCTGCGACAAATTCCTCAGGTGAGTTAGTACGGGTAAAACTGATCCCTTCGTCTGAATTATATCCAATCATTACAGGAACGTCATTGTAATCTCCATTTTCGTATAGTTTGGACTGAACATCGGGAATTACATAGCCGTCGGTAATAGGCCACCCGCCTCCCATACCAAACCCCATTGGCAAACTGTCCGGTGGTAACTTTCGCAATTCTGTAATAGAAGAAAACCCTGTTTTTTGAAGATATGATTCCCCATCGCCTTCAGCCTGTTGAAGTGTTTTCATGTTTTCTCCGGGATAAGTGGTTGGACGGGTAGGGCCAAACGACCCACCGCTTTGAGAGATAGCCCCCTGAAATAACCCCTTGGCCAAAGGTGATGCACACAACATGCTCACGGATATTCCGCCAGCTGATTCACCAAAAATGGTCACTTTGTCGGGATCACCGCCAAAAGCAGCTATATTTTTCTGTATCCACTGAAGACCTGCAATCTGATCGAGCAAACCATAGTTCCCTGATACTTTGTTAGCATTTTCTGCACTTAATTCAGGATGGGCCAAAAAACCAAGTTGACCAACGCGGTATGCTACTGTAACCACTACAACTCCTTTTTCTGCGAGTTTTACGCCACTGCAAACGGGATCTGCTGTCGTTCCAACAGAAAATCCACCACCATAGATCCATACCATTACCGGCAGCTTTTCCTGATCCGATTTTGCCGGTGTCCATACATTCAGGTATAAGCAATCTTCGCTTTTACCAGATCGTGGATTACCGCCCTGATAGGGTGAAGGAGCATATTCCGTCGCCTGCTTTACTCCCTTCCATTTTTCAGCAGGAAGCGGGGCTTTCCAGCGCTGGTCACCAACAGGGGGAGCCGCGAATGGAATGCCTTTAAAAACACGTAAACCATTTTCTAATGTTCCCTGTAAAATTCCCTCTTCAACTTCAACCTGGGCAGGATGCTGTGTTGAACAAGAGAATACAGATACTGATACAACTAATAAAAATAATAGACTTCCTCGTTTCATCTGTTTAAAATTTTTTGATTTCTGAATGTTCAAAAAATTTAAATACATTCAGGAACTCTCATGAACTTATTTTAATCATCACTCTGCGTGAAATTTTTGATTAAAAAAGTTCATGGTCGTTTCATTTTTTTTCTTTCAATCTTTAATGTGAGCAAAGCACTATTGCTTTAATCCGTACAAAAACCCATTTAAAACTTCTACTGTTCGTTCCAGTTGATCATGATGCAGATTGTGTCCGGCGTCATCGATGTGTACGAGCTTACCATTCTGCATCACACTGACCGCTTCCTTATGTACTTTGCGCTGCTCTGGCGAGGCGTCAGCTTTAAGAATAAGGGCTGGTACAAGGATCTTTGCCAGCGATTCGCCGGTTCTCATCGTTCCCGACATGGCCTGCCATGTTTCATCTGAATAGGCGCCGTGATATTGTTTTTTTGAGAGCGCCCAATATTGGCAATCCACCAAATCCCATTTTGGTGTGTTGATTTTGCAAGTCTCTACCAGTTTTTCATAATTGTAATTATTTTGCGCTACTAAGGTTTCAGGAGGGCCAAACATACTTACTGAAAGGGGTTCCGGTTCCTGCTTCTCACTTTTTGCCTCATTGCTTTCGGATTCCTTATCCGATGTATCGCGTTCTTCCGTATTTCGCCGTGGGCGTGGACCTCTGGGCCCCAGACCGGGATCCAGCATGATAATTGCTTTCGCCAAATCAGGATACTCTGCACCAACCCGCATCACCGTAGCAGCGCCCATGGAATGTCCCATCAGGATAGGCTTTTCGAAGTTCATCGCACGCACGAACCCTACCACGTCTTTTACCAACGTGTTACCGTCATCGGCAGGGGTAAATGGATCTGACAGACCGTGCCCCCGGGCATCAAGCATATATATGTTGTATGAGTCCTGTAGCTTCCAGGTAAGCGTGGTCCAGCTAAGTCCGATATCCGTAACGCCATGAACCATCACGATAACCGGCTTTTCCGGTGCCGGAACGGCATGGTAATAGTGGATGCGAATTCCGTTTGCGTACACATAGCCGTCCGACCATCCGTCAGGGATCTCCGGGGTATCCTTGGCGTTTGCAATGGCAGGTAACAGGATCAATAGACCCAACATTCGCAAGTAGATGTAGATTTTTTTTGCTTTTTTCATATTAATTACTCCTTTCTGCTTTTTTAATTTAATTGTATAAACATTGTTCACTTGAATTATCTCTTATAGTCTTTTTTATATTTTGAAGGTGAAAGTCCCAAAACCTGTTTGAACATTCTGGAAAAATAAAAGGGATCGGTAAATCCCAGGGCATTGGCAATTTCCTTTACATTCATATTGGTAAAGTACAGGTACTGACAGGATTTCTGAATTTTCAGATGGATAAAATATTTGATCGGAGATGTTCCGGTTGCTGTTTTAAATAACTCCGAATAACGTGATACCGATAGAAACTGTTCAGACGCCAGGTCATTGACGGAAAGCGATTTGTCAATATGCTTTTTCATGAAATTTATGGATTCATTCACCGGGTTTTTCCGCTCTGTCGGATCATTGGTCCGGGATTGATAAATAAAGGAACTTATATAATGTAAAAGATATATGTTGGAGAGCTCCAGAGAGGCGTCATCAAAGCTGTTTTCCAAAAGTTTGATCATTTTTAAGAACAATTCTGTTCTCTGCTCGTCGTAAGGAATTTTGATCGTTTTTTCCGAATTGTATTTCAATAACCTTTCGTATATTGAATCAGCATTGTTTCCGATAAAGTGAATCCAGTAAATACTCCATGGATTGGATAGGGAACTTTTATAATGATGTGGAATGCCAACGGGAATAATAAAAAACTCGTTAGGTTGAAGTTCTAATTCTTCGTTCCCGATAAAAATAACTCCCTTCCCTTTCACACAATATAACAGGATATATTCGTCACACCCTTTTTTTCTTTCACGGTCGTGATAATTGGCAAAAGGGTAGTACCCGATAGCGGTTATATACAGGGAATTTATAATCGGGTTCACTTCAATTTTCTTCCTTACATCAGGAGGCAAGACGATCATCCTTTGACCTACAAAACCTTCTTTGATCTTCAGGGATTCATTGTCCATAATTAAGGGTACTTGACAGTTGGATTTATTTGTACAAGCTACGGAAAATTTGCTATTTGTTAAAATAAGATCATTGATTTTGATTGAAATTAAAATATAAAAGCTAAAAAATAATAAAATCGTAAAATAATCCATTTAATTGCTATGAATATCCATGTTGACGGGAAGGGAATGCCGTTAATTTTGTTAGCTAAACAGTTGAGGAAATACTGTAATTAACTAATCCAAAACAAACTTATGATAACACCTGATCGACAAAAAAGGATCAATGATATCAGGAATTTACTGCTGATATGGTGCTTTTCAGTATTATTTTTTTCCTGCAACACGAGGCATTCGGACACATTATCAAAACTGGATTTATCCGGAAAATGGGCATTCAGGATTGATTCCACGGATGTGGGGACCGATCAGCAGTGGTTTAATCAGGAATTCGAAGATGTTGTAACCCTTCCAGGCTCCATGACCACCAACGGAAAAGGGAATGATATAGGACTTTCCACGCCCTGGACGGGATCTTTTCTGGATTCCTCCTATTTTAAAGCTGCTTCCTATAAAAAATACAGGCAAGAGGGAAATATAAAGGTGCCTTTTTGGTTACAACCCGAAAAATATTACAAAGGGGTGGCGTGGTATCAGAAACAAATTGAGATCCCTTCCGACTGGAAAGGAAAATCCCTGGAGTTTAAAATAGAAAGGGGTCATTGGGAAACCATGGTATGGCTGGACGATCAACTCCTGGGAACTGAAAATAGCCTGGGAACACCTCAGGTATTTGAGCTCCCGGGAAATTTGGACCCCGGAACATATACGCTATCTGTTAAAGTGGACAACCGGGTCAAAGATATTGATGTAGGCATTAACTCCCACAGTATCTCAGACCACACACAATCCAACTGGAATGGTATGGTGGGGGAACTCTCCATAAAAGCAAAACCACTTGTCCATATCGAGGAAATGACCCTATACCCGGATGTAGATAAAAAGGAAGTGAATGTAAAACTTATCATTGCCAATGGATCGAGTAGCAAGCAGACCGTTAAGGCGCTGTTTAAAGTTACCGGCAGAGAAGAAAACCAGCCGAGGGAAGAAGCGGAAATCGCATTAGAAAAGGGAAAGAACAATTTTGAATTGAATTATGCCATGGGCGATTCCCCGGCTTTATGGGATGAGTTCACTCCCAATTTATACGAAATGTCCGTTCAATTAAATGGGGATGGTTTTGAAGACATCAGGAAAGAGCAATTCGGGATGCGAAAATTTGCAACCAAAGGCTCCCGGTTTACCATAAACAACAGGCTTACATTTATGAGGGGCACCCTGGAATGTGCCATATTCCCGAAAACGGGTTACCCGCCTACGGATAAGGAGGAATGGAAGCGGATCATAAATGTATGCAAGTCCTTTGGACTTAATCATATGCGCTTTCATTCCTGGTGTCCTCCCGAAGCAGCGTTTGATGCAGCAGACGAACTCGGATTCTACTTCCAGGTAGAATGTAGCTCATGGGCAAATTTTTCGACAACCATCGGCGACGGCTCTCCCCTGGACACCTATATCATGGAGGAAAGCGAGCGTATAATAAAGGCCTACGGAAATCATCCGTCGTTTTGTTTTATGGCCTATGGCAATGAGCCGGGAGGAAAACACCACAAGGAGTATCTGAGAGATTTTGTAGAGTACTGGAAAATAAAGGATCCCCGGCGACTATATACGACAGCCGCAGGATGGCCTGTGATCGATCAAAATGATTTTAACAGCACTTCAGATCCGCGTATTCAGGGATGGGGTCAGGGACTAAACAGTATTATCAATAAAGAAGCACCCAGCACGGATTATGACTGGAGCACCATCACATCGCAATGGGAACAACCGACCATTAGTCATGAAATAGGGCAGTGGTGCGTATATCCCAATTTTGAGGAAATATCGAAATATACCGGCGTACTCAAACCGAAGAATTTCGAAATATTTAAGGAACGGTTGTATGAAAACGGCTTGGGTGGGATGGAAAAGGACTTTTTAATGGCTTCCGGAAAATTACAGGTGCTCTGTTATAAGGCCGATATAGAAGCAGCACTTCGAACTCCGGGTTTTGGCGGTTTTCAGCTACTCGATTTACACGATTTTCCCGGGCAGGGAACCGCACTTGTTGGTGTGCTGGACCCGTTCTGGGAAGAAAAGGGATATATCAGTGCAGAAGAGTATAGCAGGTTTTGTAACTCTACAGTTCCTTTGGTGCGGTTATCCCAACGTGTTTTTGTCAATAGTGAATCCCTTGATGCTGCAATAGAAGTTGCACATTTTGGGGAAAAGGCTTTGAATGCCATTGTTCCGAAGTGGAAAATAAAACATTCCGATGGAGTGGTTTTTGCCCGAGGCGATTTACCGGAAACGGATATACCTCTTGGAAATGGAATTTCTCTGGGGAAAATACGTCATTCCTTATCCGGTATTCAGAAACCGGAAATGCTTACCCTTGAAGTATCAGTCAACGATTTTGTGAATTCCTGGACCATATGGGTCTATCCCGAAAAGCAGGATTTACAGGGAGAAAGTAAGGTTCGTATAGCCCGGCAACTGGGTGCAAAAGAGAAAAAATATCTCGAAGGCGGGGGCACATTGCTTCTGAGTCTCCCGAAAGGAAGCCTGAAATATGAAGCCGGTGGTGATATCGCCGTCGGGTTTTCCAGTATATTCTGGAATACGGCCTGGACCAATGGACAGGCCCCTCATACCCTGGGTATCCTTTGCGACCCGGAACATCCGGCGTTCGCCTATTTCCCTACGCAAAACCACAGCAATTGGCAATGGTGGGATGCCATGAGTCATTCAAATGCTATCCGGCTGGACCATTTAAGCAACGGTATTAAACCTGTTCTAAGAGTAATTGACGATTGGTTCACCTCCGAATCACTCGGATTGCTGGTAGAATGTAAGGTAGGCGAGGGAAAACTGCTTATTTCCGGTATAGACCTTATGAAAGATCAACAGAGCCGGCCGGAAGCCAGGCAGTTGTTATACAGTCTGGAACGCTACATGAACAGTGATGCGTTCACTCCTGAAACGCAGATAGCCTTTGATAAGGTCAAATCAATTCTAAAGTAAAATCAACAGATCGAGCAAAATCCGGATTGGTAATTGTACCCTCAAATTTATTTATTGTATTTTCCCAAATATGAATAACTGTACTGGAATTCGATATAAGATAATCCATTATTTTAAAAGGATATTCTATGTATAGAGAACTCCGAACAGTTTAAATTAGCAGGTATAAAAAGTAGTATACCGGGGATACTGTTATGGAGTTTTTCAACGGCTCCCTGTCAATTTTACGCTTAATAAAATGGCTATAAGCAATCGAAATTTCAACCTGAAATATGTTTATGCCCTTGCCCTTATCTCTGCGATGGGGGGGCTGCTCTTCGGATATGACTGGGTAGTGATAGGAGGAGCAAAACCCTTTTATGAATTGTTTTTTGGTATTACGGGGTCCGCTACTTTACAGGGGTGGGCAGTCAGCAGCGCATTGGTAGGGTGTATATTCGGGGCCATGGTTTCGGGGGTGGTCTCGGACACCATAGGTCGTAAATGGCCATTGATGGCGTCTGCATTGCTTTTTCTGGTTTCCGCATTTGGTTCGGGTTATGCGGATGGCTTTACTGTATTTATCATATACCGCCTGATCGGGGGGCTGGGAATAGGCTTGGCCTCTACCTTGTCACCCATGTATATTGCTGAAATTGCACCTTCCGCAAGAAGGGGAAGGCTTGTTTCCATAAATCAGCTCACTATTGTTATAGGGATATTGCTTGCACAAATCGTAAATTACCTGATTGCCGAACCTGTTCCTGCGGATTTCGAAGCTGCCGACCTCCTTTCTTCCTGGAACGGACAACAGGGCTGGAGATGGATGTTCTGGGCGGAAATGATCCCTGCCACTGTCTTTCTTTTCACCATGCTGCTTGTTCCGGAAAGTCCCCGGTTTATGGTCAAACATCATCAGTATCAGAGAGCCGGGCACATCTTAACGCGGATCGGCGGCGCGGATTATGCAAGGGAACAACTGGACAACATGAAGAAAACACTTGTCAAAGAAAAAAACAACCGGAGGGTTACTTTTTCCGAACTAAAGAAACCTAAACTTTTAACCATCCTGACCATAGGGGTGATCTTGGCTTTTTTTCAGCAGTGGTGCGGAATCAATGTTATCTTTAATTATGCCGATGAGATCTTTGCCGCCGCAGGTTACAATGTGGGAGATATGCTGTTTAATATTGTCATAACCGGCAGTGTTAACCTAGTATTTACATTGGTGGCCATGAATACCGTTGATAAATGGGGGCGCCGGAGGTTAATGCTATTCGGGGCATTAGGACTTACCTTGGTATATGCCATGCTCGGCAGTGCGTATTATTTCGGATTTTCCGGATGGCCCGTATTGCTTTTGGTGATAGTGGCCATAGCCATTTATGCTATGTCGCTCGCACCGATCACCTGGGTGATCCTTTCGGAGATCTTCCCGAATCGTTTAAGGGGACTGGCCATGTCCATAGCTACTTTTTCACTATGGGTGGCCTCGTTCACACTTACTTTTTCATTCCCGGTACTGAATAAAGGACTGGGATCTTATGGTACCTTTTGGCTGTACAGCCTCATATGCCTGGGAGGATATGTTTTTATCAAAAGGAAGCTTCCCGAAACCAAAGAAAAAAGCCTCGAAGAAATAGAGATTGAATTAACTGGAAAAAATGAGAACAGCAAATAAAGTAAAAGCCTGGAAAGCGAAAATTAACATTCCTACTTATGAAACGGGATCCCCTGAAAAATACCCTTTCTTTCTGGAAAAAAGAGTGTACCAGGGGAGTAGCGGGGTTGTTTATCCGAACCCGGTAATAGAACAGATATCCGATCATCCTGTAGCAAAAGAGTGGAATGTTATATACCTGGAAAACCAGTACCTGAAGATCATGGTGTTGCCGGAGTTGGGTGGGAGAATTCAAATGGCTTTTGATAAAATAAAGCAACGGCACTTTGTGTACTACAACCATGTTATAAAACCTGCCCTGGTTGGATTGACGGGTCCCTGGATCTCTGGGGGAATAGAATTTAACTGGCCGCAACACCACCGTCCCAGTACCTATGAACCCGTTGACTCCTGTATTGAGGAAAATACCGACGGTAGTGTGACGGTCTGGGTGAGTGAGACCGAACGCATGTCTAGGACGAAGGGAATGGCCGGATTTACCCTGTACCCGGACAAAGCTTATCTGGAAATAAAAGGGCGGGTTTACAATCGCACACCGCACCCCCAGACCTTTCTTTGGTGGGCCAATCCGGCCGTAGCGGTCAACGATCATTATCAATCGGTATTTCCTCCGGATGTTCATGCCGTATTTGATCACGGTAAGCGTGACGTTTCCGAATTTCCGATAGCTAGTGGGGAATATTATAAAGTGGATTATTCTCCTGGAACCGATATCTCCCGGTATAAAAATATTCCTGTCCCCACTTCCTATATGGCCATTACATCCAAATACGATTTTGTGGGGGGCTACGAAAATGACACCGAAGCAGGGCTTTTACATATTGCAGATCACCATATTTCACCCGGTAAAAAGCAGTGGACCTGGGGTAATGGAGATTTCGGGCATGCCTGGGACAGAAACCTCACAGAGACAGACGGCCCCTATATAGAGCTCATGTGCGGGGTCTATACCGACAATCAACCCGACTTCTCCTGGTTGCATCCCTATGAGGAAAAGAGCTTTCGTCAATATTTTATGCCTTATCACAGTGTGGGAGTCGTTAAAAATGCCACAAAGAATGCCTTGGTGAACATGGAAAAGGAAGGTGATAAAGTAGTTTTAAAAATATACGTAACAGCTGTTTACCCTGATAGTGATATAGTACTCTCAGCCAAAAAGGAAACCCTTTACAGGGAGCGGACAGATTTGAGACCGGAAAAAGGATATCAGGTCATGATAAACCTTCGGGGATACAAATTTCAAGAACTTGAATTCTGTCTTAGGGACGACCATGGTAATATACTCCTTACGTGGGTCCCCGAACCTGAAGAAAAGATTGCAATTCCCAAAGCGGCCAAAGCTGCAAAAGCTCCCGGTGATATTGTATCAACAGAACAATTATATCTAACCGGATTACATCTTGAACAATACCGTCATGCCACTTATAATCCAGAGGATTATTATAAGGAAGCTCTGTCCAGGGAACCCGGGGATGTGAGAAACAATAATGCAATGGGACTTTGGTATCTCAGGAGAGGGCGCTTTAGAAAGGCATTGAAATTCTTTGAGACGGCCATTGCAACACTCACAGACAGAAATCCGAACCCTTATGACGGGGAGGCATTTTTTAACAAGGGGATGTGCCTGAAATTTTTAGGGAACCTGGATAAATCTTACGAAGCCTTTTTCAAATCCTGCTGGAATGCGGCATGGCAGGATGCAGGGTACTTTAATCTTGCACAGATCTGTTGTAGGAACAGGGAAGAAAAGGCGCTGGAACTGGTACAAAAATCTCTTATTAGGAACTGGCACAATCACAAAGCCCGTCACCTTAAAGCCATTATATTGAGAAAACTTGGCCAATCGAAGGCCATCGAACAACTGATCAGTGAATCCCTGAAAATAGACCGGTTCAATTTTGGAATGCTTTTCGAAAAGTACCTGCTGAGCCTTGCGGAACAGGATCTGGAATATTTTAAATCGATGATGAGGGATTACGTTCACAATTACATAGAGTTGGCTATCGACTATGCTGAGGCCGGGGAGTATCTTTCGGCGATCAAAGTACTTGAATTGTATTCCGACGGAAAAAAGGAGTTTTACCCCATGGCAGCCTATTTTATGGCTTATTTCTACGCTAAAACAGGGCAACGGGAGAAATCCGATGCCTATTATAAAATCGCAGTAGAAATGCCTGTGGATTATTGCTTTCCGAACCGTTTGGAGGAGGTGGTTGTGCTCAAAACCGCTATAAAGGACAATCCGGAGGACAGTCATTCCCATTACTATCTGGGAAATTTCTGGTATGCTTCGAGACAGTACGATCACGCCAGGGAAGCCTGGGAAAAAGCGATTCGGTTAGATCCAGACAATGCCATTTGTCACCGAAACCTGGCCCTTTTATACTATAATAAGACCGATGAGAAGGATTTGGCACAGACACATCTGGAAGAAGCCTTTTCCATAGGTAAAAAAAATGCAAGGATACTCATGGAACTGGACCAGCTCTATAAAAAGAGAAACATTTCCGTTAAAACGCGGCTGCAATTGTTTGAACAGCACAGGGAACTCTGCAATTCAAGGGACGATACCTATCTGGAGCTTGCCACCTTGCACAATCTTCTCGATGATAGTGAGCGGGCGTTACATCTTATCGAATCGAGAAAATTCCATCCGTGGGAAGGAGGGGAAGGAAAGGTACCGTTTCAATACGTAACGGCAAAAATAGAAATAGCAAAAAAACTCATTATCCGTGGAGATTATCAGGAGGCTATTGCACATTTGGAGACAGCAAAGATATATCCGGAAAACCTGGGCGAGGGTAAATTGTTCGGAACTCAGGAAAACGACATTGATTATTGGCTCGGAATTGCCTGTGAAAAGCTCGGGGATACATCCGGGGCGGCAGAATATTTTAGAACGGCCTCTGTTGGCTTAAGTGATCCGAGCCCTGCAACGTTCTATAATGACCAGCAACCCGATAAAATATTCTACCAAGGGCTGGCCCTACTTAAACTGGGTAGTGAAAGGGAAGCCCGGGAGCGATTTGAAAAGTTGATCGCTTATGGGAAAGACCATGGGAATGATACCGTAAAAATAGATTACTTTGCTGTGTCTTTGCCAGACCTATTGATATTTGAGGAAGATCTCGATCAGAAGAATCGGGCTCACAGTCATTATCTGGAAGGTCTGGGGAATATGGGCCTGAAACAATGGGATACTGCAAAAAGGCATATGGAGCATGTCCTGAAGATGAATAATTCTCATACAGGGGCCAGAATACATTTAAACCTGTTGGCAAAGCGATCCTTTTTAGAGGGAGTCCTTCTCCTGAAAAACCGGACTGATTTTGGAATTTAAAGCAAACAGTCCCTTTCCGTAATTTTATAGTTTTTTTATTTGCGACTATACCATGAGAAATGGATAAATCGTAAAGGGACTGTTTTCCTGTAATCCCTTTCATAATCCTTTGATCGGTTTCCTTCGCTGACAAGACTGCACGTTCCATTTAGCCAAGGAAAGTTTGAAGAACTAATACATCGGGCTTGATAAGCTAAAAGAAAAAGCGATTGAAAGCCTAAATTCTGTCGTTTCAAAAATGGAAAGACATGGAGAAAATGGTTATTTCATGTTGACTTCTGGTGGAGATTATGAGGTGAGTTTAATTTTATTTGACATCTGGAACAAACGATAAAGAAAATATTGAGAAATTAAAAAATACCATTCGCGAAATTAATGAAACAGGAGATCATTTAGTCTCGGAAAAAATATTTGAATTTAAGAGAGGGAAATTTGAACAGTGGAAATGAAAAGTTAATAAATGCTCTTATTACTAAAAACGAATTATATAAAATCGGCTTACTTCTGAAAGTACTTAGTTTAGTGTATGCTGATAGCAAATGGTTTGGGTTAGGCCATATTACCTTTTGCCAAAGCTGAGCTAGCACTCCTACAATTCATCAGAGGAGGTCATAATAGTTCACTTTAAAAAATATGCTTCTTACTAATCAATCATCGAAAGCTGAATCCGTTTTCTGGAAAGATCAACTTCAATGACTTTTACCATGACGTGCTGGTGTAGGTGTACTACAGCATTGACATCGCTTACAAATTCATTGGCGAGTTTAGAGATATGTGCCAATCCACTTTCTTTAATGCCTATATCTACAAAACACCCAAAATTGGTGATGTTGTTTACAATACCGGGTACTTTCATACCGGCATTGACATCTTCAATGGTCTTTAAAGCCGGATCGAACTCAAAAACTTTGACTTTCTTCCGTGGATCTAATCCCGGTTTTTCCAATTCTTTTACAATGTCGGTTAGTGTGGGAAGCCCGACGGTGTCGGTAGTATAATTATTGAGGTTTATTTGCTTTATAAGTTCTTTGTTGCCGATAAGTTTTTCTAAAGACACCTTTTGGTCTTTTGCCATCTGCTCAACAAGCTTATAACACTCAGGGTGCACTGCCGAATTATCCAAAGGATAATCGGCACCCGTAATTCTAAGAAATGCAGCACTTTGTTCAAATGCTTTGTTACCCAATCGGGGGACATTCAATAAATCCTTCCGCGATTGAATGCTTCCGTTTTCGGTGCGGTATTTTATGATGTTTTCTGCCAAGCCTGAACCAATACCAGAAACATAACTCAGCAGTGGAGCAGAGGCAGTGTTTACATTCACCCCAACACTATTTACACAACTCATGACCACCATATCCAGCTCTTCTTTGAGTTTGGTCTGATCCACATCGTGTTGATATTGCCCCACACCAATGCTTTTCGGATCTATTTTTACGAGCTCAGCCAGGGGATCAGCCAGACGGCGACCAATAGACACTGCCCCGCGTACGGTGACATCGTAATTTGGAAACTCGTCTCGTGCAATTTTAGATGCTGAATATACTGAAGCCCCGGCTTCATTCACTACAAAGACCTGTAAATCCCTGTCGAAGGCAATCTTTTTAATAAAAGCTTCCGTCTCCCTGGATGCTGTACCGTTACCAATGGCAATGACTTCAATTTTATGGGCACTGACCAGCGTTTTTATCTTCTTGATTGCTAGTCCTGTTTGTCTTTGGGGTGGATGTGGGTATATGTTTTCGTTGTATTTCAGGTCGCCATTCTCATCTAAACAAACCACTTTGCATCCACTTTTATATCCCGGGTCTATGGCAAGAATACGTTTTTCGCCCAGGGGAGCAGCCAAAAGCAACTGACGGAGATTATTAGAGAACACTTTAATGGCAGCTTCATCGGCATTGAATTTGGCCTCTTTTAGAGCTTCGTTGGAGATAGCCGGATCGAGCAGACGCTTGTAGGCATCTTCAATAGCTATAAAAACCTGATCGGTACTGCTTTGGATATCGGTTTTAATAATGATATTGTCAATAATGTCCAAGGAATCGTCTTTGTCAACTTCAATTTTAATACGAACAATGCCTTCATTCTCGGCACGCAGCATTGCCAATAAACGATGCGAAGGTGTTTTGGACAAAGGTTCACTCCAGTCAAAATACTGTTGAAATTTCTGGGCTTCTTCGGTATCTTTTTTATCCTTGACCACTTTGGTTTTTATAACAGCCTTTCTGGAATACAAACGGCGGAGTTTGTTACGTACCCACTGGTTTTCGTTTATCCATTCGGCCATAATATCGCGGGCACCCTGCAGTGCTTCTTCCACATTTTTCACTTTATCGTTCAGGTAGCGTTTGGCAGTTAGACCGACATCGTCATCATGCTGTTTCATGATGATCTTTGCCAGCGGTTCTAAACCTTTTTCCCTTGCTGTAGAGGCCTTGGTCTTTCTTTTCTTTTTGAACGGAAGGTAGAGATCCTCCAGTTGCGAAGCCGTTTCGCTTTGTTCAATTTTTTGTTGGAGTTCTGGTGTAAGCGCCTGTTGTTCTTCGATGGCTTTTAAGATGGTTTGTTTCCTTTTTTCAAGCTCTTCGAAGGTTTGTTGTAGCTTCGCAATAGTGGTTATCTGTACTTCATCAAGGTTTCCGGTCATTTCTTTCCGGTAACGAGAAATAAACGGAATGGTACTGTCTTCGTTGAGTAACTTTATAGTATTGATCACCCCTTTTTCGGGCAATTTGGAGTGCTTTATAATGTATTCTAATAGTTTCATATGAATTTGTTAATGTGTCAATGATATAGCTGGTTAAGAATTATGTTTTGTTAATCATCAATCAAAAATCGTTAATAATACAACCAACAACCATTATATCCAAGCACAAAAATGCTGAAATATTTAAAAGTAAACCTATTGTCCTGTACAAAAGAAATTCTATAGTGATAAAATTAATGGCTTTTTACTTTAATTTGATAAGACTTGACACAATTTTGAAGAGGGGAGGGAAATGCGTGAAAAGTATTTTTGGATGTTGCATGGTTTATATAGGACAGGAATATTTAAAAGTGAATGATGAAATATTTCTGTCATATGTCATTAACCTAAAAATAAAAAATCCAACCACTTTCGCGATTGGATTTTCTTGGTCGGGATGACAGGATGACTCCTGACTCTTATAACTTATTATATATCAGTAGATTGTTAAATTAAAAAACAATTTGTTATCCGATTTGTTGACGACAAAGTAAATGAACCTCCAAAGGAAATTGCTATCATTCCGGTAACGCAAATATAGTAGGATTAAAAAATCAAAACAATTTATAAGCCCCAAATTTACATAAACCTTTTTCCTGTAAGGTGTAACTCACGGATATTTTTTAGATAAATACACATTCTTTTCATACATGTATGGACTTATCTAGGGCTTAATCCGGATGCTAATAGGCAGAAACATACTCTTAAATATAACAATAAACAGGATTTTCAGAGTAGGCTAGAACCAATCAATTATTTTTACACTCTGTTGTAGCATGTTATTTACCTTTTCAAGACTCTTGAACCTCCATCAAACTCTCTGAAATACCTTCAATCTTGCCTGCTTACAAGTCTTCAACAAAGAATATAGAATTATTATTCAAATCATGAACCCCAAATTCGTTAGTTTTCCAAGCTGTTTTTAATCTTAATTTATCTCTCTTTGCAGTTCCCCTTTCCACTAATTCCTCAAAAATCGGCATTAAGTTCTTTAAGAAAATCTTTATTACCGAACCTCCGAGAAGTGGGTCGTCTTCTGTATCAGCATGCCACTGTAAATGGATACAGAGATTTTCTCTTCTCAAGACAGCATACATACTGTCTTTATGCAAAAGCTTAAATCCTACTTTTCTTTCGTACCAATCGACATCTCTGTCTATGTCTTGACTTGGCAAAACAGGTGATATTTCAAAGAATTTAGTTTTCATATTTTTTGATTTGTCCTTAATGTGCTACAAATGCAGTGTATTAACATGGGCTATCAGTTTAACCAATTCGTTTTTATCTTTTAGTTTAATTTTGTGTTGTTTTATATACTTTTTTATTTTGGGGCGTAGTGCAATATTAAAAACCTGCAACAGCTTTCTTTTTTTTACAGGTAGATGTATTTTGATATTATCGTGATGCTTTCCAATATAATATTCCGTTTCGTCAACAAATTTTGGCGGAATACTCTGTGCCAATGAGTTGGTTGATATTTTTCCTTCTTTAAATATTTTGGTCTTTTTAACGTATAGGCTGTACTGACTGCCCTCGGTTATTTTAAGTAGGTAACCGTTAAGCATTTGTTCTTTGTCGTTGCTATACGATGTATAGACGACGGGAACTCCCGAAATTGTACAATAAATATATTTGTCCTTTAGCAAGGCCTTGATCGATTCTTCTTTTAAGACCGTTCTTTTTAACTCTACTTCGTCGCTGTAGGCATTGTAGCGCAAAAAATGTTCTCCCATCAAAGAATCTTTATAAAACACTTTCCCTTTGGTAAAGGATTCGTTTAAATAAGGTGACCCATTGATGTTTTCTAATTCAAGAGTTTCACTTGTTTTGCCAAGACCCTGTACAAACATTTCAGAGAGGGCGGCCTCGGCAGCTGAGGTTGCATATTGGGTGTTGTCCAGTCGTTGACCATAGTTTTTTGATATTTGACTTGATGTCATGGTCGTAAAAAACAGTATCAGGCCTAAGACAAACCTTTGTTTTGAATATGGTGTTGAGGTTTTCATGTTCTATAAAATTTTTTAAACAAAAAGAGCCCCAGAAAGAGGCCCTTTTTAATTTTAAAGATCAACATTAATTTTTAGTCAAAGTAAACAATTGATCTGTAGCGAAGGGAACAAAATCCAATATCAAGTTAATATCGCCGGTACAGGTGCCTACCGTTCCAGAGCCTGACACAGTAACAGGTACTCCATAATCGAAAACTTCGTTAGCCATTGCTGTTACAGACCCATCGTCGGGGTTGATGGTTACTTCTATATAAGATGTATCAGTATTGTTGATAAACGGATTGTTGGTCGATAAAATCCTGAACGTATATGGGTCGTCGCCCTCAACAACAGGCACTTGGTCGCCCGGGGCGTAATCTGCCCAGGCATCGGCTGTTACGGTGTATGAGCCAGAAAATAATGAGGCGTCTGCCAACGCACAGAAAAACTGTACCCGGTACGCAAAGGGCGATTGAAAAAATTGCCCGCCAGTAATGTTAGGGTTGGCATCGCCTTGGGTGTAAGACCTACCATCGGTAAGCTTTAAATTCAACCTGATGTTAAATTGGTCTGTACTTTCAAAATCACCAGACTGTAGCCCCAAAGCACTTAGGGCTTCTGAGAAAGCCACTTCAATGTCTGCACGAGGTAGCTCTAACGGACCAGGGCTAAACTGTGAGGCCGGAATGGTTTTAACGAGCTCTTCTGAGCTGTTCCCGTCTGCGGCAATAAGCATGGCGTACACTTCAACTTCTTCAAGCAATGCACCATTTTCTTGATCTTGTTCTTCGACAGTAATAGACCACATGGAAGAAGTATCGTTAAAGTCGAAAGTTTGGTTGTTAACTGCTATGGTTCTTAAAAAGGCACCTCGTTCTACATTTTCGATTACATCATCTACTGTTTTATCTTCGGTACTACACGAACTTACAATCAATGCAACTACTGTCAATAAACTATATCTTATAATTTTTTTCATACTATTATATTTTAATTCCACAGTTAATATTAATTAGCAGCCGGCGGTTGAGCGTTACTATCCCAAAATACAGGTTGCGTCTGATCTGATTTTTGCTGTATGTTTGAATTTGTGGTAGCAGCAATTGCCGGATAATAGATTGACCTTACAAAAGTACCCGGTGATGGGGAACGATTGGGTTGTAAGGTTGTGGGGAAACCTGTTCTTCTGTAAAAGTTATAGGATTCTACACCATTACCATATGTAGCTATAAAGAACTGTTCAGCTAAAACATCCCATTTACCAGCTGTACTGGCCGCATCCCAATTGGCTGACACAGCGTCTATATAATCGCTTACATCAGTGGCTGAAGGTTCAAAAGAAAGGTCTGCTTCAGGATCTAATGCTCCAAATGACTGTACTTTTGTGATGGATTTTGAAATACCGTCCATCATCGCTGTTTTTGCAGGCAGAGTAGCACCATTGGCTAAAGCCATTTCAGCTTTCATAAAATCGACCCAAGCAGCGGTAAGTATTGGCGTTATACCGGCTCCTTGCCCTCCTGTAACAAGGCTAACACCTTCAAATCTATTGTCGTCAAACTTGCCACCCGCCGGATATACACCGTGTGCAGTTACATGAAACGCATCGGGATCGCGACCGTCGTTTTGCCCATGATCTCTACCCCAATAACCGTTAGGCAGGTTACAGAATACGTAACCCCCATCAATATAGTGTTGAGGAGCCTGTTGGGTAGAACACCTGATAAGTGACTGATCTGATGGTATTTCTTGTCCTGGTACAGCATTGACCTGTCTATAAAAGTAATACCTGATACGAGGATCGTCTGTGGTATCCATTAGGTTCATAAACCAATTGGATTGAAAATCAGCTACTCCTACACCGGTATAATTCAAACCATACCTAGGATGTCTCGAATCGGGGTTAGAAGCATTTGTCCCTGGCCATTGATACTCAAAATCATCGGAAGTATCTTGAATGTAATTCCCCGAATTTACAATAGCATTAAAGCTGGACATGGCGTTTGGGTCAACCAGTCTACGTTGTAAGTATATACGCATTTTGAGCGTATTAGCCGCTTTTACCCATTTTGAATAATCGTTGTCGTAAAAAACATCGAGCGCGGGTTCTGTGGATACTCCACCTGTGAAATTTGCAATGGCATTATCTAACAATACCAAGGCTGCATCATAAATATCGGCGCCACTGTCCAGGTTAGGATTAAGTATTGCCTCCTCACCTTGAAACGCTTCAGAATAAGGCACATCTCCAAAGAAATCAACTAGGGTAACCATAGTATATGCCTCTATAAACTGACCTATACCAATATGTCTTGTTTGTCCCGCCTCTTCTGCCAAGGGAGTCATCGTTCTAATGTCCTTGATAATGCCGGTATATGCATTTAGCCATTCGTCATCAAAATCAGTTGGCTGGAAGGTAGCGGCATAATTTTGAGAGTTCGTATTTGTCATTGCCATCATACGGGTAAGTTGGGCACCAAATATGGAAAACCCATCACCATTAACCGCTCCACCTGATGGCCAATTGTCATTAGGATCATTATCTGCATCACCTTCCAGTTGCCTTACAAAGTCTTCTTGAATGGAATTTAAAAAGAAATCAGTATTAGCACTTTCAGGGGTTAATGCGTTGGGATTTTGTGTTTTATCCAAGTCTGTTGTTTCACACGAGGTAAACAATGCCAAAACGGACAAAACCGCGATCATTATATGTTTTTTCATGATTATCATTTTTCAAATTTTTGATTAAAAAGTAGCTTTAACACTAAAACCGTATCGTCTTGAACTTGGCCCGTTCAAGAAATCAAAACCAAAGCCATTACCTACCCCTGTACCTGATGTATTTGGGTCAAATCGAGCTCCATCCGGAGTGTTTACAGCATCGTACCAGAGGTTGTTCCCAGATATTTTAAAGGACAGCTCTCCAAAAGGTGTTTTTTCCAAGATTTTTTTGGGTAATGAGTATCCAAGTGACAGTTCCTGTAACCTAATAGTAGTTGCATCATAAACCTGTAATTCACTCGGGCCAAACAGTACATTGGTAAAATAGAAATCTGAGTTATTGATTTGTATGCTGTTTGGTTGCCCGTCGGGGCCCAAACCATCAAGGATGTAAGTGGCCTCCCTGTTCAGGGTTTCGGGAATAAGCCCACGCCCCAAGAGGGTGGATATGGTACTGGAGTAGATATCGCCACCATGAACATAATTCAATTGAAAACCAAGCGAGAAATTTTTAAAAGAGAAAGAATTACTTAGGTTAGCCGTCCAATCGGGATTGGGGTCGCCTATTACTTGATCTTCCGGATCTTGCAGATAATTACCTTGTGCATCCACAAGATATTCTCCTGTATCAGGGTCTCTTGCAATAGCAGTACTGTATATAACACCCAGTGGTTCACCTACAATGGCTGCGTTACCTAAGTTGATAAATCCGGCATAAATAACCCTTTCTGTATCAAGGCCAAGGTCTGTTACTTCTGTTTCATATGTAGTAAAATTCATATTAGTGTTCCAGTTAAAACCATCGCTTTCACTCTTTATTAAGTTTAGGCCTAAATCAGCTTCGAGCCCTCTACCCTGTATTTCACCAACATTGGTTTCTGTGCTTGAATATCCTGTTGAAGGATCCAAAGGTCGACTTACAATTAAGTCGTTAGTAATTCTTTTGTAAAGTGATAAATCCAACGTAATCCTGTTGTCCCACAGAGCGGATTCCAGTCCTACTTCAATTTCGGAAACAGTTTCTGGTTTTAAATTCGGATTTCCCAATGCCTGTCCGGTAGTATTGGTAACCACATTACTACCACCTCTGTCTTGCAAATCCTGTGTGTTTAAGATTAAGGTAGAAGCGATGGGAAATGGATTAAATGTGTTAAACCCAGCTGAGGTACCGTATCCAGCCCGTAGTTTTAAATAGTTAATCCCTTTATCTGATTTTAAACCTTCAAATACTTTAGTAGGGATAAAGGATATACTGGCACTCGGGTAGAAGATTGAACGGTTGTCAACCGAGAAGTTTGACACCCAATCGTTTCTCCCCGCTAAGGTAAGGTACAAGTACCCGTTGTAATCAAAATCAAACTGACCATACACTCCTGCAATGTTTCTTTCAGTAAACAACTCAATTTCATCTTGATTTAAGAAATTGAAATGTTTTAATACACCAAACACCTGTTGACCATCACTTGCAACACCGTTTTGCTCAAAAACCTCTCTTCTTGACGTTGCACCAACGTTAAACGAAAACCCTACGGCATCAGTCAAATCGTAATCGCCAGTAAACACTAAGTTGTGGTCCCAAATGGTATTGGTATTGTTCCAAGTGGAATATATACCACTGGCTAATCTGGCATCGCCGCTGTTGCTGTTTATACCGCCTTTGTTTTGGTAGTTTACGTTTGCTTCGTTATACACGTCAATTCCAGCCCTATAGGTCAAGTTTAAGTTGTCTGTAATACTATAGTTGATGCTGGATTGCCCAAACACCCGATTGGTTAATTGGTTGGAGCCTGCATTGTGTATAGTCCATAAGGGATGTTGAATCGAGTTGTCCTGACGGTAGTAAACACTACCTCCCGTTACGGGATGTTCATAGGGCAACGACTGGATGTCGATACTTCTGGGGGTAAACCACAGATCGCCAAAAATAGACGAGCCGGCTGCTGTTGCTCCATTACCTTGACTTAATGCTACTGGTGGAGAGACAAAATCTGTTCTGGAAAAGTTTAAGGTTCCATTGATGGTAAAACTATTGCTTAACTCCGCATTACCACCTACTGAAAGTGTGTTTCTTGTTAAGGAATTCCCCGGGGTAAACCCTTCGTCATTTAAGTGACTATAGTTAGCATTATACGATATTTTTCCATTGTCTGATGAACCTTTAGCGTTGATCGAAGTACTTAAAACAGTACCCATTCTAAAAAAATCTTCTACACTGTTGTACGGCTGCCACTTATAGCGTACTCCCTGAAATTCAGGAAAGGCCTGAGGAATTCCTGTAGCCGCCGCCGCGGTTGAATAGGGGTGTGGTAAAGTTGCATTTCCGTCAATGGCAGGATCATTGCCGTAACCGGCCACCCCTTCTTCTTCAAATTTTGGTCCATAATTACTGAAGAACCAACCAAAGGCTTGGTCAAATCCGTTACCATATTCGTTTTGATAGTCCGGCAAGGAAGCTATTTCATTAAAAAATACTGAACTGTTGATTGTGATTTCAGATTTTTTAGCTCCTTTTTTTGCAGAACCAGATTTTGTAGTAATTAAAATAACTCCGTTTTTACCTTGCGATCCATATAATGTTGCAGCAGCAAGGCCTTTTAAAACGTTCACGCTTTCTATATTGTTAGGATCCAAATCCAAAAACCGGCTTGATCCATTGTTTCCGTCAATAAAATTACCTTGTGCGTTGGTATCCCCACTAAACGGCACACCATCTACTATAAACAATGCTTGATTGCTGGTACTAAACGAGTTAAGTCCTCGAATAATAATGTTGGTCCCAGACCCCGACAAACCACTTTGTTGGTTTATTTGTACCCCGGAAGCCTTGCCTGTAAGAACACGAGCAATATCACCTTCCGCACGTTGTTCAATGCTTTCAGATGTAACTTCTGAAACAGCATATCCCAATGCTTGCTTTTCTTTTTGAATACCTAAAGCTGTTACTACAACTTCGCCCAAAGCTTGGGCGTCTTCTTGCATTTGAATGTTAATAATGTTATCGGAACCCACAACTCGTTCGACACTTGTTAACCCAATGTACGAATACACCAAGGTTGAGCCAACAGCTGTGTTGATACTATAATTCCCTTCAAAATCTGTTTGGGTACCCCCTGTAGTACCCTTAATAATAATGTTTACACCAGGCAAGGTCAGACCTTCACTATCTGTAACCACACCAGTAATTTCTTTTTCTTGTGCAAACCCATAATACGACATGAATAGAAGTTGCACGGAAAAGAACAGTTTCACTATTGTTCCCATCTTCATATAAATTAGTTTTTAGTTAACAAATCAAATGTAGTTTCTTATACTGCTTTATCGGATATAATGATGTGGATCGGCTGTATTTAGAAGTCAACACCCTATTTTATGAATTAAAAAAAACAGGTTTTTGAAAAAAAAGCAGTACTCACGAGTACTGCTTTTTTGGCTAATCTCAAATAATTGTCATAATGAGATCAAAGTTTAGTGGAACCTTGAACAACTATTTGTTAACCCAAATGTAAAACGGAAACATACTTGTTTGTGGTAAAATGATGCCAACCAAACTAAATTTGATGTGAATGGCTTTTTTTTGATATAAAGTGAAAAAGATTATTTTTAAAGCGAAGACCATTTTCACTTTTCGAACCTTCAGGTTTTGCTGGGAATGACGATTTCCGTTTTCACGCCGCCGTCAACATTTTTTATTTCCAACGAAAAATCTTCTTTATAATAGGCCTGCAAGCGGTTGTGAACATTGCTGAGTCCAAAGCCGGAAAACCCCTTTAAACCGGTATTGGGCATCTTTTTTCCATCGTTTTCAACTACAATATGGGTTTTGTCCACCTTGTTGAATATGCTTAATTTTATTTTCAACAGGCTGTGCTTTAACGAATAGCCGTGCTTGATGGAATTTTCAATTAAAGGTTGTACGAGCATCCCGGGGATTTTTACCTGATGGGTATCGGGATCTATTTGTGTTTCTATCTTTAAATCGTCGCGGAAGCGTTTTAAGATTAGCGCCATATAATCTTCCAAAATGGTCATTTCCTTTTCTACAGTAATCATTTCAAAATTGCGCATTTCAAGTACTTTTCTTAAAAAACTACTCAAATCAGCCACCATGTTTTGGGCCCCTACTTGGTTTTGGGTTATCAAGCTGGATATGCTATTGAGCGTATTGAAGAGAAAATGAGGCTCCAATTGTGATTCCAAGACTTTTATTTTGGATTGCAACAAGGTGTTCTCCAAGGCTTCGGCTCGGGCTGTTTCTTCTTTTATTTTCCTAAGGTGGAAATAATTATAGGTAATTAGGGCGATGCTGGTATAAATTAAAATATTCAAATGAATGTTAAGCACAAAATAATACATAACACTTTCTAAGGCATATGGTTCGTTAGTTGGTATTACTAAAGGGGCAATAACCCCGGCCAAAAACGAGAGTGTTAGAGCCAACAACAGGTGTATAGAAAAAATATACCGCCATTTAACTTCTTTTTCCAACAACCATTTTGTAAGCATCATAACAATGAGCATAAAACTTATCACAAATATCCAATCTATGGTATATACCGTGAACATTTCTCCAAAGGGAGGCATCTCACGCCCAGCGGATTTGAACATATAAAGGTGTCTGAGCACCATCAAAATACTGATGCCGAGATAGAATAGTGCTATTTTTTTAAACAACCCGGGTTCAAAATATTTATTGAATAGTCTCTTCATTCTTTTGCTCCTATTTTTTTTAAAAAGTCTGTTTTGTGCGATTTGCTTATCCTGAACACTTTGTTGTCTTTCATGCGGATGTCGGTTTCGTTAAAGCCCGAGTGTAAGAGTTCAGAAGCGAAATTTATATTGATAATGGTCGAACGGTGTATCCTATGGAATATGCTTGTATCCAAGTTTTTAATCAGGTTTTTTAAGGATTCGCGTATCACGTACTTTTTTTCATCATCGGTATAGATTTCAGCATAGTAACTTGAGGACAGTATGTACTTTATTTTTAATACATCAACAAACAGGGTTTTGTTGTTTTGGGTAATCAACAGTTTGTCGTTGCCTTTGGGCTTTTTTTCCAAAAGTGCCATGACGTCGTTCAGTTTTTGTTCGTAATTGTTGCTGAGTTTGGTTTTAAGGATGTCGAGGCATTCAAAAAAACGTTCGTTTTTAAAGGGTTTTAAAATGTAGTCTATGGCGTGGAGGTTAAAGGCCTGTACGGCGTACTCGTCGTATGCGGTAATAAAAACGATTATGGGCAAGGACTTAACGGTAAGGTGGTTTAGGGCCTCAATACCGTTCATGTCCTTTAAATGGATGTCCAAAAAAACGACCTGTGGTTGGGTGCTGTTAATGCACTTTATGGCTTCCTGCCCGCTTTTGCATTGCTCTACAAGTTCAAAATCGGGGTTGCCTTTTAACAAATCGGCAATGCGTTTTCGTGCCAGTTCTTCGTCGTCAACAAGTATGGTTTTGTATTTCATCGTTGTGTGTTGTATAGACGTTACAATGTAATGAATTTGTAATAAATCTTGCTCAATCCGTTTTCACCTGTGGCGATGTATTGCTGAAGTTCAGCCAAAGATTTTACTTTTTTGCCTTTAAGACTATTTCGCTTGCTTGTAAAGTACAACACCTTGTTCTGTTCGTCATAAAACGGGCAATATTCCATGTATTTTGTGTTTATTTGGTCGCCCAGATTAACGGCTTTTTGCCATTGTCCGGTTTTGTCTTTTTTGGCCATAAACAAATCACCACTGCCTTGTGCTCCTTTTGCATTGTACTTAGAATAGAGCAAAAACGATTCATCCTTTGAAATAAAGGCATTGAACTCATAACCCTGGCTGTTGATATGCTCACTTAGCAGAACGGGCGGTAAATATGTGCCATTTTGCCATTTACAAACATAAATATCGTCTTTGCCCATACCGTCGGGGGCTACTTTGGTGAGGTATAAATTGTTGTGTTCTGAAATGGTGGGGTAAAACTCGTCGCTTTCAGTATTTATAGGTGCACCCATGTTGACGGGCTTGGACCACGCTGCGGTTTTGTTTTCTCGGGTAACATACCAAATGTCAAAGTCTTTCTTTTTGTTTTTAGCTTCGTTAAGCGGACGGTCAGAAACAAAGTAAAGCGTGTTTTGATTGGGATGAAGAAAAGGCTCCATGTACATAAATTGATCAGAAAAAGGCATTAGTTGGGGTTCTGTCCAGGTTCCATTTTCTTTTTTTATATAGGCGATTTGCGAAACATTCTGCATGGGACTTTGTACGGAAAAATAGGCTTCGGTTTTATCTTGCGACATACAAAAGTCGCGTATGTTTATGTACGGTTCGAGACCGGTGTCGAACTGTTTTACTTGGGCTTTGTTTTGTCCAAAGGCAAAGGCTTGTAAAAAGCAAAGTGCGATTGTTGTAAAAGTGTTTTTCATGATATTAGTTATTACCAATTACCGGCATATTGTAGGTCTTCGCTGGTTAGGTACTTTAGATATTGATATTTGAGCCGGTTGATTTGCCTGATGTGAAAATAATCGTGCGCCAGCCAGTTGCACAAAAACATTTGGGCGGTCATATCGCCAAATTTTGAATGCTCGTAGGCGTTTTGCCAATTGACGTTTTTAAGGCTGTTCAGCCATTGCACGGATTGCTCCCGTTCATTTAAAAAACAGTTTAATTTTTGATTATAATCTTGTCCAATATAGTTCCTTAGTGTTACCCAACCCTGAGGGTTTATAGAGGGCAAAGGCGCAGTGGGTATTTCAAGCACATGCTTGGTTCTTGCCCTAAAATCTTCACGTTCTTCATCGTACAAATGGCATACTACTTCAAGTAGGCACCATTTTTCGGGGGTTGGTTTCCACAAAGCCATATCCTCGTCCACTACCGACAATAGGTCTTTAAAAACCGCCTTGTTTTTAGACAGTTGATTTATAATAGCTATGTAGTTCATTACATTTTTGTTTTAAATGATTTATTATTGATTGATGATGTTTCACAATTACTGTTGATGGTTGTGTTTTTTTGAAAATACTTTACTGTTAGGTGAACTATTCGATACTTTCCATAAAGGCATCAATTTCTTTAAAATATTGTTCAGGTTGATCTAACCAGCCGTAATGGCCACACGCATCGAGCAAAACCAAATTGGAATTTGGGAAAACATTATGGTTTTTTTTTGCCGTGCGTTCCTGTAAAATATCCTGTTTGCCCTGCATAATAAGGACGGGCTTTTCGAATGTTGAAAGCTCTTCAGACACATCATATCCAATCCTTCGTAAGTCATTCCAGATCAAGCCGTTGATTGTGGGGTTGCTCTGGGTCATGCGCTCTGCAATTTCTGGTATGTGCTTATCGTTGTACACATAGGCCGAGGCAAAAAATTCCCTTCGCTTTTTATCAGCATAGGTTGATGTATCTCCATTATTGATTTTGCTGATCCAGTAGTTAAGCGAGTCGCTTTCTGTGGGTGAAAGCTGTTGACTTATGTCGAAATAATCCAATAGTTCCAAATCCACCCCGCCAGAGGATGAAGCGATTATGCCAGATACACAATCGGGATGTTTTGACGTGTAATAATTAGCCATAATACCACCAAACGAATGGCCAAGGATTGTCCATTTTGAAAGGTTCAAATGTTTTCGCAGGGCCTCCATATCTTCCACCATGAAATCCATGGTCATATTGGTACTGTCTATGTCTGTCATTTTCGATTTTCCCGTACCGCGTTGGTCGTACAAAATCACCTGATAGCGCTGAGCCAGTTGCTTGGCCAGCTTTGTGAATCCCTTACTGCTAAAACCCGGTCCACCGTTGATGACCAAGAGCGGTTGGTCTGAGCCAAAAATTCGGTAATGGATATTGACACCTTTTGAAGGTGCAAAACCGGAATTTGAAACAGTTCTGAAATTTTCATTACTTTCCTGTGAAAAACTGTAGTTTCCAATGAGCAGGAAAAAAATTAGCGTAGATATAATTTGAACTTGTCGTTTCATGATTTTATTTAATCTCTTACAGTTCCTCTTAATAAACTTACTTTTGAATTAAACGGATTTCCCGACGACCTCCTGAACGAAGCTATCTGTCCGCAATGCCAGATACAATCAGCTATGGGACCGTTGATATAATTCCAAAACGGAAAAGTTTCGCCATTGCGCAATTCAATGGTGTAGGTTTCCAGGTCTTCTACATCACTTTTTCGCAATATTTCACTTGCTGTTTTTAAATTGTTGAGTACAATAGCTCTTTTTTCGTCAAACGACAGACCTTCTTTTGGGCGTTCCTCAGTTTGTTTGATTGAGTTTACGAGCATGGTAGTCATAAACAGGATGTGGTCTATGGTTTCCGTTACATTGCGGGTCTCTTTGCTTTGACTGTAAACCAAATCTTCTTTACGTAATCCCTCAGTCGCCCAGTAAAACCGGAAGCCCAGGCCGTCCACCATTCGCGAAGCCATACTGCCTGCGGTATAGGTGTCGGGATGATTGGGTAATTCCCGATAGGGTAAATTTTTCTGAGCATATACAGATGTACCGACCCCGGTTATTGTAATCATTATTGCAATAAAAATTTGAATTTGTTGTTTCATGGTTTTGTACATTCTATTTTTGTTTAGAGTACTTCATTTCCCAGAATTTTAACCAGCTTTGTCCTCCGTCCAAAGAAGTTTCTAAAAACCATAGAAAATGGTTGTCATCAATTTTCTCGAAAGTTGTTTTATCAATCAGTAATTTGCCTTTTCGCATTTGAGGTGAATAGAACACCAGCTTATTTTCTTCCCGGTGACCCTCTGAGGTAATTAAATTACCATGAGCTGAATCAACCATTGCAAGCTCCCATTTTTCCTCCCGATTGTCAAAAGAAAGAATTTGAATCCACTCCAGCTCTTTTCCGTCAATAGTGCCAGACCATTCTTCCTGAAAGACGCATCCGCCAATAATGGGTGTCCAAATTGATTTTCCAACGGATTCTTCCCATTGGTTGCCTGTAAAATCTACTCTTTGTTTAGATTCCACAAACCAATTTCCTTCCAGATACCCAAGTGTTTTATGCTCTGCCTGCAAACAGGGCGGATTATCGCCTTGTAAGTCGACCGTTTCCTGTGCTTGTACAGATGCACAGAACGCAGTTATTGTGAAAATCATTGTTGCAATAAAAATTTGAATTTGTTGTTTCATGGTTGTTGTTTTTATGAACCATTAAGATATTAAGAGCTATCTTAACTATTCTTAATTCCTTAATGTTTTTACTATTTATACCCGGGAATATTTTTACCTAAAATAATATCTTTTGTTCCTACCATCAGGTCGCCTTCTTTTTTTAAGTCGAGCAAGCGGGGCGTGCCACCACGAGGCGCTTCAGGATTGGTTTCGTTTTCCGTTAGTAACGGGTCACCCGTAAACACGATACTGTCGAGCCAGTAATATTTACCATTGGACTCTAAAATGGTGTAATGGATATGGGCCGCTTCTCTGCCGCTGGGATAGGCTGCGGGTTGCAGTGTGTAATAGGCATAATGCCCGTTTTTATCTGTTTTAACCCAGCCGCGGATATAGCCGTGCCGTTTTTCCCAGCCTTTTGAATCTGCTTTTGGGGCGTAGATGCCTTCCTGATTGGTGTGGTACACATAAAGTATCACACCTTCTGCCGGTGTTTTACCATCCTGTTGATAGACCTTTCCCTGTACTTTTATTTGGATACCGCGATCGTGAAAATCGGGCAAAGTATCTGTGGGTGTCAATGGCCTGTCGCCAAATTCAAGAATAGCTTCGGTTCCTTCGCCGCCTCCCACCAATTGTGTCTTTTGCTGCCTTTGGGAATTAGCACAGGATGCAAATAAGATACTTAATAGTATGGTTGTGATTAATGGTTTCATGGTATTGTGTTTTTCATTGTTGATGTTATTTCTTTTCCATAGATAGATTCATCCAGATCGACCGCCAGATTTTCCAGCTGTTGTCGGGTTGTTTTTTGTATATCATCGACCCGATTCCTTTTTGCAATCTGCTAAAGCGAATCGTGTCTTTCTCGTATGTCCAGTCAAGCATCGATTTTTGGGTACTTACTGCCAAGGTATCAAGGATATTCAAACTTAAAATTTCTGTATTATATTCGTTGATGATGGTCTTTGAGCCGTCTTTTGGAAACCAATACTCGCGTATATCAGCATTGCCTGTTATAGGATTTATCCCATCGGGGTGAAGTCTCGCATTTTTATCCATCAGGGCCATAATTTTTTCTTCATCCATGGTCTTCCAGCCGTTGACAAAGTCTTTTTGGATTTGTCTTATGGTGGACTCAGCCTGTCCTGATGATTTGTTTTCGGAGGTTTTGGCCTTATACAATCCATCAAAAATAGTTTTCCATGTTTTCCCCTCATTATCGGATCTATCCATAAGTTGTCGAACTGTATTATTGACTTCATCTGCATAGTAGATCATACGCAATAGAAATGGATCCCCTTCTTTGGTATGATGTCGGGCTATGAGTTGCATGTCACCTTCGGTATAATCATCCGGTTCTACATAGTGCGATACCTGGCCCACCGTAACCCAATCCTGTTTCCATTTTTTAGCTGCGGGATCATAATAGCTGATGGAGTTTCCCCCTGCTCGATTGAGGGGGCGGTAATTTTCTATTATTCCACAGTTACCACTAGTATGGGAAATGGTACTTTCCGCTATTTTTTCATCGTTTAGATAGACATCCCATTCCCCCACCCAAAAATCGAAGGCTCGGTATTCCGGGAGCGAGTCACATGTGGACTGACCGGTTAAATGGTTGGACGATAAAATACCCAATATTAAAATGAGGGTAGGAAGAGATTTTATATATATGATTTTCATAATAAAAGTTTATTCGTTTGTTAAGGTTTTTACCGTTACCCGATAAAGCAACCATTTCCCGTTTTTATCTACCCAAACTTCAGAAATCCCGGCTTTTGAAGTTGATTGTTCTCCGTCAGGTCCGGTATAGGTTTCGGAGACGATTCTCCGGGTGAAGGCTTCATTATCTTCAATATCAATAGAAATGATTTGTTGGCCCCTGTTAGATACCCGCCAGCCGTCATCAAACCAACCGCGAACGCCTTCGACCCACGACTTCTTATTGTCAATGGAATCGCTTCCTATGGTCCATCGGCTGAAATCTTCTGTTAGAAACCCTGCATAAGCATCGGCGCCTTTACCATTGGGGGTAGTGGTTTGGGAAAATTTATTAATGGTTTCTATGATTTCTTCCTGTTGTTTTGACCAATTGTTTTGAGTGTCTGGCAAGGACAGAATTCCCATAACCATTACTACCTTGCCCGGATGTAGCACTATTGGTCTTTTTTTCCAAATAGGTTTATACACATTAATATACAAGGTGTCGCCTGTTTTGCTTGTGGCAATGCCGTTGGGCTTGTTGAAAGTGGCTGTACTGGCATCGCCGTCAGTGTTTTTAAAAGCGGAATGTTTGCCGGCTATTTTTAAAACGGAACCGTCCAGACCCACACGATAGAGTTTGCCCGGACCAATGGTAACCACAAACAGCCAACCATTGGAATAGATTAAATGTCCGTTGCCAATGGTCCTCGACTCTAGGGTTAATGTAGGCAATTCCGCCAAAACCGATACCGCACCATCGGGTGTTATTTTTAGTATCTTACCATCGCTGAAATTACAGGTGTATAAATTTCCTTTATCATCTTGAGTGAGCCCGTTGGGGCACATAAAATGTTCCGATTGGGCAAAGGTTTGATACTTCCCGTCCGGGGAAATTTTACCAATTTCGTTTTTCCCACAGTTAGCCACGTAGATGTTTCCCGATTTATCTCCTTCAAGGCCAATGGGGGTTTTAATCTTGGTGGTATCGTGAACCCATTTATGAATTACTTTCCCATTGGTGTCAACCTTACTCACGGCATTTCCGGCGTTATTGGATTGGTAAAAATTTCCCTTGGAATCAAAACAAGCCCCTGAAGCCCCTTTAAAACCTTTAGCAAAAACCGTAAGCTTTTCTGTTTTAGGATTCCATTTGTACACTTTGGTTGGCTTTTCAAATTTTTCGAGATATTTACCAAAATCGCCGATGTAGATATTGCCGTATTTGTCGGCCGTAACACCACCGCTGGCATTGAGCTCAAACAAGGTTTTTACTTGAATGTTAATCTCGCTTTGAGCCATGACATAATACCCTGAAACCATAAAAGCAATACAGAATAGGGCTAAAGAGCCTTTCGTTAAAAATGTAGATTTATGCATGCTTGTGGTTTTTATGTTATAGAACCTTGTTCAACACGAACGAAAATTTCAATTCAGAGCCCCCACGTTCAATAATCAGCTTTATTTTCTTGCCTACTTTTTCATTGAGTATTTCGGTGACTTCTTGCAACGAATATTTGTGGGTTTCCTTGCCGTTTACTTTTAACACAATGTCGCCTTCTTGCAAACCGGCTTTGTGGGCAGGGCTTTGGTCGCGCACATCAGCAATTTCTATGGCGGGGAGGAGTTCGTAGCGAATGCTTTTTTGCATCATGATTTCCACACCATTGTGGTTACCTTCTTCTTTTCTTGTCACATCGTTAAGTCCACCAACCAAGTCTTTTATTGCCCGTAGTCCGTTGTGTCTTAAGTCGATACCGCTCATGTTGTATTTAAACGGTTTGTCATAAAGATAATTCTTTTTATAGGTAATTCGATTATTGGGATAATCTAATATTAAGTGAAACCGTTTTAAAACTTCCATACCTATCGGCCCGTTACGATCTCTAATTGGTGGCATGTATTGTAAACTAGAAGAATCGGGATAAGCCACTTTCACGTCTTGTAGGTTGTATTTTCCGATGACTAACTGCTCAATACGGCTTCTTTTGCCTGATACTTTCCCGTTTAAGCCAACACCCAAGATGTCTTCAAAATACTTAGTGGGGGCGGCAATGTTGTATTTTTTGTTTTTAAAAAGCCATATGGCATTGCTACTGCCGGTATCGAGAAGCAGTTTTACTTTTTTGGGCTTGCTTGTTGGATGTTGTGTAACCATGGCCTTTATGTAGATCTTGTCCTGCTCTAAAGCAAGCGTTTTTGTTTCACATTTTCTACATTTTTTGTACTTGTATCTTGAGGGATTGTAAAACTTCATTACCTCGCGCGGAAAGTTGATTTTAACCACAAAACCCTTCAGCAACTCATAGCTCATTATGCCGTCCACGTCTTTACCTATCCTTGACGACAGGTTAAAATCGGTGTTGGACAATATGTATAAATCTTGGTTTTTATTACTAAGTCCGCCAATTTTCATGGTGCTTCCCTTGGTGTGGATGGCTTTTACCGGCTCGCCTTCGCCAAGACCTTTGATAATGATCTCGCGGGCGTTGGATATTTGAAGTGAATCAGTTGCGAGATTAAACAATATGGGCTTGCTCACCCCGGTGTCGAGAATAAAGGAAAACGGGACACCATTAATTTCGACAGGTATAATTATCAGATTGTTGATAAACTCGAAGCGCAATTTTTCAGAATGCTTACCATCAGCTATTATAAAACTGTCCTGTCCGTATGAAAACGAACAGGATAACATTATAGTAATTAATGTGTTGACAAATATATGTTTTATGCAGGAGCGTTCCACTTTGATACTTTGTTCTTGTTTCTTTATTTCAAGAACCCATTTTGGAAGGTTTTGATCTAGTATCAAATATAACTTGCTATGTCTTCCAACGTTCTAATTTGCAGTTAATCACTTTTTAATTGAAGTGAATATCATATATTTTGAAGTAAATAAAAATGTTTTAAACCAAGGATTGTTATTGAAACGTTAAAAACAAACTTGGTTTTAACAAGGTGTTAAGAGTTACAATGATTAACAAAAGAGGAGGGAGGTAACTATTTAACTTTATTACTTCCTAAATTGTTGATAAACTTATCAAGGTTTTCATCTTTTTGTAGATTCAGCTTCTGTTTAAGCCTATAGCGTGCCATACGGATACTTTTTGGGGCAACATTTAACTTTGATGCCATTTCTTTATTGGTGAGTTCCATAAGGATGTAGGAACAATATTTTAAATCAAGACGGGTAAGCTTGTTTTCTGCTTTTTGTTGAAGTCTGGCGATAAACTCAGGACGTATTTCGGCAAACTTTGTTTTTATTTCATTATAGCTTTTATCGACCTCATGGCTTTTGGATATCAACCGTTTAATTTGCCGATGTAGCGGATCACTACTTTACAGTGAATCAAGTTTTTCTTTAAGATCTTGTAAAAGCGTGTTCTTCTCTTCCACTTGAAGGGTACCTGCCAAAAGCTCTTTCTCCAACCGATCCAGACGTTCTCGCATAAGTTTGCGTTCGGCGCGCAAGCGTGCAGTTTCTTCAACTTTAAGGCTGGCTTGCAGTTCTACTTCATTTTTTTCACCAACAAGCAATAAGTGTCGCTGTTGAGATGCTTTTAGTTTAAAATGATAGGAACGAAACAGGAAAAACAGTCCTAACACCCCGGCCGCTATTAAAATAAAATAATAACGGTTTAGTTTTTTTGTAAAGGTTGCTTCCTGTTGGGCAGCTTTAAGGGCAAGATATTTTTTTTCTGATTGGTATTGGGCTTCTAGCCGTTGGGATATGGAAAGCTTTTCCTAGGGTAAAGATACAAAATTGAATGTTTATCTATACTGTTTTCTTTTTTCGTGTTATGTTTCTGGAGTTAAGGGGATTCAAAACAAGGGTGTTGCCAAAAATAACGGTGTTTACTGTAATTCAGTACATCTATAAATTCATTTTCAATAGAAATTCAATAATATTAAATCAGCATTGTTTAAAATACGCAACAGGTGTTTTAAGTACCATGAGCTTCTTAATTAATCTTTCCCCTCAGGATAGAACAGGACAGCATGAAGGGATATAATGCTTACTTTTCATGGCGTTTAGGATCTTATAACCCAGGGTATTCTACCTTACTAAGACATTACTGTCGGAACTTTTGAAATATATGTCTGAACATAATTTTAAGGTAATTGCCATGAAGGATCTAAGTATATAATGAATTAAATTCTAATATATCATAATCTAATAATATTTTGACTTAAAATCATTATTATTATTAATAATAGGGTGTTGGTAGTTAATTTATAACATAAGTATGTTAAATTGAAGAAGAATGTTCATAAAAAGATGATTGAAGCTGACAAGGTGCTTAGACTACCTTATATGCTATACTTGTTTGTTGTGCTGTTGTCTTGTGGGGTATGCAGCGCACAGGATCTTTTTTTTGAAAAGGTAACAGGGGAAAAGATAAACCCGGTTACGCCTATTCATGGTATAGCCAAAGATTCTACCGGATATATGTGGTTTGGGAGTTGGAACGGAGCATACCGGTATGACGGGAAAACCTTCGATTTTTATTATCACGATTCCAACGACAACACCTCACTGCCCAACAATCGTATCCGTAATATCATTTCTGATAAAGAATACGGTCTTTGGTTGCTCACTTTCGATTGGAAATATGTAAAATACAATTATAGTCTGAACAATTTTAAGATTGTAAATGATGATCTGGTTCCTGAAATTGTTATAACTAAATTAGGTAATGATTCCAACAAGCTGAACCGAAATAACAATCTAAACGGAAAAGAGTATTATCTGTCATCCCATCATCTAAGGGAAAGGGATATAAAGAGCGGAAAAACCTATCAATACACGGCAAATATGAACCGCCCCGGTGGATTGTTGGACGATTATATTACCACTTTTTTTATTGATGACGAACAGATACTTTGGTTGGGAACCCGTGGTGGGGATATTTATAAAGTAAATACCAACAGAAATCCCTTCGAATTGTATTATGGATACAGTAGGGAAAATGAGAAAACCAAATTGGCATCCGTAAGGGCTATTCTTAAAGTGGATGATAAAATTTGGTTGGGTACAAACGAAGGAATACTGATTTACAACAATAATGGATTGGTAAAAGATCATCCGTTTTATAGCTCGAATAGTGAAATCACAGAGGTGCGCACCTTGCTAATGGACAGTAAAGGAGGGATATGGATAGGCGGTGTAAGAGGGCTTGAGTATTACAACGCAGAAACCAATGAAAGTAAGACCTATATATCGAGGAAATTGCATCCTGATTTAGAGATTTGGTCTGTTTATGCCATAAAATCGTCCAGAGAAAATACTGTTTGGATAGGCTTGTATAATGGACTGGCCAGAATCAGTTTAACAGATTATAGCATTAAGTTCTTTAATCTATCGAAAGAAGTTAACGATAAAAGTATCATGGATATATTGGTTGTTGACGATAATCAATTATGGTTAGCAACAGAGGGTAATGGTATTGTTCGGTTGATGTTCAATACTAAAGGTGACATTTCAGACAGATCATTAATTAATACTTCTCAAACAGGGATGCATGAAATCTCCGGAGATATGATTTATGCTTTACATCAGGATAAAACAGGTGCTATTTGGATGGGAAGCAGTGAAGGACTCAACAATATAAAAACAAAAGGAACTTCCGTTCAGATTAACAAAACACCTCTAATTCCCGATATGCCTAACATTTATATTTCGGCTATAACAGGTGATAACGATGGAAATATATGGGTGTCACACAAAAGGGGAATCACTGTGATTGAAGCCGGGACAGGAAAAATTTCAAATTATCATATAAAGGATCAGGTAAGCTCATGGACATTTATGGAAAGGGCTTTGTATAAAGACACGACAAATGGCAAGATTTATTTTGGCGCTAAAAACGGATATGTATCCTTTGATCCGCAAAGGATAAAAGCGGTTTCAAACCATGATAAGCTGGTGTTAAAATCACTTTATGTATCCAACGAAAAGGTAGTTCCGATGAAAAAGATCAAGAACAAGCCAATATTGACTAAATCCTTGCTGCTAACCAAATCGATAGAGCTCGATTACCAAAACCGGAACTTTGCTATAGAGTTATCCTTACTTGATTATATCGATGATGGAGAAGGGATATTTGAATATATGCTGGAAGGGCACGAAGATACTTGGAATCAAGTTTTTGGGAGTAAAGTGGCCTATAACAAAGTGCCCCCGGGGACATATACTTTTAAAGCCAGACCCGTTTTCCCAAATGGATCAGGAACCTCTGTGGTAACATTGGGGGTAAATATTCTTTCCCCGTGGTATGCTACGCCTTTAGCCATTGTTGTTTATGTGGTATTTCTTTTGGGTGTTTTGTATTTGATACTCCGGGAAATACTCTCTAGGGAACGTTTAAAGAACGAAATCAAAATGGAGCGGATGAATGCTGAAAAACATGAAGAGCTGAAAAAAGAAAAACTGGAATTCTTCACCAGCGTTTCCCATGAACTAAAAACTCCTTTGAGTTTGATTTCCGATCCTTTATACCGACTTCAGAGTGGGGATTTAAAGCAGGATGACAGGGAAATCTATTTTTCCATCATCAATAGGAATGTTAAAAACTTATCGCGACTTATTAATCAGATATTGGATTTCCGTAAGTCGGAAAAAGGAAAACTGAAATCACATCCTACTTCATGGGATTTTAATGAATTGGTACGGGCTTGTTATAGATCGTTTAAGTTTATCGCCATAAAGAGAGACATTCAATTTGATCTTAAAGTGGATGACGAGCCCTTATATTGTTACCTCGATCTGGAAAAAACCGAACAGATTATAATGAACGTACTGTCCAATGCTTTTAAATATACCTCAAATGGTGGAAAAGTAGTCTTATCAGCAAAACTGAATTCAAAAAAGACCTATCTGAAAATAGGGATTATAGACAATGGTGTAGGGATAGAAGCAAAGGCACTAAAAAAGATATTTAAACCGTTTAATAATGTAGGTTCGAGGCCTTTTCACGGGAACTCCTCGGGAATAGGATTGTCTTTCACCAAAAACCTTATTCAGTTATTAAAAGGAAAAATATCGATAGATAGTCTTCCAAATATCGGAACCAAGGTATCCATTAAGCTTCCATATATAGAAGGCAAAAAAGAAACCCTTAGTAAAATTCAACAGGAAGCTACCTACAAACACTATTTTAATGAAGATGAAAAGAAGGTGGTCAATAAGGCGAATAAACCAACTGTTCTTATTGTGGAAGACAACCCCGATGTACAGACCTACCTAAGCAAAGAGTTAAGCAATGAGTTTTCTATACTTCAGGAGTACAATGGAAAAAAGGGATTGGAGTCGGCCGTAAGTAATATCCCGGATTTAATTATTTCTGATATCATGATGCCCATTATGGAAGGGACAGACCTTTGTAAAAGTATTAAAACAAAGGAAGCAACCAGTCATATTCCGGTTATCCTTCTTACGGCAAAAGATTCTGATGAAAATCAGATTAAAGGCTATAAGTATGGAGCGGAAGCCTATGTAACAAAACCGTTTAACGTAGGGATTTTAAAGGCTCAGGTTCACAGTGTGCTTGAAAACAGGATGCTTTTGGAACAGCGACTTTCCAAAATAACTTCAATAGATCAACTTCAACAGGAAACTACCGATCTGGATACCGTTTTTCTCAAAAAAGTTACTGAGCGCATAAAAGAAGGTATGGAAGTTATAGATTTTAATGCTGAAAAGTTGGCTGAAACTCTGGGAATAAGTCAACGGCAATTGTACAGAAAACTAAAAGCCGTGAGTGGTAGCACCGTTCACGAATATATCACCCGGGTTCGTATGGATCACGCAGAAAACCTGCTTTTGAATTCAGATATGAATGTATCCCAAGTAGCATATAAGGTTGGATATTCTGAACCATCTAATTTTTCCCGAACGTTTTCCAAGCGTTTTGGTTGCAGTCCTTCCCAATATGTAAAAGGTAAAATTGTCTGATAACAATTTCGTTAAAAGGTCTGATTTTGTATAACTATACCGTAGAATGACAGTTTTTGATAAAGATTGGCAATGATTGATAATGTGGTGAAGAGCTTTACAGCTTACTTTTGGGAAAGATAAAATTCAAACAAATAGAAACTACCTAAAACTTATTTTTTAACGTTTTACATAATTACCACACTATGAAAAAAAATCAAATAATGATTAGAAATATCTTAGCATTCTTTATCGTCGCCCTTTATGGTTTTTCAGGCGGTGCTCAAAGGTTGATGGAAGATTTAGATCGCGGGACAGTTGCTATAAGAAAGGATAAAGAAGAAGTTTTTATTAGCTGGAGACTTTTAGGTACCGACTCAGAAAACACAAAGTTCAATATTTACAGGGGGACAAAAAAACTTAACGAGGAACCTATTGCTAATGTTACAAATTTTATTGATAAAACCAAAGAAGATACTACCTACAGAATTGAGGCTATAGAAAATGACAGGGTTACAAATTCCAAAGCGGTAAAGGTTTGGAGTAAACCGTATTTGGAAATACCCATTCAACAACCACTGGGTGGTAAAACCCCCGATGGGGTTGAATATTCATATACAGCCAATGATTGTAGTGTAGCAGATTTGGATGGGGACGGACAGTATGAAATAATATTAAAATGGAATCCTACCAATGCTAAAGATAATTCCCACGAAGGTTATACCGGAAATGTTTTTCTGGATGCATATGAGTTTGACGGGACCCGATTATGGCGAATAGATTTGGGTAAAAATATTAGAGCTGGGGCTCATTATACACAGTTTATTGCGTATGATTTTGATGGGGACGGTTTTGCCGAAGTTGCATGTAAAACAGCCGACGGTACTATAGATGGAGAAGGAAATGCAATAGGTGATCCTAAACTTGATTATAGAAATAAAGAGGGAAGAATCTTAAAAGGTGAAGAGTATCTCAGTATTTTTGAGGGTAAATCAGGTGTAGCTTTATCAACGGTTGACTATATACCGTCAAGGCATCCGAAAATAAAAAACCCTGATGCAAGACAGCTGAAAGAAATTTGGGGAGATGGTTATGGTAATAGAGTAGATCGTTTTTTAGCTGGTGTAGGTTATTTTAATGGAAAAAAGCCTAGTTTAATAATGGCACGAGGTTACTATACACGCAGTGTGTTGGTAGCCTGGGATTTTAAAAACGGGAAACTGCATCAACGTTGGAAATTTGATAGTAACGATAAAGGGAATGAAGCTTATGCAGGTCAAGGGAACCATCAGTTGGCTATAGCAGATGTTGATAACGATGGTAAAGATGAAGTTGTTTATGGAGCCATGACTATTGACGATGACGGGACTGGATTATATTCATCCGGTTTGGGTCATGGAGATGCTATGCATGTTGGGGATTTGGTTCCGAAAAGAGAAGGGCTTGAGATCTGGACGGCTCAAGAAGACAGAAGTAGTTATAGAGGTCATGGTCTTTGGTTAAGAGACGCGAATACCGGTGAAACGCTGTGGGGTGTTAAAGCAAGAGGAGATGTTGGTAGAGGTCTATCTGCAAATGTAGATCCGCGTTATGAAGGAAACGAAATGTGGGGAGCTGTAGGTGGTTTGCATAATGCTTCAGGTGAAAAAATATCGAATGAGAGGTTACCTATGAATTTTGCTATTTGGTGGGATGGGGATTTGCTTAGGGAGCTTTTAGATAAGAACACCATTTATAAATGGAATTATAAAGATGAAAAAGTAAAAAAAATGTTGGTTGCTGAAGGAGCTACTTCCAATAATGGTACAAAAGCCACACCGGCACTTAGTGCGGATATTATTGGAGATTGGAGGGAAGAGGTTATTTTTAGGTCTAAAGACAATCAATCCCTTCGTCTATATTCAACTGTGTTTTATACCAATCACTGCTTATATACGTTAATGCACAATCCGCAATACCGTTTAAGTATAGCTTGGCAAAATGTTGCTTATAATCAACCTCCACATCCAGACTTTTTTATTGGGGAAAGTAATGAACAAAACGATTAATCCAGCTATTTTGTAAAGATTGGCAATGATTGATAATGCCGAAAAAGAATGGAAAATTACTTTTGAAAAACATAAAAATTAAAGCTATAAATAATGTTCAAAGGAGTAAAAGACAAAGTAATAGTTGTAACCGGTGGAACGGGAGTTTTGAGTTCAACCATAACCAGGGCTTTGGCCTCGAAGGGAGCCAAAGTAGCCATTTTAGGCCGGAATTTAGATAAAGTCAATACATTGGCAGATAAAATAACCAATCCCGGTTATTCCGCCATAGGAAGGTTAAGGGGATTGGCTGAACTGAGAGGTTTGGTATTGGGGATTAGGAAAAGTGCAATTGGTCAATAATAAGAGCCGACCCCTTGAGGGTTCTGAACCCTCAAGGGGTATATAAAACTAAAAAAAGCTGTCTTTTTAAGGCAGCTTTTTTGTTTCCACAGAGACAAGGTCTTGGGCATTGTTGTCATATCCTGCCAAAACATATCATATCCTGCCATGTCAAACTATGATAAACATTAGCAGCTATTGATAACCAAAAAGAAAGGATAGAAATTAAATTTGAAAGCATTAAATGATCCTCAATAAGATCTTATCAAGTAACAAACATTTAAAAATTAATAAATGAAAATCAAAAAATTATATTTAATCATTTGTGGACTAGCATTCTTAATATATGGATGTTCTTTTTCTTTTCCTGATGGGGAAAACAAGAGGGACAAGTTTAATTTTAACCATGGCTGGAAATTGCATATAGGGGATGTGGCAGAAGCAAAATCCGTCGATTACAATGATACTGGTTGGACAGATATAAACCTTCCTTATGCTTGGAACCAATCAGAGGCATTTAAATTGGATATAAGAGACCTATCAACCGGGATAGCCTGGTACCGAAAAACCTTTCAATTACCTGAAGGGGTTACCGAAGAAAAGGTTTTTATAGAATTTGAAGGCGTACGGCAGATGGGAGAAGTATATGTGAATGGGAAATTTGTAGGTAGAAGTGAAAACGGGGTAATGGCTTTTGGTTTTGATTTAACCCCCCATGTGAAACCTTATCCTCATGAAAATATAATTGCTGTAAAAACAGATAATGATTGGGGTTATAAGGAAAAAAGTAGCGGGTCGGGGTTTCAGTGGAGCGACAGAAACTTCAATGTGAACTACGGTGGCATCCCCAAAAATGTTTTTCTGCATATTACGCCTAAGGTATATCAAACCCTGCCATTGTATTCAGCATTGGGAACCACGGGAACCTATGTATATGCCTCAGATATCAATATAAAAGAAAAAAAGGCGACAGTGAATGTTTCCTCTCAGGTTAAAAACGAATCCTCAAAATCTGTTGACGCACAGTTAAGGATCAGTATAGAGGATATGGAAGGGAACACAGTAAGTTCTTTTCCCGGGGAAACATATACGATGGATCCGGATGTTATCATGGACTTAACGGCTTCTTCTTCGGTAGAAAATCTAAATTTTTGGAGTTGGGGATATGGCTACCTCTACAATGTGTATTCAGAACTTTTGATAGATGATAAGCTTGTAGATAGGGTGGAAATCCGCACCGGGTTTAGAAAAACCAAATTTCAAGACGGAATGATATGGCTCAACGATCGTGTAATAATGATGAAAGGATATGCCCAGCGTACAAGTAATGAATGGCCGGCAGTAGGGATGTCTGTTCCGGCATGGTTGAGCGATTACAGTAACAAATTGATGATTGAGAGTAGTGCGAATCTGGTTCGCTGGATGCACATCACTCCATGGAAACAAGATATTGAGTCGTGTGACAGGGTGGGCTTGATACAAGCCATGCCCGCGGGAGATTCTGAAGGGGATGTAAAAGGCCGCAGATGGGAACAACGAAAAGAGGTGATGAGAGACGCCATCATCTATAACCGGAACAATCCGAGTATCCTTTTCTATGAATGTGGGAATGAAAGTATTTCCGAAGAACATATGAGCGAAATGCGGGAAATTCGGAATCAATACGATTCAAATGGCGGACGAGCCATTGGTAGCAGGGAGATGCTGGATAGTGAAGTTGCTGAATATGGAGGCGAAATGCTTTACATCAACAAGAGTGCCGACATCCCGTTTTGGGCTATGGAATACAGCAGGGATGAAGGGCTACGTAAGTATTGGGACGAATTTACGCCCCCGTACCATAAAGATGGCGATGGACCATTATACAAAGGAGAGGATGCATCAATCTATAATAGAAATCAGGATTCCCATGCGATTGAGGACGTGGTTCGTTGGTTTGATTACTGGGAAATGAGACCCGGTACCGGAGAGCGGGTAAGTTCCGGAGGAGTTAATATTATATTTAGTGATACCAATACTCATCACAGGGGAGAAGAAAATTACCGTAGAAGTGGGGAAGTGGACCCGATGCGGATTCCGAAGGAAAATTATTTTGCCCATAAAGTGATTTGGGATGGATGGGTAGATACCGATACGCCCAATATACACATTATAGGTCATTGGAATTATGAAGCCGGGGTTGTCAAAGATATCACAGTAGTTTCTACTGCAGATGAGGTTGAACTGTTTGTCAATAATGAAAGCCTTGGCAAAGGAGAACAAAGCAAACGCTTCCTGTTTACATTCAAAGATGTAGCGTTTAAGCCGGGAAGTATTAAATCCGTAGGCTATGACAAAGAAGGAGAGGTCGTTTGTGAAACAGGAAAAACAACTTCAGGGGCGCCTTATGGTGTTAAGCTAACGTCCGTCGAAAGACCCGGAGGAATGTTGGCCGATGGCAGTGATCTGACTATTGTACAGGTTGAAGTTGTAGACAAAGACGGAAACCGTTGTCCAACGGCATTAAATATGATCGATTTTGATGTTGAAGGTGAAGGGGTTTTTATAGGTGGGATAGCACAAGGGCCTGATAATTATGTAGGAGCAGAATCACTTCCGGTGGAAGCAGGTGTTAACCGCATTTTTGTAAGGTCTACGGAAAAAGTAGGGGAGATCAAGGTGAAAGCTACTTCTGAAGGACTTAAAAGTGATGAAATAGGCATTAAAACGATTGAAACAGATATTCAGAAACTATCAGAAGTAATGCCCGATGACGAGCTGCCATCCAATTTGGAGAAAGGACCTACCCCGACAATTCCATCATATCAAGTAAGCAGAACACCGATTAAAATAGTGGGAGCAGAAACAGTAACCCATGTATCTGATGTTGATAAAAGTTATGATGACAATGAGTTTACCGAATGGCGTAACGAAGGCAATAAAAATGCTGTAATTGAATATGAACTGGAACGGGAAGCTGATATCAATCAAGCGGTTATCAAATTTGCCGGTTGGAGAAGAAGAAGCTACCCGTTAAAAATTTATGTAGACGATAAGGAAGTATATCATGGGATGAGTCCGCTTAGCTTAGGTTATGTCACCTTTACTTTTCCACCAACTACAGGAAAAAGAGTTCGCGTAGAATTGGTTGGTCGTGCCCAGGATAGCGACAACATCAACATAATAGAGATTACCGGAAAAGTGGATCAGGCCGGATTAAAGTCCAGAGACAGGACTACCGGAAAGTTGCGAATTATCGAGATAGAATTTTATGAACCCGTTTCAAATTCTATTAGCGATGTAGGAGAATAGAAACAGAGATAAACAGATAAACTAACTGATTAATTTAACCAACACCATTATTTTATGAAAGACAAATATATTTTTAAATGCAGTTTGTTGCTCATTCTGATGCTTACAAGCATTTGTTATGGGCAAACGGAAGAAATATCCGGTAGGGTAACAGTTGACAATGGATTGCCATTAGGTGCCGGTATTTACGTCAAAGACACCTCTAATGCCACTAAAAGTTATTTTGATAAAAATTATGGCGCTTTACTTTTATTTCATCAACAAATATTTGAAAAAAATGTAAATAATTCAATAAAACAGGATGCGGCAGGATAGAGTCTCATTTTTGTTATGTTAATTTTATCAAAAAATTATGTTAAAAAAAATACTAAATCTAATATAATGAAGAAAAAGATAAGCTACTATTTACTTTTCCTGCCATTGATTTTTTTTACGGCCAGTTGTAGTAATGATGAAGTTGAAGAATATTATTCGAGACCTGACGATCTTGAGGCTCCTATTTATCAACAGTTAGATGCAAGGGGCAATTTTACCAACTTAATTACCCTCATCGACAAATCAGGATATAAAGATATACTGGGAAAAGCCGGTTATTGGACCATGATGGCACCAAATGATGAAGCATTTACCCAATTCTTTCAAGAACAAGGAATTTCAGATGCGTCGAGTGTCGATTCCCTAACGGCTTCCAAAATTGTGAAATATGCACTTATATACAATGCCTTCCGTACAGAAAGACTTTCAGATTATCAGTCTATTATTGGTTGGGTAGAAGATTTGGCCTTTAGAAGAAGAACCGCTTATTACGATGGTTTTCAAACCAAAAACATAAACGGTAGTCCCATGGTTATTGTGGGGTCAAACCGCAATAATTCTCTTGGAGGCGATCCCTATATTTCAGGAGACAACAACAACAAGTACATTACTTATTTTACGGAAGAATATATGGCTGCTTTAGGGGTCGGGAGTTCTGATTACAACTATTTTTTCCCTAACTCAGCCTATACAGGGTTTAATGTGCTAGGAGCCGAAACCGTTCAAGCAGACATTGTAGCTGAAAACGGGATCATTCACGAAGTTGACAAAGTATCCCTCCCACCAATAAATTTAGATCAAAAGCTTGAAGAAAGCCCTGATTACAGTCTCTTTAGGGATATGTTGGAAGCCAATTTGGTCAATTATGTTTTTGATGAAGAGGCTACGACTACCTATCAAAATTTCACTAAAAAGTCAGATGAAGTTTATGTTAAAGTTTATGATCCGGCGTTGTCATTCTCTCCTAATAACGAAAACTACCTAAAGGAAGAAGATAACGATGGGCAAATAGATGCTTATACTTTAATTGTTCCGGAAAATGCTGCCTTTCAGACATTTGTAGATGAGGTTCTGTTAAAAAATTATCCTTCTTTGGATAAATTGCCCAAATATGTATTCGAAGACTTTTTTAATGCCCATATGGTTCCGAATGCTGTTTGGCCTTCTAAAGCCGGAGGTTACAGCAATGCTTTGGAAGAGGATATCCGGATAGATATGGGAACTGACGTTATAGAAGCTGAAATTTTAAGTAACGGATTCTTTTTTGGAACAAGCAAAATACAGGCTTCCAATTTATTTTACAGTGTTTATACTTCTGCTTACTTGGATCCGGCATTTACCTTAGCTACACGTCTTTTTAATGACGGATCAGGGTTTCGTGAGATTATAAGCAATATTTACAACAATTATACATTGTTTCTTCCTTCAGACGAAGTTTTAATGGACTTAGGGTATGATTACGATATAGATCGTTCCGAATGGGTATATACCTCTCCCGAAACCGGAAATACCGTGCGGGGTACTTTAGCAAGATCCCGTTTGTTAAGGGTTTTGTATAACAGTATTATTTCTACACCAGACCTCGAATTAAATGACTTATCCGGATCCGGTATCATCCGTTCAGGTGATTTTACCCTTCCCGGTGAATATATCAAATGGGAAAATAACCAAGTGTTTGCCGCAGGAAACGAAGTGTTGGAAAATCGTGTGAATATTTTAGGGTACGAAGATCGACAAAACGGACGTACCTACTATATTGATAACATTTTGGAGTTTAGTGAAGAATTCCAAGGAGTTGACTTGTCCCAACTTGCTTCAGAACCAGATTCTCAATTTCTTTATTTCTTTGAGTTCTTAAGGAGCTCCGGTATGTATGATGATGATTCCGGTGCTATTGACGGTGTAGAATTAGGAACATTCTACACATTTGTTATACCAAATAACGATGCCATTAGTCAAGCTGTTATGGACGGAATGCTTCCCGGTGATCCATTAACAGGGGAACCCAATTTTACATTAGAATCGACCTTGGAACAAGGGCAAGTAGCAAATTTTATTAAATACCATATCCTAGCTACCCGTACAGCCTCTGATGATGGATTGATAACCGGTTTAACAGAAACTTTACGTAAAACAGAGTTAGGTGATGAAACTTATGTTTCTGTAATCTCAGCACCCGGAGCACTTAGTTTTGTTGGTGAATCACAAAGGGAAGCTGTTTATATTCCTGAACAAAGCAACCACCTTGCCGATCGCTCTCTTATACACTTAGTAGACAACTATCTTTTATACACCGAATAAAATGAAACATATTAATACCAAATTACTTTGTTTATTTACTGTATTGACAATCTTAACTTCTTTCAACATATCGGCCCAAACATCTGGTGGAGTTGTAAGAGGGTTAGTGATCGATGCAGGGACCAACGAACCAATTCCCGGGGCAACCGTAATAGAACAGGATGCAGAAAACAGGACTGTAACCGGTGTTACAACCGACTTTGATGGGAATTACGCTATTCGCATAAAAAACCCTAACAATAGATTGGTTATTTCATTTATAGGCTACACGACACAAACCATACCTATTAATAACCAAGAAGATATCGACGTGAAAATGGTTTCTTCTGTTGAAGACCTGGATGAAGTTGTAATTATGGCAGAAAAATCAACAGATGATGGGTTGATGGGCATAGCCGAACGTAATTTAACCACCAGTGCCGTAACCGTTAAAGCCCAAGATGTGGAAACCACTCAAGCAGCCTCTATAGATGAAGCACTTCAAGGAAGAGTGCCCGGGGTTGATATTGTGGCTAATTCCGGAGATCCGGGTGCCGGCATGCAAATACGTATTAGAGGAACTTCTTCCATTACTGGGTCGTCAAACCCGCTTATAGTAGTAGATGGTATGCCCTATGAAACATCCATTCCGGAAGATTTTAACTTTGGTACGGCAGACGAACAAGGTTATGCAGCCTTATTAAACATTGCACCATCAGATATTGAAAGTATTACTATATTAAAGGATGCTGCTGCTACTGCTATGTGGGGAGCTCGTGCAGCCGCCGGGGTTCTGATTATTAATACCAAAAGGGGGGCTGTAGGAAAACCCAAAATCAGCTATACTTTTAGAGGAACTTTTTCTAAACTTCCAAATGCGATACCCATGCTGACCGGAGATCAATATTCACAATTGATTCCGGAAGCCTATATGAATCGAACAGGAACTCCACTAAACACACTTGATGTTAAAGAGTTTATGTACGACCCACAAGAAGTTTACTATTACAAAAATTATAGTAATAATACCGATTGGGTAGAGGCTATTTCACAAACAGGTGTTACCGGAGAACACAACCTTTCTTTACAAGGAGGTGGTGAAAAAGCACGTTATTTTACCTCTGTAGGTTATTATAACTCACGGGGGGTGACCAAAGGGACCGGTTATGAACGTATCAATGGTAGGTTAAACTTGGATTATGTAGTATCAGACCGTATCCGGTTTAGAACGGATATCTCTTATACACATTCTAATACTGACAGGAATTATGTAAACACCTTTGGCACAAGAGACAGGGATCGTTTAAGAAGTATTGCTTATACAAAAATGCCTAATATGAGTGTTTATGAATATGATGAAATGGGCAATCTTACACCTAATTATTTTTCACCGGCCGAAAACATTCAAGGGTCATACTCCAGTACCTATAACCCGGTTGCCATGGCCGAATTTGCTACAAACAATCAAATAGGGGAGCGTATTGTGCCGCACTTTAATTTAAAAATTGATTTAATCCCAAACCGGTTAATTTCCACATTCGACCTTCAGTTTGATTTTAACAGTACAAAAGTCAAATCATTTTTACCACAAAATGCTACCGGTAGGCCTTTTACAGAAACAGTTGTAAACCGCGCTTCTGATGCCGATATAGATGCGACAAGTATAACCTCTAAAACAAATTTTGTTTATACACCTGATTTAGGCAATAAACATAGTTTACAATCAATTCTATCGTTTCAGACCAATGATTACACATACGAATCCCATCAAGCACTTACCTCAAATACAGCTTCTTATCTATTGACTGATCCTTCTGTTCCTTCTAGAACCCAAAATTCGGGATTAAGGCTGTATACAAATAATAGTCAATCAAGGAGTGCAGCTGCATTGATCAATGCACAATATGGATTTTTAGACCGCTATCTAATTAATGTAGGTTTGAGAGCCGATGGTAACTCCAAATTTGGTCCGGAAAACCGTTATGCACTGTTTCCTTCTATTTCTACCCGTTGGAGGGTATCCAGCGAAAAGTTTATGGAACAATACGATTTTATAGATGATTTCAGTATTCGCGCCAGTTACGGAAAATCAGGTAGAGCACCGCGTTACGATTATCGCTATTTTAATATTTATAGCAACTATAACACCGAATATTTAGGTTCAAACGGGGTGTATCCCCAAAACATTCTGTTAAGCAATCTACGTTGGGAAACACTTACGGGGAAAAACTTAGGTTTTAACCTTCGAATGTTTAGGCAACGTTTTATGCTTGATGTCGATCTTTATCAGAACCGTACCGAAGACCTTCTTTTCAGAAACATTGATTTAACAACAATTTCAGGTTATTCTGAACTATCTGATAAAAATGTCGGGGTTTTAGATAATCAGGGTTGGGAAATAGGACTGAATACAACGCCGTTCAGGTCTGAAAAGTGGAAAGTAGACTTCAACTTTAACATTTCCAGCAACGAAAACATTATACGTGAAATTTCAGAATTTTATCCAAATGAAAATGGAAATGTTGATCGAAATGGGGAATACAAACGCTTTTTGCAAGTTGACAACCCATTTGGTTCTTTCTATGGTTATAAGTTTTTGGGGGTATACCCTGACTTAGAATCCACACAGGCACGTGATGAAAATGGTAATATAATTACCGGGCCTAGTGGTGAGGTTGTTTATATGCGGTTTAATTATCCAAATACAGATTATACTTTCCAACCCGGTGATGCGATGTATGAAGACGTTAATAAAGATGGAAACATAGACAGTCGCGATGTAGTTTATTTAGGTAATAGTAACCCAAAATTCACCGGTGGTTTTGGATCGACGATAACCTATAACGACCAGTTTAAATTGCTAGTGTTCTTTACCTATCGTATAGATTACGATATTATAAACGGGACAGACATGTTAACTACCAATATGTATGGTTTTGACAACCAAAGTAAAGCTGTATTGTCCAGATGGAGAAATCCGGGGGATCAAACAGATATGCCCAGGGCAATATACAGGGGCGGATACAACTGGTTGGGTTCTAGCCGCTATGTAGAAGATGCATCATTTTTAAGGCTTAGATCGGTTACATTCCGCTATAATTTTAGCAAAAGTCTTTTGAAAAGTTTAAAGCTGGATGATGTAAACGCTTACATTACAGTCGATAATCTTGCAACTTTCACAAAGTATCGTGGACAGGATCCGGAAGTAAATATGCGCAGTGGAGATCCGTTTGGTATTGCAATAGATTATTCGCGTACACCGCCTACCCGTCGTTTCTCTTTAGGTTTACAAATTAGATTTTAAAAAAATTAGAATTATGAAAACTAAAATAATATTTAAACTAGTCTTAATCGTTGCTTTACTAACACAGTCTTGCGACAATTATCTAGATCTAAAACCAGAAGATGGTACTATCCGTGAGGAGTTCTGGAAAACCAAAGAGGATGTACATGCTGCTGTTACAGGCATTTACTCAGCACTACTGAATACACCTCCTACTGAATCAGATTTAACTCTTCCGGAATACCTGTTTATGTATGGTGAGCTTAGGGGTGGAATGGTTTCACCCGGTACTTTTTCAAGTAATGATCAAAGAGATATAATAACCACCAATATACTATCATCTAATGGGGTAACAAGTTGGAGGGCTTTTTACCGTGTTATCAACTATTGTAATACGGTTATCGATCTAGCTCCCGATGTTTTGAACTTGGATCCTACATTTACACAACAACAGCTAAACAATTACCTTTCTGAAGCTTTGGCCATCCGTGCCTATCTGTATTTTACACTGGCACGTACCTTTAGGGATGTACCTTTAAAGTTGGATGCCACATTATCTGATGAAGATAACTTTCAAATCCCTACCTCGCCCCAAGCCCTAATTTTTGAGCAGGTAGCTACAGATTTATTAGAAGCAGAAAGCCATGCTGTTGAAGATTATGGGTCTATACCCCATAACAAAGGGCGAGTTACAAAAAGTACCATAAATGCCATGCAAACAGACCTGTATTTATGGATGGAAGATTATACTGCAGCACTTGAAGCAGCAAACAAAGTAATCAATACCGGTAAATATAGCCTCATAGATGCCAGCCCTCAATGGTTTACTACTGTTTTTGCAAGAGGAAATTCAACAGAAAGTATTTTCGAGTTGCAATATACTCCGGAAAACAGGGGACCATTCTATTCTATCTTTTTACAACGGCCTCAGTTTATAGCTGAAGCCTCAGTTTTGGATCAAGTGTTCGGGATTGATTTTAATGATCCTGAAAATAAGGATATTCGTGGAGAACGGGCTTCATTGGTACCGGGGACTAATGAAATCTACAAGTTTACAGGACTTAATGAAGATAACCGAAAGTCATTAGAAGAATCTGACACACATTGGTTCATTTACCGTTATGCAGACGTGCTTTTAATGAAGGCAGAAGCACTTAACGAATTGGACAGGGGAGATGAAGCTTTAGTAATAGTAAACCAAATACGCGAGTCCAGGGAAGCTATCGAATTAACCGAAGAACCAGTATCCGGCAATGAAAAAAATGGGGTACGGCTGTATATCCTTGCAGAAAGGGCAAGGGAATTGGCGTTTGAAGGAAAACGTTGGTTCGATGTTTTGCGCAATGCCCGTAAAGATAATTATGCCAATATTGATATTATATTAGGTGTAGCGCTTCAAAGTGCTCCTCCCAATCAGCAACAAAGTATTCTTGCAAAACTTCAGGATCCTAACAGCCATTACCTTCCAATAAATGAATATGAGCTGTATACCAATAAAGCTCTTGAGCAAAACCCATTTTACAAATAAAAAATTAAGTCATGAGAAAAATATTCAAATTATCCGGTTTATTGAGACTTATGTTTTTGACTCTTTTGGCAGTTGTGATTTTTAATAATTGTTCCCCGGAAACATATAAAGAGTCTACAGATGAAACCTTAAATATTACTGAATATCTAAAGGACAATACAGACCAATACTCGTTATTTCTTGAAATTTTAGATATTACAGGGTATTCTGAATTTATGAATACGTATGGCACTTACACTTTGTTTTTGCCTACAAATGGGGCTGTTGACAACTACATGACAGACATAGGCGTAAGCTCACTTAAGGACGTTCCGTTAGAAGATTTACAAGAATTGGCAAAATTACATATCCTGGCTGAAAAATTTGAAACCAGATCGTTTACAGATGGAAAAATAGCCACTCCCAGTATGCAAGGACAATTCATAATTACCGGTGCAACAAACACTAGTGAAGGTTCCAGTATTACAGTAAACAAAGAAGCTTTAATAACCCAGTCTAATATAGAAGTGGGCAATGGTATTATACATGTAATAGACAAAACATTAAGGGTTGCAGTAAAAACCCTGACAGAAACCATAGAAAGTGATGCCTCGCTTTCCATTTTTACAGAAGCGATAAAAGCAACCGGATGGTATGATAAATTAAATCAACCTGTTACTTATGACCAGGATAGTGTTTCCAGTCATTTAAGTGTTATAGCACAAACAGACGAAGTCTTTATGAAAGCCGGTTTTAATAATTTTGAAGAATTAAAGGCACGTTATAGCCATTTAAATGAGCCCACTAATCCGGAAGACAGTTTAAACCTATATGTAGCTTACCGTATATTGCCGGGATTAAATTATTTAGCCGATTTGGCTGTAACACCCACAATGCTTACAAAAGCACCACTTGAAGTAATAAGTATCAAACTTGCTTCAGATTCCCTCTTGATTAATGAAGAAACTTTTAATGGTGTATTTGAAAAAGGAGTTGAAATAAACAGACCTCCTAGTGACGTAACTGCCTCTAATGGGGTTGTTCACTTCGTTAAAGACAACTTTTTTATTAAGAAACGATTACCGGCACCCGTTTATTTTGAACCGAGTGATCAACCAGAGTTCAGGCAGTTGAGTTCAGTCTATGGGGTTCCGGGGATGTCTGCATCTCTATCAGATGATGAACTGGCCGATGTTACATGGGAAGGAAGCCCTAGTGTTACTTATGAATGCTTTGATCTTAGTAGTTCTAGCCGACCTGCATGGCACGGTGACGTATTTGACATACTTCGTTTACGCGATTCGTATATAAACAACATAGAATTTACAACACCGGTAATTATTAAAGGCCAATACAAAGTTTGGATATCTTATCGTAGAAATGGTAAAGCGCCGAGTTCAGTCCGTACATATTTTAACGATGAACCCTTAGCAAGATTATTTGACTTTACGGAGTGGGGTGATAGTCAGACCCCTGAACGTGTTTTAGAATCTCAAGGGTATAAACGCCACATTACGCCTTACACAACTAGATACAACTCAAAATTACTAGGTGTTATAACTGTTGAAACAACAGGAAGACATAAGATTAGGCTAGAGTCGTTAACAGGTTCCGGAGGTAATAGCTGGATAGATGTTATAGAGTTTAGGCCTATCGATATGGATCAATTATATCCAAAATTTGAAGCTGGAGGGGACGGACTTATCTATGAAGGAGAAGAATAAATGTGAATTTCCTGTCTGCCGACAGGCAGGCACCTGTCCTTTGAAAAAACGATAAATATTAAGAGATGAAACCAAATATTAAACATATTCCATCAAGGATGATGATATCAATAAACAAATATTCGAAAGCGATGTTGGCAGGTATGACCCTTCTGACTGTAGTTTCATGTTCAAATCCGTGGGACGATCATTCCGCAAATTCCGATGAAAACATCGAACAAACTTTAGGTGATCGTTTAACAAATGACTCTCAAACCACGGAGTTTGGAAAACTACTTGAAGAAACCGGTTACGATCGCATATTGTCAGGTTCAAAGACCTATACGGTTTGGCCTCCGACCAATGAAGCTCTTGCATCCGTGCCTCAAGAGGCGCTTAGTGACATGAAAAGTAAAAAGCTGTTTGTACAAAACCATATAACATTAACGGCTTTTTCATCCGTTTCAGAACAAGATACAGTTACCGTGCAAATGCTTTCCAATAAGTATTTAGAATTTAAAAACGGTGCTGTAATATTTGATGCTAATGTGATTACGACAGATCAATATGCTTCAAATGGATTATACCATGTTATAGATAAGGCATTGGTGCCACAACAGAATGTTTGGGAATATCTAAAAAGTAACGCAGGTAATAAAATGAGTTCCTATCTGTTGTCCCTTGATGAATTCAATATTTACCAATCAGATAGTACAGCTAAGGTCAGGGCTAAGTCAGAACCCGGTTTATATGCAGATTCATTATCTAATTCATATTTAAAAAATGTTCTTAACCTTAACAATGAGAAAAATAAGTACACCTTTTTCTTATTGGAAGATGATGGCTACGATGCAGAAGTTGAAAAACTAAAACCTTATTTAATAAAGAGCAATGAAGATTCCACTACAACCTATACTAGTTATTTTACAGCAAGGGATTATGTTTTTCATAAGGCCATAGCCCGTGAAAACCTTCCTGACACCCTTGAGTCGCGCTTTGGGGTTAAAGTACCTATTGATACCGATAATATTGTAGAAGAAGTACATTTAAGTAATGGTGTTGTTTACGTTATGAGTACTTTGGATGTACCCCTTGAAACAAGATTGCTCACTACACAAATTGAAGGTGAAGATCCGGAAGGCTTTAGTCATGGTGATAAACGGGGCAATACTTATTACAGGGAAAAAGAAGATTTAAATGGTATTCTTTTTTATGATATCATGGTTCAAAATCACGGTGAGCCGGAATTTGCAATTTATTACAATACAAGGGACCTGTACAGCACAACGTATGAAGTATACTGGAGGGCGATTAACGATATTCAGGAAAATACATTTGAACAGCGTTTGCGCTTTGGAGGAACTTTTGACTTAGAAGGAGAGGTTGTCGATCCTATTGCCACATTGGATTATACTGATGTAGGGCCAGATGTCTATGACGAAATTTTTATAGGAGAATTTACCCTGGAAGAATCAGGCGACCTGGATCTAATATCGCTCATTGCTGCCAACACGGGTAGTAATGGCGATAATACGTTAACCTTGGATTACTTGAAACTAGTTCCAGTTATTAAATAAATGTCTTTTAAACCAACTATTATGTTCAAAATATTACAACTAACCGGTCTATTTTGCATACTGCTAATCGGTAGTGCCGGTTCGAATCTATATGCTCAAAATGTTTCAGATTCTACCTCGATAAATTCTCAATCCAATAAGGGTATAGAAGTTAAAGGACTAATTAAAAGTGCTAAGACAAGTGAAGGGATTTCAGGGATTAATATTTCTGTAAAGGATTTTTCTGCGGCAATATCAGAAGACGACGGGAATTTTTCTATAAATGTCCCACATTTAAATGTACTACTTACAGTAAGTGGTGAAGGCTATCAAACTAAGGTTTTCCCTTTAAATAATAGAGAAAGCGGTATTGAAATATGCCTTTTTGAAGAGAATTATTCTCAATTTTATCAAACTGCTACGCTGCCCGGTAAAGAGCAATTACAATATACCACACCAAATGCAGTTAAGGTTACAAATTTAGAGGAAGATCAATGGGGAAATCCTGTTAATCAATCAATAGCGCCCTTTTTACAAGGCCGTATGGCCGGCCTTAATAGTGTTCGGAATTCCGGTGTTCCCGGAGCCGGGGCTTATTTAACAATAAGGGGTTTTAACTCGCTTTATGCAACCAACAAACCATTAATAGTAGTTGATGGGATGGTCTATGATGAAGAAGATTACGGTTCAGGTATTCTTCAATATAACAGTTCTTCCCCTCTATCTATGATAGACGTAAAAGATATAGAAGATATTACAGTTTTAAAAGACGGATCTTCCCTTTATGGTACAAAAGGGGGCAATGGTGTAATCATAATTACTACTACACGTCCAGTTGAATTAAGTACAAAAATTGATTTTACCATGTATGGTGGTATCAATGAAGATCCGCAACAATTGCCATTATTGAATGCGGCACAACACAGGATTTATTTATCACAATTATTGGCTACCCGGGGGGATAGCCAAGAGCAAATTGCCAATATGCCCTGGATGAATGATAGCCGTCTAGGTGAATCTTTCTATCAGTACCACAACAATACAGATTGGCAAGACCAAGTATTTAAAAGCAGTACCAACCAAAACTACTATTTAAAAGTCAGAGGTGGGGATGATATTGCTAAATTCGGTCTTTCTGTGGGGTACCTTAATAGTGAGGGAGTTATAGGTGATTCAGGCTTAAAGCGATATAATACACGACTTAATGCTGCTTTACGTCTTAGTGAAAAACTTTTGGTAAATACTAACCTCTCTTTTATTTATAACGAAGAGAACCAATACAACCAAGGGCTCGCATATAAGACCAGTCCTATGTATCTGGCACTCACCAAATCCCCTTTCACTCACACAAATGCTATAAACAGCAGTGGTCAGGTATCCCCTAATTTATCAGACGTCGATATTTTTAATATAGGAAACCCTATTGCTATTATTGAAAACGGTATAGGGATAAACAAAAATTACCGTTTTAGCGGAAATTTGAATTTTAAATATAGTTTTAGTGATTCCTTTACAGCAAACCTTATAGGAGGATTGACTTATAATAAGGAGCGTGAGCGGTTTTTTATTCCGGATTTTGGTATTGCAGATATTACACTGCCTACAGCAATTGCAAATAACCGTAGTGGTAGTGAAACACAACGTTATTATTCGCTGTTTACTGATGCATATTTAAATTATAGCAAGAGCAGTTTAGATTACAAACATAATTTTGATGTACGTCTTGGCCTACGTACACAAACAAACGAGTCTGAGAGTGATCTTGGTTTAGGCTTTAACTCTGCTACAGATGACTTTACCACTGTTGGTTCCGGAAGCAACCTTTTAAGAATTGTCGGAGGTGCTATAGGAGAGTGGAAATGGATTAATGGATATTTGAGTGCAGAATACAACTACCTAAACAAGTACTACTTAACACTTAACTCAGCCTATGATGGTTCCAGCCGTTTTGGGGAAAAAATTGGTTTTTCAGGCTTGGGATCGTTATCGGGAGCTTGGTTACTGTCCTCTGAAGATTTTATGAAGGATGCATCCAATATAGATTTATTTAAACTAAGAGCTAGTATTGGAGTAAGTGGCAATGATGATATAGGCAACTATACAGCACAGCAACTTTATGTATCTCAAAATCTATTGGGCCTCCAAGGTTTGGTCAGGGATAACATCGGGAATCCGGAATTAAAATGGGAAGATGTTATCAAATATAATTTAGGAATCGATATAGCCTTATTTAACGAGCGCCTCAATGCTACTTTTGATGTTTACCAAAACAAAACTACAGATATGATTACATATGCGTCTACAAATTCAATAAGTGGTTTTGATTATGTAGTGTCTAATAGTGGTAGTATGATAACCCACGGTTACGATTTTGGTGTTAACGGCAGGCTGCTAAACACAGCTGATATAAGTTTTGACCTGGGCGTTAATATAGCAAGATATAAAAATGAAATCCGAAGTATTCCAGACGATCGAATATTGACAGAGTTTGGAGGTGCTACCTACATAACCCAAGAAGGGCAAGATGCTAATTTATTTTACGGTCATCAAGCCAAGGGTGTTTACAGCACAACTGCTGAAGCTGATGCGGCTGGCTTGTTACGTCGTATGGAAAATGGAAGTTTAATGCCATTTGGAGGTGGTGATATTATTTTTGAAGACCTAAATGGCGATAAAATAATTGATGAAAACGACCGCAAAGTTATAGGTAATCCCAATCCGGATTTTACAGGAAGCTTTAGTGCTAAATTCAGTTATAAACGATTGAGTATTTCAGGTTTGTTCAACTTTTCAGTTGGAAACGACCTCTACAATGGTGTACGCCGTAATTTAGAGCAAATGAGCGGTTATGAAAACCAGAGTTATGCTGTAAAAAACCGTTGGGTGGCTGAAGGGCAACAAACTTCAATCCCAAAAGCAACTTGGGGCGATCCTTTGGGGAATGCTTCTTTTTCCAGCAGATGGATAGAAGATGGCTCCTACTTAAGGTTAAAAACACTTGTAGTGTCTTATGATGTTGATGTAGACTTAAACCATATTAAGTACATGAAACTTTATGCCAGTGGTAATAATTTATTTACCCTGACAGATTACCTAGGTTACGATCCTGAGTTTAGTGCCACATCGTCTATTTTTGGACAAGGAGCCGATCTGGGGCTTATGCCTCAATTTATGACCATCCAACTGGGGTTACGCTTAGGACTATAATAATTTAAATTTTTAGAGTAAAAGATGAAGACAATAATTAAAAATACCGGGAATAAAATTGCTTTAGGAGCCTTAGCAGTTCTTTTATGTTTTACTTCTTGCCAAGAGTATCTTGAAGTAGAGCCCCAAGACAAATTGAACGAAGACCAGGTTTACAACGACATCTTTGATGCAGATGCAATCGTAGTTGGTATTTATGGTAAATTTATGGGACTGGCCAAAAAACACATTATCCTTAACGAATTAAGGGCAGATTTAGTTAGCCCAACTGATAATGCCGATGGATACCTACGGGAATTGAATGAGCATTCGGTTAGTAAAAATAACACTTATGCCAATCCCAAGGATTTTTACGAAGTAATCAACAACTGTAATGATGCACTTGAGAATTTTAAGATTATGGTTGAAGAAAACAAAATGGAGATCAGTGAATTTAATGAACGCTATTCCGATATAGGCACTTTACGCAGTTGGCTTTATTTACAATTGGGCATGCACTACGGGGAAATCCCTTATATTACTGAACCGGTAGAAAACATTGATGATGTACAAGACATAAGCCAATATCCGAGAATTCCTTTTGATCAGTTACTTGAAGAACTTGTCGATTATATAGAATCCCTTCCTTACACTGATCCTTACAACACTAATAGCACACTTGTTATTGATGTAGATGGGTATAATACTGCTAAGTTTTTTATCAATAAAAATTGTCTTTTGGGAGATATTTATTTATGGGATGGTAATTATTTACAAGCAGCATCACACTATAAAACCGTATTGGAAACAGCAAGTTCGAGCGGTAATGATTCAGACCGTTTTGATATTTATCGTATCAAATATGCCGATGTTGTTAACCACAACGATTTTGCAGTTGGATATACCAGGTTTGCTGAACAAGATGCTTCATCATTGGTCAATAACAATACCCAAGGTTGGAGATCGATGTTTGCAAGGGAGAAAGATCGCTTATGGAATACAGAGTGGATATGGTCTTTACCATTTGATAGTAATTTTGCCCCAAAGAATCCATTCCTTAATTTGTTTTCAAACAGTGGAGGGGATTATTTATTAAAGCCATCACAACATGCTATGGACATATGGGAAGAGGAAGTGCAGCAAAATGGTGTTCCATATGACGCCAGGGGAAAGAAATTCTCTTATAATATGATTAATGATCAACCGGTCATCATGAAATATCTCTTTAAGCACCTTGATCCAATTAGTCAGTTACCTGTTGATGAATTCCAAACTGCAGGAGACTGGTTTTTATACCGGGCTGCTAAATTACATTTACGATATGCTGAAGCAGCAAATCGCGACAACCAACACAAAATTGCAGATGCCTTATTGAACTATGGAGTTCGATCTGCTTATACCGTTGAAGGAGAAACCGATAAAACAGATATAGAGCAAACACATCTGCCATTCCCTTATGATTTTGATGCCCGAAATGGGGATTTCCCACGATATAGGGCAGACTGGCATCGTAATGGAGGTATACGGGGACGTGCATATTTAGAGCGTACAGAAGTAGTAGGGGATAGTTTGATTTCTATAGAAGGTAACCTTATCAATGAATCTGCCAAGGAGTTGGCTTTCGAAGGTAACCGTTGGGGCGATCTAGTACGTATTGCAAGAAGAAGAAATGATCCCTCCTTTTTGGCAGACAGAATATATCAGAAATTAAGCCGTGAAGGAAATTCTAACGCAAGTGCAGTTAGGTCTAAACTTATGAATCCTGAAAACTGGTATTTACCATTTGAATGGGGAGTAGAGTGATGAAAAATATGCATGCACAGCAATAATCAGTTATTTCAATTACATTAAAATGATAAAACAATGATACCTAAACAAAAGCATTTAATAAAATTACTACTGTTTTTTCTATTAATCAGTACGTTTTCCTGTGAGGATGAATACCCTGTGTTGAATAATCAGGAAACCTCTTTAGGTGGATTAGAATCCCTGGAAATCAGGTCCGGCCTCAATAAGGTTCTGTTGAAGGGTGTGGTAAAAGACCCAAATGTTTCAGAGGTCAAGATCTATTGGAATGGGAGATCAAAATCTCTTGTTGTTCCTGTGAGCACCTCTAGCAAAGTAGACACAATACAAGAAATAATTGATAATCTGGAGGAGAAAATTTATATTTTTGAAGCTCAGACTTTTAACGATGCAGGTGAATCTTCTGAAGTTGTTTCAGCAGGGGCACAGGTTTTTGGTTCTGATTTTGTCAATAATGCAGGGAATCGAGAGGTGCTTGGGAATGCATTAGTCGATAGCCTCCTTGATGTTACTTATAGTCTGGCTGATAAAACCAGTGGGATTATTGGTACAAAATTTATTTATGAAAACACCTCCGGAGAAAGTAAGGAACTTTTTTTAGGTCCTGATGATAATTCTATTTCCATTTCCGATTTTAAAAGCGGGTCGTCTTATAAATACCGTTCACTTTTTGTTCCATCACTTTTAGCCATAGATACGATTTATAGTGAGTATGCTGAATCTACACCGGTTCCTATGCCTAAGCTGGTGTTTGTAACGGATGATTCCAATGATAATGAGCAAATTGAATGGTTGCGGGAACAAGGCTTTCATGTGACCACCTATTATAATTCCTCCTTTGGCTCTGCTCCCCAGGAAGATATTGATATGTTAAACGCTGTGGATTTGGTTATCATTGGACGTAGCGGTAACTCAGGGGATTTTGATGGAGAGGAAAAAACAGGCTGGAATGCGTTAACAGTTCCCCTTATCCTGAACAGCCAATGGGCAGCAAGGGATAATCGGATGAACTGGTTTAATAATGATGGGAACCCTGCAGCTTATGACCCCGGAGGAGGAGCTATTGTTCGAGCCCAAATTCAGCAACCGGGCGATATAGCTTTTGAAGGTGTTACCCTTGATAATAATTTACTGCCATGGTTAAATACACCCGTAAACTTGCTATACGTTGATAGTACAACTCCAACCAATGGAGAAGTTTTGGCAGTAGGCGCTCCCGGCGATGCCGAGAGTGAAGAGGGCGGAGCTATGCTGTTTGTGCGCTTCGAGCTAGGGACAGAGTTTTATACAGGAGCTGGTGATGCACCTGCCGGACCCAGAACCTACTTTGGTTTTGGAGCTGATACGGATGCTTCTTACTACTGGCAGCTTACTGATGAGACAAAGCAGGTTTACCTTAATGAAATCAAAAGAATGCTGGAACTGTTTTAAAGCAAAACCCGGGCTATTAATTAAAAATCAATTGAACTTGATTGTTAGTTAGCTTTTTATTTAGTTGTTATCCTGAATGCCTGCTTGAAGTAATTTCAATGTACAGCAGTTTCAAATATTGAAAAATACTTTGGTAGGCTTAGGGATACAGCTTAATATCTGGCATATCAATCAATAAGAGATATAAAAAACATTCCATGCAGTTTGGTTAATTTAAATTTTCTGTGGACATGGAACCACAGAGGTATTCAAAAACTGCCCATACCGTAAAAGATATGGGCAGTTCTTTTAAAGATATCATTTTTTTTAACGAGATTATTTTAAAATCCTTTACTAGATAGGGGAATTTTTGTTAACAAGGATAGAGCAGGATACGAAAAAGTGAGATAATAACTACTTTTTCACTGTTTTTAAACATTTGAAAAGAAATAAAATACACACATGAAAAACATACTTTTTATACTATGTAACTTCTGGGTCGGTTTAACTTTTGCCCAAAGCATTCAACTAAGTGAGCAGAAAAATGATTTTCCTTTGGTTACGGCGTCGGAAACCACAGCCATTTTTATAGATGGCTCTGATGCTGAGGTGGTGGGGATTGCTTCTAAAGCACTTGCAAAAGACATTGAATTGATTACCGGGAAGAAACCTGCCGTAAATCAGCAAAATAAAAAAGGGGAGCGCACATCACTCATTATCGGCACTTTGGGGCAATCCAAATGGATAGACAGAATGGTGGCTTCAGGTAAGATTGATGTAACCGATATTAAAGGAAACTGGGAAAATTTTAAGCTCATCACGGTAGATAAGCCAATAAGAGGAGTAAAAAAAGCGCTTGTTATTGTGGGTAGCGACCGTAGGGGAACGGCCTTCGGGGTGTTTCATCTTTCTAAAATACTGGGAGTTTCCCCCTTAGTTTGGTGGGCAGATGTTTTACCGGAAAAACGAAACGAACTTTACCTCACAGCGGGGAGCTATACATCGGAAACCCCTTCTGTAAAATTCAGGGGGATTTTCCTAAACGACGAAGATTGGGGGCTTCAGCCCTGGGCGGCGAAGAATATGGATACCGATGTAAAAGATATTGGTCCTAAAACCTATGCACGTATTTTTGAATTGCTGTTAAGGTTAAAAGGAAACTATATCTGGCCGGCAATGCACCCCAGTACTAGGGCATTTTATTATTACAAAGAAAATCCTGTGGTAGCCGATAAATATGCCATTGTTGTTGGTTCAAGCCATTGTGAGCCTATGTTGAGGAATAATGTGTTTGAATGGAAAAAGAACTATGAAAATGAATATGGAAACAAGCCTAAAGAATGGCGCTATGACCTGAATAAAGAGCAGATTCATGAATATTGGGAGGACAGGGCCAAGGAATCAAAAGGTTTTGAATCGGTTTACACTATTGGTATGCGCGGTATTCACGATGGTAGTATGCCCGGACCAAAAAACCGGGATAAAAAGATCAAACTGCTTGAAAAAGTGATACAGGATCAGCGCAGTATCTTTCTCGATCAATTTAAAGAGGAAGTCGGGAAAATTTCCCAGATTTTCTGTCCGTATAAAGAGGTGCTGGGATTATACCAATCCGGATTAGATTTACCTGAAGATATCACTATTGTTTGGGCTGATGATAACCATGGTTATATCCGTCAGTTATCAACACCGGAAGAACGGGCGAGAAGTGGTAAAAGTGGGGTTTATTATCACCTTTCCTATTGGGGACGACCAAGGGATTATTTATGGTTGTCGAGCATTTCCCCAAGTTTGATTTCTTATGAAATGACCAAAGCTTATACCTATGGAGCCGACAGGTTATGGGTTATTAATGTGGGGGATATCAAGCCAGCCGAATTGGAAATGGAATTTGCATTAGATTTAGCCTGGGATGTAGACAAATGGAGTCCGAAAAGGGCACATCAATATACATTAGAATGGGCAAAACGGACTTTCGGAGCGCAATATGCTGAACAGATATCCGGGATAAAAAGAGATTATTACCGGTTGGCACAAGCAGGAAAACCGGAACATTTGGGCGATTTGGAATTTACCAAAGAGGAAGCCAAAGAAAGACTTGTAGGATATCAAGAACTATCTGCTCGGGTGGATACACTTAAAAATAATATTCCTGAAAGACTTCAAGATGCCTATTTTCAGTTAATCTACTACCCTGTTCATGGTGCAAGATTGATGAATGAAAAAATCTTTTACGCTCGTAAAAGCCTTGACTTGGCCGCCAAGGGAGACGATACTGCTATAGAATACAGTCAAAAAGCTGAAACAGCATTTGAAGAGATCAAAAGATTGACGCGAGTTTATAACGAAGAAATAGCAGGAGGGAAGTGGAATGGCATAATGGATTGGAAACCACGAGACCTTGGGGTTTTCAAAATGCCTAAAGTTGCTTCTGAAGGAGATATTAAAAAAACAGTTGAAGGAGGGGAGGTTAAAAGATCCCCTAAAACAATTGTGGTAAATGTAAATAATCCGGTAGCACAATCAGATCAACTGGAAATTATCAAAGAACTAGGACCGGCAGAAGCAGCCATAACGCGTACAGATCTGCTTGGTGAGTCGTACAAGGAAGAAGAATTGGACAAGGCGCCTTTTGCAACCTATGAGGTAAATCTCGATCCTGGAACCTATCAATTAGAAGTAAGATGCCTGCCAACTCATAAAATCAACAAGAATTTCAACTTGACTTATGCAGTAGCTGTAAATGGGAATAAAACCGAATTAAAAGATGTCCACAGTCGCAGTCAGACCAGGGAATGGTCCGCAAACGTATTGCGAGGTTATTCATCTGAAAAAAGTTCGTTTACCATAACCAAAGTAGGAAAACAACAAATCAAGTTGCACCTGCTTGATCCGGGGTTGGTCATTGGAAAGTTGATAATTTCTAAACAGGGCATATAATTTTAGGCCTCCTATTCATTTTTCTGTGAAAAACTTCTCAAAATTGCTCAAATCCATTTCGATAAATCTTCTTTTGTAGACCTAAAATTCACAGTAATACAAAAGCTATAAATCCCATTTTTTAGTCAAAAATGCCCTGATTTTACTGGGCTGCCTAGGCTTTTTAGTCAAAAATAAATCAAAAAACGTTACATTGATAAATTACTGAAAGTCTCGAAATCTATATGAACAAAGGGGATTTCGAAGAAATCAGAATCAGTAATATCGCTTTAGCGTGTTACCTTCTTGCTCTTCCCTATAACAAATTAGAGGTTACCCCTATGATTAGGAATAACCTCTAATTCTATTTGAGAGTTTCGTTTCTAGTTGCAAAAAATTATTTCTTTACTAATAACTGTGCTTCTCTCCCTTTTTCTCTATTAATCTCTAGAATATAAACACCCACAGCTAAAAAGTTTATATTTACAACTGTTTTATGAGAAGTTGCGGACACTATCATTCTTCTTTTCCCTGTTATATCAATTATACTAATCGTTTCGTTTCCTGAAAATCCATCAGGCAATCGCCTGACTGTCTTTTTTATTTTCATCGCTTAAGTACTTGGCAGTACTACACCCTAAAAATAAAAAATCCAACCACTTTCGCGATTGGATTTTCTTGGTCGGGATGACAGGATTTAAACTCTAAATACAACCCTCTCTATACCAGTATTTTATGTCTTTATTTTGAAAATAGGACATCAATTAAGACATCAACGAGAGCGTTTTACGCTTTCTATGTTACAAATCTAATCAAATGATTTCAAATAATATTATACGGCTATTTTTTGTTTGGTAATTCCGCTGCGTTTTTACCTTTCATTCTTTCGCTGACCAAATGTCCCAAGAACTTTACGAACGGTTCGATATTCTGTTCCACACTGGCTTCTTCCAATACTTGCATATATTCGTCTCGATTCTCTACAGGGATCACCGTCCATGGATAGCCACCTGAAGCCAACATTGTATTCATCAGGAATCTGCCCATACGACCGTTACCGTCCATATACGGGTGGATAAAAACAAAGACAAAATGGCCCAGTACAGCACGTACAGAAGCCTCAGACTCTTCCTCTAGCAATTCAAATAAGATAAGCATAGCATCACGCATGGCATCCACATTTAATGGAACATGTTTGGAATTACCGATATACACTTGGTGGTTGCGGTATCCGGATAAATCGGAAGCCTTCAACAAACCTACCACTACACTTGGGTCAAACAGCTGTCTGTACCATACAGCATGATCTTTATCGACCTGTGCCCCTGCATTTGCGCCTCCCAATATTGCTTTGATGCTCTCCTTTACAGATTGAAATGCCTGATAATAACCCCGGGCAGCCATAGCATCACGTTGTTTCCGATCCGCTTCGTTTTCCTTAGTGTCCCATTCACCCGAACTCACTTTTTTAATCAATTCGGGGGTTACCCGATATCGCTCAATCGACAGCGAATGGTAAGCATCTGTTACGTATATATCGTCCACGTCCTTCATATACGATTCATGGTCGGTCTGTATACTTGGGGCTTGGGGGAAATTGGCTATTACTACCTCACGCATCTGTAACCATATCAAGCGGATACGGTTGGCATAGGGCGAACGCTCCCTTGGGGACAATTTTAATTCCAATCTCATGTCAAAAGGATCTTCTTCACGGATATCATAATCGGCCTGTTTGAAGGTTTCCACAATCTGATCAGCTATCCTGTCACGTTGGATGTTACGAAAAGCCCCTGCCAGCCGTCCAGCCAATGTGGTATGTCCATTTTCTAATAGTATAGGCAGTAATTCCGAAGCATCCCTTATCAGGGACAATGTGGTACGGGCATCGATCGCGTTGTGTACATACACCGGTGCCCCGGCATAGATGAGGGAAGCCTGTAAATTATACATACGGATACCTTCTTCTGTTATGGTCTGTTCAGCAGGTGGAATGTCGGTCTTCAAATTGAACAGGGAGGTATTATGTGGTAACGGAGTTGATTTATTATTACCTTTAGGCGACCGTACAAATAATTGCTGTGGTACTGTTCGATTTCCTGCATGAAGTAGCAAGGACTGGTCTGCCGAAAGGCACCAATCGCCTCCATATTTCCGATGAAGAAACCGTGCTATAAATTCCCAATATGAACTGTACCATGCAGTGGTTTCACCATCTTTCTCATTGGGATCTGTGGCTATATACCATCCTTTGGTAACTTCGCGTATAAAACCATTTTTAACAAGCAACTGGCGATGTTTAACATTAGGAATATCATCAGTATGTATTCCCACCATGCCTTGATCCTGTATCCCTTTAAGAAAGGTAAGGGCTTCTACAAATCGTTCTCTGGGTGTTGCCATGTTTTTGTATTTACTTATCAATTTTTTCTTTGGGCTAAAATCAGTTTTTCCTATTGTGCTAATCTTAGCAAGATCAAATGTACTAAATCTAGTAAACATAAGCGTGATAAAATTAGTAAATATAAATCGGCATGCTTTGGAAAGCACAAAATTTAACAAGGATTAAAGGCTGAATATAAAGTTACCTACAAACATATATAAGGAATGATTATTTTGATAGGATAGCATGAAAACCAATTACTTTTCATGAAAAACATTTATTTTATTGATTCTTTCATGAATTATAACTACTTGCTTTTGGTGCTTCTCTATTTTATTTATCCCTTCCCATAAATTCCATTTAAACCCCTTTAATTTTGCCAATTGTTAGCAATGCATCCCAAACCATTGGCAAAGGTAGCCACACGCCAACCGCATTTGCAAGGCCGAGCCCTTCGGGATGCCGAACA
>NZ_JAPFGA010000050.1 GCF_026241135.1 Galbibacter kalidii
TGGAAAAATATAAACGGACCCTAGAAAACATATAGCTTATGTACATAGCCATTACCAGACAATACCAGGGGGAGCACTTTAAAGGCAGTGCCCGGGATTTTGTGGAGTACCTGGAAAAAGAAAACGAGGGGAAACCCATCGAGGGCCAAGAACCGTATTTCAACCAATATGAAAACGGAATCGGTAAAGAAACCGTGGTTACAGAAATCGACGGGAACACCACCAAACTAAAAAAGAACGATCCCAAATTCTATTCTTTGGTGGTCAGCCCCAGTAAAAAGGAACTCAAACACCTAGGGAATGACCCTGAAAAACTACGCCTGTATACCAGGGAACTGATGAAAGACTATGCCGCCAGTTTTTATAGGGACAGGGAAATTACTGTAGATGACATTAAGTACTATGCCAAGCTCGAACATGAGCGCACCTATAGCGAAACAGATAGACAAATAAAAGAAAACCAGTCTTATGCCACCAAGATATTGGAGCTGAAAAAAGAAATACGGAAAATCCAACGGGGGGAAGCCAGGGGGAACATTGAACGGTTAAAACTAAAAGCAGGAAAGTTGGAGCAACAGGCCCCACACCGGCAAAATGGCAAACGCATTGTGGTAGGGATGAAAAAGGAGGGGCATCAAAGCCATATCCATGTCATTGTCAGCAGGAAGGATATAACCAATACCCATAGCCTTTCCCCGGGCTCCAAGTACAAAGAATCAGAAACCATCCTGAACGGCAAAAAACAGAAGCAGGGTTTTAACCGGGACAAGTTTTTTAAAGCCGCCGAAAAGACCTTTGACAGTACCTTCGGGTACCAGCGTAATTTTGTAGAAACTTACAATGCAAGGAACCTGTTGGACAAAGACCCCAAACGTTTTTTCTCCATGCTGACCGGGCTGCCCGTGGCCCAGCGCCAAACAGCTTTTAAACTGCTTTATAAGGCAGGTGTTAAAGTCCCTACGATCCCTATCAGCAAAGCACAATTGGCCTATAAAACCCTGATGGAACTTAAAAGGGGGATTGGAAGGGCCATGGACTCAGGTTCCATCGGAATTTAAATACAATACAGGGATTATGATAAGCAATCCATTCCCATATCATACGGTACTCACCATATTACTGACAGGAGGGTTACTGTTATACCTTATTAACCGGTATGAGCGGTATGGTTTTTTGATGGGGTGCTTTGGACTTGGCCTGTTGATTTACATATGGCCGGCCATTATGGAAACCCAACTGTTTTTAAAAGGGCTGCTTATCATTATCCTACCGCTTATGTTCGGCAATATTGTTTTTTATGCCTTTGCCGGCAAAGGTAAAGAAGCCCCAAAAGCCCAAAAACAATATAAAGTCACTATAAAAGCGAAGGGGCACAATTTGGTGCTGGAAAACATACGCCGGGGCGTATCGGTCATTGCTTCATCGGGAAGCGGAAAGACCGAGAGTATTATTTACAACTTTATAAAGCATTTTAAGGCACATGCCTTTTGTGGGGTGGTCCATGATTATAAAAATTTTGAGATCACGGAAATGGCCTGGCCCATATTCCAGAAAAGCACCGACCGGTTTTATATGGTGTCTTTTGATCCGATTTACCATAGGGTCAACCCTATTGCCCCGAGGTACCTGCCCGATGAAGAAAGCGTCTATGAAATATCCCGGGTACTGTTGGAAAACCTGTTGGAGCAAAAGGAAGCGGATGAAAACAGTACCTCCCGGTTTTTTAAAGATGCCGTCGAAGGGCTTATCAGCGGGCTTATATGGCGGCTAAAAACAGACTATCAAGATTATTGTACCATTCCTCACCTGATCGCCCTGTACCAACAGATGGACACCAAAGGGCTCATCAAGTTCTTAAAAGGCGATGTTGCCTCCCGTGCCATGGCCGATGCCTTTATTAGTGGGATAGGGTCGGAACGGCAAACAGCAGGGGTAAAGAGCACCCTGGCCAATGCTTTTAAAAAGATCACCACCAAGAAAATCTTTATGGCACTCTCTTCGGATGATATCCCATTGGATATCAACAGCCCGAAAAACCCAGCGGTCATTTCCGTGGTCAACAATCCCAAAAAGGATGCTTCCCTCTCACCGGTCATAGCCACTATTATCCATACCATCACCAAACAAATGAGCGAAAGGGGTCAGAGACCCTCTTTTGTACTATTAGAAGAAGCCTCTACGTTGAGATTATTAAACATGCACCGTATACCGGCCACGCTCAGGAGCTATGATATTGTATGCCTGTATGTATTGCAGGACAAGGTCCAGAACGATATGATGTACGGGGAGAAGGCCAGTAAGGCGATACTTTCCAATCTGTCCTATCAGTTTTTTGGGAAGGCCAATGACCCGGATACTGCCAAATATTATGAACGCTTTTTTGAGATCGTTAAAAAGCCAACGATAAGTGTCAACCAGGG
>NZ_JAPFGA010000051.1 GCF_026241135.1 Galbibacter kalidii
GTAAACAGAAGAACAGAATTCAGATTGATAAATAACTAATATCAACTCAGGATTATAAATATGAAAAGAGCCGCAATCTGTGGCTCTTTTTGTTTTTTTAGACTTAGACCTCATTAGAATAAAAAAATCGAAAATACAATAGATGAAAAAACTATTCCTAAACTTTATTGTGATGTCTCTTTTATTGGCATGTAACGGCAGCAGGGAAGACAGGAAAATCGCAGTCGAACCGAAAAAAATTAAGGAATCGCCCGCTGCGAACGATTGTGTGGAAACCGGGACTACGGAAACTGAATCCAAAACGGGCAGCGAAACAGATACCCACAAATTCAATATCAAAAAGATCCCTGTTCAGGTTCCGATCTGGGAGATTTCCCTTTCTTTAGCCTTCCCGAAGGGCTTGAAACAACCAATAATCCAATCCAGAGAAAGTATGATGTGCTGTATTTCCCCATAGACAGTATTATGACCCCTCTGGAGGGAAAGGTCTGGAAAACATATGTTTCAGTTGAAGGGGGCTATAATCGCTGGTCTTTGCCTTATTTCCTCAAAAGCTATGATGAGGTCATTACGAAGGTGGGAGGTGTTAGAATTTTTGACGGGGAAATCAATCACGAAGAATATGAAAGATATCACAACGATGCACAATATTTGGGAGAAGACGGTTCTATCGGTTATACCGGGGGAAAAATAAGAGTGTACGTCATTCGCCGGATGGTCGGTGGAGATATTTATATACAGCTAACCGGAAATTCGGCATCCGGGAAACTTAATATTCTTCAGGAGGAGTCTTTTAAACAGACAATCTCCATCATGAAATCGGATAGGATCCAGAAAGACCTTGAAGAAAAGGGAAAGGTCATACTGTACATCAATTTCGACTTGAACAAGACCAGCCTCAAACCCGAAGGGCAAAAGGCAGTAGATGAAATAGCCGAGGCTTTACAGGGCAATAAGGATCTTAGTATTGCCATTCACGGATATATCGACAATTTGGGAAGTGACAAGCATAACCAGGAACTGTCTGAAGATAGGGCGGAATCGGTGTTGAAAGCCTTGGTTTCTAGTGATATAGACCGGTCACGGTTGTCATCTCTGGGTTTTGGTGCCCGAAATCCTGTAGGAAATAACGATTCGGAAGAAGGGAGGGCCAAAAACAGGAGGGTGGAACTTATAAAACAATAAAGAAAGATGAAAAGCGTAAAGATCTTTTTAGTAACTTTTTTGTGTGTTATTTCGTGCAGAAAGGAGCAAAAGCAAGAACAAGAGCGGTTGTTTTCTATGAAAGGGGAGGGATCCTCAGAAATTAAGAATGTTAAAGACAACTTTACCGAAGGAAAAATAGATATAGAGGTTTACTTCCCCGGCAATCGTCTGAACGAAGTGCTGAACAAGGTAGATCCTTCACAGGGAAATATAGAGCAACAAATAGAGAAGTACACCGCAGAACTCTCGGCAGAACAAGCGGAAAAAATACAGAAAGGAGTAAACTCAGATCTCATGCTTACCATGCAGATTTTGTTTGCCCCGATGCTTAACAATGAAATTTTTGTTAGGGGAAACCAGGTTACGGCAAAATGTGATGGTTTGGTGTATCATTTGGAAAATACTTTAAACGGGAGTAATGAGACGGGGATGGTATTTGTTCAATCGCAAAGCAATAAGGGCAACCAAGTTACATTTAATTACGACAAGGACTTTTTTGTTGAAAACCAGCTTCAAACTAGGGTAAATCCGGAAGTATATGATAGGAAACTAACCGGTGAAACCGAAGAAATAGCGGGGTATAAATGCAATATTGCTGTATATACATTAAAAAATGTCACTCCCATGGCTATTGGAAAGCTGGAGGTGTGGACTTCAGAGCATATGCCAAAATCCCTCAATTATATCCATCCGTATTATCTGGAAGAAGAAAACGGGATTATGAAAATTGCCATTTACCAAGGGATGCAGTCGGATATGCCCATGATGATCTATGAATTTAAAAAAGTTACCCCGATTTCGGTAAGTGATTCGGATATGAAAATCAGGCAAAGCCAGCCGGTTTACGAAGGGAAATCCGATATGGAAGTGATAGGCTCCAGACTAATGGACATTATGTTCGGAAACTAATTAACAATAATGGATAAGAAAAAGGTGATTTTACTTTTATAATTAACTTATTTTCAAAAAAATTTATAGAGGTGAGTATTTAAATACGTATCTTCAATCATAGTAAATATATTAAAAAATGGACATATTTAAAGGGCAAAATCTTCTGGAGTTCTCCGATCG
>NZ_JAPFGA010000052.1 GCF_026241135.1 Galbibacter kalidii
CTGCCCCAGGTCGTCGTATATGTTCCCGGCGATCAGCTCCGTGCTGCCACCAAGTGTTTGGGTTTGTTCGAGCAGCCTGCCCCTGTGGTCGTACCCGAACCTGTCCACCGTCACGATGGCCGGGCCGCTGTCCTTGGTATGGGCCGTTTTGGTCTGTTTCACCTTTCCTGCAAAGTCCAACTCGGTCTCTACGATGTCCGTCGTCCCCAGGTAGGGGTTCTTGGTGGCCGTGTAGACCGCCCTGCCCTTTTTGTCATAGACCATAAGGGTCGTGATCCACTGGTCGGTGGTCAGTACCCTGGCCTTGCTCCCCGTGGCCAGGCCTTTCGTCCGGGTGTCCACCGCCTGTCCCAGTACACTGGTGGGGGCGGCCAGCCCCGCTTTGTCAAAGGTGTAATTGTCGTAATAGTTGATGGTCAGCACTTTGTCAAAGCTGACCGGAAAGGCATCCTTGGTATAGTAGACCGTTGTCCCGGCATAGGTGTTGGCCGTTGCCGTTTTCCTTACATATTGGTTGGAAGCTGCATTGGCCGCCGCCTGCATTGCTGTCCTACTGCTTGTATTATTGGAGTCTATCCCTGTATAGGCCACCCTCCCAAAGGCATCGTAGACGGTGAACAGCCACTCATCGCCGTTCCTTTGAATGGCATCCTGGGGCCTCAAAGATTATAGTGCTATGTAAATTTTACAGTTGCTAGACCTCTATTCTTCTAAAATATTTTTCCCTTCACGTATAAATTTCACCAACTTCAAGTAATCTCCATTTTTAAAATCAAAACGTGTATAGCCATACTTTTTACTCCACCAAAACTTTTTGAGGTCATATTGAATTAAGGATTCATATTGATTGACTGCCTCTATAACAATAGAGTTAAAATTTGAAGCTTCTTTCTTCTCTAAAAGAGTTTTCAATTTTAAAAAAGTTAATGCAGTAGATGGGTAATTTAATCCATCCGAAGGTCTTTTAAAATCAAAATTAAAATATACACTTTCATCAGCGTATATACTTAATAGACTTATTTCTTCTTTAAAAATTTGCCCCCCTAAAGAAGTCTTAATAGGTTTATTTAATACTGCTTCTCCAATGACTACAATATTTTGATGCTTATCTGGTAAAACACTTAAGTTATCATCAGCTAAATAAGAGTTATGAATTTTTTTTATGGAAACAGTATCTATATTTCCTTTATTTGATTCAAAAACAATAATATCCCCAACTTTATAAGGCTGCCAATCATCAATATTTTTCGGGAATGAGTATTTTTCACATCCAAATATTGAAAATATCAGCAGCCCTACAAGAAAAGTGTCTTTATAATTCTTTAAAAAAATCATTTATTTCTATTCTTCAATTTTGATTTCAAAACATTTATTTGGATTATTTTTACAAAAATCATTTATCACACTTTTTAAGTTATCATAATTATCAGTAACATTATGACCGCCTCTATTACCTGCAGGTCCTTCCGCTTCTTCCTCACTAAAAATATCGCCTGTAAAATAACTTAATATCCCTTTTATAGTTTTTAATTCTGAACCTCCATTAGGTAACCAGAAAGACGGACGAGATGAAACAGCATCCCTATATAAACTATATTGAAAACCAGGTATTCCCTCTGGGTTTGTAATATCTCCTGGTTGATGTGGGTTTAAATACCATATCATTTCCACGTTAAATAATGATTCTCCGTTTTCATCTTTATATGTTCTTAACTGGTCGGCAAAACCAGCTGCGTGTGCACCGCCTTGACTATGAGAAACAATTCGAATCGCCTCTCCATCAGCTAATTTCACTTTTCCTTTTTTGTATTGTCTGTAGAATTTTTTTGCTTTTCTAATTCCTTCATTTCTTCTTTGGCTTGCTTGAGAAGCCCAGTGTGAAGAGCCACTTGTAAATAGATGATTTGTATCTCTATGGGCAGCAGTAAATAGACTTACTATATCAGCTTTTTGGCCAAAATAATTTCTATCACTACCATAATCTCTCCAATAATTAAAAACTCCTTGGTCATTACTATAAAATCCTGATTTCCCAAAAAACCTCTGGTCAGTGGCACCTTTCCATAACCTTAATCCTCCAACAAAAATTATTAACCTGCCATCAGGGTCAATTGCATTAACAACATTATTGGCAACATATGAAAAAGGAGATAGGTTTGTATATTTTTCAGCCAATGGATCAAGATTCATCCA
>NZ_JAPFGA010000053.1 GCF_026241135.1 Galbibacter kalidii
TCGATGATGTCTGCGGTCTTGCCCCAAGCGACAACGGTGTGCCAGTTGGTTTCGGTCTGTTTCTCCCCTTTGGAATTTTTATAATCCTCATTGGTGGCAAGTGACAGACGGGCTACTTTCTTTCCGCTGTCAAGTTTGGTAACCATAGGGTCTTGCCCTACATTTCCGATTAACTGTACTTGGTTTTTGATAGTACTCATGATTAAAAATTTAAAAGGTTAATAAATCCCCTTTTTATCTATGCGATTGCGTTCAGATTTTAAGGGGTGTTTGTTTGATTTCTTTCGTGCACCGCACAATGGATGGAGTGGGTTTTGTCAAGACTTTTAGGGAACAAATCAGGAGTGTCTGCGACGTAGTAAAACCTGCCTGACGGCAGGCAGGCCCTAGGGTTTTCAAGGAAGCAGAAACCTTATTTTTACCTAAAACTTGTACAGTCTTGACAAGTTCCATAATGGTATTAGCAATTCTTTTAAGCCCGTTTGTGTTTGAGCGTACCGGCAGTTAAGCGAGAAAAGCAAAGGGGGTTATATTAGAATTGGTTATGCCATGCCTGTTTTTCGCTGCCCCGAAAAACAGTAGAGGCCCCATCCATTATAAACCCCTTAAAATGTGTGGGCCGAACGCTTCATTTTTATGAATTGTCGAGCAAAGGCTAAAGAAGGCTTTGCCGGGAATTCAGTTAAGAAAATGAAGGGTTTGGCTTTCCTATTAAAAGTGGACTTGACCCGTTCCTTTTTGTGTCCCGATAACTATTGAATCGGGAAATGCAGTGTCCCTTTCCAACCAAAGCGGATCAGGCTAACGGGGCATGAGCAAAAAGGAAGGGGTTGTGTCCAAGACCTTTCTTTTGACGAAGCGCTTTTCCCGGAATGCCTGCCTGCCGCAGGCAGGGAGCTTGTCGGAATGAAGGGGAATGGGCTGCAGGGTACTATTTAAACTACCAAAGTGTGACATCATTGAAAGATTTGGGCAGGAAGTGGTTTGCTCTTTTAAAGATGGGTGCCGTGACCGGTAAGCTGTTCCGTTTTTGTAATTGCTTATTGCGTGAGGGGTAGCAGCGGCATCCTTTTGTGGTCATTTATTTTCACAAAAGATATAGCGGATGACCCGGCCCGCTTGCATTTTGGTGGAGGCTGTTGTGTGTGGGTAGAATGCAGGTGGTGACACGCCCAAATAAAACTAAATGCTGTAAATCGCAGGGTTTCGGAGATATTTTACAGGCAATGGTATAGACGGCAAATTATTTTTCGTACTGCCCATCCATCTATATGACAAGCCCGTCATGCAGGGCATGCTTTGGTTATATCCGGTTGGTATAAATCAATTTTTTTTGATACCTTTTTAGCATTAATCATAAAACCATTACTTATGCAAAAATTTGAAATTTACACAGACAAAGGCGGTGAGTTTAGGTTCCGCTTAAAAGCTACCAACGGACAGAACATCCTGGCCAGTGAAGGCTATAAGGCCAAGACCGGTTGCACCAATGGCATTGAATCTGTCAAACAGAACTCCCAGGATGACAGTAAATATGAGCGTCTGGAATCCAAAAACGGGAGCCCCTACTTTAACCTAAAGGCATCCAACGGACAAGTGATCGGGACCAGTGAGATGTATTCCTCGAAAAGTGCCATGGAAACCGGAATAGCCTCGGTTAAGAAAAATGCCCCCGGAGCCATTATCGATGACCTGACCTGATAAGGGCCATGACAAAATCTGCAAAAGCTGTCCATTATAGGGACAGCTTTTTTTGGCTTGTAGGTTCTTCTGCAGTGGGTTTGTCCGCTTTCAGCTTCAGCTTTAGGGCCTCCCGTCTTTTTTCGTAAATCCATACCCGAAGCCGCTTCAATAAGGTCTGCTCGTAATCGGACAGCTTCTCCGGTGCAATGTCCACCATCGCACCTATCTGCCCGGCATTCTTAAAGGTCCGTGCAAACTGTAGACCACACCATGTATAGATATTGACCCATTCACTGGGCATGGGTGGTTCAAGGGTCCGGGGCATCATATAGGCCACCACCTCGGTCAGGGAGGCCATCCGTTCGCCTTGCATCTGGACTAATAGGCGTGCCA
>NZ_JAPFGA010000054.1 GCF_026241135.1 Galbibacter kalidii
TTAAATCAGTTCCTGACGATCTATGAAAAAAGGGTCAGACTCTAATTAAGAATCCAACCCTCGATATTTTTACTTACACACTTTTTGGGATAGTGTCGATTTTTATGGTCAATTTATTAATTTTCATCTTCTTCTTTTTGTTTTTTCTGGTACTCGTTTATTCTTTTTACAGCTGAATTATATTCCTTTTGGTCGGTAAACTTTCTATAGGCAAAAGTACCATCTTTTGTTTTTACAGAAATTATGTATTCTGTAGAAGTTTCACCTCCTTCAGTTTTCTCATAACTGAACCCAGCAAAAGTATTTCCTCCCGTTTCAACGCTTAAGGTCTCTTCAAAATCAGAAATACCTTCACCTTTACTGTTGTATGAATTTTCATTATCACTAAATTTCAATCCTAAGCCAGAGTAAGATGTTCGTAAATCATCTCCATCTCCATAAACAGACCTTAAATAATTTCCGAACCTTACAGATGTTCTCTCTTCTGTCTTTCTATCATAATTAGCCCCATTATAGTCATGATTATATGCATGATTGATTTCATGACCAGTATAATATGTACTTTTGTTATCTCCATTTGTATGTGGCCACCATACGGAAGAAGGATAGTAAATTGTTCTTGCTGTGCCAATTGTTCCCTTTCCATCATAAGCAGCATTAGAAGCCCAAAAAACTTTTTCCATTCTATATTTATATCTTGAACTAATTAACCTATCCAATCTTTTTTGTCCTTTAGTTGTTGCTGCAATTTGTGCTAACTTTGTTAATGCATCTTTAGTATTACCAGCAATTATTATTTCTTTCCCATCAGGGTCAAGGTATAAAATGGGGTTATTTGCAGTATAATTATAAGGAGATAGAGGATGATACTTTTCAGTAAGAGGGTCTAAATTCATCCATCTCCCCAAACTCGCATCATAGTTCCTTGCACCAAAGTCGTGCCAACCTAAACCAAGTTCTTCCTGCTCTTCTTTACCTCCAAAAGTATATGGATGATGCGTACCGTTCACGACATTATTGTAACCTTTATGTTTTAAGCCGAAAGGGTAATAATTGCTTTCCTCGACAATTTCATTGGTAGCGATGCTTCCATTGTTGTCTGCATCCTGATACGAGAGCCTAACGTTCCCCAAATGATCCTTGTACTGGTACACATAATCATAGTCACTGCCATTGGGGGTCACATAGCCTTCTGCATGGTTAAAGAACTGTAACTGGTTGTTCTCATAAATGTAATTCCCGGCATATTCCGTTACCTTACCCGTGCTTACTGTTTTCTTTAACTTGACACCCGTCGCATCGTAAATATAAGAAATATTTCCACCTCCTATGGTGATACTGGTCGGTAAATTCAAATGGTTGTAGGTGATACCGGTTATCCCTTTATTGGCATCACTGGTCATATTTCCATTGACATCGTACTGATACTCCGTCGTTATGTTGGCACCATTTACAAAGCCTTCTGTCCCACTGATGTCCTCAACCTTCCTTAACCTGTTGCTCACCTCATTGTTATGGTAGCTGTATGTAAGGTCATCGATACGCCCCGCTGCATTGTTCCTCCATAGACCGGTAATGTTCCCATTCTTGTCATAGCCCCCTACCGATATATCATATCCCGCTGATCGGTTATACCCTCCTGTGGTCTTTATACCATAATCGGCATAGGTGATGCGGTTCAATGCATCGTACTTGTACGCATAGCCCCGGGTCTTATTGCCATCCGCTGCATCGTTGGCCGTCTTCCATATCGTCTCACTGATATTCCCGTTGAAGAGCAGGGCATTGCCCGAACCTATTTCCTTGGTGTTGTAATTGATTTTAAAAGTGAACAGGTCGCTGCCCAAGTTGTTTATATCGTTGATCTGTTTCAGCCACCCACGGACGTTGTATGTGTAGTCCACCGTCTGTAGGGGGGCGCTCGTGGTGTTCCCCACCTTCTTGGTCTCCAACTGCCCCAGGTCGTCGTATATGTTCCCGGCGATCAGCTCCGTGCTGCCACCAAGTGTTTGGGTTTGTTCGAGCAGCCTGCCCCTGTGGTCGTACCCG
>NZ_JAPFGA010000055.1 GCF_026241135.1 Galbibacter kalidii
GAGGAGTTTTGTCATTAAGGACTCCAAAAGGAACAGAGCTCTTTGTGTTCCTGGAATAGATGGGTGTCCCAATAGTAAGAAGGGTGCGGATAAAGGGGCAGTTTCAGAAGTTAATATAGATTTGTAATTCAAGTGATTACGTTGTAAATTAGAAAAGAACAAACCCCGAAAATTGGCCAAAAGCGCAAAAAACGGGGTTTTCTTTTTCCTTAACGATGAAATTACAAAGAATATCTGAATTACAGCACAGCTTTTCGTTTTTATCTCCCACCGAAGAGTTAACGGCTTACCAAGAGCGCTTTTTTGAGAGCGACCTGGGCAAGATTTACCAAGCCATCCCCTGGGAGGCCATGGTCAAGGGATTTGGCCTGAAAGAATCCGGCCGTGGCACCCGGATGATGTTCAGCCCCCGTGGGCGGATCGCCCTGATGTTTTTAAAGCACTATGCGGGCTGTTCGGACCGGAAGCTCATCGAGCAGCTGAACAGCAACATCGATTACCAGTTTTTCTGTGACCTCCATTTGGGGCTTGAACGGATCACCAACTACAAGATCGTGAGCCAGATCCGCTGTGAGGTGTCCAAAGTGCTGGATATCGATACCCTGGAAAAAGTGTTCTACACCCATTGGAGGCCCTGTATCGATGAGGCGGAAAAAGCCGTGGTGGATGCTACCTGCTACGAGAGCGAGGTGCGCTACCCAACGAGCACCAAGCTGCTCTGGGAATCCTTGGAGTGGCTCTATGGGGAACTCCGCCGCCTTTGCCGCGTGTTGGGGGTGAAACTGCCCTGGAGCAAATACCTGAAATGGAAGAAGCGTTATACCGGCTATAGCAAGATGCGCAGGAAAACCGCAAAGAAGCGCCGCTCCCTGACCCGTGCCCTGCTCAAATTATTGGAGAAGTTCTTGGTTTTTGAACAGCAGCTGCTGAAAACATACCGGCCAACCCTCCCCAAGGCTTACTACCGCAGGGCGGCCACCATCCGGAAGGTGTACCGGCAACAGTTCCGGCTCTTTGTCACCGGGGAAAAGCCCAAAGACTGTATCGTCAGTATCGGCAAAGGGTACCTCCGTCCCATAGTCCGGGGCAAAGAAATCAAGAAAGTAGAGTTCGGTGCCAAGGTCAATAAAATACAGGTAGGCGGCATCAACTTCATCGAACACATAAGTTTTGACAACTTCAACGAGGGCACTCGCCTTAAAAGTTCCGTTTACAAAACACAAAGCCTTACCCACAAAAAACTGAAGGTCCTCGGTGCCGATACCATTTACGCTACCAACGAGAACCGCAGGTTCGTTACCAAGCACGGTATCAAGACCGATTTTAAAGCCAAAGGACCTAAAGCCAAACACCGTAAGGTACAGGATAAGCTCAAGGGGATGATCACCAAAGAGCGGGCTTCAAGGCTCGAAGGGAGTTTTGGTAAAGAAAAAGAACATTATCATCTAAAGAAAGTCAAGGCCAAGACCAAGCGGACAGAAATCCTTTGGATATTCTTCGGTATCCACACGGCCAACTGTCTGGAGATCGGCAGGCGCATGACAAGGCAACAGCTCAAAGAAGTAGCATGATATTTTACCCGACAAACCAAAAATCATTGGGGTACCTATGCCTTTTTCTGGCTAAAATCCATCTAAAGCACCAAAGGTGCCGGTGAAAAACAAAAAAACTCAGGGAATCCATCTAAAATCACCTGAGTTTTTAGCTTATTGTTTTATCAAATTGGCTTACTTCTGAAAGTGCCTAAAGGGTTTCAAATAACTTTCGTATTTCCTTTATCAGGCTTGTTATGTAGAAAAACCATTTTGTACAGACGATAGGGAGCCATGATGCCGAACAAAACACAATAAATTTAAAGAATTTGTAGGTCTATATATAATTGATGAAGATAGGGTTCTAGCCATTGACTATGAAATCTGGTGGTAACAATAAAAGCAAATGAAATTCACAGTTTCTATATAAGCTATCAAT
>NZ_JAPFGA010000056.1 GCF_026241135.1 Galbibacter kalidii
GGTGGTAAACAGTCTGCCAACTTGGTATATCCCCTTCAAAAAGGGATTTTACCGGTAAAAACCCCCACTGTACGCCGGTCTTTAACTTGTAAAGGATGGCATTGATGATTTCCTCTACCGAAAATTTGCTTGGAAAGCCTCTTTTACCCGTGGGGAGGTAAGGGGCAATTTCCGATTTTATGGTATCTTTGTCAGGTACTAAGTACATAAAGGGTTGGTTTTTGATATTTTTATGTTTGGTAACACAAATATCTTCAACCCTTTTTTATTCTTCAAAAAAGTTTAAATCACTTCATCATAAAAAAAATTATATCAAAATTAAAAAGTTAATAAAACGAAATGCTAACCGAATTAATTCAAACGGTAAAAAAACAGAAAACAAAATATAGTTGAATAGTTTAAAGCTTGAAAAACAACGAAATGGCAACAACGGTAACCAATTGCACAAGCCTATAATTAATAAAATATTGCCTTCCATAGTTGCCTTTTAAGGCAGTTTTGTTTTTGCAAGAAACTGTAAAGAGGTTGTTTGAGGTTGGGGGTGTAAGAAAGGGTAATAAAACGGAAAAGTGTTGTTATTCCGGAATTTTAAGGGATAAAAATGTATTTTAGTGTTTATATTAACGAGTTGGCAATAATTATGAAAAAACTACTACCAATATTAATTTCTTTGATTTTTATTCAATTATGTTATTCTCAAGAATCAATGCTTGAGAGTGATGATGCTATGAAGAAAACTATAAAAATGGTCAGGATTGTACATTTTCATTGGTTAAAGTGTAACCCTACCTAAAAATAAAACCCCAGATCAAAAAATGCTTCAGTTTATATTTTTTCAGAGCCTTGTCCTGGCAATACTATCGGTACTCCTTTTCAGGGGCTGGAAGGATTACAGAAACGACAAATCTTTGCACGGTAAGGTCAAAAACCAAAAATAAGGAGTAGGTCCGCAAGGGGTCTTTCCATCACCTTAACCCTATCTTGCGGGGCCATATTTATTCTTTCCATACTTGCTTTTACCACCTTTAAAAAACAATTATAACAAAAGGCTGACCTTTTATTACACAATTTAAATCTATTATAACGTATCGCTCTTTGTTGAAGAAAAACATCGGTATCTTTATCATAAGCAATTTATTATCATTTCATAATGAGTATGTTAATAATTAAGTATAGGTTATTAGCACATGGTAAATGGAAGCTGCACATAGGATTATGGGCGGCTTCTTTTGGTTCATGGTAGCATGGTGCTACCTGCAATCAAAAAGAGACCTATTATATTTTACGCACATAAAAACAAAAAGATCGATGGAGATAAGCCTACCCCGGATCAGTAAAACCCTATTTACCCTTTTTTGTTTCTTTAACATGGCCATAAGGGAAGTGGACAGAAAACATAGAGCAAGGCTTAACCTTATGGCCATAGGTTTCCCAAAAAACGGCCTTCCCATGTTTCATATCATCCTGCCCATGGCAGTAATGGCCTGTTGTACTTTTCCGGTTGTATAGTGTTCCCTTATCTATGTTTTTGTTTATTGCCCTTTGCTTAAACTTCAGTCCCCCCTGTTTCCCTATCAACCCCCAGGTTAAGCCCTAGATAAGCACATACACGTACTAAAACAGTGTTTTTTTATGTAAAAAATATCCGGACACTCTCAAATTGACTTACCTTCATCCGTTTTTTGTAAACCTGCCTGTCGACTAGGCAGGGCAATTTTCGAACCATTTTATACATGATTTGAGGAAATTAGCACTCAAAACAATAGGATAATCCTTCCTGATTTATTTAAACAATTTTTATTACAGACATAGGTTGTTCCAATAATATGCTTTCCAACCTTCCCCTAAAACGAATAATTATACCCAAAGGTTAGGGTGAGTTCATTAATGTTTCCGGTTGGGATGGATTTAAACGTTTGTATGGTATTTAGATTAAAGTTGTGCTTTTCTTTCCATGTATAATTGG
>NZ_JAPFGA010000057.1 GCF_026241135.1 Galbibacter kalidii
GCCACGCCGCTCCTGGAAAATCACGGTGGCCCTTACCTTTACCGGGGCATTGGGGGGCAGGATGTCATGGGACACAAAATTGGCCACATCACTGTTCCCGTTCCATTCGATTTCCCCTTCGATGGGCTGGCCGTTATGGAGCACTTTGTACTCTTTGAGCAGGATCCTGTAGGTTTTTACCCCCTGGTCGTCCTCAAGTTCAAAAGGCCTGTTGATACGCATGTTAAAAGTGGTCTGCGGTACGGTAAAGACGTCCACGCCCTGGCTGTTGCCGCCCGGGGTAATATCCGAGATCACCTTGACCCCGCCCAAGGGGGCACCGCCGACAAGCTCGCACTCCTCGCCCAGTTCGATCTTAAAACGGAAACGCCCCTTGACGATCCCCAGCACGTTGAAATGTCCGCCCAGATAGCCCCGGAACCAGGCCGGGTTGGGGAGTTTGGCCTGCAGGAGCACTGCGGCCCCGGCCTTGATGATCGGTATTTTCTTCCGGATGAACAATAATTTGATCTTGATCCCGAGTTCCCCCTGGAGGTAGGCATAGGACTGTCCGTTGGCGTACCAGCCGTCGATCCCGATCTGCCCGCTGCCCTTACAGGCCGCTTCCCCATAGTCCTTGAGCATGATATCAAAGCCCAGCCCGGCCTGAAAGCGCGCATAAAAGACAAGGAAGGTCATGTCCCCGGTATCGATACTGAAATCCATGCCAAAAGCAAAGCCCCGTCCTTCCCCTAGGGCATTAAGGTCCCGCATATAATCGAGACTTTGCAGATCAGTACCCAAAATCTCTGCGACTATAGACGGTGGTGGCGGACTTCCCGGAATTTTATCTCCAATCATTAAATACGAGGTCGACTGGATCCTGAAATTCCCCAGACCAAGTTTAAGCCCTACACGGTCCTTTGGGGTCCCCACATGGAGGTACCAAGAATCTCTGGCGGCATGGAACACTGCCCAGCCGGCCCGGCCCCGGGGGCCCACGCCCTGGAAGAACCCGCCCGGGGTGTTGACATAGATTTCCATTTCGCTATGGAAAACATGGTTTTTAAAGTCCATCTCCATGGAGAAGTTGGCATCGATCCCGACATCAAAGGTGAGCCCTTCCTGTGGAAAGGCCACCTTGCTGTACTCGGTCAGGTTGCTTTCTTTTAAACGTTCCATGGCACCACTCCCGGCCCCAAGGCTGTTGACCTTGTCCTCCAGTTTGGTGAGGCGGTCCTTGAACTTATCGCCGAATTTAAAGTCCAGGGCCTTGACGATATGCCCTTCCCCGAAGAACAGCACCCGGTTCAGCCCGCCGTGGCGGTTAAAGGCCATTTCAAAGCCCACCTTCCCGTTAAAGGCCTTTTCATTGGCCAGGGCAAAACCTACCATGGCCCGAAAGCCCAGACCGGCCTCCCCATCAGGGATGTAGTCCAGTCCGGAAGGTGCCTGGGGAGAAAGCACCACGGCATCCCCATCGTATACGGGCATGGATGAAGGGCTACGCCGGGACATACGGTAATAGGCACCCCCGCCAAAACCATTGACAATGGCCGGGCCTATATATACTTTAACCGCTGATTGTGACAGGTCGGCATAGGCATCCACATACCAGTACCGGAAATCCTTTTTACCGAACCAGGCCGAGGCGCTGACCTTTACCTGATTAAAATCGGCCGAGAGCTGCCCATAGAACCCGTCCCCATAAACCGGGTCGTCGTCTTTTATATCGACAAAACCTTTAAGTTTAATGGTCCCCAGGTCGGCCCCGATGGCAATACGGTCCAGTTTCAGGCGGTCAAAATTCCATCGGTGGTAGCCATCCTTTTCACTGAACTTCCCGACCAGGGCCAGGGAAGTGCCCCCCGAAAAACCTTTTTCCATCATGTTGAT
>NZ_JAPFGA010000058.1 GCF_026241135.1 Galbibacter kalidii
ATCCGTTATTCCCCTGTTAAACACCTCTATTTTGTAATAATCCTCTTCGTAATGCTTAATGGGGATATTAACAATCTGTAGACCATATAATTGATTGTTTAAAATTTTCGGAGAAATGGTTTGCTTGACATAATAATAATCATCACAGCTCAATTTCATCGGGATCAACAATTGTAACTGGGTTTTTTCGTTATCATGATGTCCATCGTTTGAAGCATAAAGAGAAACAAAAGCCCCAATAGACTTAAGGTAACTATCTACAAAACAATCGGGTACCAGCTTAACAAAATGCAAGAACAAAATATTGCTCAGGTGTCCAAAGGTAGAAGTAGTTCCTACAAACTGAAATCTCCTGTCTTCTAAGTAAAGAATCCAGCTAAGATTTTCCGGAACAAACATATGCATGTCTTTTAAGATATCCGATTTAACAGGATTTTCTTCAAACAAATTGTCATAATTAACATCCATATTTCTATAACGAGAAAACACGGTTGCATCTATTTTTTCCACTAAACTCATAGGTCAATAATATTAAACCCGTTGTGCATTTTAAACAATGCTGATTTTAATATTATTGATATTCCTGTTGAAAATGAATTTATTGATGTACTGAATTACAGTGAGTGCCGTTATTTTCGACAATACCCTTGTTTTGAACCCTTCAAAAGATTTAGCATAGTTCCTACGGATCATAAACTGGTCGCATAATTGTGAAAACAAGGTCTCTATGCGTTTTCTGGATTTTTTAAACACAAAGGGCTGCTCTTTGTAATCCCGTTGGTTCTTGCGCATCGGGGTGCTCAATTCAATTTGGTGGTCCTCAAAGAGGTTCAACTGGACTTCTGACGAAAGATACCCCTTGTCCCCGAGCAGGACACAATCGGACAACTGGGCCTTGATATCATCGAGGTAATTGATGTCATGGACAGATGTTGAAGATCATGCATTTAATTTTTTAGGAAAGCCTGTTAAAAGGATATTACTCGCAATATATTCCTTATGTGGACGATAATGGTGAGCGGATAATTTAAAGTAAAAGCGTTGTGCCGAATTTCGGAAGTAGGCAGTGAATTTGCTTTTTGGGAAGAAATAGACTGGCATAAGGTATATGTACATGGCTTTACCGATAGCAACTGTTATTGAGGGAATAAAATAAACCTGGATCGGAAGGAAAAGAAAAAAACTGGCAAACTTAAAAAAAGGTATCAAGGTACCACCCATCAAACGTATGGAAAGAGATACATTTGTTGCTGGATTTAGTTAGCGTTTTTAAAAATCAACAAGATTACATAGTTTTAGGTTAATGTTAGTTAATTACTAGTACGGGTCAGGCTACACCTGACCCGTTTTTTAAGATTTAAGGTTGCCTCAAACCGCCACAACTATGCTCCTCCCAATCTGTAAAACAATGAAAATAACTTAGATTTTCTACTTTTGACCAGTGCCTAAATATGGAAGGAGGTCAGCAAGACAAGAATTGCTTTATACTTTTAAACAGTTCGATTCTAAGGGAAGCTTACATGATGATCTTGAAGAAAATGCACAGATCCCCAATCACAACAACATAAGAGGAGGAAACTATTATAAATAAACAGAACCATTAAATTAAAACGTATGAACACACAAACACAGGAAACAATTAGGGCTTAGATCGAACTCAGGTTAAGATATTTGTTTATGTTGGATCATTCCTGAAAGTTGTATACTAGGAAAAATTGACACTATCCCAAAAAGTGTGTAAGTAAAAATATCGAGGGTTGGATTCTTAATTAGATTCTGACCCTTTTTTCATAGATCGTCAGGAACTGATTTAA
>NZ_JAPFGA010000059.1 GCF_026241135.1 Galbibacter kalidii
GGATCATTCCTAAAAGTTGTGTGAGAATTGAAGTAAAGTTCGATCTTTGCAAAAAAAATACTTGCATTGGAATTATCACTAGACCTATTACGATTTATACTACCTGAATTATTAGTTAGTCACTTTACCATAGTTTCGCACAAAACGGAAAAGGGAACGCTTCATTTGTATTTTGAAGAAAAGAAGGAGACCCCTAAAGAAGAAAAGCATCGTATCTTGATAGCCCACGGCTTTCATAAAGAGCTTATTGTTCAGGATTTTCCATTGCGTGGCAAGAATGTATTTCTTCATATTAAACGTCGCCGATGGCTGGACAAAACCACAGGACAAGCCGTGCACCGAAACTGGGATTTGGTGGCACAGGGAACTCGCATGACAGCAGAGTTCGCTGCTTTTTTAAAAGTACTTGGTCAGTACCAAGACTAATGACTGCCACACCATTGGCGGATTTTATGGAGTTAATGGCAAAAAGTTACAGCGACATTTCCGGGACTATCTGAGCGACTTTAAGGAGTGGAAGCAAAAATCACACGCTAAACAATGGCTTTTATATCCAGAGAACATAGGACCTTATCTCTCTATTGATGAAACAGCCCTTTCTAAAGGTGAACTCTACACCATTATCACCAATAAGAAAGCCAAAGGTAAAAAGGGGGCATTGGTTGGTATATTTAAGGGAACTAAAGCCGACCCCATCATCGCGCAATTACTTAAGCTTCCTTCTTCGGTTCGTGATAAGGTAAAGGAGATTACTTTGGATATGGCCCATTCCATGAAGCATATCGTCAGGGTATGCTTCCCTAAAGCCACTCAGGTAACGGATCGCTTCCATGTGCAGAAGCTGGCCATAGAGGCACTTCAGGAACTTCGTATCAAATACCGGTGGGAAGCCTTAGATCAAGAAAATGAACAGATAAAACAAGCGAAAGACAAAGACTATATGCCTGTAATCTTCCCTAATGGCGACTCAGCAAAACAACTGCTTGCCAGAAGCAGGTATTTGCTGTATAAATCCCCGGACAAATGGACTCCCAATCAAAAGGAGCGGGGACAGCTATTATTTAAAGAATATCCGCTGTTGAAGAAAGCCTATGGCTTGGTTCAAGCATTAAGAAACATCTTTAATCAAAATATAGACATTAAAATCGCCTATACCAAACTAGCCCATTGGTATAAAGAGGTGGAAGAGTCCGGATTTAAAAGCTTCCAAACCGTAGCCAATAGCATCACTTTAAATTATCGTTCAATCCTAAACTATTTTATAAACAGGAGCACAAATGCATCAGCAGAATCGTTCAACGCCAAAATAAAAGCCTTTAGAGCACAGTTTAGAGGAGTGAAAAATGTAGAGTTCTTCCTGTATAGATTAACAACAATTTTTGCATAAACACAACAATTGTGCTTGATCC
>NZ_JAPFGA010000006.1:0-2271 GCF_026241135.1 Galbibacter kalidii
TAACGGCACTCACTGTAATTCAGTACATCAATAAATTCATTTTCAACAGAAATATCAATAATATTAAAATCAGCATTGTTTAAAATGCACAACGGGTGAAACATAATATTTTTATAGGCATGATATGCCTGTTGTTTTTAGCAGCTTGCCAAAGCGATGACGATGGTGGGCAAAACCCTAATGACGGTGTAATTGTTGAAGTCCTAAGCGAGGAAAACACCCCTTCAGTTTTTCAAGAAAAGGATATCAAAGAAGTGGGGGTTACTGACGACTATGGCAATGCCTACCTGCCGGCAGGTCAATTGATGAACGTATCGCTTGAATACAACGGTAACTCCATGTTACGCTTACCATTACAAACAACACGGGCGGAACGATAAACGAAATGCCTTTTAGCCCGGGGGGTTGGGCCATTTCGTATGTTGCCGTCGGCAATCAGTTGTTGCCCAATGCCCTTTATGCCGAAGGTGAACAAACGGCCAACGGATTGACCGAAATAGCTGAGGCGGGCGATTATTCTGTTATGGGCAGCTACCTTTCAGGCCTAACGGGAACCTTTACCCTTTTATCACCAGTATTAGTGGTAGTATATGGAGGGGCGGAAAACCCGCTTTACAAAACAGGTGAGATAGGCCGTGGCGAAGGGTTTAAAGAACTGGCTCAACAAGGCAATGCTGATATTTTGGCTGAGGCTTTAATGTCTAAACCAGGCGTTAAAAATGTGTATGTGTTGAAAGAGCCGTCAACTACTGGCGTTTGAGCTGTTGCTGCTCCATACCTCCATACTTCTTGCGCCAGTAGTAGAATGTACTCTTATCAATGCCTAGTTCTCTGGACAGATATCCTACAGATCTACCTTGTTCATTTTCTTTGAGGGCCTTGATGATTTGGCTCTCGCTAAATTTGCTGCTTTTCATGGTGACAGTTTGAATTTAAAGTTAGTAAATTCGAATTATTAACTGTCCTGTTTTTAGGGAAGCCTACAGATATAATTAATACAACTTGCTATTTGTTCAAATACTAACGGGTTCTCTGATAGAAATTCTAAGACAGGAGAAATTTCTTTATTTGAAAACCCCTCTCTATCTCAACATACATTCACAAACTTGTTCCATTGTAAGTCCCATATTCATTCAAATCAACAAATAGCACCAAGAATATATTGGTTTTTTACAATGATATATGTAGATAAAAATCTTATCTATTTCGATTTAAACTCTAGATCAAATGATTTTAGTTAAAATAAATTTGTACATCAAAAACCGTTTGTCTTCTAAAAATGGCATTTAGTCTAATAAATAACCAAAACAGGATAGGGTAACATGGGGTGATTGTGGAAATTGCTCTTTATTTGAATCTTCCTAAAGCCATAAAATACATGGTATGATACAAAATATAGGTGATGGAGAAATTAAATTTTTTTAAAACATTTTAAAACATTTTAAAACAGATATGAGAAAGCATTCCATTTTAATAAGCGTTATGTGCCTGTTATTTTTAGCAGTTTGCCAAAGCGATGACGATGGTGGGTGAAACCCTAATGACGGTGTAATTGTTTTGGCTTCCACTAAAACAGAAATTATAGACCTTGGAGTTTGGAATTAAAACTAACTTAATAATATAAAGGCTAAAGGCTTTCTTTAGTCTAAGAATTTCTTCACTTCACCTAAGCTGATCATGGTGGGTGATAGATAATAGCAAATACAAATAAAATCAAATCAAATAAACATTTTTAAAATTTAGATATTATGAAAAGAATAGTTATTTTTTTATTTTTTCAATTTATAGTATTGGTATCGTGGGCTCAGGTTGGTGTGGGGACTCCACTGCCTAATCCATCATCACAATTAGAAGTGGTGGCAAGTGACAAAGGGGTTTTGATCCCTAGACTAGCTTTAATTAACAGTACAGATGCTACAACCATTGCCAATGGCAATGTAGAAAGTTTATTAGTTTACAACACGGCCACGGTAGCCGATGTAACGCCCGGTTACCACTATTGGGATGGTGCCAAATGGGTGCGTTTGGCAAATATAGACGATATTGTCGCCAGCAACGAAACGGTAACCCTCCTAACAGATAATGGCGATGGTACCTACACCTATGTAAGTGAGGACGGCACCATAACGGTTATAGACGTCCCTGCCTCTGTGGTAAACCAGTTTGAGCAGGTTTTAAACGAAGGTCCGGTGACCATAGACGGAAACACCTACAACACCTTTGAGGAATACTTGGAACAGCTTGTAGCGGGCAACGAAACGGTGACCACCT
>NZ_JAPFGA010000006.1:2368-228777 GCF_026241135.1 Galbibacter kalidii
GTTCCTGCCTCTGTGGTAAACCAGTTTGAGGAGATTTTAAACGAAGGTCCGGTGACCATAGACGGAAACACCTACAACACCTTTGAGGAATACTTGGAACAGCTTGTAGCGGGCAACGAAACGGTGACCACCTTGGTGGACAACGGCGACGGCACCTATGACTACACCAGTGAGGACGGCACCGTGACCACGGTAGACGTTCCTGCCTCTGTGGTAAACCAGTTTGAGGAGATTTTAAACGAAGGTCCGGTGACCATAGACGGAAACACCTACAACACCTTTGAGGAATACTTGGAACAGCTTGTAGCGGGCAACGAAACGGTTACCAATTTGGTGGACAACGGCGACGGCACCATTACCTATACCAATGAGGACGGTACGGCACAAACGGTGGACATTGCCACTATGGTAGAAGCCAACGAAACATTGACAACCTTAGTTGATAATGGCGACGGTACGATGACTTATACAGATGAAGAAGGTATGGCAACGGTAATCGATATGGCTTCCATCATAAGTTCGAACGAAACGCTGACTACTTTAGTAGATAATGGAGATGGAACCATGACTTACACAGATGAAGATGGAGTAGCAACAGTTATAACTACGACCGTTTTGTCAGACAACGCCCAAATTCCAGACGGTACGGTTGACATTGATGGAGACGGAACACCAGATAATGGGGTTACACTACAAGATGTCATCAATAACTTAACGACTATCATTGACGCCAACGAAACATTGACAACATTGGTTGATAATGGCGACGGCACCATCACCTATACAGATGAAGATGGCGCCGCAACGGTAATCGATATGGTTACCATAGTGGGGGCCAACGAAACGGTTACCAATTTGGTGGACAACGGCGACGGCACCATTACCTATACCAATGAGGAGGGCACGGCACAAACGGTGGACATTGCCACTATGGTAGAAGCCAACGAAACGGTTACCAATTTGGTGGACAACGGCGACGGCACCATTACCTACACCAATGAGGAGGGCACGGCACAAACGGTGGACATTGCCACCGCTTCGTCTACAGAACCCTGGTTTTCAACAGCTACTAGTGGCCCTGCTACCAGCAATACAGAGCGTAAGTATAGTATAGGTGATATAGGTATTGGTACTGACTCACCTAATCCTTCTGCACAGTTAGACCTTTCAAAAACCGATAAAGGGTTACTGTTGCCTAGGGTAGCACTTACGTCTATTACAGATGTTGTTACCATAGCTACCCCGGAGGCTGGAATGTTTGTGTATAACACTACAGTAGATTCTGATGAGAATTTAGGAGAAAACGTTTATTTCTTTGATGGAACAAAATGGGTAGCACCTTTATTGAGCGAACGTACAGGTACTGTGGCTCCTACGCCAGAAGTAGTAGATAATAGTGGAGCTCAATTTAATTTAACAGCTGATAATATTTACGTTGTTGGTCCTTTTACTGTTTCACAGTCTGGATGGTATGATATTTCTTTTAGATGGTTTTTTTCTGCTACACCAAATGGTGGCCCTATAACAGATAATAATGCTTTATTGTGGACACAAATTTCAACAAGCAGCGATGTACTTATGGATACAGGGGCAGTAGTTGCAGACAGTCGTTTTGTGATTTCTAGGCAGTTCACAAATACCCCTTCTTATGGATTTAAATATTTAACAGTGGGTACATCTTATTATTTTAAATACGTATATCAGAATTTGACTAGTTATATTGTAGATGTATCCGCAGAGAGACTGATACTTTTAACTCCATTCCAATAAAACTAGTAATATGATGGCACTGTAAACCTTAATAAGTATCGGTTTCACAACGGCAGGGCAAAACAAACTGTTTTTGTAAACAAGGCTAAGATGCATGCTCATGGAGCAACACCCTCCTCAGTACGTGCCTGTTTTTTTGAGCAAGCAAGAGAGTTTGACCAAGACTACAAATACAGGCAACAAATAGAGGGGCGTTTGCAAATGCTTTTAAGCATGACAGGGTAGCTCAATGATACTAGAATTTTACTGGACCACAATAATTATTTTAACGCACTGACTTTTTATCGCAATATGAGATATTTAAGTAGAGAGAATGTATCCGGCACTACCAGTATTTATGAGTACATGAAGCAGTTTTTTGTGGTTCCTGGCCCCACAACAAGGGGCAATGAACCGGGCAATAGCGGTTTTGAAGCACATGCTACTGGTAAAACCCCCACAACAGAGACAGAGAGTTGTTTGGGCATGTTAAGTTGCCTATTCTTAGAGGGTATAGGTTATTTACTATAAGTTAATGGTATTTAATGAGTTCTTGATTGTGCCAAATCAACCTCTTACCATTACTCATAGTTAGTTTTTTTTGATAAAGGTGAAAAGGCAATTAGGATGCATAATATTCTTTAGAGGGGGATATTATGTGAAAGGTTGGATAAAGTAAGTAGATTTTTAAACTGCCCTAATTGCCCTACATCTTAATAATCTTAATAACAGTATAAAATATATGAAAACAATACACAAACATTTAATTGTGGTACCGTTGCTGTTTCAGGCAGTGTGCATGGCACAAACGGTTAACGTTGGAGAGCTATACGTTTCTCCCAACACACAGTTTTCTACGGTCAGCCGTTTTGATAACACACCAACAGGTGCGTTTGTTAATGATGGTGAGGCGTTTATCTATAGCCATTTCAATAATGACGGTTCTGTAGATTTTACACCAGGAGAGCAGGGCTACATCCGCTTTGAAGGTACAGCGGTACAACAGCTGTCAGGGGGCAACATCAGTTATTTTTATGATGTGCTGTTTGACAATGCATCGAGCGGTGTGGCATCGTTTGAGTTGAGCAGTGAAATAAGTATTGACAACGAAGCAGATTTTACCAGAGGCATTGTTAAGGATGATGATTTTGGAGGTTTGGTGGTTTTTGAAAATGATGCCACACATGTCAATGTAGACGATGGTAGCCATGTAGATGGATTGGTGCAAAAAAATGGAGACAAAGCTTTTGATTATCCCATTGGCGACAAACAATTTTTTAGATATGCAGCCATAAGTGCACCGGATGATGGAGGTGACGTGTTCACGGGGAAATATTTTTATGAAAATCCAAATCCCAATTATCCGTTGGCAAACAATACAGGGGTTATTGAATTGATTGATGACCAAGAGTATTGGACCATTACAAGAGATGCGGGCAATAGCACCGTAATGTTGACCTTGAGCTGGGAAGAAGGCACAACCACGCCGGCAGCCATTGTGGCACAGCCACAGTCTGCAATCCACATTGTGCGTTGGGATGAAGTACAGCAACAGTGGGTAGATGAAGGCGGTACTGTAGATGCAGCCAATAAAACAGTTACGACCGTAATAGCACTAGATGATTATGGTGTGTTTACATTGGCAAGGGTAAAAGAAGACTTGATACTACCGGGCAATGTGGTTGTCTATAATGGGGTAACACCCAATGGAGATGGGTTAAACGATTATTTTATTATTGACAACATACAAGACTTGGCCAATAACAAAGTAGAAATATTTAACCGTTCGGGCGTAAAGGTTTTTGAAACCGAGGACTACGATACCAATAGCAATGTATTTAATGGGTATTCTGAAGGTAGGTTGACACTAAATGGAGACAACCAATTACCCACAGGAACATATTTCTACATATTGACGTATGACTATAGCGCCAATGGCAGTACAGAGCGAGTGAAACAAGCAGGTTATTTGTATTTAACTACAGGTAAATGATTAATAAAACAACAGCAATATGAAAACAATACAAATGCATAAAAAACACAAACAGGGCCCTATGGTGCTTAGTGGTATTGTAACAATGGTCATGTTGTTGTGTCTATCACATACAGCACGGGCACAACAAGATTCGCAGTTTACCCAATATATGTATAACACAGAAACCATTAACCCCGCCTATGCCGGCTCTAGGGGCGTATTAAGCTTAACCAGCTTGTACCGCACCCAATGGGTAGGGCTGGACGGCGCGCCAAAAACCTTAAACTTTACGGCCAATACCCCTTTGGGCGATGAACAGAAAGTAGGGGTAGGATTAACCTTTACGCAAGATAAAATAGGACCTTCTGACAAAAGTACGATAGCGGCCGACTTTTCGTATACGATTCCTTTTAACAATGATGTGCGATTGGCGTTTGGTATTAAAGGCGGCATAAACTTACTAAATATTGATTATTCAGTATTGAACATCCATAATCCCAACGATGCCTTGCAGCAACACAACATAGATAATAAGCTAAAGCCTATAATAGGCGCAGGACTTTATTTGCACAATAACAGAACGTGGTATGCGGGATTGTCGGTTCCTAATATATTGGAAACCACACATTATGATGACGCTACGGTTTCTAACGCAAGTGAGAAGGCACATCTTTATGCCATAGGAGGGTATGTATTTACCTTAAACCCGAATATTAAATTTAAACCTGCTGTGTTAGGAAAATTTGTAATGGGAGCGCCGGCAGCTATAGATGTATCAGCTAACTTTTTGTTTTCGGAACGCTTTACACTAGGAGCAGCCTATAGATTGGATGCAGCAGTAAGTGCCTTGGCAGGTTTTCAAATTAGTGAGAAGTTAATGATAGGCTATGCCTATGATTATAGTACGACAGAACTACAAAACTATAGTTCTGGATCACACGAAATATTCCTGCGTTTTGAACTGGGAAGTCCTAAAACCAAGAGATTTTTAACCCCTAGATTCTTTTAATTATGAAACAGAGACAAAGCGTAAAAACAGTATTGCTATGCAGTATATTTTTAACCCTGAGTATTGCTTTAAATGCGCAAAAGTATAAAATAAAACAAGCTGATAAAAAGTTTGAGAACTTAGAGTATATAGAAGCCGTAAAGATATATGAATCGGTTGCCAATAAGGGGTATGAAGATCCTGATTTGTACAGAAAAATAGGCGATGCCTATTATTTTAATGCAGATTATGCACAAGCGGCACAGTGGTATGATAAACTTTTTACCATGTCGCCCGGGCAAACACTGGAACAGAAGTTTAGATATGGACAAAGCTTAAAGAGTATTGGTAAAGATACGCAGGCCAATGCCCTATTGACCGAGTATTATGCCAGTAAAGGCATTAATTATAGCGACTTAGATAAGAAGATCGCTGATTATAGCGATAAGTACACCATTAAAAAAGAAGATTTTAATACTGAAAATTCAGATTATCCGGCATTTATGGATAGTGAGAAGTTGTATTTGGCAACAGCCGCTTCAAATGGCCTTGAAAACAATTGGTCTGATGAAAGAGCTTCAGATATTTATGTTGTAAAGGGCGGCGACAAACAAAACTTGGCAGGCGAGATCAATACCAAATATAACGAGGGCTCCTTGGTTATTACCAAAGATGGTAATACCATGTATTTTACCAGAAATGATTATAACAATAAAAAAAGAGGTAAAGATGCAGACAATACCACTAAACTAAAATTGTACAGAGCCAAAAAAGCAGACGGCAACTGGGGTGACGTAGAAGAACTTCCCTTTAACAATAGTAGCTACTCAGTAGGGCATCCTGCTTTAAGCAAGGACGAAAAGATGCTGTACTTTGTTAGTGATATGCCTGGCGGAAAAGGGGGGACTGATATTTATAGTGTAAGGGTTTCTAATGATGGAGGGTTTGATTCGCCTACAAACGTGCAGGCCATAAATACACCGGGCAATGAAATGTTTCCTTTTATGGCCAGTGACGGTACGTTGTATTTTTCTTCTAACGGTTATCCAAATATAGGAGGATTGGACGTGTATTCAACTGCCATCAATAATGGTGGTTATGGAGAGGTAACAAATATAGGAGCCCCTGTTAACAGCCGTGGTGATGATTTTGCTTTTTTTATAGATGGTGAAGAAAAAGGGTATTTTGCTTCCAATAGAGAAAACAGAAATGACGATGTTTATTCATTTGAAACGAACCCTAACTTTAAAGAACCATGCGAATTAGACCTAGAAGGTTTGGTTAAGGATAAAGATACGGGAGACTTATTGGCTGACGCTGTTATTTCTTTGTTGGACAGTAAAAATGAAATTGTTAATAGATTAAAGGGAGGTAGCGACGGAGCTTTTTCTTTAGAAGAGATAAATTGTAACGATGTACAAAGGGTACGTATTGAAAGAAGAGAGTATCAAACTGCTGAAGTTGATTTACCGGAGCCAACAGATAGAAAAGTGTATAAAGATTTTCTGTTAGAAAGAAACGAAATACCATTAGAGACAGGAACAGATATTGCCTTATTACTGAAACCTATTTATTTTGATCTGGATAAAAGCTATATAAGGCCTGATGCAGAAATTGAACTTCAAAAGGTTGTAGCTATTATGAAACAGCATCCAACTATTAAAGTAAATGTTGGATCTCATACAGACAGTAGAGCAAACGACAATTATAATATGCAACTTTCTCAGCGCAGGGCAGATGCCACGGTAGATTATTTAGTATCTCAAGGTATTGACAGGTCAAGACTCTCTGGTACGGGCTATGGAGAAACACAGTTGGTTAACCTTTGTTACAATGGAGCGGCATGTAGTGAAAGTGCCCACCAACAAAACAGGAGAAGTGAATTCATAGTAATCAAGTAAGTAGCAGTAAAATCAAGAGTTAGTTCGTTGATTTGTGAAATACTTTATCAAGCCAAGCTATCTATTAATTGTAACAGATAAGTTAACAACTATTGTAGATACTAAGTTAGGCTGTTCTAGGCAGCTATTTATTGGCTGATAAAGTATTTCCTTTTAAATAATAAAAAAGGAGATAAAAACGAAGTGACCCCACAAAAGGAAAGAAGATAATATGGGACTACTTGTCCCGCTTTTATTAATAATAGAAGCAATGCCGTTTGGCCTGCTTGCGAGCAAGTTCTTGGCCCGGGTGTTTATCAAGGACAAAGAAACGGATTGAAATTGCAAAAGCATTTTAAATAAAAATTTAAAAAAATGAAAAAACTAATCGCATTATCCCTTTTTCTATTAACCCTTTCGGGTTGTGAGAAGGAAACGGCCCAAGTACTGGAAGGCGACTTTTTGTATTTTGCCGATGCGGCCGTTTTGCTTACTGAAGAGGAAAACTACGGAGTGGTTATCGACAAGAAGATGTATGAGTTAGCCGACCAAGTGGCCCTTTTAAAAAGCGAGCCTACCGAAATGGTACTCGTGGTGGTGAGAGCTAAAGTTTCACCTAAACCCAAAGGAGCAGAAGGTTGGGCCAATCAATTAACCATCATAGAAATAATAAAAGTAGGGTCATGACCCATAATTTTTATATGAAAGCTCATAATTAAATTCCCTATGGTGGATGAAGTTGTGAACTTGGATAAAGTCATATGAATTGGATAAAACATAATATAAATTTCAAGTCACCAAGTATTCCACACTAAATAAAAAACAATCTATTAATTATATATTTTATGAAAAAACTAGTGCTAATTACTATAGCTTTTATAGGTTTTACGGCGTTATCCAATGCGCAAAAAATATCAGAAAATGCCATCGGATTAAGGTTTGGAGGTGGCAGTGCTTTTGGCACCGAGATAAGCTACCAACGTGCTTTGAGTGAAAACAACCGCGCCTGGAGGCCGATTTGGGATGGCAAAACCATAAAAACTTTAGTGGTGTAAAATTAGCAGGCATATACCAATGGGTCTGGAATATAGAAGGGGACTTTAATTGGTATGCTGGTTTGGGCGGTGGCTTTGGCTCATTTAAATGGAAGGCTAACGACTATAAAGAAACTGAGACCTTTGTTTTTGCTGCCGGTGATATAGGGATTGAGTATGATTTTGACATTCCGTTGTTGTTATCACTTGATTTTAGGCCTGAATTTGGGTTTGGAACAGACCACACAGATAAATTTGGTTACGGCGTGGCTTTGGGTGTTAGGTATCAAGACTATGTAGGTAATGACTACAGTAAACGTATATCTTATCTTTAAAGGTAATTGTAAAAAAGCTTATGACTTTTATCGCTTAGTGTTTAGTAGAGAGTTTTCATACAAAAAACTTTTTGAGGAAATACCAGAGCAAGATAGGATGTCCACTGTTCCCAAGTAACGAAAAGCATAAATAATGTATGTCAGTTTCCCTATAAGTAAAGCGACAAGATTGATGGGAATTGATGCAGTTGATGGATTGTCCATTTTACAAGGCAACAGTTTTATATTTTTATTAATACGCCTAGTAAGAAAGAAGCAGATAAGTTGTTAATACCCTTGCAGAAGGAGGAAAAATGACACTGCATATGAGTAAAACGTTTTGGGATACTTATTTCGAAATGCTTACTGATAAATTTGAAATCAACTGGATGGTAAATGTAGAACAGGTACTTCAATAACCGTAAAATGAAAAGGGCAATAGCACCACGGTTAAATGGATAGTAATAAAATAACAGTAAAATCGTAAACATAGTTTAGAAAATGGAGAAATACAGAAACACAACCCTGCTTATATTAGCTATTATAGCCTTAAATTCCTGTGGAACCAAGGTAGCGTTCCCGGTATCGAGAGTACAGCCTGCCGCAAACGTTGTTTCCACGGTCAAGAAGGAAAGCAACGGCAATTACTTGATAAAAATAGATGCTGAGCACCTTGCTGCCCCAGACCGCTTGTCGCCTCCGCAAAAGTATTATTACACATGGGTTGAAAAAGACGAGGGACTGCCCGTAAACATAGGCAGGCTGGTAAGCAAAAAAAATAATAAGGCCGCTTTGCAAACCCTGACTCCGTTCAAGCCCGAACAAATCTTTATAACGGCGGAAGGAGAAGGGGAAGTGACCGTTCCCGGCAATTTTGAAGTCTTTAGGTCCAAAAGGATAAAGGTGAAATAAGAGCAGGGACAGAAAGGTTAGATGAATTGATTTAAACTTTTCATATACAGGATTGTCAGTCTGTCTCACAACCTATCTTTTTGAGAAAGGATTCGGGTAAGTGAAGTACGTAGATGCCTTTGAGACAGACTGAAGTTGTATTCCAATTGCGCTTTTAGAAAGCAATCTTGTCAAATTTAAATTTATAGATAATGAAAAAAAAGAACATTTTATTTATAGCAATTACTTTAATAAGGCACGTAATATGAAAAATGATTTTCATTCTCAAAGGATTTCGTATTTAAAATTTATTTTAAGTTCCTCCAAAATGGTAAGGGATCCTATTGGTTTCTATCAACAAATGTTCAGCAAGTTTGGGAATAACTTTTCTGTTTCACCTCCATTTGACAGCCCTATTGTATTTACAAAGGATTCTGCAATTGCTAAACATGTTTTGATCAAGAGTTACAATTATTATGAAAAATCTAAACTTCAAACGCTTTTTCTATCCAAATATATTGGCAATGGATTGTTAACCTCAACAGGTTCCTACTGGCTAAAGCAAAGGCGGTTAATACAGCCCATGTTTTATAAAGGTCAATTAGATGAGTTAACATCTAATTTGCACAGAATCATTCAAGATGAAATATCCAAAATACCAACCGACTCATATGTAGATCTCTATGAGATAATGAATAACTTGGCTTTTCAAGTAATTATTAAGACAATATTCTCTCATACAGGGAATACATATGAATTGAAAAGGCTGCAAAAAATGATTCCTCTCTTACAGAGATTTATTTCTAAAAATCTGCGTCAACCACACAAAAGACCTTGGTTTTATATCAATGGGGAGTATAGTAACGCTATGAAGTTAGCTTATGAAAGCAGGAATATTATACGGGAAATTATAAATCACAGGCGGTCTAAGGGGAAACGGTATTTTGATTTATTGGATATGCTGATACATTGTAAGTATGAAGATGGTACATACATGGATAATGAGCAACTGATTGATGAAACTATGATTCTATTTCTTGCAGGACATGAGACAACAGCAAGTGCACTCTCTTTTACGTTGTTTCTTCTGGCTAATAACAAGGATGAATTAAATAGGGCTCAAAAGTATAGTTTTTGTGTCAAGGAGAACGTAAATATAAAAGACCAGATCGACAATCTCTTCTACGTGCAAAATTGCATTGAAGAAAGCATGCGTTTGTACCCTCCGGGATGGTTTACAGATAGGAAGGCTTTACACGATGATGTGATAGAAGGGGTTCATATAAAAAAAGGAACCTATTTTGGTATTTCAATATTTGAAATACACAGGAACAATCAATATTGGGATGAACCAGAAAAATTTGATCCCAACCGGTTTTCGAAGCTACAAAGAAAAAAAAATCTGAACCACTATATGCCTTTTGGCGCTGGCCCAAGATTATGCATTGGGAACAATTTTGCCATGTATGAAATGATTTTAGCAATAAATGCAATTATCAATATTTTTGATGTAAAGACTTCAAAAAGCACGCTCACCTTAGAACCGCTTATCTCGTTGAGACCTGGGCCGATAAAGATGATTTTTACAAAGAGGGATCCAAAGTAATATGGATTCCTGTTAAATGAACTAGCAAAGAAATGTTATACGCAACAGATAATAATGCAAGAGCTTTTTTTCAAAATGTATCAAGTAAATGTAGTAAGGTAGTAACCGAATCGTATAGTACCTCTTTTTCAATTGCAATCCAAATGCTTGATAGATCGGTGCGTGGGGATATATATAATATTTATGCCTTTGCCAGACTTGCAGATGAGATTGTAGACACCTTTTCAAATAATGACCATAGGCAAACCCTATTTAATAGCTTCTACAACGATTTGGAAAAAGCAATTGAGAACAAGGTAAGTACAAATCCAATATTGAATGCATTTCAATATACATTTCACAATAATAAACTAAGTATTAATTGGGTGAGAGGTTACATGAATAGTATGCAGATGGATCTTGGAGAAATAAGGTCCTTGACACCGGATGAATTTGAAAAATATATTTACGGGTCTGTTAAATGTATTGGCCTTATGTGTCTAAAGGTATTTGTTAAAAATGATAAGGAAAAATTTGAGTCGCTTAGGAATAGTACATTAAGCATGTGGTCTGCTTTTCAAAAGGTTAACTTCTTAAGGGACATTGGAGAAGACTTCCAAAACTTAAATAGAACATATTTCCCTAATATAAACTATCTCTCTTTAGGTGAAAAAGAGAAACAGATAATAGTTGAGGATATTGAAATTGACTTTAACAATGCTGCCCCGGGTATTAGGTTACTACCAAAGGAAGCTCGGTTTGGAGTATATATGGCCTATATATATTATAAGGAGCTATTGAAGAAAATTAAAAGAACGCCCGTTGAGACTATTAAATCTAAAAGAGTGAGAATTTCGAATTGTACAAAAGTCAAATTATTATGTAGAAGTTACCTGAAGCATAATTTTTTTGGGAAAACCATATAGACACTGAAAACCATATCAAAAACAACTATTAACTTATACGCGTACAGAATAATAACTGTTGACAGAATTACTAAAATCGAAAAATAGAGATGACAAACGGATTTAAAATTATCGGAATTTCAACCCGAACGACAAATAAAGACAATAAGGCCGAACAAGATTTGGAACAACTTTGGGGACAATTTTATAGTGAAAATATATTCGATAAAATACCGAATAAACTTTCAAATGAAATTATAGCAATTTATACAGATTACAAAAGCGACTTCACGGAAGACTATACGACAATAATCGGTATTCCTGTTTCTACTCTTGACGAAATTCCAAACGGACTAATTGGACGTGAATTTCAAACTGAAAATTTTCAAAAATTTACCGCAAAAGGAGAAATGCCAAATGTGGTTGTAAATACTTGGATTGAGATTTGGCAAAGAGATAAAGAACTGGACAGAAAATACAGCTATGACTTTGAAGTTTACGGAGAGAAATCACAAAACGGAGAAAATTCAAAAGTAGATATTTATATAGCGATAAAATAAACAGTAATGCTTAGACTTTTTATTTAGAAATAGTACTTGACTAATCAAATTACAATTGACGAGAGCACTGATAAAATCTTAACGGGTGCGGTTCAATGACCGTATTGACCTAGGTGTAGCCTTTCAGGAGTATGTTGATAGCGGGCTTTTGGTTTGCCAGGTAGGGAACGATAAAATTTGGGTAGAATCCATACCTGACTTAGAAAACGAAATATGGTAATTTAATAATTGCGATGGGTTCTATGATGGGCTTTAAGAACCTCTTTGATACAACCTTATTTACCATAACAGTACTCCCGTATGAAGATGCAAGCTTTACGCTATCCCCCTCTTGTTACGACGCTACAGCAACCATAACCGGGAATACGGACGGAACATTTGTGCTTGCTACCGCCCCCCTCGATATAGTTGCAATAGACCCCAACACCGGTAAAATCACCAACGGTACGCCAAACACAACATATGAAGTAGAATGCACTACCAACGGCCCCTACCCACCGCCCTAATCCCCACCCCCCTTGTTGCCTGCGACGACGCGACGTCCGATTTGACAGTAGAGATGGACCTGACGGAGAAGGACGGTGAGATAACGGGCAACCACCCCGCCCTTCTGGTAAGCTACTACACCAGTGCGGCGGGTGCCGGGGAAGGCAGTACCTCGCCCGACCTGACAGACCTAGCCACGGCCTACATGGGCAGCCATTTGGAAATCGTTCACGTGCGCGTTGAGAACGCCGCCACCGGCTGCCATGCCACCACCGAGATCGAACTTCAAGTGGTCGACGCCCCTGCGGCCAACGTCCTCCAGGGGCTGCTGTTCTGCGACCCCGACAACGACGGCTACGGCGAGTTTGACCTGTCGGCCCTGGATGCCGACGTGCTGGACGGACAGAACCCAGTATTTACACGGTGAGCTATTATAAAACCGAAGCGGATGCCGAGGCCGGCACCGGCCTCCTGCCCGTCCTGTACGAGAACGAGGAGAACCCACAGACCATATACGTGCGGGTGGACAACGACGGCACGCCGGAGAACAGTTGCTACGCAGTAGCGGAGGCCACCCTTGAGGTGCTGCCGCTGCCGGCCTTTGAACTGGACGAGAGCTACACCATCTGCGTGAACTCCAATGGGATCAAGGTAGCGTCCCCGGCGGTGCTGGACACCGGGCTTGACCAAACACTCTACGCTTTTGAGTGGACGATGGACGGTAACGTTCTGACTGAGACGGGCAGCAGCTACAGGCCCACGGCGGTGGGCACTTACGGCGTAACGGTGGCCGACTTAGGCACCGGCTGTGAAAGCAGTGCTTCGACGGTGGTGGTGGCGAGTGCCTCACCGGTACTTGAGGTAGAGGTAAAGACCTCTGCCTTTTTCGACGGGCACGTCATAGTGGCTGTAGCCGAGATAGTTGGTGGGCATAAGGATGCCGAGTTCGAGTACAGCCTGGACAACGGTCCCTGGCAGTCCAGCGGCACGTTCACGGACGTTCCGCCGGGCGAGCATGTGGTAACGGCGCGTGACTTGATGGGCTGCGGCACCGCGACGGCAACGGTGATGGCTATAACGACACCTGGAACATTTATGGGGTAGCGGATCAGCCCCACTGGTACCGGCTGGGACGGTACCTGCAATGGAAACCCGCTGCCCAGTACTAACTACTGGTTCATGGTGGAGTACAGAACCCGGCACCGCTGACGTTAAAGTGTTTAAAGCTAATTTTACCTTGAAGCGATAATTGGTCAACTAAAAGGCACGTTTCAGAAGTAAGCTGATTTCATAAAAAAACAAACAAAAAATCAGGGGCATATGGGGTTCCCCGAGTTTTTTGTTGTTCAGCAGTGCCGTTGGTGTTTTAGATGGGTTTTGGCTCAAAAAAGACAGGTGTCCCGGTGATTTATATGTGTTTCAGAAATATTAGGTAACTTTTCTGAACTGTTACCTGCTATCCGTCTGCCGGTTTTCAGGCAATTAGCGGTGTGTATGTCGAAGAAGATTCAGCGGATTTCTGTGGCCTTGGTCTTAGCTTTACCCTTCAATTCAACTTCTTTTTCGATAATCTTTTTTGATTTAAATGTGACAGGGCATCAGGTTCAATTAATCACAAATCCCCTTTCTTTGTGGAGAAAGTTTGAAGCTTTCAGGATAAACACATTTTAAAATAGACTTGGCCTGTATTAAGCTTGTCGAAATTCTGTCAAAGGGCTCTAACGTAACAGAAAGAGTGCTTATGGAGCAACTGAATAAATAGTATGAAAGACTTTTTTCAATCCAAGAACTTCTTCATATACATTTAATTGATTTTAAGTTAACATTGGATTTTGGTGTAAAATAGTTGATAATAAATTTTAGGGTTGATAAAGCCTTTCTTTTTAACAGTTAGAGAGCAATTATTGTGGGTTGGGGAAATTAGAAATTAATAATACGGACTTATTCGTTGTTTTGTATGACAGTATGCAGAAGTTATATATAATAAATGGCTAAGTTTTGTCAATTCAATTGAGCTAACACACGATATATTTGTAAAGTTTTTTGTTAAAATCAGGACTTTTAAGGGAAGATCTAAATTTTTAACGTGGCTATATTATTTTACATATAATTTTTGCGTGAATAATACACAAAGGGACAAAAAGAAGAGTTTGTGCATTCATAGGAAGTGATTTGCTAGTCTAAAAGAAGAAAGGATAGGTGATGAGGGCCTCTTTTAGATTAAAATCAGAAAAATTGGCATTGGCATTAAGGCGTAATTGAAGTCTAATGAGAAAATGGTTTTACTTATGAAGTATCAGGACGACATGTCTATAAAGGAGATTCAAGACATGCTGGAGGTAGATTTAAGTATGGTTAAAATGCGTTTGCTCAGGGCAAAAAAAAAGTAGTTAAAATTTACGATAGATTGTAGTTATGTCTAATCCATTTAAAAAAATAATACATAACGAAAAGCTCCCCGACATGCTTAAAGATAAACTGATGGAAGACATTAATTTTATTAAACTATCCTTGGATACGGTCGATGTGTTTTCAGTAAAATACCCGAAAAATAATTAGTAGTATAATGTAAAGATAAAGATACCATTTATAAGAAAATAACCATACGCTCTATGAACAAAATAGATTTTGTTAGGCTTGAAGAAATATTGTACTGCAAGTCGAATGGCAGGTATACTATTTTTTTTCTGGTAGGTAATAAAGAATTAGTGTCTTCAATAAACCTAGGCAAATATGAAAACTTGCTCGACAGCGATTTTTTTTACAGGGTGCACAAAAGTTATATAGTCAATTTAATGCACGTTTCCAGTATTTCAAGAAAACCAGAGGTGTATTGCAATATGGTAAATGGAACCTTGGTACCTATCGCTAAAAGGAGGTTGAAACGACTGTTTAAGTTTTTGGATATTGAAAGAAGCTAAAAGTAAGGAAGCCTTTGGACCCGTCTTAAAAAGCGGAGCAATGGTTTTCCCGTATAAAAAACGCCCGATAAAGGGCGCTTTTCAATCAGTGTTTTTTGTTCTTTTAAGAGCGCGCACAACGGGTGCCATTGTTAGCTGACGTACTTTTCTTACTAAGATTCAATTCAAGTTTTTCTTCAGGTGAAACATGTTTACGGGGTAACCCGCAGCCATTGGCAAAAGGTTGCCGAGCCTGCCGAAGTATGGGACGGCTTTAGGCGGGGCGCCATTATGGCAAGTCTTAACCATTTTGCGCATGGTATAATGCAGAAAGCCGATGTTGAGAAATTAATTAAAAAGTATGAAGCAAATAAAAAAGTTAAACAAAAGTGCAGTACTAGTGATAGTTTTATTTCTTATAGTGAGTTGTCGTTCAAACTCTCATAAAGAGAATGCTATATTTAGCGATACTATTAACAGGTATAACTATTTGGATAAGGACCACGAGCTACTGTATTTGTATGATTTTGACTCCTTGTTGACCAAGGATGAGAGAAATACCTTATTGCGAAAAATTAAAAATTATGAAAGCAAAAGTGAAATTACCTTTATTATACTTACCACGGATAAGATAGGAATGCAAGGGAGAATAATAGCTGAAGATATTAAAAGGTTAAACCAAATTCTTGAAAAGAAATTCGGTATAAATAATCTTATCGTATTTGAAATTAATGTTAATTTAAGAGGAATAGGCATTTCTTATAATGAAGGCTTAGATGAGAAGCTTTCAGATTCTATATGTAATTCTATTATTTTAGAAAAAATCGAACCTAAATTAAGAAAGAACAAACCATATGATGGGATAAGTAATGGTATGGAAGAATTGAAACGTATTTTAAAGAAATGATTATGGCCGATTTTTTTCAGCAAAATACCCTGAAATCATTAACAGCGTAATGAAGATAAAAGCCCCTTAAATCGGGCCATAAACCCTACCAAATGTAAAGTGGTTTGTGTTTTTGCTCTTGGTAGAGATAGGGTTCGATCCTATAAACATAGATATTATGTGTTTGAAGCATGACTTGACCTTACAAACTTTGTGTAGAAATAAGTTGGCAAAAACAGCCTACTCAGAAAATCCTGCGGATTTTCCTATGGTTCGGTTCTTTTTGCTAAATTAGTTGCAAAACCTCGCCACAGCTCATAGCAGCTGTGATGATTTATACTGCGATTCAAGTAGAAAATTACTCTTTGAATTTTCGGAGAAAACTCGGTGAGAAATCCAAGCCGCGCAGTTGCTACAAACTTGCTGTTAGTGGCAGTTTTTATTTTTTTGTATACCTATCTGTATAATCTCCGTCTTTCAATTCTAAGACCGAATTTGTTCTGTTTACAATCTCATATTTGGTTGTATCTATACTTGATGAACCACTCCCAATACTTTCAGCTACCAAGACGAATTTTCCTTTCTCAATCCACCATTTTTTATAAACTAAAGTTGCCATATTTATAGATTCTGCCGTTCCATCATTTTTAAGTGTAAAACCCTGCACTTCTTTTTCATCAATGGGATTAAGCTGTACCCATGAACCTATTAATAGATTTGTGATATTTTCGGTTTCTGAGTTAGAGCCTCCTGCATTTATTGTTTGTTTTGATGTTTTATTACAAGCTAGGAATGTAAATGCAGCTAGAATTGTGATAGTTAAAGTTATTTTTGTCATTGCTCTATTTTTTTAATTATTCTTCTACTTGATGATGTTTTTTTGCAACACAGGTTGGCGGGTAAATTGCCACTAACTTGTTATATCGACACTAAATTACACTTTTTTTCTTTAAAATTCCAGGATTTTAGGGAAGCCTACAAAAGAGGGAAGTCTAGACTGGCTTTATTTCGCTCTCTTTATTTTATCAGGGTATTGTTGAGTGTCAAAAACATCCATTATTTCGATCCGCTTTTCATCGTTATTTATCCAGTAAATTATCTTGTAGGTTTGATGGCCCAAATAACGATATTCTTTTTCTTTATTTTTTAACCTTGGTTCAATTTGACCAATTTCAGGCAGTTTTGTCAATCTTACCGTTTCAAGAGCTATTTTGCGATTTTCGTTTTTTGCAATCCTTAAACTTGCATTTTCTTTTAGGTAATCAAAATTCTTTTTGAGTTCAGATTTGGCAAAATCAGTCCAAAATATTTTTAATCCCATTTTTCAATTTCAGCTATTAAATCATTAACCTCGGTTAATCTTCCATTTTTAGAATCTTCTATAGATTTATCAATTCGCTTATTCAATTTTTCAGCTGACATTGGTTCTATTTTTCTGTTTCTTGAATAATTTTTTTCTTTTCGTAGTATTTTTTCAAGTTTAGAAATAGTTTCTTCACTCTGAAGTTTTAAAAACTCTTGGATAAACTCTATTTTTCTAGCTTCAATATTCATAATTCTTCTTTTAATCAAATATACGAATTAATCTGTTTATGGCTTTGTTTAGAAGATTTTTTAGCTTGCTTAAGCCCTGTTAGCATTAGTTGTTTTTCTATTTGTAATTTCATTATAAACACCGTCCCAAAGGTCAATGCGCTTTTGTAAAGATTCAATAGTTGCTTGTTCCGCTTCATTCCATAATTGCTTGTCTGGACCGCAAAGGTTTGATGTCATTTGTAGTGCAAGATGACTATGATGGTCACCGTCAACTTCAATGTGTCTTTCCAAATAATATTTAAAAATTGAAATACTGTCAGGAAAGGTTTTATGGATGTCGTTGACTATTGAAATAAACATTCCCGGAATCAGGTCTTCTCGTCCAAAGGTGAAAATTGCTGCCTGTATATAATCTTTATTGCTTGTAATATTTTTAAATGTAAAGTCAACAAAGTCACTTGCTTCTTTAGGTGTCCCCGAAGCTATGAATGCTGAATTAAAGTCACCTGTCTTTTTTAATGCTGTTATAAACTTTTCTATTTGAGAAGTGTCTGCCCCGCATTGGTGCATAGCGTCAAGATAAATTTCAAAATGACTTTTCCTGTTTCCGAAACTGTCAATGTCAGATTCTTCGCCAACAACTATTTCATTGATAAGGTGTCTCGTGTCTGCTGAACCTTTAGGGAACCAAGGAACGGAAGTGCAGGTCAGGTTGTTTTGCAGTACTTTTAATAAAGACATAAAGTCCCAAACTGCATAAACGTGATACTGCATAAAAACTTTCAGGTCGTCTATGTCACTGATTGCTGAATAGACTTTATGATTAATAATTTGCTGTCTTAAAGGTTCGGTCACCTTTTTAATTCTGTCAATGTGCTCGTTCATATTCTATGAAGTCTTTTTACAATTAATGCCAACTCGTTATATCAGCGCTAAAATAGTAATTTACCCCTTAAAAATCCCGAGAGGATAACACTTTTATATTATTATCCTTTTCACTCCCCAATTTCAGGTAACTCAAAATCAAATAATTCTTTGGGATGAACCCCTAAACCTTTTGCTAACTCATAGATTGTAGGCAATTGGATTCTTATCTGTCCTTTCTCGATTTTGCTAATATCACTATAGTCAACGTCGCACAGTTGTGCTAATTTTCTATAACTCAGTTTTTTGTTGATGGGAAGGATAAAAAGGTTCGGTTTAAACTCCAAGCTATCTATAAAGAAAGGCCAAGGCAAAAAGTACGATATGCCCTAACTGATTTAGCTAAGAATTACGGAGTAATTCACAGGGAAGCTGTGTCTATGTTCAGTAGTATTAACAAAGGCTGAATCATTATCTCAAAAAGTAATTTTAATCTCGCTGTAATACCTCTTTAAACTGATAAAAAAACCGTTCCATCAGCCGTAAATCTTCTGTAACAATCTCGGCCGTGCCGGACATTTCCTGTTTAAACGGTATTTCTTTGTTATAGGAAGTAACGAGTTTTTTAGGAAGTTGCACGTCTACGTAGTAAAAACCGTCCTTATCAGGAATGGCCGACATGCTTTTGACCTCGCCTGTCAGTACCCCAAATTCCGTGTCGAGATAGGTTTCCAGTTTTATGTGGACCGTTTGCCCGAGTTTTGTGCCGGTGTTTTCAGTTTGGCTATAAAAGAAGAGTTTTCATTTGGAATAACGGTAAACACCAAATCGCCTTGGTTTACCGTTTGGTTTTTGCTCCAAAAGTTCAAAAATGTAACCCGCCCGTTTATTTGCGACTGTAGCACGTAACGGTTTTCCCAATCCCCGATGGCGCTTTTAAGTTGGTTAAATAATACCCTAAAATTATAATGAAAAATGAAAATACCTTATAAAAATATTTACAATGTCTTACGGACAAACCGCTTTATCGTGCTGTCCGTGGTTATCGGGTCGGTATTGACCTGTATGGTTTCGGTGCTGATGGTCATCAAACTGCACAGGGAAACAGTGAACAGTGCCTTTGTGGTCAACGGGGACGGAAGTGTCATCCCCCTGAAGATGGTGTCCCAACGGGAGAACCTCGAAGTGGAGGCCAAGGCACACTTGGAACTGTTCCACCGCTATTTATATAACATCAACGCCAACAATTACAAGAAGAACCTGGAAAAAGCCCTATGGCTCGGGGACAATTCCGTGGCCGACCTGTACAAGCAGAAACAGGCTGAAGGGGTGTACAACCGCTTGTTGCAGTATTCGCTGGTACAGGAGGCGGTAAGTATAGAACCCCAAGTGGATGTGAGACAAGAACCTTATCGGTTTAAGGTAGTAACCATCTTTGAGATCAACAGAGGTTCGGTGACCGATACCTATGAGCTGATCACCACTGGAAGCCTCATCCATGTGGACAGGAACTTTCCGCACAACACCCACGGGCTGTTGGTGACGGATTTTTTTGAAAACACTTTACGTAAAATCAAGAATTATGAAAGCCCATAATGGGCATTAAGAAAAGAACAATGATGAAAGTTGAAAAAAATAAAATCGTATTTGCCTTGGTCATCGTTTGTATAGTCCTGTTTATCGGGGCGTATGCGGTCGTGTTCTTGGGCGGGGATGAAGAACCTACTATTGAGGACGGCCAAGTGCCCGTTCCAAAACTGGAAGAAGGCGGTCAAAAAGAATACGACTCCAAAATGGAAGCCTTGGAAGATTTAAAAGAAGAACGACAGGTGAATGCCCCAAGTATTTATGACGAACACCTGTTGGATTCTATGGGGTACTATCGCCCAAAGCTCGATAGCATCCATAAAAGACGGATGATCGATAGCGTATATGCCCTCGGGGAACAACGCTATCAAAGGCTAACGGCTTTAAAACATCTAGAGGCTAATGATTTTCAGGAGCCTGATCGAATACCAAGGGTTGATCCCGTTCAAACACCAAACAGGGTAAAAAAGGACACTACTGCAATAACTGAAAAAGAAAAAGAGGTCGCCGCCAAGGAACTTGGCTTGGAACACCAACTGTTCTTTGCTTCCGACCCCAAGGAGAACCCCATAACAAACAGCCACAATACCGATGCCCGGATTTTTGTCCGTGTGGATGGCACCCAGACCGTTAAAAAGGATTTCCGATTGCGATTGCGTTTGTTAAAAGGGGCTACTATTTATGGTCATTATTTTCCTAAAAATACCCCTATATATGGTTTTGTGAGTTTTAAGCCCAATCGTACCATGATTACGATTGGACATATTGCCCAAGAACCTGTAAAATTAAGGGCGTATGATTTGGAAGACGACAGTGAGGGCATCTATATCGAGAACAGTTTTCATGCGGATGCCCGGCAACAGCTCGTCGGGGATGTGGTAGACGACATTAATGTGGCCGGCGTACCGCAGGTCAGTGGCATCAAACAGCTTTTTAGAAGGAACAACCGCAATGTCAAAGTGACGGTGATGGACGGTTATCAATTAATCTTAAAACCAAAACAATGAGAACTACAATCATACTTTTAACAATACTTTTTTCGGGCTCGCTACGCGCCCAACAAGCATTGGACACCCTATATGCCAACGAGAAAAAGAACGTGGCCTTGTTTTTCCCGAAACCAATCCGGAAAGGTATTACGGGAACATCCAATTTTGTGTTTACCTATAACCGGGAAAGAGAACAATATTTTGGACTGTTACAAGCACAGCCCGGGGAGGAAAGCAACCTTTTGGTGGTAACGGATGACGGAAGTGTCTATTCCTATATCCTGAAATACGCCAAAACCCTCCCCAAACTGAATTACTTTATTACAAAAACAGCAAGTATCGGAAAGGAGATGCCAATAAAGGTCATCCCCAAGCCTTCTCAAAGAACATTGGACAGTGTGGCCAGACGTCTGGAATACTTTAAACGTTTTGGAGATTATTTGATAAAGTCAAAACTGAGACGGTTAAAGACCAAACGAAAAAAGGGCATCAAACTTCAACTGCAAAAGATGGCCTACAACGGTTCCGAAACCTACCTCGTAATGGAAATTAGCAATACCTCCGGTATTGACTTTGAGATCGATTTTTTGAATGTTTACAGGATTAGTGGGGACAAAAAACGAAAAGCATCACATCAAAAGCTTTTAGTGAAACCGATCTATACCCATAAAATGCCCACAAAAGTATGGGACAGTCAGTCCTTTCGGTTTGTGTATATGCTGCCCAAATTTGTGTTGGGGGGTAAGGAAAAACTTCAGTTGGAACTGGGGGAACTGAATGGTAATAGAAAGATTTGTCTGAAGTATTAATCCTCTTTTATTACATTTATCTTAATATTCTGTACAGATATAATAATATCTACAGCAAATGATTGTACTTAATGTTTGAACTATGCTGAAATTGAATCTACAACCAAACAAAAAATATCTTGGTTATATAGAAGAATGGCTGATTGATGAAAAAAATAAAACCAACCAAGGGTTTTATTGTAATTGGAATATAATTTTGCAGGCATTTACAGAAAAAAGATTGAGTACAATAACTGAAAATGATAACGCAATCGGATTTGTGGTTTACCGTGTTTATAACTTGATAGCTGTGATTGACATTGTAGAAATAAAACTGTCTGAACGGAAAAAAGGTGTTGCATAAAAGCTGATTGACGGGACTTTGGAGTTTTTCAAATCAAAAAGGGTGTTAGTGACACAATTATTTTGTTCTCCTGAAAACTCTGAGCCCTTTTGGCGAAGGATTGGTTTTTTAAATTTTCCCGGGATTCCGTATCAATCAACGATAAACATGTATAAAACACTTGTTGACACGCTGAATGCTTCTAAGGAAGAAAGCACTAAATCAGTCATCAAATTATGGAATTGTGAACCTTATCAAGCAAGGGGGGTTGAACCAAAATGGATATGGAATTTAAGTTTTTTAGAGGACGGTGAAACATTGACCAAACCAATAATATTTCCAGTTTATAGAGATTGGCAAATTGAATTAACCCTACCTGATAGAAATAATATATTAGACAAAATTAAATATAGTGGAGTTGATTCGGCCGCCTATGGTAGTTTTATGATAATTCGAAAAATAAATGTGTAAAAAAACAAAAATTGATGAACAAAAAGGGAGTAGGGATATTATTAGAGGAAGAATATAGGAATTGATTAATAAACGGGATTACTTAAGCAACTTCTTGCAAGAAGAAGGTACCTGCTTTATAAATCCTCTGATAAATGGACTGCAAATCAAAAAGAGCGAGGGCAAATACAAAATGTTGTACCTATGTTGTACCTGAACAAAAAAAGCTTCTCTTTTTAGAGAAGCTTTTAACATTTAATTAAGAAAAATTACAGTGCGGCTGAAGGGAGTCGAACCCCCACGCCTCTCGGCACTTGATCCTAAGTCAAGCATGTCTACCAATTCCATCACAGCCGCATTTTTAACAATATTTTAAGAACTTAAATTAGGTTTATTCCTAAGTCAAGCATGTCTACCAATTCCATCACAGCCGCATTTTTAACAATATTTTAAGAACTTAAATTAGGTTTATTCCTAAGTCTGACGTGTCTACCAATTCCACCACACCCGCATTATTTTATTTAAAGAACTATCAATACTTACTTAGACCTTTTTGAAACGCTAGACTTTCTAGCGTGCCTGCCTGTCGGCAGACAGGTCTACCAATTCCACCACACCCGCGTTGAAATTGTGGGTGCAAATATAATTCAAATTTTCAATATTCAAACTTAATATGCTGAAAAAGTTCTTTTTTGTATTTTTGAATACACAATCTACACCGAATGGAAAATATAAAGTCGTATATCGATACGCATAAAGACCGATTTATCACAGAACTTATAGAATTATTAAAACTACCATCTGTCAGTGCCGACCCGGCTTTTTCACAAGATGTCCTCAATACGGCCGAAGCTGTTAAAAACGCCTTGCTTGAAGCAGGATGTGAAGTGGCTGAGGTGTGTGAAACCCCGGGATATCCCATTGTTTATGGTGAAAAAACCATAGATACTTCCTTGCCGACAGTTTTGGTGTATGGACATTATGATGTACAACCACCCGATCCGATAGAGTTGTGGGATTCCCCACCTTTTGAACCGGTAATCAAAGAAACAGATATACATCCCGAAGGAGCTATATTTGCCAGAGGAGCATGTGATGACAAAGGACAAATGTATATGCATGTAAAGGCATTGGAAATGATGGTAAAAACCGAAAACCTGCCTTGCAATGTTAAGTTTATGATCGAAGGGGAAGAAGAAGTGGGTTCAGAAAGTTTGGAGTGGTTTGTAAAAAACAATCGTGAAAAACTCGCCAACGGTGTCATTTTGATCTCCGATACCGGAATGATAGCCAACGATGTACCTTCCATTACCACCGGATTAAGAGGATTGAGTTATGTTGAAGTTGAAGTAACCGCTGCCAACAGGGATTTGCACAGTGGATTATACGGCGGGGCAGTTGCCAATCCCATCAATGTGCTTACCAAAATGATTGCCGCACTGCACGATGAAAACAACCATATTACGATTCCCGGATTTTACGACAAAGTAGAAGAACTCGCTGTGGAAGAACGTAAAGAAATGGCCAAAGCACCATTTTCATTAGAAGATTATAAAGCAACCCTCGATATAAATGATGTTTACGGAGAGAAAGGCTATTCTACCAACGAACGAAATAGTATTCGTCCGACCTTGGATGTAAACGGTATTTGGGGCGGATATACAGGTGAAGGTGCTAAAACCGTGATCGCGAGTAAGGCCCACGCCAAAATATCCATGCGTCTGGTGCCCGATCAGGACTGGCGGGAAATCACAGATCTCTTTCAAGCGCATTTTGAAAGCTTGGCACCCAGCGGTGTCAAAGTATCGGTAAAACCGCACCATGGTGGATACCCGTATGTGACTCCCATCGATAGTGTGGGGTATAGGGCCGCCAGCAAAGCTTATGAAGCCACTTTTGGAAAAACACCTATTCCGCAACGTAGCGGAGGAAGTATTCCTATTGTTTCCCTGTTTGAAAAAGAATTGAAAAGCAAGACCATTCTAATGGGCTTCGGACTCAACAGTGATGCCATCCACTCGCCAAATGAACACTACGGACTGTGGAACTACCTCAAGGGGATAGAGACCATTCCGTATTTTTATAAATATTTTACGGAGTTGAGCGAATGAAGGTACGAAATTAGAAGTCGGAAGTTGCAAGCATATGCATACTAAAATGATAAACCTCACAGGTTTTACCGAAGATACCCTTCGACTGCGCTCAGGGTGACATGTCGGGACAAGCAAAACCTGTGAGGTCTTTTTTTACACAATTTTTCATCTCTACGTTTGTAGAATCAAAATTTATTTCTACATTTGTAGAGAACGATACACGATTGTAGAGCATGAAGTTATCAAAATCAGAAGAAGAAGTCATGAATCATTTGTGGAAGCTAAAAAAGGCTTTTATGAAAGATCTGTTGGAGCAGTACGACAAGCCAAAGCCTGCCAATACTACCATTGCTACACTTTTAAAGCGTATGCAGGATAAAGGATTTGTTTCGTATAAGGTCTTTGGAAAATCCAGGGAATACTATCCTCTAGTTTCCAAAGAGAAATACTTTTCGAAACAGTTAAAGGGAATGATCAAAAACTTTTTTAATGATTCCCCAGCACAATTCGCTTCCTTTTTTACCGAGTCAACGGACTTGTCTGAAGAGGAACTCAAAGAATTGAGGAAGCTCATAGACCATCAACTTAAAAAATAGAACCCATGCTGTTTTATCTGCTAAAATCGGGAGCTTGTTTAGCTGTTTTGCTACTCTTCTATAAACTTGTTTTAGAGAAAGAGAGCATCCATACGTTTAAACGTTACTACCTGCTGTTGTCGGTTGTGATCAGTTTTACAATTCCATTGATCACCTTTACCGAATATGTGGAAGTTACAGTAAATAATTTTCCGGTTGTTATGGAGGGTGCTCCGATGGATACTGTTGCACTTGAGGAAAATCCGATTAATTATTGGCCTATGGTTTTATGGTCTGTTTATGGTGTTGGAATGTTGTTTTTCTTTATCCGGTTTGTGTTGAAGTTCAAAGAGATTATCAGCAGGATAAAAAACAATCCAAGATTCAGCTATTCCATTTTTACCAATGTTTTGTTGCAGGAAAAACTTCCGCCGCATTCCTTCTTAAAATATATCTTTTTAAACAAAGAAGACTATACCAACAATGCTATTCCGAAGGAAGTCCTTATCCATGAACAAACCCATGTGAAGCAGCACCATTCAGCTGATATTATCCTGTTGGAAATAGCACAGATCATCTTTTGGTTCAACCCGCTAATCTTTTTCACCAAACGGTTGGTCAAACTCAACCATGAGTTTTTGGCAGACCGTGAAGTGTTGAATTGCGGAGTGCATTCATCAGCATATCAACAATTATTATTGGCGTTCTCATCAAATGCCACACCATTAACAACAATGGCAAGCGCCATTAATTATTCATCACTCAAAAAACGATTTGCAATTATGAAAAAACAAAGATCAACATCCACATGGCTAAAGTCGGCTTTATTATTGCCGCTCTTAGCAGTACTTATTTACAGCTTTAGCGATAAGGTTGTAGCACAGAAAGAATCCGTTTTTAATACTACGGAAGACATCAATATCCATATTGATGATGATGGGGCTATCAGGTTGAACAATACACCTGTAACTTTAGAAAACTTTCAGGAAAAACTTAAAAAATTATCTGAAGAAGAAAAGCAAAACGGACTTGTGGCGCATCTTATGGTTTCACCTGAAACCAAAATGGGTGTCATCACTGATATTAAATCAGTATTGAATGGTTATGGAATTTTCATAAACAATATTAAAAATGGTTCTTCAATTATTATGGAATCACCTCGTTATACTGTTCAGATCGATAAAGACTCTTATTATAGGAATGCTACATTTAAGATTGAACAGCAAGATGGGACATTTATAGAGAAAAAATATGAGGAGCTAACAGACGAGCAAAAAGCAAGGTTGCTGCCGCCACCCGCAAAACCTGTTAAAAAAATTCCATCAAAGAAAGAGTTCGATTCATGGAAAAACCCATCGCAATACGGGGTGTGGTTAGACGGTAAGCATATAGCTAATGACAAACTGAATAAACTCTCTATAAATGAGATACACGATTATGCCGTTAGCAGCTTACTAAAAAATGCAAAAGATTACGGCAAGTATAAATACCATTTAAGTATTTATACAAATGCTTATTACAGATTAAAATACAAAACTGGAAATTACCCAACACCTCTTGGACCGGAAACAGAAATTATTTTTACCAAAGAAAATTCTTTGAACATTTCAACAGGTAAAAAACAGGCTCTTAAGGGGCAAGTAGGTTATATTTCCCCAAACGGTCAAGTGGATATTACTTCATTTTATGATGATGATGTGTCTCAAATTTCTTACGATACGCAACAGACGGCTAAGGAAGGTTCAATAGAGGAGGGGACTATACAGGATCCGGTAGAACAATACAAGAGTAAGTATAAAATATACAAAACCCTAATGGATAAACCACCGCATTACATTGAGAAGCCAAAAGAAGAACAAGAAAAAATGGATGCATTGTTTTCTGATTTGGGCGGTATGTATTTTAGATTATCCCGTAAAAATAAAAGACTTGTAGAACGTCCGAAAAACCCTATATGGCCATATATAAGACTTAGAAAGGAAGACAGGATTTACTTCAAAAAATTTGAAGAGCTTACCAAAGAAGAAAAAGAGCAGTTGCCGCCGCCGCCTCCTGTAAAGGAAGTAATAAAAGTGGTTGAGGAAGATGAAATTATTGAAGTAGAAGTAGAAGTAGAAGAAGTTATTGAGGTCGTTGAAGCCCCGGAAGTATCAGAACAAATAGAAGTAATAGAAGTTGTTGAAGTGCCCATAGCCCCTCCTGCACCGCCTAACCCTGTGGAGCATTTAAAAGAGTTGGAAAAAAAGAATGCGAACTTTTACTATAACGGCAAGAAGATCACAGCCAAAAAAGCTATTGAAATAGTTAAAAACAAAAAAACAATCAACATTTCTGTCAAGGAAGTAAATATGGAGGCCCCTGAGGTTAAACTTTCTGATGAACCTATTCAAAACTGATAAATAAAGTTGTTATAATCATTCCAGATGTTAAAAATACAGGCCGTATATTCCGTTAATCAATTAAAAAGATTGTTTTCTGAGACAAAACACACACATTCAGTGATTAAATTATAAGCTCGGGATTTTACACCCCTAAGCAACTGATAGACTATAGCTTTTAAAAAGTATGAGAAAATAATCGTAATTGTTATAAGTAAAATTGTAAGTCGAAAAAAAATGCTATCTTAGAATTCAATTAGGATTAAATTTCATAATATATGAAAGTGAAAACTAAAGTGAAATGGTATAACGACCCACAGATGGTGGGTACTTTGTTAATTTTTTGGCCTCCAATTGGATTATACGGACTTTACAAAAGTGAGACTATAAAATCAAAATGGAAAAAATTAACTTACGGAGCTCTTGCTCTAGTTTGTATCTTGTTGGCAACAAATTACCTCGTCTAATTTCTTTTTTTTGGATTACTTCCACTGGTCGGATTTTGCTTATGAGTGGATGTTTGCGCTAACGTGAGAGAAAATGTATTTTAGTATTTATATAGCGAGTTGGCAGCAAGTACCAAAAGAAGCTAAAACCGATGAAGAAAATTTTATTCATTTTTATTTTAATATCAATTACTAGTTGTGCTGAGAAAAAAAGTACGAAATCCGAGCAAATAATAAAATATTACGAAGGCTTTAAAAATTCCGATTACAACCAGATAAAAAGAACGATATCTGACAGTCTCACAATTATTGAGGGTGATTATACAATGGCCTACACACCTGAAAGTTTTTATAACCAATTTAAATGGGATTCTGTTTTTAAGCCAGTTTATAAGTTGGTTAGCTTAGAAAATGAGAATAAGCAAGTCGTTGCTACTGTCTCTGTGAATTCTTTAAGATTTGAATTTTTGAAGAATAATCCTTTGACTTGTAAACATAAGTTCCATTTTAAATCAGGAAAAATAAACAAAATTGAAACCTTAGATTGTATTGATGCAAATTGGGAAATATGGCAAAAAGAAAGGGACACTCTAGTAAATTGGGTGAAGTTTAACCATCCTGAACTGGATGGGTTTATTAACGATTTAAATATGAAAGGTGCTATAGATTATTTAAACGCAATTGAATTATATAAAAAGAGTCAAGTTAAAGTAATAGAATAAATACCAGTTGCCAACATCGGTTGCACAAGCCTATAAATTGTAAAATATTGACACCCATAGCCACTTTTTAAGACTTGTTGGTTAAAATCGAAATACCACACGATGCTCCCGAAGCTTTGGGGGTGTGGTAGCGTTGCTCTTGCGTAAATGTTTATATCATAAAGGTTTATAAATGAGTTAAGATGCATTTGCACGCAACTTTTCCATAAAAATAGCATCTTATAAAAAACTTAAATGCGTTTATGATGCGACAAATAGCGATAATAGCCCTTCTGATTTCTTTTTTGGGTTGTAGCGATAAAGATGATAATGATGACCAATCAGGTTGTTCCGGGCTTGCTTGTACGGAGCAATTTGTGACCATTACGGTCTCTGTTAAAGACCCGGTAGGAGACCCGGTGGCCTTGGATAGTTTTGCCGTTACGACCATCGATTCCGGAAAAGATATTACAAGGGAGGTGAACGACAGTGAATTTGAAATGATGAAAGCATCCGGAACCTATCCGCTATTCGGGGACGAACACCGAAAAACTTACGAGAAGACAACAGTTGAGGTAAATTTTAAAGGATTTGATGAGAGCGATCAGGAAATTGTAAGTGCTTATTTCAAGGTCGGAGCAGATTGTTGCCACGTATATTTAGCCGAAGGGGAAACAGATATTGTAATTGATTAAAATAGATAATGATGAAAAATTTAAAGCTAATCGGATTACTCCTTTTGATTGGGGCTTTTATTTCTTGTAATAATGATGATGACGCAACATCATACGAAGCCAATTACTTGATTTTCGGTCATTTCTACGGAATGTGTGCCGGGGAATCCTGTGTTGAAACATTTAAACTGACCGATGATAAGTTGTTTGAAGACACAAAAGATGACTATACAAAGAAGGAATTCAGTTTTGCAGAGCAATCGGACAGTAAATTTGAACAAGTCAAGGATTTGCCTAGTTTTATCCCCAATCAATTGCTTAATGAAAAGGATTCGGTTTTTGGTTGTCCCGATTGTGCAGATGCCGGAGGGTTATTTATCCGCTACTTAGAAAACGGAAATGTAAAAAGTTGGAGAATCGATCAAGTAAAAGCCAATGTCCCCGAATACTTACACAGTTTTATGGACAAAGTAAATGAAAAGATAGAACTGATAAATAACTAAAAATCACTAGCCAATAAACAAACCCTGAATCCCAGGTATCATATTGCAAAAATCCTGTCTTACATCCCCCTCCGGCTCCCCCCTAAAGGGGAGTGAAGTATCGCAATCTTTCTCCTCCCCTTAGGGGAGGCTGGGAGGGGATAACTCCCGGATCCCATGTAACATTTTGACTGATTTCACGTTATATAGTTTTATCAATCAAAATCATAGGTGTTATGTTAAACTCGTTTTTCCGGATGTGCTCCGGAGCTGATACTGAATTGCTGGAGGAGTGCTCTAAAGCCGAACAGATAAAACAAGCCGGGATAGGGGCTACAGTGTTTTTTACAGCCGTGATGGCTTTTATAGCGTGTTCTTATGCCCTTTATACCGTATTCGACAATGTTCTTATTGCGGTCTTCTTCGGTCTCGTATGGGGCTTACTTATTTTCAATTTGGATAGGTTCATCGTTTCTACAATAAAAAAACGGGATAATTTCCGAAGTGAATTCCTTCAGGCGGTACCGCGGATTATCCTAGCGATTATCATTGCCGTTGTGATTGCCAAACCCTTGGAGCTTAAAATTTTTGAGAAGGAAATAGATCGGGTGTTGTTGGAGGAAAAGAATCAGATGACACTGGACAACCAAGAGCAAATAGCACTTCAATACAACCCGGAAACGACACAGTTACAAACCGAAATCGACGCCCTAAAAGCGGGAATTTCAGAAAAAGAAGCAGAGGTAAACAATTTGTACGATACCTATATTGCTGAAGCCGAAGGCCGCGAAGGCACCCTAAAGATTGGGAAAGGACCTGTTTACAAAGAAAAGAGGGAAAAACATGACGCTGCTTTGTCGGAACTACAAGCGTTGAGGTTGGGAAACAACAGTAAAATCGCTGAAAAAGAAAGTCAGATAGCAGCTTTAGAGATGGATTATAAAGGAAAGGTGGCAGACACACAGCCGACCATTGATGGCTTCGACGGACTTATGGCGAGGATATCGGCTTTGGATGAACTGCCTTGGTTTCCTTCGTTTTTTATTTTCCTGTTGTTCTTGGCGATTGAAACCGCTCCGGTGATATCAAAATTATTGGCTCCGAAAGGGGAATATGACATGAAACTGGAAGATGCCGAAAGCACGGTAAAAACCTGGGTCGATCAAAAAGAATATCAGCGTAAACAACAATTGGCTACCGATGCCCAAATAAATGACAAGGTATATGAAGATCTGGCCGGGGAAGAAGAACTCTATGCCTATAAACAAAAAATGGCACGGGAGATCATGCAATTGCAGGCTGATGCTTTTTATAAGCAACAGAAGCGAAATTTATAAATAAATCTCTTTATATTGTCCTGCCGTTAAAGATAGATGACATAACATAAAACAATGAATTTCAATTTGGAAGGAGTCTCCCTCAGACTTAAAACCTACAATTGGACTGCAATATTTTTCCTTTTTTTGGGAATTACATTGTTTATCAGGTTTCCTTTTTTCTTTCGTGACTATATCGACCGTGATGAGAGCACTTTTATCCTCATGGGACAGTCCATCGTTGATGGTCACCTGCCATATATGACCCTGTGGGACCTGAAACCACCCTTGCTGTTTTATTTTTTTGCGGCTGTAATTTTTCTCTTCGGAAAAAGTTTTATAGCCATTCGATTGATCGGATCCTTGCTTATTGTGGCTTCTGCCATGATCGTTTACGTTATTTCAAAAAAAATGTCAAATGAGAAGATTGCTCTGCTCGGGGGGTTGTTGCTTATTTTAACTTCAAGCCTTTTTGGGAATATTCAGGGGGTGATGAGTGAGCACATCTCTATATTTTTCTATTTGCCTGCACTTTATTTCCTGTGGAAATATCCAAGCCGTCTGTTTGGGATTTTTTGTGCCGGATTGTTGCTGGGTTGCTCTATAATGACAAAACTGAATATGGTCTATCCGGGATTGCTTTTGGGATTGTTTTTGTGCGGAAGTAGTTTTTATAGAAACATCATGAGGGGTGTTAAAAACGGAGTTGTTTTGTTTTTAGGAACTGCCACGACAATCGTTCTCACGGCTTTGCCATATATATTGATCGATCGTTTTGATGTTTGGTGGAATTCGGTCATTATGGCGGCGATAGTATATAATCCGGAAGGTTCTCCTCTCAATAAATGGGTTATGATTTTGCTTGTTGTAATGTTTGCAGTGCTGTTCTATAGGTTTTATAAAAAACATATACGACATAACAATACCCTTAAAAATCTTTATCCACTTATCGCTTTCTCTTTTTTGGGTGTGATGATTTCTTTCATTGATGTCGGGAAAATCAACGGACATTATTTAATTCAGGCCTATCCCTTTTTGATCATGATGCTCTGTGGATGGATTGCCACACTAAAAAAAGCAGAAAATTGGTCTTATAAATGGGTGCTGTTAGTGCTTATTTTTGTCACACCCGTAGAAGCCTATTTGGAATATGGCGTGTTGGGCAAACGTTTGGCAGAAGGAAAATCCCTGTACAACGAAGAAGGCTTTGAAATTCCTCAATATTTCAGCGAACAGAAAATTGATCCGGAGAATATCTTGTTTATGAATTTTCATATCGGGTATTGGATCATGGATGAAAATATTCCATCAAAAGTAATGACCCATCCATCTAATATATATAGAGATGAGCTTTTTTCTTATATGGGAATTCAAGAGGATACATCCGAAGAAGAGATCTTGCGTATATTCAATATTGTAAAACCGGACTATATTGTTGGACCCCAACCGAAAAAAATATACAGGACAAAAGATACATCAGATATCGAAGAGGTTAAATATTTCCACAATTTATTGAGGAAAAATTATCAGATTCAAGAGATTGTCGGTACAGCCGGAATATATAAGCGGAAGGGGTAGAATATTCTTATCAACGTTTGGGAATACTTCAGCAAAAAATAAATCCTATAGATTATTTATTTAAATTTAAACCATGTCTACAAAGAAACGTTTTGACAGGGCATATAAGAACGCGGGTGTCATCGAATTTGATGACACTTCTAAATTTGTGCTTTTTAGTGATTGCCACAGGGGAGACAATAGTTTTGCCGATGACTTTGCCAATAACAGAAATACATATTACCATGCTTTAAAACAATATTATAAGACAGGTTTTACCTATTGTGAATTAGGCGACGGTAACGAATTGTGGGAAAACCTTCATTTTAAAAGCATTTTCGATTCTCATAAGAATATCTTTTTGTTGCTAAAACAATTTCATGACGAAGGAAAGCTGCATTTTATCTACGGAAACCACGACATGGTGTATGAAGACGAGGCGGTTATAAAAAAGCATTACGATACCTGGTTGGATCCGGATTTGGAAGAAGAAGTGCCCTTTATGCCGAACTTGAAATATCATGAAGGACTTATTTTAAGACACAAACAAACGGGACAAGAGTTGTTCCTTATCCATGGGCATCAAGCTGATTGGTGGAATTACACCTTTTGGAAATGGAGCCGTTTTATGGTGAGGGTTTTATGGCGACCCCTGCAAGTCATTGGGATTTCAGATCCTACCAGTCCGGCAAAAAACAATTTTGAGCTTATAAAAGTCGAACGGCGTACCAAAAAGTGGATAGCCGATAATAACAACCGATTTACCATCATCGGACATACACACAGACCCCGCTTTCCCGAACCCGGAGACCTTGCTTTCTTCAACGCCGGCAGCTGTGTGCATCCCAGAAGTATTACCGGAATAGAAATAGAAAAGGGAAAGATCAAGCTCATCAAATGGTATGTCGATACCACCGAAGAAGGGGTGCTAAAAGTAGTGAGGGAAGTGCTTGAAAAACCACAAAAACTAATTGATTATCAGCTGAAACATTAAAATAGCAGATAAAAAAGTACTTTTGTTGTAGGAAAATATAAAAGAATGAAAAAAATATTACTTTTTGTTGGAGTGTCGACGCTTCTATTTGCGTGTAAAACACAACGATCGGTTACAAGTAAAACTCCGGATAATATTAAAACAATTAAGTATTTGGCCTTAGGCGATAGTTATACTGTCGGGGAAAGTGTTTGTGAAGGATGTAGTTTTCCTTTACTACTGATGAAAAAGCTTGCCAGTGATGAAAATATAAAGGTAGGAGCCCAAGTAATTGCTGAAACAGGTTGGACGACCTCAGATCTGATTCAAGGAATCCAAAAAAAAGCCCCTGGCGAGGATCAGGATATGGTAACGCTTATGATCGGGGTGAACAATCAGTATCAGGGGAAGGATTTTTCCTTATTTGAAGAGGATTTTACAACGCTTTTGGCCAAAGCAATTCAACTCGCCGGGGGTGATAGAAGCAAGGTGTTTGTCATCTCGATCCCGGATTATGCATATACACCTTTCGGGCAAGAAAGACCAAGTCCTTTGAAGATTTCTGTAGAGATAGACCAATACAATGCGTTTGTGAAGAAAACTGCTTTACACAACGGAGTGAGTTATATCAACATAACAGATATTACCCGGGAAGGACTTAATAATCCGAGTTTGGTAGCGAGTGACAGACTGCACCCGTCAAAAACGGCATACAGTAGTTTTGTTTCTCAAATTTTGTTTGAAATCAGAAAGAAAAGACTTTTTTAAACTTCAGGTGCGAGTTCTACTTCCAGACCGTCCAAATCTTCCGTCATTTGGATTTGGCAACCCAAACGACTACTGTCTTTTACATTAAAGGCCTCGGCGAGCATCAAATCTTCGTCATAACTCATTTCGGGCAACTCGTGATCGGATACCACATAACATTGGCATGAAGCACACATAGCCATTCCACCACACACACCAACGGTTCCTTCTGGAGCCAATTCATAGGAACGAACAATTTCCATAAGGTTCATTGCCATATCCGTTGGGGCTTGTACTTCGTGGATTTCGCCCTCCCTATCCTTTATTTTTATAGTAATATCAGACATCGATTCATGTTTTGAAGGCACAAAAATAGGTAAAACTTCAAAAAGAAACCTAATTACCCTAGTAAATTAGTAGAGAAAAAGTTGGAGTTTGAATAAATTTATAGCTTTTCCAAAGTTTTGAACTTTGGAAAAGCTATAAACTTGAATTTCTTATAGATCGAACCCACTTTACTTTATAGACTTCACAACTGCTTTTTCCGCTTCTTTTCTACTGCCGTCAAAACCGTCTACACCACTTACTGTAGTGTATTTCATCACATATTTTTTGTCCGGGAATATCCTTTTATAAGCACTTTGGCACATCAGTGTAGCTTCGTGGAACCCACAGAGAATCAATTTTAATTTTCCGGGATAAGTGTTTACATCGCCAATGGCATAGATACCGGGAATATTGGTTTGATAGTCGAGCGTATTATCAACCTTGATGGCATTCTTTTCAATTTCGAGTCCCCAATTGGCAATAGGCCCAAGTTTTGGGGAAAGTCCGAAAAGCGGAATAAAATGATCGAGTTCCAGTTCGATCTCTTTATCATCCGGTTTCTGTTTAACGGTAATGGCTTCCAATTGTCCGTTGCCTTGAAGCGAAGTAACTTCAGCAGGCGTGATGAGGTTGATTTTTCCGAGTTTTTTGAGTTCTTCTACCTTTTCTACGGAATCCAAAGCACCCCTGAATTCATTTCGACGATGGATCAAAGTGACCTCGTCGGCTACATCAGCTAAATAGATGCTCCAGTCCAAAGCGGAATCACCCCCACCGGCAATAGCTACTTTTTTATTGCGGTAGATTTCCGGATCCCGGATGATGTATTCGATCCCCTTGTCTTCAAAATCGGTAATGTTCTCCAATTGAGGTTTTCGGGGTTCAAAACTTCCCAAACCACCGGCAATGGCTACGACAGGAGCCTGATGTTTGGTGCCTTTGTTGGTGGTAACGATAAAAGTATCGTCATCTTGTTTTTCTATGGTTTCGGCTCTTTCACCCAGTGTGAATCCGGGTTCAAAGACCTCAATTTGCTTCATTAAATTATCGACCAAATCCCCTGCCAATACTTCCGGGAATCCGGGGATATCGTAGATCGGTTTCTTTGGATATATTTCAGAGCACTGTCCACCGGGTTGTGGAAGTGCATCAATAAGATGACACTTTAGTTTGAGTAAGCCGGCTTCAAAAACAGTAAAGAGACCTGTAGGGCCGGCTCCAATGATGAGTATATCTGTTTTAATCATGTACTTATTTTAAAAAAGTATTCTATTGCGTAAGCCATTCCTTACTGAGAGGTAGCTTACACATCAAAATGTTTTGAGCCCATGACCAAAAGTTAAGCAGTTGATGCCTTCTTTAGTATTGAGCTAGGTGAACTAAATATCACCAACGTTAACCACCTGTTCAATTTGTGGAGCGTATTTTTTTATGGTCATTTCAACACCGCTTTTCAGGGTCATTTGGTTGACATTACACCCCACACACGTCCCTTCAAGCCTCACTGTGACACGCTTGTCATTGTCGATAGACACCAAGCTGATGTTGCCTCCGTCACTTTCCAGGTAAGGCCTGATTTCTTGCAGGGCTTTCTCTACGTTTAATTTAACTTCTTCCGACGTCATCTGTTTATAAATTATTTCTTGTTAACCGCCGAACAACCTGCCATGGTCGTTATTTTTATGGCTTCTGTGGGAGGGAGGCTGTCATTGCGGTTTACCACCTCACTCACTATGTTTTTTGTCAGTTCTTCAAAAGCCTCTTCCAATGGGGTTGCAGTTTGCAATGCAGCCGGGCGACCGAAATCTCCGGCTTCGCGGATGCTTTGAACCAATGGAATCTCTCCCAAAAATGGGACTTTTAAGTCTTTAGACAGGTTTTTGGCGCCTTCCTTACCAAAAATATAATATTTATTGTCAGGAAGTTCATCCGGTGTAAAATAAGCCATATTTTCTACAATTCCGAGTACAGGCACATTAATACTTTCCTGTTGGAACATGGCTACTCCTTTTTTAGCATCTGCCAAGGCTACATTTTGTGGCGTACTTACTACCACAGCACCTGTAATAGGCAAGGATTGCATAATGCTCAGATGAATGTCTCCCGTTCCCGGAGGAAGATCAACCAACAGAAAATCCAATTCGCCCCAAGCCGCATCAAAGATCATTTGTTTTAGCGCTTTTGAGGCCATAGGCCCACGCCAAATAACCGCCTGGTCAGGTTGTGTAAAGAAACCAATCGAGAGGATTTTCACCCCATAATTTTCGACAGGTTTCATTTTTGATTTTCCATCTACATTGACTGCCAAAGGCTTTTCGTTTTGAACATCAAACATGATAGGTACCGAAGGACCGTAAATATCGGCATCCAACAAACCTACTTTAAAGCCCATTTTTGCCAGTGTAACGGCAAGGTTAGCCGTTACGGTAGATTTCCCTACACCACCTTTTCCGGAGGCAACCGCGACAATATTTTTAATGCCGGGGATAACCTTTCCTTTTATTTGTGGTTTTTCCGGAGCCTCTACCTTGATATTGACTTTCACTTTGGCCTTTTGATAGACTTTGTCGTGAATGGTCTTTAAAATCTCAACCTCGGTTTTCTTTTTCGCCTGTAAACTTGGGTTGTTTATAGTAATGTCAACAACAACTTCATCGTCAAAAATCATTACATTCCTAACCGCACGGCTTTCTATCATATTCTTTCCTTCTCCTGGAGCAGAAATGGTTTCCAATGCTTTTATGACCTCTTTCTTTTCTATTTTCATGTATTGTCTTTAATGCAATTTTTAAAAAGAATGTTTTTTATACTCATTCTAAATTACAAAGATAAGGTATACTGATTAGATAATAAAGTTTGTGTAGTTTAAAAGCACTTTTTTATCAACCGGGGAAAGAGAGATGAATCAGATTTTATTATTTAAGTATTTGCTTAAATAAGTGAATTCACTATATTTGATACTATGGATAAGATTTCTTGCATAAGACAACAGGCGGATATTAAGCAGATCAACCGTTGTAAAGACAGCATTTCGAAAATTAACGGAACATTTGATCAATTGTCCGGCGGACTTCAATTGGCGGGTAATACGGTAAGGTTGAAAATACTCTTTCTGCTTTATGAAGAGCAACAGCTTTGCGTTTGCGACCTGAGTGATGTCCTTGGAATGACGATTTCGGCAGTTTCACAGCACCTGCGAAAACTAAAAGACCGAAAGCTTATTGAAGCAGAAAGACAGGCACAAACCATTTTTTACTCACTGACAAAGGAGTATAAAGAAATGTTCAAACCGTTTTTCAGCATACTTGAAGAAAACAAAACCTTGGAAACAACATGATTACTTCTGATTTGATAAAAAATATCAAAGTTTCGATCAAAACGGCAATGGGGCAGTTGAATTATATACTGGAGCAGATTGATGATGAACAGCAAGCCGAGAATATCCTGCTTCAATTTAAAGCAGTACAAGCTATTTTGAACAAAACTACTTTTGAACTTCTGGATAATACCTACAGGAAGGCAATAGCAGAAAAAATATCATCTGCTTATCAAAATTGTCCGGGAAATTGCGGAAATGAAGAAACTATAGAGCGACTGTGCAAGCTGTTTCCGGACTTTTCCGCAGATGAAGTACCTCATAAATTGAAAGAGGCTCAGCGGGTAGAGGAAGAACTTTTAAAATTTTTATCAAAAAATAATTTGGACACCCCCTCCCCCCGTGATTGATCTTTGGACTATTGTTTAATCATTTAAATTAAGAGTTATGAAAAATATGATAATGGCAATAGCCGCAGCAGGAGTGTTAACCATTGGTGGACTCGCATATGGGTTTTCTTCATCAAACAGTGCTTGTCCGCTGGAAGGAACACCTGAATGTCCGAAAATTAATTGTCCATTGGCTGGGACACCCGACTGTCCTTATGACAAAACAATAGAAGTGTTACCTGCTTGCTGTAGGGAGTAGATACAAATAATTAGGACACGAAATCAATAGCGTCAAAAACGGTTTTATTGAATTTATGGAAAATAGAGTTTGCTGAGGTTTTGATGCAATTTCAACGTTTGTGGTTCTTTTTTGGGCGATGCAAAAAAGAACAGATGAAAATTTATTTAGGACAGAATTAATATGAAAAAAAGACTTTTACTGGGAAGTAGCATCCTTACGGCCGTAGGGGCATCCTTATGTTGTATTGTTCCGGTTCTGGCTTTGATAGCCGGAGTAGGCGGATTTGCTTCAGCGTTTTCCTGGGTTGAACCCATCAGACCATATCTTGTGGGGATGACCATTTTGGTACTCGGCTTTGCTTGGTATCATAAATTGAAGCCCAAAAAAGAAGTTGACTGCAATTGCGAAACGGATAGCAAAACAGGGAGATCAAAATTTATTCAGAGTAAAACATTTTTAGGAATAGTAACGGTTTTTGCAAGTTTAATGCTTGCCTTTCCGATGTACGCCCATGTTTTTTACCCAAAAGTAGAAAAACAGGTGGTGATAGTAGATAAATCGGATGTACAAAAAGTAGAATTCTCCATTAGCGGAATGACTTGTAACGGTTGTGCTGCCCATGTTGATCACGAAGTGAATAAGCTTCCGGGAATAATTAACATAACGACCTCGTATAAGAATAAAAATTCGATTATAGAATTTGACAGTTCAAAAACCGATGTTGAGGAAATTAAAGAAGCGATCAATGCCACAGGATATACCGTAACCGATAAAAAAGAGCAGTAATGGAAGCGATATTACAATCAACAATCACTTGTCCCAATTGCGGGCACAAGAAAGAAGAAACGATGCCGATAGACGCCTGTCAGTATTTCTACGAATGTGAAAACTGCAAGGCTGTCATAAAACCAAAAGAAGGCGATTGCTGTGTGTATTGTAGCTACGGAAGTGTAAAATGTCCGTCAATTCAACAGGATAAGGAATGTTGCTGATAAAAAATCACCCCAACGCTTTTGCCGGATCCCAAAAATACTTGTCAAAATCCTGTATCTGATTGTCTTTTACCGGAATGCCTTCGCTTTCCAGCAATTGTTGCATCAAGTTAGTCCCCTGAAAGTGGTGTTTCCCGGTGAGGATGCCTTTGCGGTTCACTACCCGGTGTGCGGGGATGTCTTCTTTCAATCCTGAGCCGTTCATGGCCCAACCCACCATTCGTGCACTCCGTGCCGCCCCGAGGTATTTGGCAATAGCTCCATAGGAAGTAACCCTTCCGTAGGGGATCAAGCGGGCAATATCATAAACACGTTCAAAAAAATTCTGGTTTTCCGGTTTCATACGTGGTTTTTTTGAATAGATTGCTGAAGTTAATTTAAAAAAACGGAAGAATCAACCGAAAAAATATGTGACTCTACACCATTTCAGAATAAAAAAGCCGGATAAATGTGATAATGAGCAAAACAGCCATTAAAGCACTTAAAATATAATCAGAATAACGGGAAAAAGTATCGGTTCTTTCCTGAAGCTTATCAAAATAGACCACATACATATAGAGCATGGCAAAAGTCCCCAAGCCGGCGGCGATGACAAACACAAGGATGTCCCACAATTCAAATTTGATCCATCCGGAAACATTCCACGCAGCGTTGAGTCCACAGAAATAGGCAATGGGCAGAACGTTTAAGGCAGAAATGAACATCCCTTTAAAAAAGACGTTTTTCTTTTTGAGTTCTACTTTCTTCCGAACTTTCTTTTGGTTTTTGTTCTTTTTGGCCAAAATGAAGAAATAAATGGAAAAAAAGGCAAAAACGGCCAAGGCGATCTTGAGTAAAATATCGATCACAAGCGGATTGTTGTACAGGTATTTAGAAATGAGCATCCCGAGGTATGCCTGAAAAACAACTGTAGTCGAAGCACCCGCAGCAAAGAGCATTCCGTTGGGTTTTCCTCGCTTTGCACTGGTCTTTGCTGCTGTGATGTTAATGAGACCGGGAAAAACCACGGCCATCAACGCAGCGGAAAAAGTAGCAAAGAAAAGAATGAATAAATGTGACATTAGTTAGGATTACATAGTTTCTATTAACGGTTGATTTAGCATTAGTTGGGTTTAAATTTGATATAGGTAATCGGTTTTTCTTCCTCAAGATACTGTTTTTCGTAGAAAGTTTGAATAGAGGTTACTTCGTCAGGGCTACCTTCGTTTCTGTAAACATTGTGATTGGCATACAGCACTTCATAACCTAAGCCGTGTAAGAGACCTAGGGTGTAGCCATGCATGAATTCACTATCTGTTTTGAGGTGAACAACACCATTTCCCTTTAGAATATTGGCATACTGCTTTAAGAAATCTGTGTTGGTCAAACGGTGTTTGGTACGCTTGTATTTGATCTGGGGATCGGGGAAGGTAATCCATATTTCATCTACCTCATCGATATCAAAAATGAATTCTATAAGTTCTATTTGTGATCGTACAAAAGCGACATTGGGCAGTGATTTCTCCAAAGCTGTTTTGGCGCCCCTCCAAAAACGGGCTCCTTTGATGTCGATACCGATGTAGTTTTTGTCAGGGTTTCTTTCAGCAAGGCTAACAGTATATTCCCCTTTTCCACAGCCTAACTCCAAAACAATGGGGTTGTTGTTCTTAAAATATTGACTTCTCCATTTCCCTTTCAGGTCAAAATCGGCATTAACGAGTTCTTCACGGCTCGGTTGGATGACATTAGAAAAGGTCTCGTTTTCTTTAAAACGTTTGAGTTTGTTTTTGCTCCCCACAACAATAATTTAATTTAAAGACAAAATTAAGGAAATCTTTCACAGAGAAAAATTAAGTTCATTTGTAGTTATGGTAAAGCCGAAAAGAATTATGGTAGCTCCTCTAAATTGGGGATTGGGGCATGCCACGAGATGTATTCCCATTATCAAGGGGTTGTTGGATGAAGGTTTTTGCCCTGTGATCGCTTCCGATGGCGAGGCATTGCGCCTGTTGAAAAAGGAATTTCCGGAATTGGAGTTTGCCGAAATGCCTTCTTATAAGATCAAATATGCTGAAAAGGCGAAGCATTTCAAACTGAAAATGATCTGGGATTCTCCTAAGATATTGAAGGCGATGACCAGGGAAAAGGAACTGACAGAGGCCTTGGTGGAAAAATTGAATATTGATGGAGTTATTTCTGATAACCGCCTAGGGGTACACTCCAAAAAAGTGCCTTGTGTGTTTATTACCCATCAGCTGAATGTATTAACGGGAAATACCACTTGGTTTAGTTCTAAAGTACACCAAAGGGTGATCAAGAAGTTTGACGAGTGCTGGGTGCCCGACATAAAAGGAGAACCTAATTTAAGCGGACGCTTGGGACATTTAAAAAAAGACGATCCTACCATAAAATATATTGGCCCGTTGAGCAGGCTGGAAAAAAAGGATTTACCACAGCAATACGATCTTATGGTTATTATTTCAGGACCGGAACCCCAAAGGAGTATGCTGGAAAGCCGTTTGCTTATAGAAACTCAAAAATTGGAAGGGAAGGTGCTTTTTGTAAGGGGAAAAATTGAAGCGAAGCAAAAAGTTGTTGAAGAGGGAAATGTAACGGTTTATAATTATATGAACTCCTCCCAATTGGAAACCGCTTTTAACGAAAGTGCTTTGGTGTTATCACGTTCGGGGTATACAACGGTCTTGGATCTTGCAAAACTGGGGAAGAAGGCCTTTTTTATCCCTACACCCGGACAATACGAACAAGAATATCTGGCAGAACGGCTGCAAGAGGAAAAATTAGTGCCCTATTGCAAACAGGATGATTTTGAAATCGGAATGTTGGAACGTGTAGCAGATTTTAAAGGATTGCAAGGAATTGGATCAACCTGTGAATTCGCGATCTTGTTTAGCCTTTTCAAGGGTAAATGAAAATTCTGAACCCACGCCAAAAACACTTTCTACATAGATTTTTTCCATGTGGGCTTCAATAATGTGTTTTACAATGGAGAGTCCCAATCCGGAGCCCCCTTCTTTCCGGCTTCCGCTTTTGTCAACACGGTAAAAACGCTCAAATAAACGTGGGATGTTTTGACTTTCAATACCTTCCCCGTTGTCAGTTATGCGAACAATCACCTTATTCTGGACAAGGTTTTCAATACTAACTTCCGTAGTGCCACTTTCTTTTCCGTATTTAATGGAATTTACCACCAGATTGGTCAATACCTGCTGAATGCGTTCCCTATCGGCATAAACCATGATAGGTTCATCGTATTCAAGGTCGAAAGTGAGTGTGATGTTCTTTTTGCTGGCCTTCATTTCCATCAGGTCGAAAACACCCTGGATGAGATCAACAATGTCAAATTCCTCATAATCCAAATGCAGATCACCCGATTCCAATTTACTGATCATATCGAGGTCGCGGACAATATAAATAAGGCGTTCTACTCCTTTACTGGCCCTGTTCAGGTATTTTTTTCTGATGCTTTTATCTTTCATCCCACCGTCCAGCAAGGTCAAAATATAGCCTTGAACGGTAAATAGTGGCGTTTTGAGTTCGTGTGATACATTCCCGAGGAATTCCTTCCGATAGGCTTCCCGTATTTTCAGGGTTTCGATCTCCAGTTTTTTATTCTGGGCAAACTTTTCGATTTCCTCCGTGAGGGTTCGCATATCGGTAGTGACCGGTTGGTCCTGAAAAGTAGTCGATTCCAACAGGGAAACATCGTCGTAGATCTTTTTCACCCGTTTGTAGATGAAGTTTTCCACCCGGTATTGAATGATAAAAAAGGAAAATACGAACAAAAAAATACCGAAGAGCACAATCATCCATACATGGATATCGGTAATATAGTGTTGTAAAAAACACAATCCTATGACGGCACAAAACGTAATGAGTGCAGACGACCGGAATGCGAATCGATATGATTTTTTCAGTTTGGTTCTCAAAAGTACTGTGTTGAGCCGATAAAGTTAAGACAATTTAGCAAGTTGAGTTATTGAACAGCTAAAAATGCTTCCAGCTATCTAACAATCTAGTGATCTAGAGAACAAACTTATATCCTACTCCCTTCACCGTTTTAAAATGATCGTCCCCAATCTTTTCGCGGAGTTTCCTGATGTGCACATCAATGGTCCTACCACCGACAATCACTTCGTTACCCCACACCTTGTCAAGGATCTCATCTCTTTTGAAGACTTTTCCGGGACGACTGGCTAAAAGGGAAAGCAATTCAAATTCCTTGCGGGGAAGGATAATCTCCTTTCCGGACTGGACAATTTTGTATTCATCACGGTTGATGACAATGTTTCCAACCTTAACAATACTTTTTACAGATTCTTCATCTTCTTTCAGACGTCTTAATAGGGCTTTGACCTTACTGATGAGCACTTTCGGCTTGATAGGCTTGGTGATATAATCGTCGGCACCGGCATCAAAACCGGCCACTTGTGAGTAATCTTCGCCACGAGCGGTCAAAAAGGTAATAATGGAGTTCTCGAGGTCGGGCGATTTTCTTATCTGTTCACAGGTTTCAATACCATCCATTTCCGGCATCATAACATCCAAAATAATTAAGTGTGGTTTTTCTTTTTTAGCTTTGGCAATGGCTTCAATCCCGTTTTTGGCGGTAGAAACATTATAGCCTTCAGAAGACAGGTTGTATCCTACAATTTCCAAGATATCCGGTTCGTCATCGACTAAAAGGATCTTGATTTCCTTCTTTTTCATTTGTTATAAAGTTTGGTTTTATAATACACAATTGTTTCTGTTGTCTTGTCCACTGTCACCCTTGTCACCCTGAGCTTGTCGAAGGGTTGTCGAAGACTTATTGATCGTTAATTAACTTATACTTCGACAGGCCTGCCTGTTCGGCAGACAGGCTCAGTATGACATCTGTACTTATTGTTTCTTAGATAATCTCATTTAAACAACCTATTTTGTAATATAATCATTTTTAACATTTTAAAAACAACTACGTTACATTTCGCAGGTCAAAAGTAAATATAATATTAAAATATAAAAGCACTTAACATTGATTTAATATGATAACACAAAGGTAACATAAAACTGATTTAGGTTTAACATGTGGGTAACTTGATATTTAGATATCGCTCGTTTATTTGCAACGAAAATCTAAATTGAAGAATGAAACATTTATTTGCAGCTTTAATGCTGTTTGTTAGTGCCTTAGCCATGGCGCAAGAGATGACAGGATCAATAATTGGAGTGATCACTGATAAGGAAATGAATAATGACCCATTACCATTTGCGAATGTGCAGATTCAGGGGTCGAGTAAAGGAACTACAACCGATATAGATGGCTTGTATGAAATCAGTAATGTAGAACCGGGAACATACACAATAGTTGTAAGTTTTATAGGATATGAAACGCTGAAAGTGCCGGATGTTGTGGTTGAAGCAGGTAAGGTAACTGAAATCAATACCGGTTTAGGTGCAGGAAGCGTGAGTTTAGATGAGGTAGTGGTGACTACCACTGTTAGAAGAGATTCTGAAACTGCTTTATTACTTGATCAGAAAAAAGCTGTTGAAATAAAAGAGAGTATTGGAGCTCAACAGCTCAGTAAGTTGGGGGTTTCTGATGTAGCGACTGCAACTACAAAAATTTCTGGTGTTACCAGTAGTGAAGCATCTGGGGATGTTTATGTAAGAGGATTGGGGGACAGGTATCTGTCAACTACAATGAATGGTTTACCTGTGCCTTCTGATGATGTAGAGCGTAAAAATATTGATTTAAGCCTGTTTCCCACAAGAGTAATTCAAAATGTGGGTATAAGTAAAACGTATTCTACTCAAAGCTCGGCAGATCAGGCATCGGGTAATATTGATATAGCAACGAGAGAATTGGCAGGAAGTGAAGAATTCAGTATTGGAATTCGTGGGGGTGCTAATACTAATGTAATGCAAAGTGGAGTTAGCGATAATTTTAAAGTGTCGCCTAACACGAGTGATGTTACTATGGGTTTTTATAAAAAAGATATCCATACCTATAATGCTCTTGTTGACCAGACATGGAATACACAGACTGCCGATAACCCCATGAATTATCGTTATGCCATTACAGCTGGTAAAAAAATAGGAGAAAAATTATCATTGTTCTTTACAGGTTCACAATCCACAAGTCATGAATATAAAGAAGGGGTTTTTAGAGAATACAGAAGTAACTTTATCAATGATAGTATAACAGATGCCGTGAATTATTCTAAAAATATCACTACAACCGGTTTGTTGGATGTAGGTTATTTTATTAATTCTAATAGTAAGGTGAAGTTTCACAGTCTTTTTGTAAATAAACTTTCCGATGAAGTTTATGAAGGAGGAAGGAATGGTGAAGGATGGGCGTTTGAAGAAACGGAAACCGCTGAGGGGCTTTCACAGTTTATAAGAGACCAAAATATCAAACAAACCAGATTATGGATCAATCAATTGGTGGGAACTCATTTTATATCAGAAAAAAACCAATTGGATTGGGCAGTGGGCTATAATATGGTAGATGCCGATGAGCCTAACAGAATTCGTAACGAGGTGAATTTTGATATAGATAGTGATTTTGTTCAGCTTGGTAGAACAGGTGGGTTTCAACAAAGAAAATCCAGTCAGGAAATCAGTGATAGGGAGATTAATGGGTTGATTAAGGATAAGCTTGTTTTTATAGATGAGGAAGAAAAACAGTTTAATATTAATGTTGGTGCAAATTTCAGAAATAAAACACGTGATTTTGAATCTAATTTTTATGGGCTGGAAGAAGCTTCGACAAACACATTAAACCCGACATCTATTGATGATATATCTTCAGTATTTACACGGGAAAACTGGAATAATGGAACCTTGACTGAAAACATTTTACCAACGGATTATTACGATGGTGAATTGAGCTCAATTGCAGGTTTTGTGAATTTTAGCATTGGAATTAAAAACTTTATTGCAAATGTAGGATTCCGTTATGAGGTAGATGATCTTGATGTTAACTTTGACGTGAATAACTACCCTGGAAGAGAGGGGACTTCAAGCAAATCGTATTCAGATGTGTATCCTAGTCTGAATATGAAATACAACTTCAATGAAAAACACGGTATCCGTTTTGCAACAAGCCGAACCATTACATTACCTGAATTTAAGGAAATGGCTCCTTTTGAATATGTGTCACCCACTGGGCAGGTAACTCGTGGTAATCCAAATATAGAAGCGTCAACTAATTATAACTACGACCTAAAGTATGAATATTTCATTACTCCGGGACAATTAGTTTCGTTTGCAGGATTCTATAAAACTATAGAAGATCCTATTAACAAAGTGCAGGACAGGGGTTCTGCAGGAGTATTCTCATATTTTAATTCGGGAGAAGAGGCAAGGATTTTTGGTTTAGAATTAGAAACGAGACTAGACTTGGTAAAGTCTGAAGAGGTTGATTCAGGATATGACCTTAACTTAAATCTTAATGCAACAAGAATGTGGCATCAGCAGGATTTAAAAGAAATGCATGATGAAGAAGGGAATTTCATACGAACATTCCGTTACAAAGGATTAACAGAAACAGGTTTACAAGGAGCTTCAGAATGGATATTTAATTCTTCGTTAAGTTTTTCAACAAAACAAGAGAATGAATTTAACGCTACCGTAACGGCGAATTATGCTTCAGATAAGATATTTGCTATAGGAGCCCCTGAGATACAAACCGAAAGTGATATCAACTATAACGATGAGATTATTGAAGAAGGGTTTGTAGTCTTAGATGCCGTGCTCAGTAAAGATTTTGGAGAACATTGGAGCTTTCGATTAATGGGAAGAAACCTTTTAAATCCTGATGTAAAAAGAACACAAAATGTAAAGCCAAGTACTACGGGTATTGAAACAAACCGAGTAGTAAGATCCTATACAAATGGTGTTAGACTAAGTTTAGGAGTTAATTATAGTTTTTAATCAAAACAATTAAACCAAAAAGAGGAGAATCAATTTTTAAATTTTATTTATTATGAAAAAAACAATGATGAAAATTTCAGTATTATGCACAATTCTATGTGCACTTATCATCACAGGCTGTAGCAGTGATGACACACCAGATGGTCCGGAGCCACCGGAACCAACAGACGATACCCTTGAAGGGAACCTTACTGAGGATACTACCTTAGATTCAAGTATAGAATATACCTTGACGGGAAGTTTTTTTGTTACCGAAGGAGCTACTTTGACTATTCCAGCTGGCACTAAAATTGTTTCTGAATCAGGAACAGATAAGTACATAACTATCGACAAAGGGTCTAAAATAGATGTACAAGGTACGGAAAGTAACCCTGTATTAATGACATCCAAGAATGAAACTCCAGGTGACTGGGGAGGATTGGTTATTCTTGGTGACGCTACAACTACTGCTGGTGCGAACTCATCTGCTGAAGTTGGTGGATTTATTTATGGTGGGAATAACGATGCTGATGACTCAGGTTCAATCAACTATCTGATCATTAACTATGCTGGTGCTCAGATTAACGCAGAATCACAATACAATGGTCTTACTTTATATGCTGTTGGTTCTGGAACATCTATCAGCAATGTGGCTATGTTGAACGGGACTGACGATGGTGTTGAATTCTTTGGAGGTACTGTATCAGCTACCAATCTGTATTTAGAAAACAATGAAGATGATGCAGTTGACTGGACAGAAGGTTGGAGTGGTACTGTGGATAACACTTATGTGTTGCACACTATTGAAGGCTTCTCTACAGCTATTGAAGCGGATAAAGTAAACAACAATCCTACATTCAATAACTTTACAGCTGTTTCAGCAACCGGAGGTACTGCTCTTCAGTTCAAAAAAGAATCCGGAGCTACTATTAATGGATTATCGCTTACCGGATATACTACATCTATAGATATGGCAGATGGTGGTCCTCTTGCCAATGTGGTTATAGAAGGCGAAACGGCTGATGAATTTAAAAGTTATACTACAGAACCAACCGTAGATGTTAGTACATTTGCTTGGGTAAACTCTAATGCAACTATAAGTGATGAAGTGCTTCAAGGATATGTTGATGCTGAAGTAACACTAGATGCTTCTGTAGCATACGAATTAAACTCTTCTTATATTGTAAGAGATGGAGGTAAATTAACTATACCTGCCGGTACTAAAATAACAGCTGCTAATGGCGGAACTTCTGTTTACATTGCTGTATTAAAAGGAGGCGAAATAGATATTCAAGGAACTCCTGAAAACCCTGTAGTGATAGGATCTGTTGATGGTAACCCTGGCGATTGGGGTGGATTAACCATCTGCGGAAACGCTACAACAACTGCCGGTGTAGACGCTGTAGCAGAAGTTGGTGGTTTCATTTACGGTGGAACTGATGATGCCGATAGCTCAGGAAGTATCACTAACCTTGTAATAGTTGGAACTGGAGCTCAAATTAATTCTGAGTCTCAATATAATGGAGTTTCTTTATATGCTGTAGGTTCAGGAACAACAATTGAAAACATTGCGGTTAAAAATGGTGCTGATGACGGAGTTGAATTCTTCGGAGGAACTGTTTCTGCAACAAACCTTTATTTGGAAAATAATGAAGACGATGCTGTAGACTGGACTGAAGGATGGAATGGAACTGTAACCAATGTTTATGTTTCTCATAGCATTGAAGGGTTCTCAACAGCAGTAGAAGCTGATGGAACTAACGGTAACCCTACCTTGGTAAACTTTACTGCAGTAGCCTCAACAGCTGGTACTGGATTACAGTTTAAAAAGGAATCTGGAGCAACTTTTGAAAACGCACACCTTTCAGGTTATACAACCAATGTTGATTTTCCTAATGGAGGTGCTCCAAGTAATGTAATAGTTGATGGTACACCTTTAACAACTGCTGAAGACGATGTATTCAATGGTACTGCCTTGGATATCTCAGGATGGTCTTGGATTGAAGCTTCTTTGTAAGCAGAGAGAAAGAAGAATAAAATAATATTCTATAAACCCAAACCCCGGCAATGCGCCGGGGTTTTTTGTTTTATTTTCGCATATAAGACACGAAAAACTGTCCCCTTGAGGATAAACAGAGCGACAAAATATATTTTGTAGTGAAGTTTGCGAGCGTAGCTCTTTAGGGGTGTTCACGCACTATTTTTAGGTGCTTTCTCCCTGTTTTTACGTTATTTGATGAAGTTTTTACGTTCCGAACGTGTTAGAATACGTTGTCTAACGTAAAATTTTACATTGCACAACGTATTTTTTTACGTTACTTAACGTATAATTTTACGTTCAGGACGTATCCGTTTACGTTCTACAACGTATATTTTTGGGTCATTAACCTAAACGGACCACCTTGACAACGTATTAGGGATACCTTTTTGACTAAGAACTCATTTAAACTTTCTCCAATTGGCTACAAAATGATCTTTTTACCCCATATTTTGTCTTTTTATTGCTCCATAGCTATGGCTATGCAGCGCAAAAAAGCCTTCATCTGGAGCAAAAATCTCTATTTTTCGCTTCAATTAAGAAAGCTTAAACGAGTTCTAATTTAATAATGAATGTAAAGGAAAGAGGAGGAGTTTTGAAGAAAAAGAATGAGGGGAATAAAGAAAGAATGAGGGAATATATATAATTACAACCTATTCAATGGTTTTGTCTCCATTTTTACGGTTGCCACGTGGGAAAAATTGCCTGAGTTCGGCCACTTTTTCGGTATAGCCATTTTCTCCGGCACCTTTTTTATACTGAGCATAATTATAGTCTATTAAAGCATCGCGGAAATTGTCATAATCGTGCATCATTTTTGTACTTTCCATTTGGAATGCCAAACTCTGCAAACGCTCGGTACGGCTTTCTAAAAATAACCGGGCATTATAATCTTTTTTAAAATCCTCCCAATCTACTTCGGGAGCACATAAGGTTGGTGTTGTTTGCACATAACCGTTCACTTTGTTTACAAAAAGCTTGTTCTGTTCGTTGATAGAACCGTATTTTATACGTTCCTGTTCTGTTAAAGCAGATAGCTTTCCTTTTAATAGATCTTCAAGTTTTGTAATCAGTTCGTCCACCTGACTTTTGTCTTTTTCGGTCAGTGATGTTTGGATAACGTTTTTCATTGTTTATAAGAATTAAATTAATAATAGGAGTAAATATATTAAATAACGGTTTGTTAACATTAAATAAATATAAAAAATTCTATTCATGGGTAATTTTATCTCTCAAATCTTAAAAAACTTTACCATGAAAAAAATTACTACTTTTATTTTAATGATGCTGTGTGTCATCAATGTTACAGCACAGGTGACCCAAAAATACCATAGGGTAAAAAAGGTTTATACAAATATGTCTTCAAGACATGAGTTTTGTTTAAATGGAACAACATCTACCCTGAGTCGCAAAGTGAATATTTCTATAGAAGATAAGCTTCCAATAGGTACAACTTTTTATTATGACTTTGGAGCAGATAGTGGACTTTGGGCAGTTACATATTCTAGAGACTCTAGGAACGATGATTGGGACTACAATATAAGTGGAAGTAGTATAACAATCCAAGATATTTGTGTCAATACCGAAAAATATCACAGGTTTTATTTCTTAGGTGAAACATCTTCAGAAGCTCAAAATGAATATTGTAATGTGGCATCTAGTAGAAGAGATGCTAAAGTTGATATATTGACACCCGAACCCCTAACACCAGACAGGGTCTATTATGTAAATACCAGCTTAAATAGTTACCCACCCGGATATTATTATCTCAAATCTTCATATTATGCCGATTCTGCAGATGAAGATGAAAATTTGTCTGGTACTGGTTCGATATCTCCAGTATCATTCCCGGATTCGGATAATGATGGGGTTATTGATGTATGTGATAGTAATGATAAATACCATGTAATTAAATATAGAGGGCGAACACAACAAGAAGCAGAGGCTTCAAAATGTAATAATGATGCTGAAAATTCTGTTGGTGTCAATATTGATATTGATCAAGCATTAACAATAGGAAAAATATACTATATTGATAGAGGTACAGGTATCGGTCATAGATATTATGAAGTAACAAACACAAGTAATAATCCTAATTCATCTGCTGAAACAAATATAGGTACATCCAACATAGGAAGTTCATTTTTTGCAAATTGTTCATCGGAGTTAGCCGATATTGAAATTACTAACCTAAGGATTATACGTAATGGAAGTACTGAAATATTTAACTCTAATACTAATAGTACACCTACTTTAAGTTATAATAATAGTTATGAATTTAGATATACCTTGAAAAATAGTGGAGGAGAGGCTGTTGATATTAATTTGTCTAAGTTTTTTTCATACAATAGTTCGTTTGATCAATTCAATGACTATTTCATAGATGATGATGAGATAAGCTCCATTTCTCCCGGAGGTCAGGCTACACTTAAAACATATGTTACTCCGGGTAATGGTTATATAGGTAGTGCGAGCGTTACGAACAATCAAGGGTATTATTTTATTTTTTCAGTAGTATATGAAAACAGCGATAATAGTTTGTCTGAATATGAAAATCGTGTTGGGTTTATTTATTCTACAAATACAGCCTCTAAACCACCATTAAAACCTTATCAAGTTCAAACATTTGATTTTTCAGGCAACCGAGTCTTATCAGAAGAAGTGAACAGTAAAGAAGAGGAAGAACAAGTAATACAAAGTTTGCCCAAAGGGAATTATATCATCAAAGCAAATAATAAAACCTATAAAATTTCAAAGGACTAAATTTTCTTAAACATAATTTAGAGGGTGTCTAAAAAGGAATTCAAACTAGATATTGTCAGGTTGAGCGCAGTCGAAACCTATTCATTTTCAATAGTTATTTAGTTCTCGACTGCGCTCGAACTGACATAAAATATCTTTTTAGGCACCCTCTTTTTAGTGCCCCATATTCAATTATATACAGCCCTGTCAGGTTCTATAACCCGACAGGGCTTCCCTATTTTTGCAGGAATAAAACAAGTGCATGAATTCCCAAGCTATTTTCAATATTCAATCATCGACCCACTTCGAGGAAGTAGCTATGGAGATGTTTCGGTTTCAGTATCAAAACAATGTGGTGTACGGTGTACAGGGATTTTTGCGATCATTTGAGTAGAAATCCGAAAAATGTGGGGACAGTTCGAGAGATTCCCTTTTTGCATTCTAACCAGATACCAATTGGGTGAATTAGTGCTATAATCAGTGGTTTATTATGGGGTTGGTAATGGGTTTGTTTTTGATAATATCTGAGAGAATTACTAAGGTAGAAGGATCGCCAAATTTAGCCAAACGATTTATTACTTCCTCCAAATGTTCACTATCCCGAAGGTTAAAACGCATAATCAAGCAATCTTTTCCTGTTACCCTGCTACAATGTTCCAATTCAGGAAAATTTTCAAGCGCTTTAACAAAAGGGTTGAAATTAATATAGCTTACGCTTAAAGAAATATAAGCCGATAAGGGCAAGCCTATGTTTTTCTTATTAATCCTGATAGAATAAGTTTCTATAATTTCATTCTCTTCCATTTTTTGTATTCGCTCAGCAACTGCTGATGCGCTTAATCCTATTTTTCTGCCAATTTCAGCTATAGGATAGCGTGCGTTTTCCTGTAACAGATCTAATATTTTCCAGTCCAGTTTATCCATTTTAGGAATCGGTTGAATTTTTGTAAAAATAAGAAATATTTCACGGAAATTTTATCTTTTCACCATAGAATCACTGGTGAATATGCTTTGTGGCAGCTATATCTTTACAACGTAATTTTAAATAAGCAACTATGGAAAACGAAACTTTAAGAATTAATGAAAACAAATTAGAGTGGGACTCCTGGTCTCGCGGTGACAAAATTCAGCATAAGAGAAAAAATTTCACCAAAGACTTGACTACGAATAAAATGGTTGCAAGTCTTTATGAAATCCCTCCCGGAAAAGTAAATTGGCCTTTTCATTATCATATTGCGAATGAGGAGGTTTTTTACATCATTGACGGAGAAGGTGAACTGAGGACAAATGATAAAATTTTGAAAGTTAAATCAGGTGATTTTTTAAGATTTCCAATTGGAGAAAAAGGAGTCCATCAACTTAAAAACACATCGACTGACAAAACTTTAAAATATCTGGATTTTGGAACCACCAATCATCCGGATTTAGTGTTCATGCCTGATTCAAATAAAGTTGGATTGTTTGGAGGAGGAGCACCCTGCCAAAACAATAAAAATCGGAACATTTGGAAATATTTTGACTTAGACACTGAGATTGACTTTTTAAAAGACGAATAATGTTTGGAATTGAAAACTATATTGGATTTTTAATCGCCGGAGCCATTTTAAACCTCACCCCCGGCACTGACACTATGTATATATTGACCAGAAGCATTGCCCAAGGAAGAAAAGCAGGGTATTATTCTGTTTATGGCATCGTGACGGGTGGATTAATACATACTTTGTTTGCCTCCTTTGGATTATCGATTGTTCTTGCAAAATCGGCCATCGCATTTTCGATTGTAAAATATATTGGAGTAGCCTATTTGGTGTTCCTTGGCATAAAAATGTTGACTGATAAATCAAACATTTTTGAGAATGAAAAAAGTAACATAGAGCGAATGGACTTGAAAAAGATTTACAGACAGGGAGTATTGACCAATGTATTGAATCCTAAAGTAGCGCTATTCTTTCTTGCATTTCTACCACAATTTATTAACCCAGATTATGCACAAGGAGCAATTCCGTTTTTACTACTTGGTTTGACTTTTATGGCAACTGGAACCATTTGGTGTTTGTTTCTCGCATATTCATCTTCATTGATTACAGGAACACTGCGAAAAAATGGCAAAATCGGAAAGGTGATGCAAAAACTAAGCGGACTGATTTTTATTGGATTAGGGCTTAAATTATTGACATCCAAACAATAAATACTACACGACACCATACCATCAAACGTTGCAATAATTAAAAGACAATATGAATCAAAATAAATCGAATAGAATAGGATCCCTTGATTTACTGAAAGGTCTGGTTATGGTCTTTATGGCATTAGACCATGTACGGGATTATTTTCATTACGATGCTTTTTTCTTTGACCCGGCCGATCCAGAAAACACGAATATCGCTCTCTTTTTTACGCGTTGGATTACGCATTATTGTGCTCCTACTTTTAGCTTTTTAGCCGGTATTTCTGCGTATTTAGTCGGTAGAAAAAAATCAAAACCAGAATTATCCTCCTTTCTTTTAAAAAGAGGTATTTGGTTGGTTTTCATTGAATTAATAGTAGTGAATTTTTCTTGGTATTTCGACATTCATTTTGGTACGATAAGTTTACTGGTAATCTGGTCGTTAGGAATAAGTATGATATTTCTTGCTACACTCATCCACTTACCATTAAAATATGTTTTAATCTTCAGTGTTTTGTTGATTTTTGGACACAACATACTAGACTACCTCACTATTGAAAAGGGTATATTTTGGTCAATTATTCATGAATTCGGTTTCTTTACCTTAGAAAATGGTAAAATTTTACTAGTGGGCTATCCCATCATTCCTTGGATTGGAGTAATGTCGCTAGGATATTATTTCGGTTCCTTCTACAATTCATCCAAAGAACCTTTGAAGCGACAAAAGATGTTTAAGATTGTTGGGACATCTGCTATAGTTGCATTTATAGTTATCCGTCTAATTAACGGGTATGGAAACCCTAATTATTGGAAAAGTTACGACACTATATTAAAAACAGTATTTTCGTTTTTAAATCCTGCGAAATATCCTCCTTCGCTAACTTATATACTCATGACATTAGGGCCAGTATTTCTTATTTTGGCATATACTGAAAATGCAAAAGGAAAAATTGTAAACTTTTTGTGTGTATTTGGAAAGGTGCCATTCTTCTACTATATCATTCATTTATATATTATTCATACATTAGCTTTACTTTTGGCTTGGTTGACAGATTTTGGTTGGCAAAAAATGATTATAACAGGATGGGTTACAGAATCTTCTAAACTCAAAGGGTATGGTTTAAATTTAGTATGCGTATACCTAATATGGATAGGTATAATACTTTTGCTATACCCTATGTGTAAAAAATTTAGTTTATATAAGCTCAATCATAAGGAGAAAAAATGGCTTAGTTATTTGTAACAATAACTATTGCCATCAATGCTAACTACTCCACAATCCCGTTTCAATGACTATCGGGCTGACCTTTGAGGGGAGGACAGAACGTTAAGAATTAGTCCGATGGACTAATTTAGCGAACCTGCCTGTCGGCAGACAGGTGGGCCGGGTGTCTCATGGATAAGCAAGCTGATGAAAGGAGGATGTCCTTCGAAGACCTGTGCTGAATATAACTTCAGTAGGACAAGGGGATGTGAACACTACTATTTTCCCTATTTTTGCAGGAATAAAACAAGTGCATGAATTCCCAAGCTATTTTTAATATTCAATCGGCAACCCACTTCGAGGAAGTAGCTATGGAAGTGTTTCGGTTTCAGTATCAAAACAATAAGGTGTACAGGGATTTTTGCAATCATTTGGGTAGAAATCCGAAAAATGTGGGTACGGTACGGGAGATTCCTTTTTTACCGATACAGTTTTTTAAGTCGCATAAGGTGTTGAGCAAAGATGAAGCCGTACAGGTTACCTTTACCAGTAGCGGAACTACGGGAACGCGTACAAGCAAACACCATGTAACCGATCTGTCGGTGTATGAAAAGAGCTTTAGAAAAGGGTTTTCCCACTTTTACGGTGATGTAAAAGATTATACGGTCTTAGCACTTTTACCGGCTTATTTGGAACGCAAAGGATCTTCCTTGATCTATATGGTCAATGATATGATTGAGCAGTCTAAACATCCTGAAAGCGGATTCTACCTTCATAATTTGGACGAATTGGCCCATCAGTTGAGATTACTTGACGAAGCAGGGAAAAAAGTGCTGCTTATCGGGGTTTCTTTTGCATTGTTGGATTTGGTGGAAAAACACGATTTTCAGCTAAAGAATACCATTGTTATGGAAACCGGGGGCATGAAGGGAAGACGAAAGGAAATGATCAGGGAGGAATTGCATAAAGAGCTGGCGACTGGTTTTGGAGTGGGGAAAATCCATTCGGAATACGGTATGACCGAACTGCTCTCCCAAGCCTATTCCAAGGGCGATGGGGTTTTTGAATGTCCGCCATGGATGAAAATCGTGGTTCGAGACACCGAAGATGCACTTACGATTATGGATGAAGGCAAGTCGGGCGGAATCAATGTCATCGATTTGTCAAATATCAATTCTTGTTCGTTTATTGCCACACAAGACTTGGGACGGATCAGGGGGAATCAGTTTGAAGTCATCGGACGTTTTGATCATTCTGATATCCGTGGCTGTAATTTGATGGTGTTGTAAATGAAAAAGAACTCCCGAAGCATCGGGATTTAGCCAATTAAGAAAAGTTTAAATGAGTTCTAATTAAAAAAGTTTAAATTTGAGTTCTTAAAAAAAGGAAGGGTAGAAAATGAAGCAAAAAATAACGCTCAAAGAGATTTCCAAAAGATTTAACGTATCGATATCGACAGTTTCAAAGGCGTTAAAGGACAGTCCGGAGATCAGTCAAAAGACAAAGGAAATAATTCAGGCTTTTGCCAAAGAGCATCATTACAAGCCGAACAATATTGCTTTAAGCCTTAAAAATCAGAAGACCAAAAATATTGGTGTCATCCTTCCGGAAATTGTGCATTACTTTTTTTCTTCCGTAATCAATGGAATTGAACGTTTGGCTTCTGAAAAAGGATACAATGTGATCGTTTGTATTTCCAATGAATCTTTCGACAAGGAGGTGATCAATATGGAAATGCTGGCCAACGGGAGTATAGACGGGTTTATCATGTCGTTGTCTAAGGGAACGGAAAAAGAACAGGATTTTCACCATATCAATGAGGTCATCAATCAGGGGATGCCGGTGGTGATGATCGACAGGATTACCGACGAGGTAAAGAATTGTGACAAGGTCATTATCGATGATTTTCACGGTGCATACAGTGCGGTTTCATATTTGATCGAGAGCGGTTGTAAGCGCATAGCCCTTTTGACCATGCCGGATTATATGAGTGTTGGGAAATTGCGAACCGAAGGATATAAACGAGCCCTGAAAGATGCAGGAATGGAAGTGGACAGCAACCTGATCGTAAAATTGGAAGATTTTTATGGAGGCTTTTCACCTATTGAGGATTTATTGAAAAATCAGCAAGTAGATGCTGTGTTTGGTGTTACTGAATTCTTTGCGGTATCGGCTATGAAAATTGCTCAAAAAATGGGTAAATCTATCCCGGAAGATATTTCTTTTGTCGGTTTTACCGATGGGATCATTTCCATAAGTAGTAGTCCGTCTTTAACAACGGTAAGCCAACACGGTGAAGACATAGGGGCAAAAGCTGCAAACCTACTGATAAATAGGTTGGAAGAAGAAACTACAGACGCACCACTCCCTTATCAAACCGAAATCATTAAGTCCAGCTTGGTAAAAAGGGAATCTACGAGATAGTGGTATAAAAGTAGAGGGTGTCTAAAAAGACATAAATTCAGATGTCATACTGAGCCTGTCGAAGTATCGTTGATTGAAGATCAATAAGTCTTCGACAGGCTCAGACTGACAAATCAAATTAATCAAGGCTTTTTAGACACCCTCTGTTATTCCACCAAAGGAATATACACTTCAGTCTTCCATTTTAAAGCATCGCCTCCTAAATTAGGGTTGTTGTGAAATTGCTCCACGATCTTTGTTTTGAGTTGTATATCATGATTTTCGGCATAATCAAAAAGACTGAACCAGGAGTGATGGGAATACATATAATTACCGTTGAAAATCCCTTTTAGCGAGGGTTCTGCCGATATTCCCCTAAAATAAATATCCTTGCTTTCAGGTAATGAGGTGACTCCTTTTATCGGGAAACAAAAATCCATATCTATGCGATCGACTTCCTTATCAAAATTATTGATGATCACCATCGGATAGCCATCAGCTTGCAGATCGTGGCGCACAATAAAATTACTGATGTAATTATAATTACGCATCATCTGAGCGGCTTTTCTATCCGGTGACGCAACAGCATTTACACAGGCACATGATTTTTCAGGGGAAACCGAACGCCCTTCGATGTTTACCTTAAAAGTGGATAAATTTTTGAAAAGCACGGTTTTAAATTCAGTAAGGAAAGCGATAGCCTCTTGTTTGAATGCAGTCTTCGAAAAAGGAGCAGTGAGCCTGTTATAAAGACTTTCCCCGGGTTTTTTTACTCCCACACTGACCTTGGAAATGGAATCATTGAGGTTTTCAAGATCCCAAAACAGCACGTATTCCTCGTCTTTATAGGTTAACTTTTGTGTTAGTTGCTTGTATAAAACACTATCCAGCGTTTGTGTTTCCACATCATCACTTGTCTTTTCCCAATTGGAAATACTGTAATAAAGTGTTCCGGTACTCGCTTTTTCTTTAAACTGATAGATGTAATCCCCTTTTTTGAAGAACAAATACCAAACCAAGACACAAGAAATTATAACGATACCTACCGCAGCTATTTTTTTCATATATGTTTTTTGCCTTTGCCTATTTGTTTTCTGCAATCTTTTCGTTACTCATGCCTTCCAGTTTTTTTAGGATATAGTCGGACATGCTTCTCCCTTGTTCGAGACCTATTTCAATGGCTGCCGTATAGTGAATTCCTCCATACATTCGACTCAAGGCAGCTTCTTCGGCCGCTTTATTGAACGAAGGGAAGGACCGAACGGGAATGCCATAGGGTAGTTCTGTATCGTCGTCAAAAGCAAAATTATCGCCAAAAATGGAAGTCAGGGTGGAAGAGGCAGCTCCGGAAACTACGGAATGTCCGCTGCTGTATTCCGGAAAGGGAGGGGTTTGCAATATGGGCTTCCAGTTTTCGTCTATATGCTGATTGATCACTGTTTCCGGACGGATCAAATTACTTCGGTATTTCTCATCCCAACAAGAGATAAAACCGTCAAATATGGCAATGGCAGTCTTGGTATAGGCAAAAATCGTTTTATTGAAATCGCTATTGGTTTTTCTGCAGGCAATTTTTGTTATGCCTATCCAATGTGCTCCGGGAGTGATTTTTTTGGTGGCGAACATCAAATGACCCCTCGTTACCGATACATAAGGGTTACAGTCCCAAAACTTAGCAATTTCCACACCTTCGGAAGTATCCCCCTCTTCAGTGATCTTGTTGGTGACATTATAAACTTCCATGGTTTCTTTGAAAAATTCACTGTCCTTTTCCAGGGAAAACTCCGGAGGCGGGGCAGGCTTGAACTGTGAAGCCGAGTCGATGGCGAGGGTTCGTATTTTATTCCAATGGGGCTCAATACCATCCATATAGGCCGGTGGTGTTGGCTGCCAGCGGGAAGGGTTGTCGGTATTTACCGTAAATTTTGGCATGGTCCGGGTTTGCTTATAGTTATCCTTGTTCATCCAAATTTTTATATGATCGATCACTTTCATGGCATAAGCTTTGGAGACATCAAATTCCTTTTCGTTGATTTCTTTCCATTCGCTGTATATACTGTCTTGAAACTTGGCGATGCGTTCTTCAGAAAAAATAAGGGTTTTGCTGATCTCATGATGCGCGATCAAAGCAGCAACTTGATAATTGATGCCTTCCGTTTTTTCAGGCTTTGGAATGGGTTTTAGACCGTTGAGTTTTCCCGCTAACGAATTGTAATTCGGATCGTTCAATGCGATAATCTCGTAGGCCGCAATGTCGGGATAAACAAAGATCCTACTGGCCACCGGAGGGGAAAAAATATCGTGGATCATAACCTGAACAACCTTATCGATCGAGTGGTGTAGATCTTCCGATGTTACTGTGATCGGTTGTTCTTCTTTATTGCATGAGCTCATGGCTATGGCGAGAATGCTTAAAAAAGAAAATAGTATTCGTTTCATCTGTCTGTTATTTTATTAGCTTGTAAAGTTCTGCTTTGTTGTTGTTTATAGTTATCAATAAATAATCTTGATTGTTGATGCTTATAGTGTTTAGTTGTACTACTGCTTTATTCATAAGATTTAGCCCTAAGTCTGAGGCTAAAACGATGTTTTTATCATCAAAAATCAAAGCTCCGGCAAACGAATCGAAGCGTCCGTGGTAGGGCTTTACCCCAAAATAATTTCCGGCAGCCAAAACCTCTTCTTTTCCATCTTTGTTAAAATCAAAAGACAAAAAGCTGGTAATAGGTGCTAGTTGCACCTCATTTTTAAAAGCCTTAAAGCTAAAGCTTCCATCATTGTTTTCCAAATAGCCCGATTTAAGGGTGTGAACTTCCAATAGTTCGGCTTTTTTAAGCAAATCGGGAGAGATAACTTCTTCAAGGGTTTTTCCGGCAAATGATTTGTAGGTGGTGAATTTTTTACGCATCAACCTTACCATTTGCGCGGAGAGATCATCTAAACCTGCAAGCGTATAGTATAAACCGTTTTTTTCGGTTGCAACAATGGTTTCAGTATACCCGTTATCATCAAAATCTGCATAATACATTTTCATAGGGTAATTGGTAGATGCTTCAAATTTACTGTTTAATCCCCAATTTCCCATCAAATAATCCATATCTCCGTCATTATCAATATCAAAAGGAGTAATTGCTTGCCATAATCCGTTTAGCTTATTATCTGTGATGATTACTTTTTTAAAGCTTCCGTTTTCATTTTTAAAGAAAGTTGGAGCCATCCATTCGCCTACAACAATTAAATCGGTTTGACCATCACGATCAAAATCGCTCCAAACAGCATCGGTTACCATGCCAATTTGCTGTAATTCCTTATTTTCTTTTATGCTGAAGTTTCCATTATTGTTTTTGAGGATGTATGAATTAGGAATGTTACCAAAATCGTTGTTTACGGCATTGCTGCCAACAAACAGGTCTATGTCGCCATCCTCATCAAAATCATTTGCCTTTATTACCGATACGTTTTCAAAATATTCTGGGAGATCAACTTTCTTCATGCCTGTTTCATCCTGAATAAAAAACCGATCGAGAAGGGGCGTCATTTGGTTGTAATATTCACCGCCACCTGAGCCAATAAAAAGATCGTTCTTACCATCGTTGTTAGTATCAAGAATTACCGCTGAAACATCTTCTGTAATGGAATCTTTAGTGATTTCGGGATAGTCTTGTGCTACAAATGCAGTGTCGGTTTGGATATAAAATTGAACCGGATTCCTTTTCGAACTGCCAAAAAAGATATCTTCTTTTCCATCGCCGTTAAGATCACCCACAGCCGTTGCCGGACCACGATCGGAAATTTGATACGGAATTAACTTCTGACGGTTAAAATCGGTATAGTTGTTTTCCTTGTGTACAAAATCGATTCCGAGGTTATCTGGAATTTTTTCAAAGAGCCTTTCTTTTTTAGGTTTCAACACATTAAAGTTGAAGGGATCCCTTTTGCTTTTAGCTTGAACAAGTAATGTTTGATTTGTAGTAACATTGTTGAGTTTTTGATAGGTATTATCGGGCCAAACAATTAATAATGAATCAACGGTGGCAATTTTACCATATCCTAAATGAATAACAGGTTCCGAAGAAGCCTGGAATCCTCTTACGGTGTATAATTCTTTATACTGAACGTTTCCATCAACATACGAAAACACCTTGGTGCCAATTCCAAACGGGTTTTTTGTGTTGTTCTTAAAACGAAGTTTTAAATAGTTGCTTTTTTCATTGGTTTTGTTAATGTATAAGCTGGCAGGAGCATTAATGTTGTTGGTTACTACATCCAGATCGCCATCATTATCCAGATCACCCATGGCCATGGCACCCGAAATAAGGGTGTCTTTTCCAATCCATGTTCCAGACCTGTCTGAAAAGTTCAATGAATCTGAGCCTTCAAAAATATAATTGTGGGTATTTCCACTAGGCATCATGTCCAGGGCCTTTTTATCAACCAATCTGGTATTATCAAGTTTTTTCTTAATATGCTCGTCGGATACAAATTTGATGTAATCGAGATCGTTAGGGCGTTTCGGAATTCCGTTGGAAATAAACAGATCTTGTTCGCCATCCTGATTAAAATCTTCAAACAAGGCACTCCAACTCCAGTCGGTTGCAGCAATGCCGCTTAACAATGCCGTTTCGGCATATCCTGTGCCTTGTTGATTTACCTGAAGCATATTGCGGGTAAACTGGTAGTGATAACCCAAGGCTTGGGTCCTCATTTTAAGCATCTGTGGATTGTCGTCCCCTTCAGAGGACTTTAAAACTTTTTCATCTTCGGGAAGCATGTCTAAGGATAAAAGATCGGGATAACCGTCATGATTGATATCGGCCACATCATTCCCCATAGAGAAGCGGCTGGTATGACCAAAATAGTCTTTCAGGCTTTCAGAAAAAGTACCGTCTCCATTGTTCAGATAGTAATAATCATCTTCATGAAAATCGTTACCAACATAAATATCGGGCCATCCATCCTGGTTAAAATCAGATACGGCAACACCTAATCCGTAACCATTTACCCCACCAAAAATTCCGGCTTCTTCACTTACATCTGTGAACACCCCCCTTGGTCCCCCCTCAAGGGGGGAATTATAAATGTCGTTGCGAAGTAATTTATCACCAGTTTCATAAGTTCTCTTGTTCCGAAGATCGACATTGCCAAAAGATTCTTGCGTATGTACGGCATGATTTAGTAGGTAAATGTCCAGGTCGCCATCTTTGTCGTAATCCAAAAATGCAGCCGACGAACTGTAAGTGTCAAAGTCCAGACCGTATTTGGCGGCACTTTCGGTAAAGGTGTTGTCTCCATTGTTGATGTAGAGTTCGTTATATCCATTAAACCCGTTAATACCTACAACGGCACACACATAAATATCGAGTAAGCCATCGCCATTAATATCGCCCATGACGGCTCCGGTGTTCCAACTGCTGTTTCCTGCTACCCCTGCCTGTTCGGTAATATCTTCAAATTGCAAATTGCCTTTGTTGAGGTAGAGCTTGTTTTTTTCCTGATTGGATGAAAAGAAAATATCGGGCAAACCATCATTGTTAATATCACCAATAGCAACACCACCACCATTATAAAAGTAGAGGTAGTCGAGGATGTTCAATTCATCCGATTCGGTAATCTTGTTTACAAAATCGATACCTGTTTCTTCCGGAGACGGGTTAGAAAAGAGAGAACCTTCCTTTTTTCCACATCCGGTAATGGCTACAAAGAGAGTTATATATAAAAACTTTTTAATCATTAAGGTGGTTTCTAAAAATTGCTTTCTTTTGAAAAATGAAGAGAACAAGTAAGATGCAAGGCCTATTTTTTTTGGAATAGCCTTAGCTATTGCAGAAAAATATAACGCAGTCAGATTGCTTGTTATATTCGTTCCCTTTGGGTTTTCATAGTTTTTCATATACTGCTTCAAATTTTCTTACGTTATCCCGATAGCGTTGCTAAAATTTTCATTGTCTCTAAAAAACTATGAAAATTTCAATGCAAATCAATTTTTAGAACCCACCTTTAGTTTAAAAATCTTTGGTTGATCATTATTTAATGCTACAAAAAGGTGCGTGCTACCGTTCTTATCTTTAAACGGTTTAATATGCTTTACTTCACCCCGTACAAAAAAGCCCGATTTGTTATAGTTCTGCCAATTAAAATCACCTGTTCCATCGCCGAGGAGCACACATCCGTAATTGGAATCGAGTCTTGAAAATTGTGGTTTGAATTCATAATTGTTACCACCCATTATAAGATCTATATTGCCATCGTTGTTGATGTCCTGAGGTGTAATATCGCAAACACATGAAAACTGTACCTGACCGGGTAACGGTTTAATATCGAATTGTCCGTTACCATTGTTTATCGCTATTACCGATTGAATGGTGGTTACCGTTTTTTGGATAGCATTGTCGGTAAGTTCCTTAGGAAAAAGTTCCTGTATCGACCTTTTGGCATAATCTGAAGCTTTTAGGTTTTCTTTTTTTAAGGAAGATAACTGGGCAGTAAGCTCTTTTTTCATGTGGATGGGTTTGTCTTTACCGTCTATGGTATGTGTAACAATTTGTTCTATGGTACCATTATTGTCATAATCGTTAATAAACATACGCATAGGGGCATCTTTTGATGCTTTATAAGAGATATTCTCTCCCATATTTCCCATTACAAGGTCTAAATCACCATCATTATCTACATCTATGGTTTTTACGGTATTCCACCAGCCGCCATATTCAGATAGGTTGGAAGATAATTTTCCAAGTCGCCTACCTGAGTTTTTCAAAATCATCGGGGCAGCCCAATCGCCTACAAGAACCAGATCTTTTTTATCATCACCATCGGTATCGGCCCAAATGGCGTCGGTGATCATGCCGGCATCTTTAAGATCGTAAGCTTTGCTTTCGGTTATGTCTTTAAAAGAGCCATCACCTTGGTTTTCCAGGAACAGGTGCTTCGGGTTCACTCCATAGATACCCGGTACGCTCCTCGATCCGATAAATACATCTGTATCACCATCACCATCAAAATCATAAGGGGCAATTACAGAGGTGTTGTGGAAGGTAGACGGAATTTGGCCTTCACTTTTTGTGAATTTACCATGTCCGTTGTTTAAATAGAGTCTTGTAACATATTTGTTGGCATCGGATTCTTCGTTTCCTCCGGTGCCCACCATTAGATCAAGATCGCCATCATTATCGGTATCAAAAAAGGCAGATGAAGTATCTTCTAATTCTTGGTCGTTTTTAAAAGCTGTTTGCTGCGATTTTACAAGATTGCCATTACCCGAATTTAAGTATAGCACTCCGGCCTGACCTTTGGCACCGCCAACAAATACATCTTCGTTACCGTCGTTATTTACATCGGCTACAGAAAGCGCTGGCCCTTCTTGGGAAGTCATGGTAGAGATAAGTCCTTCGTAATCAAAATCTACAAAATCATTTTCTTGATGTGCTTCTATGTTTCCAGAAGCAACTTCCGTTAGGTAGGTTTCCACTTTTTGTTTAACCGGAATGGTATATTTTTCTTCGGCATCGGACTGTTTTAGTTCGATAAGTTGATTCACCTGAACATTGGTTAACTTTTGGGTATGGTCGTTAGGCCAGATTACCTTAATGGAATCGATGGTTTTGGTTTCTCCAACACCTATGGTCATGATATGTTCCATAGTAGATTGAAATCCTCTGTACGGAATCAGCTCTTGCAAGATGGTTTTTTCTCCCATATAAAGTTTCACCGTTGTCCCGATGGCAAATTTGTTCTTTTCGCTTCCTTCAAATTTTAGTTTTATGTAATTATTGTCACTAAGTTTTTCAGAGTTGTTTTTGTATACAAACGACTCCATGTTTACGTTGTTGACAATCAGATCGAGGTCACCATCATTATCGAGGTCGCCATAGGCTACACCATTCGACATGCTCGGAGTTCCTAAGCCCCAGTTATCGGCAACATTGGTAAACCTAAGGGCGCTATTGTTTTTAAAGGCATAATTAGGAATGGGTTTCCTTGGCATTTTGTTAATAATAGAATCAATAGCCTGTTTTTTACCGGTAAGCGCCATTTTCTGGATGATCTCATTCGCAAAGAAATTCACAAAATCGATGTCGGTAAGATCATGATTTATACCGTTGGTTACATAGATGTCCCTATACCCGTCATTATCCATATCAAATATCAGTCCTGCCCAACTCCAGTCTGTTTTGGCAACACCGCTATAGTAGGCCACTTCAGAAAAACCATTATTACCATTATTAAGCTGAAGTGTGTTTTGGATGTATTGTTGATAAAAGTCTTTACTTTGTTTAAGCTTAAATACGTCATAGCCTTCAAACTCCATAACCGATTTCACCCTTTCATCTCCTTCGGGAAGCATATCGGTAATAAAAATATCATTTAATCCATCATTGTTAATGTCTGCTATGTCCACACCCATGGCAGAAAGACACAAGCGTGAAGTCCATTCTTTGATTTCTTCATTAAAAGTGCCATCTTTTTGATTGATATAGAGGTAATCGCGTTCATAAAAGTCGTTAGATACATAAATATCGGGGTAGTTATCTTCATTTATATCGGTGATCATGACCCCTAACCCAAAACCGATAAGACTTCCGTAAATCCCGGCCTCTTCACTGGCATCCGTAAATTTGCCATTGTCGTTTCTAAGCAACATATCACCAACACCTTTAAAAACATCAGGAATACCTTCCCAGTCCTGGGCTCTGGTTTCCCGTTGTTCGGCATATCCGAGGCTACTTACCGGAATATTACTATTGTTCAAAATGTAGGCATCCAGATCACCATCCTTGTCATAATCAAAAAAGGCAGCATGTGTGGTAAATCCACTTTTTGCTAAATTGTATGCTGCGGCTTTTTCGGTAAAGGTCAGGTCGCCGTTGTTGATGTAGAGGTCGTTGTCGTGATTATTCCCTTCCATATTCCCCGCATTGGCCACATAGATATCCAGAAGCCCATCACTGTTGATGTCCACCATGGTTACTCCGGTAGACCAAGGCTTATTTCCGCCAACCCCAGCACTTTCCGTAATGTCTTCAAACTTAAAATCGCCTTTGTTGAGAAATAGTTTGTTTTGTCCCATATTGGCGGTAAGGTAGATGTCCGGCAAGCCGTCATTATTAATATCGCCAATAGCAACGCCACCACCGTTGTAGAAATTTCTGTATTTAAAAATATTGAAGTCTTTCTGGTTTTCTATTTCGTTTATGAAATCGATACCGCTTTCTTCCGAAGAAACTAGTGTAAAAAGCGTTTCTTTTTCATTTTTCACCTCTTCTTGAGCGTCTTCTTTTTTACATGAAAAAAGTATACAGAACAGACTAAGGCTTAAAACTGTCTTTATTACAAAGGATTGGATGTTCATTTTATGGTTCATTCTTGTGTTTTTTTAAGAAAAACAGGTTTGTTGTTATTTATGGTAATGATATAGTTGATCGTATCTTGAATACTGATGGTATTGATATCCCTTGCCGGACCCGGAATGTCAAAACCTTGTGACCGAAGTACTTCAAAAAAACCGTTTTGGTCATTCAGCAGAACCAAACCATGCAGGGCATCAAGTCTTCCCAGTTGCGTACTTATTTCATAGTTGTTGCCCACGAGTAACAGATCTTCATAACCATCATTGTCGAAATCGTCTTTTTGAATATCGAAGATACTGGATGTTTGTGCCATGAACGGAAGTCTATGCGCTGTAAAAGTACCGTCTCCGTTATTTTCAAAATAAATCGAAGCTAATTCGAACACTTGTTTTTTGTATGCTTTTTCTATTTTTTCCTTCGGAAAGAGTTCATTGAATGCCGCTGAAGCAAAATCAGAATAGGAAAGGAATTTTTTGTTTAGCATCGGAATTTGTTTGACGAGTTCGTCTTTTGATGAAAAGGTGGTTTCGGTTCCCTGATAAAAATAAGTAACCACAGGTTCTACATTACCGTTGTCGTCAAAATCGTTGCTATATAGAGTGATAGGCTCTTCTTTTGAAGCTTTCAAACGGGTGTTCAATCCCCAATTCCCGGCCAAAATATCGATATCCCCATCTTTGTCAAAATCGCCTGCTTCAACAGTATTCCACCAACCGTGTGTTTTGTCAAGCGAGTTGCTTTGCAGGCTTAGTTTTTTGCCGTCGTTGATAAAAACGGAAATGGACATCCAGTGCCCAACAGCCACAGCGTCTTTAAAACCATCATTGTTCAAATCGATCCATTTCAGGTCCTGAACCAAGCCGATTTCCTGAAATTCTGGGGCGTAAGATGATGTAATGTCTTTAAATATTCCTTTTCCGTTATTCTGAAAGAGAAACTGTTTAGGGGTTTTCCCAAATTCCCTCGGAATCCCGTTGGAGGTTATGCAAAGGTCAAGGTCACCGTCATTATCCAGATCGACTGCGGTAATGGTTGAGGCGTTTATGGACAAACTTGTAAATTGAATGCTGTCCTTAACCATTTGCCCGCTTTCATTAAAATAGAGTCGGGGGGAAAGCGGTTTTCCTGTAGTGAATTCATTTCCTCCACTAACAACAACCAAATCCTGATCGCCATCGCCATCAGCATCAAAAAAGAGATTGTCCACATCCTCGCTGATCGCATCTTTTTCGAATATCTCGTTTTGGGTTGCTTCAAAAGTTCCGTTTGCTTGTTGAAGGTACAAAGTTGAGGCTTGCGTTTTGGCTCCACCAATGAATAGGTCTTCCAAACCGTTATTGTTTACATCGGCAACAGTAGTTTTTGGACCTTGATTGGTGTTGGCAAAAGGAATCAATGGATCCCGATTAAACTCAATAGAGGCGAAATCTTTGTGTTTGAAATCAATTGGAGAAGCTATATTTTTTAATAAACGGGAGTTTTTTGCACTATTTTTCAGGGAGTAATTCCCTTGAGCGTTTTTATAATCAGCTAAGAAGACAGTATCTACCATTTGCTCATTTATTTTTTCATATTTCCCATCCGGCCAGATAATGTGTACAGAGTCTATTGTAGCGGTTTTCCCCAATCCAAAATGAAGTTCAGGAGTTACTGCCGACATAAATCCGCGGGATGTGTAGTTCTCTCCGGTTATTGTTTGTGAATCTGCAAAAACAACTACTTTGCTTCCTATCCCGAAATGGTTTTTATCACTTCCTTTAAATTTTATCTTTAGAAAATGATTGTTCGGAAATACTTGTTCAGCATTATTTTTAAGGATCATAGCCGGTTCGTTCACATTGTTGACTATCACATCCAAATCACCGTCATTGTCCAGATCGGCATAAGCACTTCCGTTGCTATACGATGGAATTTTGGCAAACCATTCATCGGTCATATCAGTAAAAGTGTGGTCGCCATTGTTTTTGAACATATAATTTGGGACGTGTTTGGCAGGGATTTTATCAATAAAAGCCATATCTTCTCGGTTCATGCCTTTACTTAGGCGTTTTTGAATATGTTCGTTGGCAATAAAGCTGATAAAATCCATGTCATTGGTAGCTCCTAAAATGCCATTGGACACAAACACATCTTTAAACCCGTCGTTATCAAGGTCGGCCAAAAGAGGAGCCCAGGACCATTCCGTTGAAGCAAGGCCGCTTAAAAAAGCCGTTTCAGTAAAATGACCACCGCCGTTGTTGATATGAAGGGCGTTTTGCATGAATTGAGGAGCGTAACCGTTTTTTAGATAACCGCTGTAGGTTTGAAAGTTGTATTCCGTTCCCGAAGTTTTAAAACTTTTTAGATCTTCCGGGAGCATATCAACCGAAATAATATCGGAAAGGCCATCATTGTTAATATCGGCAATGTCGTTTCCCATGGAAAAATGGGTGGTATGCCCAAATTTTGTTTCGTCGGAAGCAATTACTTCTTTAAAAGCACCATTTTTTTGATTGATATAGAGGTAATCGTTTTCAAAGAAATCATTTCCGATGTAGATGTCGGGATAGCTGTCGTTGTTGATATCGGAAATTGAAATTCCGAGCCCGTACCCAATACCTCCTTGATGTATGCCCGCTTCTTGGGAAACGTCTGTAAAGAGTCCGTCGTCGTTCCTTAGGAGTTTGTCGCCGGCAAGGATGTCTGTTTCATGTCTTTTTTTTCCGCTTCCATAAGTTCGGTTAGGGTGTAGGGAATGATTGAGTAAATACATATCCAGATCGCCGTCAAGGTCGTAGTCAAAAAAAGCGGCTTGCGTGGCATAGGATTGGATATCGAGGCCGTATTTTTCAGATTCTTCTTTGAATTGCGGAAGCTTCCCAGCATTTAATCCCTGATTTACGTAGAGTAAATTATGACTGTTTTTTTCAGAAAGACTTCCTACCCTGCAGATATAAATGTCCATCCATCCATCATTATTGATATCAACAACAGTAACCCCGGTTGTCCAATTTTCAGCATTGGAGATTCCTGTTTTTTCTGTAATGTCTGTAAATTGAAAATCGCCCTTGTTCAAATAGAGTTTGTCTGCAGTTTGATTGCCTGTAAAATACAAGTCTGTTAAACCATCGTTGTTAAAATCACTTGCGGCGATACCTGCGCCGTTGTAATAGTAGAGATAGTTAAGGATGTTGAGTTCAGGAGTATTGGTGAGTTCATTTTTAAAACTGATCCCCGTTTCACTTTCATTTAATTGTGTAAAAAGCCGTTCCTTTTCTGTCGTACAGGAGAGGAAGAATAAAAAAGAAGGGAGTATTATTTTTACGGCTTTTTTTATGATCATTAACGGAATGTGCTTTTTTGTAATTATACGAACAAATACAACATTACAATCGGTCAACACTCGGTTTGTTGTTTCATATGCTTATATTTATTGTTTGGGTTGTTTCACCAACCAAAAAAAGCCAACTTAAAAAGTTAGCTTTTCTATAATTGTATAAAGAATGTTTTTTGAACTAATTGAACATTGCTAAAATAGGGAACAATTCGGTCGGTTAAGGTTAATGAGAGTTCAAAAAGATTAATGAAAGGTTAATAGTATTAATGAAAGTATAATAAAGCATATCGAGGGCGATTTTTTAGTTAATTGTTGTGATGTTAAATTTTAAAAAAGGATATGTCGTTGTTTTTATAATATCAGTCATAGGATTGGCTTTTATTCAGTATCAATATCTGAAAATAGGGCTTAACCTTGCCAAAGTGCAATTCAACAACAAGACCGGACAAGCATTACAGACGATAAAAACCGATTTGGGGACTAAAAATGAACTTACCTTCTTAATGGTACAGGCTATTAATGAAGATGATTCTCATTTCACCTTGAGTGTGGACAGTATTCAAGATGCCTCACGCTATTTTTTGAATGATTTTTTGATAGACAGGCTATTGCAGCGAGGTATAAAAACAGAATTTGTCTATCGTTTGCATACCAACGACAGCACTATTTTTTTATCTCCAGGGTATAAAACGCTTGAAGAAGAAGAATTGAAATTCCCGGTGCTGCTTAGCGGATATTTACCCGAGGCTGTGAACAAGAGGTTGGTACTTGAAATTCAATTTGAAGACCTGAACAATTATTTCCTGTCGCAACTCAACGGCTTGACCATTCCCAGCCTGATATTTATTGCAGCCATTATTGTAGTAGTTATTTGGGTGTTACGCTCGATGTATTGGCAGAAAAATGTGATTGCTACTACTAATGATTTTATCAATAACCTGACACACGAACTTAAAACCCCTGTTTTTTCTATAGGATTGGCGACCAAATTGCTGGAAGAAAAAGTAGATGAAGAGAGCAAATCGCTGGTAGGAATAGTCAGGGAACAAAACGAGAGACTAAAAGTCCATATCGATAAGGTTTTGGAACTATCGGGTATTGAAAATAAAAAAAGTGTATTAAGACTTAAGAAACAGGATTTTTATCCAAGTTTGAAGAAGTTGGCCGAATCGTTTTCGGAACTTTCGGTTATGGAGGATGTTGATTTTAATTATGAATTGAAAGGGGAGACCTACTGGTTGAATTGTGAACAGAACCATTTAGCGAATGCTGTTGGGAACTTGCTGGATAATGCTAAAAAATATTCGGGAAGCCATCCAGTGATTCAATTAAACGCATATGTTGAAGAAAAAATCTTGTATATTGTTGTGGAGGATAACGGAATTGGGATTGAAAAAAGTGAATTGAAGAACATCTTCAAGAAATTCCACCGAATCCCTTCCGGGGATTTGCACAATGTGAGAGGGTACGGACTCGGGTTGAGTTATGTAAAACAAGTGATAAAATTACACAAAGGAAGCGTTTCAGTTGAAAGTGACAGAGGAAAAGGAACAAAAGTAACCATAAAACTGCCGGTTGTTGAAGATGACAAGAAATAAGCTCTTATTGGTTGAAGACGACAATTCGTTGGGTTATTTACTCAGTGAATACCTAAAAATGAAAAACTTTCATTTGGAATGGGCAACCAATGGTGTTAAAGCACTGGAGGTTCTGAAGCAGGAAGCCTTCGATTTGATCATCATGGACGTTATGATGCCCGAAATGGACGGCTTTACCCTTGCCGGAAAAGTAAGGGATCTGTATCCTTCAATCCCTTTTATATTTTTAACAGCCCGCTCTTTAAAAATTGATGTACTGAAGGGGTTTTCTTTAGGAGCAGTAGATTATTTGAAAAAACCAATAGACGAAGAAGAATTGGTGGTGCGGATTGAAACCTTACTATCCCGATTACAATCTGGCAATGAAGAAGTCACAGCGGAAAATTATCAGATAGGGGGGTATAGTTTCAGCAGGAAAAACCAAAAACTGCAATATGGCGATGAAACAATTACGCTTACATCAAGGGAAAGTGAATTGCTTTTATTCCTTTGGAGGAACAAAAACGAACTCTCCCTTCACAAAGATATTCTAACGCATATTTGGGGCAAGAACGATTATTTTAATCGTAAAAGTTTGAATGTGTTTATTTCCCACCTTCGAAAATATTTGAGCAAAGACCCGCGTATTTCCATTGAAAATGTTCACAACAAGGGGTTTGTGTTTAAGATTGAAGAATAAAAAAACACCGCTTTAATTTTTTAAGCGGTGTTTTTATTTTAAATAAAAATTGTTCTGTTAATATCCCGGATTTTGAACCAAGTTCGGATTAAGCGGAAGCTGCGATGCCGGAATAGGGAATAAATTTCTATCACTGTTTCCTACAGCATCAGGATCTTTAAAATCCCAATCTTTATTGTACTGTCCAAAACGGATCATGTCATTTCTTCTCCAGAACTCCGTATACAATTCTCTACCACGTTCATCCAGTAAACCTTGTTCTGAAATTCCCGTCAATTCAGACGCACCTCTTAAAGTTCTTAATTCGTTTACTAAAGCTGTAGGATCCCCACCACCTCTCATGATGGCTTCTGCCTTCATTAAGTGTGCGTCAGAGTACCTAAAGAAAATTTCATGCTCTTTAAAAGCACCATTTGCAGGGTGATATTTAATAACTCGAATACCTGATACTTCGTCATTATCGGTTAAACTAGGCTCTCCTGTAGAAGCATTGGTAAAATCTCTGGTATAACCCAAAGGGGAACCACCTCTATCAGTTGCAGCTACGGGTTCAAGGGGCGTGATAATATCACCATCTTCGTTTGTAGCTACACTATACTGTTGACTTATTAAAAAGCCATAGCCTATACCATAGTTGGTTTCATCTATATTGTCTGAAGCAATGTCTGGTACAAATCCTCGTCTTTCTTCCTGGCCCGAACCTTCAGTGTTTACGTTAGGGTCACCTTCAAACAGGTCGTAGAATTCAGCAAGGGTAGAAAATCCATTCCAACCACCGGATTGCTCCGGAGTAATCTGGTTGTAATGTAAACCATTCCAAATTCTGTTACCAACAGACGTTGGGATGTACCAGATGGTTTCGTTATCCATATCTTCTTTAAAGATGTCGAAATATCCGGCTACCAAACCGTAACCATCGTTAGCTATTTGGTCAACTAAAGAAACAACTTGATCCATATCAGCCGGATTAGCTGTTCCAGAACCGTTAAAGATGTGTTTGTTTAATAAAGTTTTAGCCAATAAATATCTGGCGGCTGCTTTACCGGCACGGTTATTTCCGTCTCCAGGAGCAATAATTGGCAATCCTGAGATGGCGTTTTCTAAATCGCTTACAATAAAATTAATGGCGTCATCACCTGTTAATACTTCTGGATCGTCTAATGGAGATGCAGCAGTATCTCTGTATGGAACCTGACCAAAATTATCGAGGATTACATACATACCCAATGCTCTAAGAAAATACGCTTGAGCACGTGATTCATCTGATGAGGCAGAGCGCTCATCAATAACTTCACTTGCTCCTAATTGTAATTCGTTCCACTGGTTCCATACATTAGTTATATAATTATGGTCCGGGGTCCAAGAGTGTTGGTGCATTTGTCTCCATATACCATTATCACCCCAATCTGATCCTCTGGTTGGAACCAATTGTTCATCTGTAGTTACTTCTGTAAGCGCATATAAGTTTGCCTGATCTCCTATATAACCATTTAAACTATTATACAATGCACCAACAGAATTTGCAGCTTCTTCAGCGGTTTCAATACCGTTAAAGCCTTCTTGTAGCCTGGAGTCTGTTTCTTCTATTTCTAAATCGGTGCACGAAAGAATAGAAAAACAAACTAAAAGTAATATGCCCAGACGGTTATTTTTTATATGATGTGTATTGATCATGTCTTTTTGAGTTTAATAATTAAAATCTTGCGTTTACACCAAAGGTAAATGTCCTAGGTCTTGGAAAAGATGTATAGTCAATTCCGGCACTAGGAATACCACTTCCAAAATCACCGGTAGAAGAGGATACTTCCGGGTCCAAACCACTGTAGCCTGTAATTAAAAACAAGTTCTGACCTGTTAAAGACAATCGAAGTGATTTAAGGAATCCTTCATTGTTTACAGGTACGTTATACCCAATTGAGGCGGATTGCATTCTCACAAAATCCCCTTTTTCCAAGTACAATGTTGAAACCTCCTGCGATTGGTTTTCTAATCCTGCAGGGGTTACATTCCGGGTAGTCTCAAAAGTGGGTCGGTTTAAGAACGCATTGGCTGTATTGTTGTATACATGAAAACCAAACTGCCCTGCAAAATATGTTGAAGCATCCCAGTTTTTATAGCTTACATTCAAAGAAAGACCGGCATTTACATCAGGAAGTGCATCTTTTCCAACAAATACTTTGTCATCTGCATTAAAATCAGGATTCCCATCTGCATCTTCTGCGTATTCCGCCATATAGTATGAGAATAATGACATTCCTTCTCCTAATTTTTGCGCAAAGGCATCTGTAAGCCCCGGACCGTTTAACAATCCAAAGTCGGCAGTTGTACCTTCAAGACCTTCAACAGTATTATCATTATATGCAATATTGAAAGAGCTAGAGAAGGTTACATCGTCTGTCTGGATGAAATCATAATTTAGGGCTAATTCTACACCTTGGTTTATCACTTTTCCGTTTTCAAGGTTTTTAAATGTAAACGGATCGAAAGCCGGTGCGGCTGCAGCCTGTCTAAACAGTAAATCTTTGGTCTCTTTTCTATAAAAATCCAATGAACCGTTAAAACGATCTAAATCGATACCAAAATCAATTCCAAGGTTCAGGTCTAATGTAGATTCCCATTTTAAATCAGGGTTTTGAACTGCAACAGTTTCTATTCCTGGTCTAGTTATAGTACCTGCATCAGATATTCCCGGTTGGGCAAAACGACCTCTTTTTAAATAGTTGGCATATCCTAAACCTTCTTGGTTACCAGTTACACCGGCACCAATTCTAATTTTTAAGGTTGAAAAGGCAGGACCTACAAAATCTTCTTCGTCTAGTTTCCACGCCAAAGCACCTGAGGGGAAGAAACCATACTTGTTATCATCAGCAAACCTAGAGGAACCATCGGCACGTAAGGTGGCGGTTAATAAAAACTTCTCATAAAACGTCAGGTTAACACGAGCGAAAAACGATTGTAATTCGTCTGTGTTGTCAAAAGTATCTGCCCAAAGCGCTCTATAGTTCTTAACGATGTTATCTGATAAAGACCCTGAATCGTCAAAAGGAATAATACTGTTTACAAAACTTGTACCTTCATCATCATAACCAAATTGTTGGTATGGACCATCTATAGAATTACGTGCACTGTGAACAGACTCTTGTAAAAGGTCTCCCATTTGGTCTAAGTTATTAGACGAAACGCCCCAACCTTGTGAGTTAAATCCACTTCTTCTAAAGTCTTGGAATGAATATCCTACAAGGGCATCTAAAGAAATGTTCGAAAACTCCTTTTTATAATTTAATGTTCCCTCTAATAGCTGACTCTTAACATCAAGGGTGTTGAAAGCTGCTTGTCCGTTTCCAGAAACACGGTTTAAATTATTTATATCGGGAGTAACAGCAGTAATGGCTTCAGCACTCGAATTATCGTAACCAACAGTTACTTTTGCAGCTAGTTCAGGTACTATATCGTATTCAGCAGAAAAGTTTATAAGGAATCGGTCTGTAATGGTTTCCGATTGAAAATTTTCCAAATAATTAGCTGGGTTTAATTGGTTTCCTTCTAGAAAAAACTTTGGATTTTCAGGCCAAGACGGATTTGCAGAATAGGCAGCACCTATTAAATTACCACTCGCTCCTGAGGTTCCACTAATTGGAGGCGCTTCATCGTTGACCCTCGAAAGAGTTGATTGAAGGCTTAATTTTAATTTGTCATCAAAGAGACGTTGCATTGCATTAATCCTACCTGTTATACGATCTTGAGATGATTTTTTTATTACCCCAAATTGTTGACCATACCCAAAAGTAGCTCTAACGTTACCACTGCCATAATTGTGTGAATAAGAAAGATTTTGATTACGAGATGCTTCTGATTGGATGATATAATCTTGCCAGTCGGTATCAGCACCAAAATCATTATCATCTGCTATTTGTTGTGACCTTAGCTGTGCTGTAGTATTTAAAAATGTTTCAGCATCAAATAAGTCATAACGCTCAGCTGGATGATAAAAGCTTACAGAAGAATTGAATTCAAATACTCCTCCTTGTCCGGCTTTACCACTTTTAGTAGTGACAATTACAACACCATTTGCTCCCCTTGATCCGTAAATAGCGGTTGCCGATGCATCTTTTAATATCGACATACTTTCTATGTCGGAAGGGTTTAAGAAGCTTAATGGGTTACGGGTCGAGTTTGCCCCATTAATAACATCACCTCCTGAAGGTGTAGTTGATTCACCAGAGATAGGAACCCCATCAACAACAAATAAGGGATTGTTGTTGGATCTTATGGAGTTTGATCCACGAATCCTGATTGCTACTCCGGCACCAGGCTCACCACTGGCCTGTGCAATTTGCACACCGGCAGTTTTACCTTGGATTAACTGTTCAGGAGAAGAAATAACACCTTGGTTAAAGTCTTCAGAAGTTACAGCAGATACAGATCCGGTAGCATCTTTAACAGTAGTTGTACCATAGCCGATAACTACTACTTCACCTAATGCCTGTGCATCTTCTTGAAGGGTGACATTGATAGTTGAGCGTCCGTTTACGGGAATTTCCTGTGCACTGAATCCGACATAGCTGAATACCAGAACGGCGTCAGCGCCTACGTCGTCTAAAGTGTAATTTCCGTCAAAATCAGTTTGAGTCCCGTTGGTTGTTCCTTTTACAATGACATTGGCCCCGGGTAGCGGACCGTTTTCGTCTGAGACTGTTCCATTAACAGTCTGTGCTTTGACCATGCTGAAACATAAGAATGCTCCGACAAAGGCCAAGCCTTTCAGAAAATTGTTCTTCATACAATTAAATTTTAAAGTTCAAATAGTTAGCTCTATTAACATTCTCTCAAAGTTTTCAATGTCCTTAGTTAGCTTGCGTTGAAACTATGAGGTTTTGAATGTTAAATATTTCCAAATATATGTGAAATTATGAAAAAAATTAAACTATAAATGTGTTTTTTTCATTTTTTACACACTTTTTTCGTTAAAAATATAAAATGTGCAATTTACATTTATAGTAAATAAATTGAAAATGAAAAAGGTTGTCTAAAAAGCCTTGGCAAATTGTTTTATCAGTCTGAGCTTGTCGAAGACGTATTGAACTTCAATAAATTATACTTCGATAAGCTCAGTATGACAATTCGTTGTATCTCTTTTTGAGACAACCTTTTTTATGTAGAACAAAATAATAAATGCATTATGTTACTGTACATCAGCGATAGACCAAATGGCATATCCATTGGCTGGTGCTTCAAGAGGAGCCTCACCACTTTTGGATGTTTGGGGTGTAGTTGAAGTGCTTGAGGTGTAGTCTATCAGGTAACTGTTATTCCATTGTGTTTGCACCATGCGCTTTTTTAAACTGCTCGAAGTATTGATGTATAAGATGAGCCCCGGATTTTCAGCGGTTCCTTTTCTTTTCATGATATATTCATCATTGTCAGCATACACAATTTCAGTTTCCCCGGTGGCAATACTGTTATGGATTTTGATGAGTTGTTTGATAGGGGCTTTAAACGCATCGTTTTCAAAATCGGAATAGAAGATCGTTGGATAACCGGGATGGGTCAAAATATAGGCGTAAGCCTTCAATTTATTGTCAGCAGCAATATGATTATCTGCATTTTCATCCTTTTCTGTGTCGTGATTGGCGGTAAAAGTTACGGCTTTATCCGGATGGGTTTTCCAGAGCATTTCCTGATCGAGGTAAGTAAGATCGTTATATCTGTCCATAGCTTCCTCAAGTTTGTAAAAAGTAGAAAAATCAAAAACACCGCTTCCGGTCTCGTCGGCATAATCTGCCAGTACGGTTGCATTGCCGTCCCAGAGTTCGCTTACTGAAAAACCGCCTACTTCTTCCAACCACATTTTAACCACCCAAGGCTCGTAACCCAGGACATAATCAAAGCGCCAACCATCAAAACCCATGACATTTTTATAGTATTTTGCTACGGAATTGTCATTTTTCCACAGCCAGTTCTGAACGTACTCCTGATTGTGGTCGAGATTTTGTTCCGCATAGAACAAGCTACCGTCATCATAAGAGCTGGTACTGTTCGGGTAGAAATTCTCATAATTCCGGTTGAACATTCCCGATGCGTTTCCGTGTTCTTCATCAAAAAGGGTATAGGTGTTTTTATCGCGATACGGATTGTACTCTTCCCCGCCTCCGGAGTTGTGGTTGATAACAATATCAGCGATAACCTCAAGTCCGTTGTTGTGGGCTTCAGCAATCAGGGTTTCCAATTCTGTTCGGCTTCCAAAACGGGTTTCTACAGTACCGTGTTGTTCAAATTCACCAAAATCGAAATAATCAGAAATATCATATCCCATGGAATACCCTCCCGATTGTCCTTTGGTAGCCACCGGAAGCCATAAACGATCAATCCCTGAGGAAGCCCATTCATCCAGCTTTCCGGTAAGGAGTGTCCACCATTCACCCCTAGGCTCTACATCCCAGTAAAAAGCTTGCATCATCACACGATTGTTGTTGTCGTATGCTGAAAGATCGATGGCCCTTATTTCTGATGGTTCAGGGTTTTCATTTTGGAGAGGATTTTCGGTTACATCATTGTCACTTGAACATGAAATGAACATAAGACCAAAAAGAAGGCCGAGGGAGTAATAAAAAGTTTTCATTTGTTAATATTTATTTGTTTTTCAATGGTCAGATGGAATGCCCCGATTATCATATCGGTTGGTATCTGAAAAATTGGTTATGGGCATTTCATAAGTGTATCGTTATGTTTGGTTAATGTGATTTAAAAACCTCACAGGTTCTGATGTGTCTGTGAGGTTCACATTAAATACTAACTTACTAACTGTTAACTATTAATATTTAGTTTTGAGTGAGGGAATAAGTCAATTCTTCCAGATTGATGGTCACAGCATAATTGCCCGCGGTTACTTCAATATCAGCGCCATTAAGTTCTAATGAACCGTCGGCTCCGTCATCACCATAGTTTACATCCCAAGCATTGTTGGAGCGAAATTTGATCAGACCATCTACGAGATCTACGCTGTTGTTGTACCAAACGGCTCCGTCACTGGCATAATCCAGTTTTAGTTCAGCATCGGGACCGTCCCAACCATTGGGCGCAGCACTTCCCACGATACCCCAAAAGTCGATGGCTTCGATGGTATAGGTAAGGTCTTTTTCGTTGAAAGTAACCAAGTAATTTCCTGCACTTACAACAATGTTAGAGCCATTGAGTTCTAAAGTGCCATCAGCTCCATCATCACCATAGTTCACCGCCCAATCGTTGTTTTGTCTGATCTTGATTTCACCATCGGTCAAAGTAACCAAGGCACGCCATTGGTCTGAAGACGGGTCGTATTCAAACTCTACATCCGGTCCGTCCCAACCATTAGGTGCGGCACTACCTACAATACCCCAGCTGTATGGCTCAATGGTATAGGTAAGGTCGTTGATGTTGAATTCAATTTTGTATGTTCCCGCAGTAACTTCAATATCGGCACCCCCTTCTTCAAGGGTTCCATCGGCTCCATTGTCACCATAATTCAGAGCCCAATCATTGTTTTCGCGGAATTTTATTAATCCGTCAATCAAAGTGGTATAGGCAACATACACTCCGTCTGTTCCTGTTTGATAGAACGGAACATCCGGGCCATCCCAACCGTTAGGTGTTGCACTTCCTACTACTCCCCAAGTAGTGCTTAGATCCAATACGGTGGAATATGGAGTAACAGTAAGGCTTACGGGCGTTGAGGTTACCACAGACGAACTGCTCAAACGAGATTCTACAACTATATCTATAGTAGCTTCTACATCGGGCTCAAGCTCCAAATTTAATAATCTGGAGTTTAGTTCTGACCCTGTAAAAGTCATGAAAAGATCTGATCCGGCAGGAATGGTTTGGGCCTCTGCAAAATCACCTCCGGCTATATCAAACAATATCCGGTAGGTAGGTGCATTAGAAAAACCGAAATCTGGCTCAGTCCAGGAAACGGTAAGTGCTTCATCCGCAGCAGTTTCTTCGGTAAGTACAACCGAGTTGGTTGAAAGACTTACCGTAGCGTTGGCATTGGAATTTATCATGGTGTATTCCCTGTCATCGCAAGCGGTAAATATCAATACGATACTTAAAAGGAATACAGCTTTATTTAGTAGTGTCTTCATTGTGTTATTTTTTAGTAACCTGTATTTTGTGTTAGGTTTGGGTTAACGGTCAATACACTTGACGGTAATGGGAACAGATTAAGGTGTTCACTTACTGAAATACCACCGGGTTCATTTCCTTTGAAAGGCCATAGGTAATCACTGGTAGTAAACAGGCTGTAACGAATCAAATCGGTACGACGCTGTCCTTCCCAGTACAATTCACGTGAACGCTCATCAAGGACAAAATCAAGGGTTAGATCTCCTGAAGTGATATTACCTGTAGTTCCTCCATAGGCACGGGTTCTCAATTCGTTAATTGCATTTACAGCTGTGTTCAGATCACCGCCACCACCTCTGAGGCTGGCTTCGGCGTAGTTCAGATAAATCTCAGCCAAACGAATAATTGGCAGATCAGTAGAAACAAATTCGCCACTGCTGTCATTCCCTTGATTGCCGTTAGAATCAATGTTCTTGAATTTTGTTATGGCATAACCATCAGTAAAAGTGGATATATCTTCTATTTCCAGATTCTGACCTTCGGTGTGGAACATAGCTCTCATGTCTTCGGCTTCAAACTTGTTCACCAAAGATTTTGTGGTACGCATACCGCCCCAGCCACCATTTACACCAAAATCACCCGGTACCATATCGCCACCAATAGCTCCGTGTACTAAAAAAGTCGTGCCTCCGTAGGTAGTGGAATTAATACCGTCAAAATTAAGGGCAAAAATGAATTCGTTTTGAGCACCGTTGGTATCGTTATCTGCTAAAAACAACTCATCATAAGCCGTCCCATTGCCGTTAGCGTCAGTGGTGTTGATGCTATAGGATGAATTCATCACCCTTTCTGAATACGTTACACAATCAGCATAACGATCTTCTCCAGTCCAGCTCTCGGCATTGAGATACAATTTTGAAAGGAGTGCCCAGGCACCTGCTTTGTCTATTCTACCATAATCGGAGGACTCGGCCAAAAGGTCTTGGATTTCCAACAATTCAGATTCAACAAAAGAAAATATTTCGACTCTTGAATTTTGTGCCGGTAATTCAGTAGTAATCTCTGTTATCAAGGGCACATTGCCATACATATCCATAAGGTTGTAATAGGCAAATGCCCTTAAAAATCGGGCTTCTGCAATATAATTCTGCACTACATTGTCTTCTAGGACAGAAGCATTGTTTATAAAAGAATTGCAAAAAGATACTTCCTGTGCCAATCGGACATACATAGCTTCCGTGAAATCGTTGCTACCAGACCAATACTGACCGTGTAAATCGGGCAGACCGGCATCACCCCAACCAATAACAGCATGGTCTGTGGTGAGCTCGTTCAGGTTAAAGAGCATCCTTGAATACTGCGAAAATCCTTCATCTATATCTGCAATATCGGGTTGTCCTGCAGGTCCTTCCTGACCTGTAAGGGCCAAACTGGCATATAGTTTTGCCAAGGCACCGTAAGCTTGGTCTGCGTTGGCGAATACGTCTTCCTCAGTAAAACTGTCCGGGTCTATTGGGGATTGGTCTAAATCGTCGTGACAGGACACAAACGATACCAAAACCGCAAATAAAATGTGTTTTATAGTCTTCATCTTTTTCTTCATTTTTTTGTTAAAAATCAACATTTACTCCCAATACAAACGACCGTGGTCTTGGGTAGAAGTTATTGTCAATACCCCCGTCGATTTCGGGATCTAGTCCGTCGTAATCAGTTACAGTCAATACATTTTGTAATGAACTATATATCCTTATGCTGGTATTTTCTATGGCTTGGTCTAAAGTATAGCCCAATGAGATGTTGTCTATTTTGAAGAAAGAAGCCTCTTGAACAAAATGGTCACTCAATGCATTGGGGTCTGAATAGTTTTCAAATCCGGTGTTGAAATAATCAGCGTGGATGTTGTCCAGCATACTCAAGTCGGTTACCCCGGCTAGGATTCCTCTACCGGCAAATACGTCATTATACATATAATTACCAAGGCTGGCACGTGTTTGTGCCGAAAAATCCCATTTTTTATAGTTTGCATTGATATTGAAACCCATAAAGATATCAGCATTCGGACTATTGAAGATGTACTTGTCCTGATCGTTTATCATACCGTCTTCGTTTCTATCCACATATACACCCTCTATAGGTTTTCCGGTTTCGTCATACACTTGCTGATAAACAAGGAAGCTTGCAGCTTCTTCACCTACCCGATGTACTTGAGCGAAGTTGCCTACACCGGATGAAATACCTCCTGTTGGTTGATCCACAGAAAGTTTTGTGATCTCATTGTCGTTATAGGAAATGTTGTAGTTGAGTGACAGATTGAAATCATCCCTTCTGATGGCATCAACATTAATATTGAATTCAATTCCTCGATTTTCCATGTTACCGATATTGGCATCGATACGATTCCCAAAGTTGGTAAAAGGATCCACAAGTGAAGAAGCGATTAGATCTTCAGTATTACGGATGTAAGCATTTACCAAACCGGATACACGGCCGTCAAACAGGCTGTAATCCAAACCAACGTTGAAAGTTTTACCAACTTCCCAACGTAAGTTCTCGTTAATAGGCTCAGGGCGATAGGTTTGATAGAAACTATTGCCAAGTTGATACCGGGCACTGTCGGTACTACCTGTATAACGTGTCAGGAAGAGGTAATCTCCCAAACCGTTTACGTTGGCAATTTCACCGTAACCTACACGTAGTTTCAACAAGTTGAATGCAGAGTCTTCCATAAAGGATTCGTCGCTTATCTTCCAAGCCAAAGCTACCGATGGAAAATACCCCCAACGATCTTCCGGATTCAGTTTTGAAGAGGCATCGGCCCTAAAAGAAGCCGTTAATAGATATTTTCCTTTGTAATCATAGTTTAGCCTTCCAAAATAAGACAACAGTACATTTTTACTTTTGTCTATAAATTCATATTTCAATCCGTCTTCCTGAGCTTCACTGTCATAACTTTCGTTGTCATATTCAAACGATTGGTAGGAATGCCCAGCCACAAAGGAAATGTTATGCGTGTCGTTTAATGTTTTTGTATAAGTGGCATAGGCATCAAATAAAAGATTTGTCGAAATGTTCGAGTACCTGTTTAAAGAACCGTTCCAAAGCATATCGGAGGTAGGCATTAATTCTGAAACTATACGCCTTCCGTTGCTATTGGATTTATCGATACCCACGTTTACTGTAGCGGTTAAATCAGGAAAGAAGTGTAATTTGTAATCTACCTTACCATTTACTACAAAGCGTCTTACTTCGGCACTGTCGTCAATCAGATCCAACAAGGCCACCGGGTTGGTGGGTGCTTGACTGTTTTGGGTCACACCGTCTGGATTAAGCCATGCATAATATCCAAAGGGAGAGTTTTCATCAAAAACACTTTGTGTAGGATCAAATTGGATGGCACTACCTATGGCACCTCTGTCTGCAAAAGTGTTTTCAATGTACATTCCCCGGGCGTTGAGCTCTAGTTTTAGGTGGTCGTCCATCAATCTGGGTGTAAGGTTAATTGAGGCTGTTCCTCTACTGAATTCATCACCTTTTAGGATTCCTTCGTGATTTGAAAAACCTGCAGACACTCTCATGGGTATACCAAAAGCACTTCCCAAAGCACTAACGTTGTGGTCTTGCCCTACAGCAAAGGTGTAGATTTCGTCTTGCCAATCGGTGTTGGCATTACCCATCCTGGCAGCAGCATCGGGATTGTCCAGACTTAAAACCAGTTCCCTGAAACGGTCGGCTTCCAATACATCTACAGTTTCTGTTACATTATAGATTGTGGTCTGTGAGCTGGCATTAAACTCAAACTCATGTTTTTTTCCTTTTTTGGTAGTAATTAAAATTACGCCATTGGCACCACGGGATCCATAAATAGCTGTTGAAGAGGCATCTTTAAGCACCACAAAGCTTTCAATATCGTTAGGATTGATAAAGTTAAGTGGGTTTCTGGTGCCTCCTACACCTGAATTATCGAGTGGAATTCCATCAACAACAATTAGCGGAGAACTGGTTAACGACAAGGACCCCATACCGCGGATGGTAATTTCCTGTCCGTCACCCGGAGCACCACTACCCGAAGTTACGTTAACTCCGGCTACCCTACCGCTAATAAGTGATTGGGCCGATACAATGGGGCCTTTATTAAAATCTTCAGAGGTTACTAAATCGGTAGTACCGGTAAGGTCTTCCTTTTTAACCGATCCATAACCAATAACCACAACTTCTTCCAGTTGTTGGGTGTCTTCTTGCAGTGCTACATTCATAGTGCTTCCTGCAACTACTTTTTCAGTAGTAGTGAATCCGATATATGAAAATTGAAGTACATCTCCATCGTTGGCATTGATTTCGTATGCACCGTCAAAATCGGTCGTAGTTCCAGTTGTACTTCCTTTTACAAGGACATTCACTCCCGGAATAGGTGTTCCCGTAGCGGCTTCTGTTACCACACCACTAACAGTTTGCTGTGCAAAGACCCCTAAGGGAATCAAAAACAGCAATAAGTTTAGTTTTTGTAATATTTTCATCTGTTCTTTTTTATTGTTTTGTTTGTCAGATGGAATTCGCCATAAAACATATCGGTTGTTATCAACTTAAATGTTATGGCTCATTTCATAGATAAATTAGAATAATTAGATCTGTTTTGTACTTGATATTTTTACTTCTCGGTGTTAAAACTATGTAAATTTTAAGTGAAGAAATGCTTAGAAAGCCCGTGGAACGCTACGAAAACGGTTTAGTGTTAAAAACTTTTTATTTTTTAACACTTCGAGTCCTTTTAAAGCTGCAAATTTTCATATCCATAATAAAAAAGGACGCATACTGATGAATTATTAATTTTTAAGTTTTGAACTAGAGATTGTTATATGCTAGAAAACCGTACTTTTGTAGGAATTTGATATAAAATCAACTGCCTCGGGAAATCCATGAGGTATTAAAAGGGGCAAACCTTAATTCATTTCGATGCAGACCATCGGGGAAACTTGCCTAACGGCAGTCAGGTAAAACCCACTTAGTGGGATTCAACTCAATTTATATGAAAAAGAAAATGACTATAAAGGAACTCGCACGAGAGTTGGATGTTTCTGTTTCCACGGTTTCAAAAGCCATGAGAAACAGTCCTGAAATCAGTAAGGATACCATTGAAAAGGTGCAGGCTTTTGCAAAACTGTACAATTACAAGCCGAATAACATAGCACTGAGTCTTAAAAACAAAAAAACCAAGAATATTGCGGTGATCATTCCCGAGATCGTTCACCATTTTTTCACCTTGATCGTGAGTGGGATAGAACACAAATCCAATGAACTGGGCTATAATGTTATTGTGTGCTTATCCAATGAGTCTTTTGCTAAGGAAGTGATCAATATGGAGACCATGGCCAACGGAAGTATAGACGGCTTCCTGCTGTCGTTATCCAAGGAGACCCTTTTGAAGAAAGACTTTCAGCATTTAAGGGAAGTCATCAATCAAGGAATGCCTTTGGTGATGTTCGACCGCGTTTCCGAAGAAATTTATTGTGACAAAGTGGTTATTGACGATGCAAGGGCTTCTTACAATGCCATTCAACATCTTATTTATACCGGATGTAGGCGTATAGCATTGATCACCACAGCCGATTATGTCTCCGTAGGTAAATTGCGAACCTCCGGATATATCAATGCTTTAACAGATGAAGGGATTGAGGTAGATCCGAATCTTATTGTGAAAGTCGATGATATCGGGGAACTTGAACAAAAGGTAAAAGAATTGTTCGACACTCAAAGTTTTGACGCAGTTTTTGGCGTAAACGAAATCTATGCCGTTGTGGCAATGCGGGAAGCTCACAACAGAGGCTATAAAATCCCGATGGAAATGAGTTTTATAGGTTTTAGTGATGGAATTTTATCCAAATACGCCTATCCATCACTAACGACTGTAGTGCAACACGGTTATGAAATAGGTGAAAAAGCGGCTCAACTGCTTATAGAAAGGTTAGAAAATGAGGAAGAAGATGAGAATTTTAAAACAGAAGTCATCAAAACATCTTTATTGGTTCGGGAATCTACAAAACCCGTTTAATAGCCATTTGATTAGATTGTTACAAAAAAAGTAGTATCTTAGCCCACATCAAAACTTATATTTTTACTTCTCAAACATTTAATTTAAGTTTTGATAAGTCATAGCGCTTATCGTACTATAAATCAATAAATTACGATAATGAAGAAGCGTATTTTAGGTTTCTGGGAAATTTGGAACATGAGTTTCGGTTTCTTGGGGATTCAATTCGGTTTTGCCCTTCAGGGAGGCTTTATGTCCCGTATCTTTCAAACACTTGGAGCCGATAAAGACAGTATTCCTTTGTTGTGGATAGCAGCACCACTAACCGGATTGATCATTCAACCCATCATTGGATATTTAAGTGACAAAACATGGCACCCCAAACTGGGGAGAAGGCGTCCTTATTTTCTTATAGGAGCTATTCTCAGTTCGTTGGCCTTGTTTTTTGTGCCTCATTCACCTGCTTTATGGGTAGCTGCGGGATTTTTATGGGTTTTGGATGCTTCCATCAATGTGAGTATGGAGCCTTTCAGGGCACTGGTAGCCGATAAACTTCATGAGTCACAACGTTCCTATGGTTTTGTGGTGCAAACCCTTATTATCGGGATCGGAACGTGGATAGCCAGTAACCTGCCTTGGTTGGTCAACAGCTTGGGTGTAAGCAATGAGGCTGCTCCGGGAGTGGTACCCATGTCTGTAAAAGTGGCTTTCGCTATTGGGGCTTTTGTGTTTATCACCAGTATTCTTTATACCATTTTTACTACGGATGAATACCCACCGGAAGACATGGAAGCTTTTAAAAAGATGAAGAAAGAATCCAAAGGGAATTTTGTAAAGGATATCATAGAAAATATAGGAAAAATGCCTCCAACGATGGTGAAACTGGGCGTTATTCAATTTTTTAGTTGGTTCGCTTTTTTCGCGATGTGGAGTATGGCCACACCTGCGCTTACAGAACATGTTTATCAAGCACCGGCACCAATAGAGAAAGCGTATAATTTTGAAGATACACAACAGCAAGAAGCGTTTAGTACAGCCAATAGAAAATATCAAGATGCATCAGATAAAGTAGGTTCTGCAATGGGAGTTTACGGATTGTCGTCCATGGTATTTGCCTTAGCGCTTACGTTTTATGCTTCCAGAAAACGGGTAAATAGAAAACTGACCCATATGGTTTCCTTGATCTTAGGAGGAATCGGTTTTATATCGATGTATTTTGTCCCAAGTCCGTCGTTTTTGTATGTGAGTTTTATACTGGTCGGAATTGCCTGGGGAAGTATTCTCTCCATGCCGTACGCCATGTTGTCGAGTTCTATCGACGCAAAGAAAATGGGGGTTTATATGGGCTTGTTCAACATGTTTATCGTAATTCCGCAAATTGTGGCGGCCCTTGAAGGAATCAACTTCACTTATAAACTGTTGGGGGATGAAACCATCAACGCAATGATCATAGCTGGGATGTGTTTGATTATCGCCGGATTTTCAAATCTTCTTATTACCAATAAAAAAGCAATTGCATATACATTAGATTAAAAAAATGAAGGAAAAGAAAGGATTTATATTCGACCTCGACGGCGTGATTGTCGATACCGCCAAATACCATTTTTTAGCGTGGAAGAATTTAGCTGAAGAACTCGATATCAACTTTACCGAAAAAGACAACGAACGTTTAAAAGGCGTAAGTCGGGTACGGTCGTTAGAGATTATTTTGGAACTCGGAAACAAAACACTTTCGAAGGAAGATTTTGATAACTACCTCGTTCAAAAAAATGAAGAATATCTGGACTACATCGACAAAATGGATGAAAATGAAATTCTACCTGATGTGTTGAAAACTTTAAAATTCCTAAAAGAAAAAGGTTACCACATTGTGTTGGGTTCTGCAAGTAAAAACGCCCGTAGAATCTTGAAACAGGTCAATCTGATTGATTATTTCGATGCCATTGTGGATGGCAATGATGTTTCCAAAGCCAAGCCCGATCCTGAAGTTTTTGTGATTGGTGCCACAAAAGTGGGTGTTGAGAATGAAGCTTGCGTGGTGTTTGAAGATTCCGTAGCCGGTATTCAAGCGTCCAATACTGCCGGGATGACAAGCATCGGTATAGGCAGCAAAACTGTTTTGGGCGAAGCCGATTATGTGTTTGCCGATTTTACGGAGATGAGTGATGAATTTTTAAATAAACTAATAAAATAACCCCTCAACTGCGCTCGGGGTGACAATGTCAGGTCGAGCGCAGTCGAGACCTATTAATTGAAAAAATAAAATGAATCAGGATTATATAGTTCCAAACGAATGGTCCTTAATTGAGGAAGGATTTAATGCAGAAAAAGTAAAGTCGTCCGAAAGCTTGTTCAGTATCGGAAACGGTGCCATGGGACAACGTGCGAATTTTGAAGAAACATATAGTGGAGATACTTTTCAGGGAAGTTATATTGCCGGAGTTTATTATCCCGACAAAACCCGCGTGGGCTGGTGGAAAAATGGCTATCCCGAATATTTTGCCAAAGTGCTTAATGCGCCTAATTGGATTGGAATCGACGTAAAGATTGATGGAGAAATGCTCGACCTTCACACTTGTAAATCGGTGAGTGATTTCCGTCGCGAACTCAATATGAAAGAAGGTTGGCACAAACGCAGTTTTAAAGCAATTTTACCTAATGATGTGGAAGTTGAGGTGGTAGCCACCCGTTTTTTGAGTTTAGACATGGATGAAGTAGGTGCCATCAATTACGAAGTAAAACCGCTTAACAAGGATGTGGAAATTACGTTTTTACCCTATGTAGATAGTGGAATTACCAATGAGGATTCCAATTGGGATGATAAATTTTGGGATGTTTATGAAGCAAATGTTGAAGATGATTTTGGCTATGTAGTTTCCAAAACCATGAAAACCGAATTTCACGTGTGTACGGGAATGATAAACCAACTTTTTGTCGATAAAAATGAAGTAAATGTAGCTCCCGGAATAGTGCAAACAGAAGCAAAAGTAAGTTTTTGCTACACCACTTCAGTAAAACAAGGACAAATGGCTTCTTTGGTAAAAATGGCGGGGTATGTAACCTCGATGAACCATTCACAGGATAAATTAGTCTCTGCTTCAAAAAGTGTTTTGGAAAAAGCCATAAATCTTGGTTTTGATGCGTTGAAAGCACAACAAAAAGATGCTTGGGCCAACATTTGGGAAATGGCCAATATCACTATTGAAGGCGATGTAAAAGCACAGCAAGGGATACGTTTTAATATTTTTCAGTTGAATCAGACCTACCTCGGGAAAGACGCCCGATTGAACATCGGTCCGAAAGGGTTCACCGGTGAAAAATACGGAGGGTCGACCTATTGGGATACCGAAGCTTATTGCTTGCCTTTCTATATGGCAACTAAAAATCAAAGTGTAGCGCGAAATCTTTTGGAATACCGCTATAAACACTTAGAAAAAGCCATTGAAAACGCTGAAAAACTCGGTTTTTCCGGTGGAGCAGCTTTGTATCCAATGGTGACGATGAACGGAGAAGAATGTCACAACGAATGGGAAATTACCTTTGAGGAAATCCACCGAAACGGAGCGATTGCCTATGCCATTTTCAATTACCACCGCTTTACGGGAGATTACAGTTACATTCCCGAAATGGGATTGGAGGTGCTAATCGGGATTGCCCGTTTTTGGCAGCAGAGAGCTACGTTTTCAACTGCAAAAAACAAATATGTCATTTTAGGTGTAACCGGACCAAACGAATATGAAAACAACGTAAACAACAACTTTTACACCAACTATATTGCCAAATGGTGTATCGAGTATGCTTTGGGACAAGTTCACAAAGTAAAAGCCGAATATCCTTCGGATTACAAAAGGGTTATGGACAAGGTGAAATTGTTTGAAACCGAAATGGAACAGATGAAAACTGTGGCCGAGGAGATGTATTTTCCATATTCTGAAGAACATCAAGTCTATTTGCAACAAGATGGCTTTTTGGACAAGGAACTCATCACTGTGACCGATTTGGACAAATCGCAACGTCCGATTAACCAAAAATGGTCATGGGACAGAATCCTGCGTTCGCCTTACATCAAACAAGCCGATACCTTGCAAGGATTTTACTTTTTTGAAGATGATTTTACTGATAAGGAACTGGAACGTCATTTCGATTTTTACGAACCTTTTACCGTACACGAAAGTTCGTTGTCTCCTTGCGTACATAGCATTCAGGCAGCGAAGCTAGGTAGGATGGAACAGGCGTATACATTTTACTTGAGAACATCAAGGTTGGATTTAGACGACTACAATAAAGAAGTGCATCAAGGCTTGCACATCACTTCCATGGCTGGTACGTGGATGAGTATTGTGGAAGGTTTTGGCGGAATGCGTGTAAAAGACGATGTGCTGCATTTTAATCCGCAGATTCCGGAGCAGTGGAAAAGTTATTCGTTTAAAGTGAACTTTAGAAATCAGATTTTAAAAGTGAATGTAAGTCACGATGAAACTGAGTTTACAACGGATAATGATAAGGAATTAACGATTGTTGTTAATGGTGAAGAAAGAGTAACTTTATCTAGAAAAGTAGAAAAGATTTAAAAGAGAGGCTGTCTAAAAAAAAGATACTGAAACAATCCCGATAATTATCGGAACAAAATAAAAAAAATGAAAAAATTACTCATACTTACATTATTTATCACGTTTCAACTTTCAGCGCAAGTTGAAAAAATAGAACCGCCTTTTTGGTGGAGTGGAATGAACAACACCGAACTGCAATTGTTGGTGTATGGAGAAAACATTTCAGAACTTCAACCCGAATTTTCGGATGGTATTGCCATTGAGAAAATCAAAAAAGTGGAAAATCCGAATTACCTTTTTGTAACGATTGATACTGAAAATGTGAGTCCGAAGACGGTACAACTTCAGTTTAAAAAAGGGAAGAAAATTGTTCAGGAATTCGATTATGAATTTAAAGAGCGAGCTGAAAATTCCGCAGGAAGAAAAGGTTTTGACAGCTCGGATGTTATCTACCTCTTGATGCCCGATCGTTTTGCCAATGGCAATCCGAAAAACGACAGTACAAAAAACACCGCTGAAAAAGCTGACAGGGAAAACAATGGTGGTCGCCACGGGGGCGATATCGAAGGCATCATTCAGCATCTGGATTATATTGAAGAACTCGGCGCTACTGCTATTTGGAGTACACCGCTTTTGGAAGACAACGAGCCACGGTATTCCTATCACGGTTATGCGCAGAGCGATTATTACAAAATCGATCCGCGTTTTGGCAGCAACGACGATTACAAGCGTTTGGCCGATGAGCTTCATAAACGTGAAATGAAATTGTTGATGGATTATGTGACCAATCACTGGGGAAGCAAACATTGGCTGATTCAAGATCTGCCTTCCAAAGATTGGATTCATATTTGGGAAAACAGCAACCTTGATGCCAATGGTCGCGATGGCTTTCAGCGAAGTAATTATAGAATGACGACACAGTTTGATCCCAATGCATCACAAGCTGATGCCGAAGGTTGTATGAACGGTTGGTTCGACACCACTATGCCTGATATGAACCAAAGCAATCCGTTGGTGTTGAATTATATGGTACAAAATGCCATTTGGTGGATAGAATTTGCCGGATTAGATGGTTTTCGCGTGGATACCTATTCCTATAATGACAAACACGGTATAGCCGAATGGACCAAACGTATCATGGATGAATACTCGAACTTCAACATTGTAGGTGAAGTGTGGATGCACGATCAGGCGCAAATGGCCTATTGGCAAAAAGACAGTAAAATAGGTGCAATAGACGGTTACAACTCACATTTACCTTCGGTAATGGATTTTACGCTTCACGATGCCATCATGCAGGCCTTTGACGAGAACGAGCAAGGTTGGGATACTGGAGCCATGCGGTTTTATGATAATTTTGCCAACGATTTCTTGTATCCAAATATCAACAATTTATTGGTTTTTGCCGGAAATCACGATACGCAACGTATCCAGACTGTTTTTGGTGGCGATGTAAATAAATACAAATTGGCCATGACCTTGATTGCTACTGTTCGCGGGATTCCGCAGTTGTATTATGGCGACGAAATCGGAATGGAAGGTGATAAAGGCAAAGGCGATGGTGATATCCGTAGGGATTTTCCCGGAGGTTGGAAAGGTGATACAGATCCCGATAACTATCGGGACGCTTTTACTGCTGAAGGAAGAACTGAGACACAAAAGGAATATTTCAACTTCACCAAAAAACTGTTGAACTGGCGTAAAAACAAGGTGGTAATTCATTCAGGAAAAACCACGCATTATATTCCGCAGGACAATGTGTATGTGTATTTCAGATATAATGATGAGGAAACCGTTATGGTGGTACTGAACAATTCCGATAAAGAACAAAGTGTAGGTTTGAAGCGTTTTTCAAAGCATATTCAGGATAAAAAATTAGGAAAAGAAGTGATATCCGGACAAGAATTTACGCTGAATGAACCCTTGAAAGTGGAAGCCAAATCGGCACTAATATTTGAGCTAAAATAAATTCTTTGCGCCTCTGCGTCTTTGCGAGAAATAATATTACTTAAAACACGCAAAGAGAAAGCTAACAATTATGAAACAAACAATCGTATTAAGCTTATTAGTTTTATATTTATTTTGCACTTGCAAGACAGAAAAAAAAGTGAAAGAAGATAACAGCACAGACAAAGTGACCAAAAAAGTAGTCTATCAGGTTTTTACAAGACTTTTTGGTAATACAAATACCACTAACAAACCTTGGGGAACGATAGAAGAAAACGGGATAGGTAAATTTGCTGATTTTACTGATCAGGCTTTGCAGGAGATAAAAGAGCTGGGGATTACCCATATTTGGTATACAGGAGTGCCGCATCATGCTTTGGTAAACGATTATACACAATACGAAATTTCCAATGACGATCCGGATGTGATAAAAGGCCGTGCCGGATCTCCCTATGCAGTAAAAGATTATTACAATGTAGATCCCGATATGGCTGTGGATCCTGCCAATCGCTTGGAGGAGTTCAAACAGTTGATCGCCCGCACACACAAGACCGGACTGAAAGTGATTGTCGATATTGTGCCCAATCACGTAGCGAGAAAATATGAAAGTACCTCAGTTCCGGAAGGGGTAGAAAGTTTTGGTGCTTCGGATGACACTTCGGTAACCTATAAAAAGAATAACAATTTTTATTACAATCCCGGAGAGGAATTTGAAGTACCGGAATGGGAAAACGGTTATCAACTGCTTGGCGGGGAAAAACATACATCAGCTGATGCAAAATTTGTGGAGATTCCCGCAAAATGGACAGGAAACGGTTCACATCTTTCTCAGCCGAATTTTAATGATTGGTATGAAACCGTAAAGATCAATTATGGGGTTTCACCCGATGGTGATAGAGATTTTGATTCCTTGCCGGAAGGTTTTGATAAAGCATCCTACAAAAAGCATTTTCAGTTTTGGAAAGATAAGGAAGTACCCGATTCATGGAAGAAATTCAAGGATATTGCCTTGTATTGGGTGGAAATGGGAGTGGATGGTTTTCGTTATGACATGGCCGAAATGGTGCCGGTGGAGTTTTGGAGCTATATGAATTCAGCCATAAAAATGGAAAATCCTGATGCTTTTTTAATGGCAGAAGTCTATCAACCCGATTTGTACAGGGATTATATCCGTCTTGGGAAAATGGATTACTTGTATGACAAGGTGGACATGTACGATTCCATTGCTCATATTATGAAAGGTTACGGTTGGACAGATCACATTCCTGTAGTGCGGGATAAGTTTACCGATATTGAGCCGAACTTACTTTATTTCCTGGAAAATCACGATGAGCTTCGCTTGGCGAGTCCGCAGTTTTTGGGTGATGCCCGAAAAGCCAAGCCGGCCATGGTGACTTTAGCTACTATCGGCACCGGGCCTTTGATGATTTACTTCGGACAGGAAGTAGGGGAAGATGCTGAAGAAGATGGTGGTTTTGGTGATCCCGGACGCACATCAATTTTTGATTATGTGGGTGTTCCACATCATCAACGATGGATGAATGATGGGAAGTTCGACGGCGGACAATTATCCTCTTCAGAAAAAGAATTGCGTGATTTTTATAAGCGTTTGCTCAATTTTACAATCAAAAGCGAAGCTTTAACGGGAGATTCCCGTGAAATTCATTATTACAACAAAGAGCATACAGAAAATTACGACCACAGGGTGTTTTCTTTTGTGCGTTGGAAAGGAGATGAGAAACTTTTGGTTATTTCCAATTTTGATGCTGAAAATCACTGTGAGTTTGAATTGAAAATCCCAGAAGACATTATAAAAGAATGGGATTTGGAAGAGGGAAGTTATGTGTTGACCGATCAATTATTCGGAGAGCAAAAAGCAGATTTGATATTAAGAAATGGTAAAGGAAGCGTGAAAATAGCGCTCAATCCGTTGCAATCGTTTATTTTTAGACTTGATTAGTTTTAAACAGCCTGAGAAATGCGAAGAATCTTTTTTTGTAGTGTATTTTTGATGTTCATGCAAAGTTGTGAACAGATGAAACAAGAACCCATAGTGATTGGACACAGAGGTGCCAGGGGACATGTAATTGAAAACAGTTTGCCTTCGGTGCAAAAAGCACTCGACCTTAATTCCGATGGGATTGAGATTGATGTTTTTAAGATTGCTGATGGAACCATTGTTGTTTTTCATGATGATACAGTCGATAGGCTTACCGATGCAACCGGTCCGATTGAAAAATATACCAAAAAAGAGTTGGATACCCTTACTTTGGAAGGTGGAGTGAAAATACCTACGCTGGAGGAAGTATTGGATTTGATGGACAAAAAAGCAATGTTGAACATCGAGTTGAAAGGTTCCGGAACAGCCAAAGATGTAAACAGGATAGTGAAAAAATATATCGCTGAAAAAGGCTGGAAATTATCCGATTTTCTTATTTCAAGTTTTAAGTGGGATGAGCTAGAGGAAATGAGGGAAGTGAATGACGATATTGCGATAGGAATACTGACAAGTGAAGACCCCGTGGAGGCTTTGGAAGTAGCAGACGAACTGAACGCAGTAGCAATTCACCCCAACTATAAAAAATTGACTGCTGAAAATGTGAAAAAGATTCAGGAAGAAGACTTGAAAGTCTATGTATGGACGGTCAATAAGCCTTCAGATATCAAAACAATGAAATCTTTTGGAGTGGATGGAATCATTACCGATTTCCCGGAAAGGGTACAATAAGGTTTTGGTTATTTAAACCTTAACTTTTGCTTCAAATACGGTTAACGCTTTTCCTTTAATCTCTACTTTGTTATCAGCTAACTTTACCTTCAATTTGCCTGTTCGTTTTGATAATTGTAACGAATCCATTTCTGCCTTTCCCAGTTTTTCTGCCCATAAGGGAGTCAAAGCACAATGAGCCGATCCGGTAACCGGGTCTTCGTTAATGCCAACTCCGGGAACAAAACACCTTACTACAAAATCTGCCGGATAGGAATCGCTTTTGGCAGTAACCATTAAATGGGAAAATGCACTGGTTTTCATCTGTTCAAAATTGGGCGATGCATTTACTATTTGTAGTTCGTTTTCGGCGACGGCAACTACCCAATTATACTTGCTGGTGTAGACCTCAAGCGGCTGAAAACCTACAATGGTTTTAAAGCCATTAGTAGGGATGTCAATTTTGTTTAGCGGGTATTTAGGAAAAACCATTTTTATCCAATCCCCTTCCTTGGTGATGGTTAAATTTCCGCCTCGAGCTTCAAATTCTATGGTTTCATCCTCTTTTTTGAGTTTGTTTTGGTAAATAATATGCGAACTCGCCAAAGTAGCATGTCCGCACAAGGGCACTTCTTTAGTAGGGGTAAAATACCTTATCTGAAATTTTTCTCCTTTTGGAATCACAAAGGCGGTTTCGGAAAGGTTCATTTCCTTAGCCATGTTTTGCATCCACTGGGAAGAAACACTTTCGTCAACAATCATCACCCCGGCAGGGTTTCCTTTGAAAACTTCTTCGGTAAAAGCGTCTACCTGATATATGGTTTTGTTGTTTGTCATTTTATGGTTTTAATGAGAAATTGTTCATTATAAATGATATTGTAAATATAACAAATGTCTTAAACTGACCATCCTAAATCCCTACCTTTGCGACCATGATTTTTGATGTACTCATAGTTGGTGGCGGAGCTGCCGGGTTTTTTGCGGCTATTCAAATAGCGGAACGGAATCCGAACCTTAAAGTTGTTATCCTTGAACGTGGCAAAGAGGTACTGACCAAGGTAAAAATATCCGGAGGCGGACGATGTAATGTTACCCATGCTGAGTTTGTCCCCAACGAGTTGACAAAATCATACCCAAGAGGGGAAAAAGAATTGCGGGGACCTTTCCACACTTTTGCAAGCGGCGATACGATGGCTTTTTTTGAAGAGCGGGGTGTGGCATTAAAGATTGAAGAAGACGGACGTATATTTCCGCAAGCAAACACTTCACAAGCCATAATCGACTGTTTTATGGAGGAAATAAATAGACTTGGCGTAAAACTGAATACTCAATGTGGCGTAAAAAACATAGCACAACTTGAAGATAAAACCTGGAAATTAACAACAACCCAAGGCGAATTCTTATCCCGTAAATTAATGGTCGCTTCAGGAAGCAATCCTAAAATATGGAAGTTACTTGAAAATTTAGGTCATACCATTGTTCCCCCGGTACCTTCACTGTTTACTTTCAATATAAAAGACCCCAGAATCAACGGACTTATGGGACTTTCTACTCCGGCTACGGTTCAGCTATTGGACAGAAAAGGAGCGCCATTGAAAATCGACAGTACCAAAAAAAACATTGCCGGTGGACCTTTGCTTATCACACATTGGGGAATGAGCGGTCCGGCTATTTTGAAATTGTCCGCTTGGGGTGCACGGGTATTACACGAACACGATTATCAGTTTAAAATCAAAGTAAACTGGCTTCAACATTATTCTTTTGAGGAAACTTTAGAACAATTAAAAGAAATAAAAACCGATGAAGCCAGAAAAAGAGTCTTCAATACACGTCCGTTTGACCTGCCAAAACGTTTATGGTTCCGTTTTTTGGAAGAATTGGGATTTGATAAAAATGTAAAATGGGCAGAAGTGAGCCATCAATTACTGCGCCAACTGGCCAAAGAATTGACTGAAGCTGAATTTTCAGTAAACGGGAAGAGCACTTTTAAGGAAGAGTTTGTTACCGCAGGAGGGATAGACTTGAAAGACATTAATTTTAAAACTTTCCAGAGCAAACGGTGTGAAAATTTGTATTTGGCGGGCGAAGTTTTGAATATTGATGCTATCACCGGCGGATTTAACTTTCAAAATGCGTGGACAGGGGCGTTTGTTGCCGCACAGGATATATCAAAATAATATATTTTTTATATATTTGATATATTAATTATATATATTATGGGAAAGACAAAAAAACTGATAGAATTGGACGACAAGGCCATTAAAGCCCTTGAAAAACAGGCTAAATTGGAAAAAAGATCGCTTAAAAACTATATGGAATGGTTGTTGGAAGACACTGCACAGCGCTATAGCGAACCTTCGGAAGAATATAAAGCAATGATGGATGATATGTTGGAACGAATGAAAAACGATGAGATTAATTTTATATCTGTAGAAGAAGTGCGTGAAAAATATGGCTTATAAAATTATTATTTCACCAGAAGCGTATCGTGAACTTGATTTAGCTGAATGTTATTTTAAATTTAAAGGACTTTCAAAAGAATTTTTGGAAGATTTCAACATTCAATTAAGTTATCTAGAACAAATGCCATTGTCTAGACAAAAACGATATAAGAATATTAGAATTCACCTTTTTGATAAATTTTCATACTCTATTCATTATGTGGTCATGGGATATGAAGTTCGTGTTTTACACATTCTGAGTCAAAAACAGGGTTTTTAAACCGAAAATGCTTTATACAGCCTACTGCAAATCGATGTTAAACTTATTATCTTTGTGCAGATAAAGATATATGGACGCACAACAATTCATTCCAAACCCCTACATTTATTCCGTAGAGAAAGGGAAGGTTTCATGGCAATCGCCAAGTAATATTGCCTTGGTAAAATACTGGGGGAAAAAGCAGGATCAGATTCCGACCAACCCATCTATTAGTTTTACGTTGAATGATTGCAAGACGATGACCTCACTTACATTCACCAAAAAAGAAAATGATGGTAATTTCTCTTTTGAAGTCTATCTGGATGGGGAGAAAAAAGATAGTTTTAAGCCTAAAATCGAAACTTTTTTTAAGCGGGTGGAAAGTTACTTACCATTTTTAAAGGATTATCATTTTAAAATTGAAACTCATAATACCTTTCCGCATAGTTCAGGAATAGCATCATCGGCCAGCGGAATGAGTGCGTTAGCCTTATGTCTACTTAGTGTTGAACAACAATTGATAGATAAAGCTGTTAGGTCGGTCGCACCTGTCTCGACCAAAGCGTCGGGAGTCGAGACCTCAGGAAAAAAAGCCTCTTTTTTAGCGCGATTGGGCTCAGGAAGTGCTTGCAGAAGTATTGAGGGGAGCCTTGTGGAATGGGGAACGCATCCTGAAATTGAAGGCAGCACCGACCTTTTCGGTGTAAAATATCCGTATGAGGTGCACGAGGTTTTTCAGAATTATCAGGATACTATCCTGTTGGTCGATGTGGGGGAGAAAAAAGTGAGCAGTACGGTGGGTCATAATTTGATGCACGGTCACTCCTATGCCGAATCGAGATTCAAACAAGCGGGTGAAAATCTTTCAGCCTTAAAAGATGTTTTTAAAAGAGGAGACCTCGATCGGTTTGTTGAAATTGTAGAGAGTGAGGCCTTGACGCTTCATGCCATGATGATGACCTCCTTGCCCTATTTTATTTTGATAAAACCGAATACACTCCAGATCATTGAAAAAATATGGGCTTTTAGAAAAAGTACGGGATCGAAAGCCTGTTTCACACTCGATGCCGGAGCGAATGTACACTTGCTATATCCCGAAACCGAAAAAGATAAAGTCTTGCAATTTGTTCAAGGTGAACTCGTCGAACATTGTAAAGACGGAAAATATATTTGCGATAGTGTCGGATTGGGAGCTCAACCGATTATTGAGAATGAAGAATGAAAGATTTATAATGAAGAAGAATATACCCATATTAATATTTTTTATTTTAAGCCAAATTGGATTTTCTCAAGAAGGAAAATATTTTGGAGAAGAGTATGCTTGTACAGGAGTAAGTCCAATAAATCATTATTACTGGATTGATTTAAAAAAAGATAAGACTTTCGAATATCATATTTTTAATAATGACGATGAATTAAGATGCAAAGAGATAAAAGGAATTTGGGAGGTTAAAAATGATACGTTGTATTTGACTAAAAATAAACGAAAAAAGTATTACTATCTGATTTCGGTTGATACAATTAAAAGCCCAACACAAGATATTTTTCATAAAATAATGACTGGACAAGATAAGGATATCGTGAATAAAGGAATTGATGATTTTGGACTAGGAATCACTCAAATGATAAAATTAGATAAAGTACTTAAAGGAAAAACCGGTTTAACTCGTAAAGTAATAATGAGATGGAGTAATAAAAAATACTGTCGCTGATTTTGATTTCTGTAAAAGTAATATCTCAATTTTTATGTACCTTTGCAATGGTAAATGAAAGGTTTACAATGCAAAATTTTTCATTTTCACTTTTAATTATTCATTATAAAAAATGAAAGGACCTTTATTTTATTCAAAAATATTACTCTTCGGGGAATATGGGATCATCAAGGATTCCAAAGGCTTATCCATTCCGTATAATTTTTATAATGGCGGATTGAAGCTTAGTGACGAGTTGGATACTTCTGCAAAAAAATCCAACAAAAGTTTAAAACACTTTTCTGCCTATCTCAAAGATTTGCAAACGGAACAACCTGATCTTGTTTCTTTTGATTTGGAGAAACTAGATGCCGATGTTACCAAAGGAATGTATTTCGACAGCAGTATTCCGCAAGGATATGGTGTGGGGAGTAGCGGTGCTCTTGTAGCAGCTGTTTACGATAAGTACGCTTTTGATAAAATAACGGTATTGGAAAATTTGACCCGGGAAAAACTCCTGAAACTAAAAGCTATTTTCGGGGCGATGGAGTCCTTTTTCCATGGAAAATCTTCCGGATTGGATCCGTTGAACAGCTATTTAAGTCTTCCAATACTGATCAATTCCAAAGATAATATAGAACCTACAGGAATTCCTTCACAAACCGTTGACGGAAAAGGAGCTGTGTTTTTGTTGGATAGCGGAGTGACAGGGGAAACCGCACCTATGATCCAGATCTTTTTGGAGAATATGAAGCACGAAGGTTTTAGAAATATGCTGAAAGATCAGTTTATAAAACATACCGATGCTTGTGTGGATGATTTCCTGAAAGGGGATGTGAAATCACTGTTTAAAAACCTGAAACAACTCTCCAATACGGTGTTGAACAACTTTAAGCCTATGATTCCGGCACAATTTCATAAACTGTGGAAATACGGGATCGACACCAACGAGTATTATCTAAAACTTTGCGGTTCTGGTGGTGGAGGTTATATTTTGGGCTTTACCCAAGATATTGAAAAAGCGAGAAAAGCGCTGGAAGGGCACAAATTGGAGGTGGTTTACAACTTCTAAGAATTTCAAAACCTGCATATATGTTCAATCGGAAGCAAAAGCTCTTATTCCTTAAGTTGTTAAGTTTGTTTTCGGTAGTTCGTGGTTATAATGTGTTGGTCATTGCCTTGGCACAATACCTAACCTCTATCTATATTTTATCTCCCGATACACCATTGTACCAAGTGTTGTTTGATCCTAATCTGTTTGCCATTGTTGTGGCTTCGGCTATTGCCATTGCGTCAGGTTATATCATCAATAATTTTTATGATGCGGAGAAAGACTTGATCAACAGGCCGACGAAAAGCATGTTGGATAGGTTAGTCGGACAGCGATTCAAACTATCGGCTTATTTTGTGCTCAATTTCCTGTCGGTTGTTTTTGCCAGTTATGTTTCTTTTCGGGCGGTGATATTCTTTTCGCTCTATATTTTCGGAATTTGGTTTTATTCACATAAACTGAAAAAAGTAGCGTTTATTGGTAATTTTGTATCAGCAACTCTTGCTATTACACCTTTTTTTGCCGTTTTTATCTATTATAAGAACTTCGATCCGGTTATTTTTGTCCATGCAACCTTCTTGTTCCTCATCATTCTTATCCGTGAAAAGGTAAAAGACCTGGAAAATATGAAAGGCGATATGGCGCAAAATTACAAGACCATTCCGGTGGTTTACGGAGAGCGTGTATCGAAGATCGTTATTACTGTATTGACTGCACTAACATTGATTCCGGCCTATTTGTTGATCACTAGATTTGAAATTGGATATATGCATATTTTCTTTTATGGATGTATATTCCTCTTGTTGATCTTTGTGATTCTTCTATGGCGTTCGTCGGTCAAAATGCATTATCTGTTACTTCACAATATTTTGAAGTTCATTATAGTCTCCGGGGTTTTCAGTATTTTACTGATTGATGTAGATTTGGTATTGAACAGGATTTTTTAGATAATCCTCCAAAGGAGAAAATTGAATTGAACTTTGCTGATTGGAGTTGACCGGTTTTTTTTAATCCAAATCCCAATTTCGGTAACCTGTCATCGATCAAAACTTCTAACTTCCCACTTCATGCTTCCGTCATCGGTCATCCGTCTTCAAACTCTATTGTACATCCCTTAATCAGGCTGACCGTTTTTCAAAATTCCTAATTTCGTATTTCTAATCTTGTATTTCAAATTTCACACTTTATTCATCTATCTTTGCAAAAAAGATTTTTATGAGTAGAGAGGATAAGTCTAAAAAGGGAAAAAGTTATGGTAGACAAGGAGGCGGCAGCAAAAAAGTATCGGGTAGACAGGGAGGAAAGATGAAAGGGGAAAGTTACGGACGTGGATATTCCCCCAGCCGAAAACCGACTCCCAAAAAAAATCAATTGGCACCAGACGAAATACGACTCAATAAATATATATCAAATAGTGGGGTTTGTTCAAGAAGGGATGCCGATATTTATATAGCTTCGGGAAATGTGACCGTTAATGGAAAAGTAGTGACAGAAATGGGCTATAAAGTGAAACTGACCGATGAGGTAAAGTTTGACGGGCGCAAAATCAATCCTGAAAAAAAGGAATACATATTGCTGAACAAACCCAAAGGTTTTATCACCACCACAAACGATGAAAAAGGAAGACGTACTGTGATGGATTTGGTGAAGAATGCTACCAAAAGCAACATAGTGCCTGTTGGGCGATTGGACCGGAATACCATCGGACTCTTGCTGTTTACCAACGACGGCGACTTGGCTAAAAAGCTTACACATCCTAAACACGGGGTTCGAAAAATCTATCATGTGGCTTTGGATAAAAACTTTAAGGGCGAAGATTTGCTTAAGGTAAAAGAAGGTTTAAGACTTGAAGATGGAGAGATCAAGGTGGATGAAATTTCCTTTATCGATGGCGGAAAGAAAAATGAAGTGGGTGTGAAAATACACAGCGGACGCAACCGTATCGTAAGACGTATTTTTCAACATCTGGACTATGAAGTGGTGAAGTTGGATCGTGTTGTCTTTGCCGGACTGACAAAAAAAGACCTTCCACGAGGGACTTGGAGACATTTGACAAAACAGGAGGTCATCAATCTAAGGATGCTTTAACCAAAAAAACTCCTTGGGACTTGCTCCAAGGTTTTTCGTTTTTTACCTCTTCCGCCTTGGGCGGATCGAAACTGTTCGGATGAGGAAAGGTTTTTTCAGAATAACTTCTCTAATAAAGCAGAAGTATACAACAAGGTATTCCAGGGCGATAAGCCAAAGGTTTTCGTTGAAGTTTTCCCGGGCATAGGCATGATAACTAATCATGATCACCAGACTCCATACCACCGGGAACCTGTATGGGGTGAACACACATAAAACAAGTGGAGTGGCAATGTACCACGGATGAACGGTAGTGGACAGGAACAAATAAAAAGAACAGGTTATTAGCATTGAGATGATCAGGGTTTGTGGCGTGCTGTTCTTTTTGAAAAAGGATAAATAGAGAACAATCAATACTACGGAAATAGCCAAAACGATTCCGGTCGATTGAATGATGTTATAGCCCTTTATCAAGAACCCGACTTCCCTGATGATATAATAAATCCCCGCATTGAATTCGAATTTCTGAAACCACAATCCGATGCTTTTCCCGAAATTGGAAATCAGATTGTCGGACATGAAAGGAAGGAATGAAATCACAAATCCGATAATGACGATAGCATAAAAAGCGATAAGTTTCAACAGGCTTGTTTTTTGATCTTTTTTAAAGAACCAATAAACCAGCAGGGGTAAAAAGATAAGTGGAATCAGTTTTACGGAAATGGAAATGGAGAGCAAAAATGCTGCAAGTACCCATTTCTTCCGAAGTAAAAAATAAAGAGCAGCTACCAAGAAGAAAAGCATCACCCCTTCAAAATGAAGATTTCCACATAGCTCGATAATGATAAACGGATTCAAAAAATACCAAAATATCTGATGTGTAGGAAGTTTGAGTAAGTTCAATACCTTTCTTCCGAAGTAAAGTATCCCTAGATCAGCAGCAATCATAAAAACACGTAGCACAATTGTAGTGCCCAGAATACTTTTACCTCCTAAGAGTGCAGCCAAAGCAAAAAACAGTTGATGTACGGGGGGATAATTGCTGTAATTGCCAGCGCTTAAACTCCCCATTCCGTCCAACAGAGCCTTGTAATTTTCCATTGGGATCATTTCAGAATTAAAAAGTTGTTGGGGAGTAAATTCGTATGGGTTTATTCCTTCCAGAATCATTCTACCATCCCAGATAAAACGATAAAAATCCTGTGATAAGTTTGGGGCAGCCACAATAAATACTAATCTGAAAAGAATTCCTGTAAGCAAAAGGAATTTAAAATTCCCCTTCTCCATTTGAAGGGTTTTGTAAAAGAAATAGAACAGCACGGCGTATAAACCGAAAAGTTTCACGGTGTCGGATCTTTCCAAATCATAAGCAAAACTGAAATAGAAAAGTAAGGCTGAAAGGGTGAAAATTATCGGGTACTTGTGCGCGCTCCAATAATCAAGCATAAGATGTTCTTGAGGTTATGGAATGAAAAAATACAAAACCAAAGCCCAAGCACAAAATTAAATGGAAAGGGAAGAAGCTGAAATCGTTAAAATGAAAGGCGCTGAACATTCCGAATAGAAAATAAAGGAGCAGTATTCCTTCGGGGATAAGACTTTTTGAAATCCCGTTGGAGAGGTACTTGTTGCTTTTCCAAGAATCAGATATGTTTTTGATATTGAACTTTGGGGTTCTTACAAATCCGCTGCGTTTTCCCAAATGTCCTTGAATAACCGCAACGCTATTGTGCAATGTAAAACCGAGGACAATGGTGAAAAAAGCGATAAATACCCTGGTGTATGAAAAAATTCCCGTCCAACCTTCATTTTTCAAGTTTTTGTAGGTAAACCAATAGCAGATATACAAAATTAGGGTGCTGGCGATAAAGATGCCTGTGAAATCGAATATCCATGCCGGAATAAAATCCAATTGTCTGATAAACAACACAGGAACACTTAAAAAAGCAATGAGAAACGCACATAAGAACATACTACTGTTCAAAAGGTGGATAAAACCGTGGATTTTTGTTTTCAGTGGAAGCTTGTCAGCTTTCAATAGCTTGCTTACGGTTTTTCTGAAGTTTTCGGCACCCCCTTTATTCCATCTGAATTGTTGTGTTCTCGCAGCACTGATAACTACCGGAAGCTCTGCCGGGGTTTCCACATCTTCCAGATATTTGAATTTCCAGTTTTTCAGCTGAGCCCTATAGCTCAGGTCGAGGTCTTCGGTCAGGGTATCCGCTTCCCAATTCCCGGCATCAACGATACATTCTTTACGCCATATCCCTGCGGTACCGTTAAAATTGATAAAATGTCCTTTGGCATTTCTTCCCACCTGTTCGATAGTAAAATGGGCATCCAAAGCAAAAGCCTGAATCTCTGTGAGTAACGAGTAATTCCTGTTGAGGTGTCCCCATCGGGTCTGTACAACCCCGATCTCAGGGTCTTTAAAATAGGGAACTGTTTTTTTAAGCCAGTCTTTTTCCGGGAGGAAATCAGCATCAAAAATAGCGATAAAGTCGCCTTTGGCAGCCTTTAGGCCTTCTTTTAACGCACCCGCTTTAAAGCCTTCACGATTATTTCTTCTGATGTGTTTTATATCGAAACCGAGTTGCTGTAATGCTTCGATCTTTTTTATTGTTTTTTCAACGGATTCCTCAGTAGAATCGTCCAAAACCTGAATTTCCAGTTTTTGCGATGGATATTCCAGTTTTACAATATTGTCGAGCAGTCTTTCAATCACATAATCTTCGTTGTAGACGGGTAGTTGAACGGTGATGTTTGGAATTTCCGAAGCATTCAGGGAATTGAATTTAGGAGCCGGCGATTCATTTTTCTTAAAGTGCAGGTAATTAACGAGTAGATTCAGCTGTGTTAAACTGTAAATCAGAATAAACACCAAAGCAAAGATGTAAATACCGAGGATGCTGTATGAAACGATCTCGATCATTTGAAACTATATTTAAAAATCCAACCCAATATTTTGATTCCTGCCATAATGGTTCCTTTTACGGTTCCTGAAACTTTTGAAACACCTATTCTGTTTCTGTATTTTACGGGCACTTCCACATATTTCAACCCTTTTTTGATGGCTTTTAATTGCATTTCTACCGTCCATCCATAGGTTTCGTCTTCCATTTCCAAGCTTAAAAGCTTTTTGTATTTGATCGCCCTGAAGGGTCCAAGGTCGGTAAAATTTGCTTTAAAGAAAAGCCGCATCAATGTGGTGGCCAACCAATTCCCGAAAACTTGCTGTGGTGTCATCGAATTTTTAGCCCTCAAAACTTTTGTCCTAGCTCCGATAACCAGATCGACATCATCTTCAAGAATAGGAGCTACCAATTTGGGGAGCTCCTCCGGATAATCGGAATAATCACCATCCAAAAAAACAACAACTTCAGGCCTCTTGTCTTGGTCGGCTATATATTCCATTCCTTTCAGGCAGGCATAGCCATATCCTTTTCTGTGTTCGTTTAAAACCGTTGCTCCGGCTTGTTTTGCCACTTTTTCAGTCTTATCCGTCGAACGGTTGTTGACGACAATCACCTCATCGACCATTTCCGGAATATCACGAATTACAGAAGTAATGGAAGCCTCTTCGTTATAAGCCGGAATGATTACTTTGATGCTTGTCATTTTTCGGTATCAGATGATGAACTCAAGGACAACAAATCTACATCATTTCCAAGAAGAACCTCCTTAGTGTTGATGCGTCCTTTTTGCGGGCCGTTTTCAAGTTTTAAGACACCACGCGGACAAACAGCAGAGCAGATACCACAACCTACACAAGAAGCCCTCACGATATTTTCTCCTCTTTGGGCGTAGGCTCTTACATCAATTCCCATTTCGCAATAGGTAGAACAATTTCCGCAGGAAATACATTGTCCGCCATTGGTCGTGATCCTGAATTTTGAAAAAAGGCGTTGTTGTAACCCTAAAATAGCAGCCATGGGACAACCAAAACGACACCACACCCTGCTACCGAAAATGGGATAGAATCCGGTACCGACAACTCCCGCAAAAATTGAACCGATCAAAAAGGCATAAGTACTTCGCAACGTTTCCGGACCGAAGATGAAAATATTGTTTCCGCTGAAGTAATGAATACTGATAAGCCCAAGAATGATTGCCGTAAAACCAATAGCACCATAACGGGCATCTTTTTCCAGTTCGTGACGTTTAAAGATCCATATAACGGCAAACAATAGCCCGATCAATACAGCAACACCAATCAAAAAGGTGTCTTTGTTCAGCCAGTATTTATCAGCGTCATAACTTAAATAACTGTGGACAACGGCTGTGGTCATCAAGACAGAAAATACGAGGACAATGTGTACCATCCAGCGTTCCAATTTCCAAGCGGATAATCTTTTATCTGATAAATGCCTGAAAGGATCTCCTGCGGTTTCGGCTAGGCCTCCGCAGCCACAAACCCAAGAGCAGTACCACCGCTTTCCGTATTTATAGGTCAGTATTGGGGTGATAATCAAGATAGAAGCGACACCAAAAATCAAAAGTGCTATGCCAATATTTCCTGAGCTTATAAAATCGTCAACGCGGTATTGGTCAAAATTGTAATAGTTGAGCGGCCAAATGTTTTTTAGGTCGTAATAAGGAAGTGAAAACGAATCGGAGTTCATGCGCGCCATCAATTCAGGAATGATAAAGGCGAATGACAATTGAAAGAACATCACACTGAATGTCCGCAACACTTCATAACGGTTGTTTCTGTATTTCCAGAGGAATTTAATACCAAAAGCAAGAATGGCCACCGTGTAGAGCGTTCCATAAACAAACCACTGACTGGCTGGGTTACCGTTTAGAAACCGACTCAGAGGATCGAATAAAGCGACGAGTCCAGTGTTTTTATCAGTATTGAGTCCGAGATATTGCGGATAAAAATAGAGAACGATATAAAATCCGGTAATCGCAATTCCCGTTATCCAAGCAATAAGGCCTTTGGAAGTCATGGGTTTTAGCCAAACCCCGTCGTTTTTAATCCCAGCGGGTTGTGAAGTGTATAAACCATAAGAAAAAAGAGATATTCCAAGGGTGATCGAAATTAAAGAAACCGTAAGCCAAAGCGTTTTGTTGGGGAAATTAACATTGAAAATTGCCAACAAAAGAATACCAAGTCCAAACATCCCGACAAGAACCCCGATTTTTTGCCAAGTAGACAAAGCCACAGGAGGTTCTCCGGATAATGACATATTGTGTTGTATGGAAGTATTCATAGGATTTTATACAGTTTGTAAGGGTTGTTTATATGAATTCTTTATCGCCTTATGATGTTGCTTATAAAACTCAGGATCAAAATTGGCCTGATGGAAATTTTCAATAACAAAATCGATGCTTTTTTCTTCGGATAACCAACGGTCGATAACCTCATGACATATACGGATACCAAGACTATTGATGCCCAAAATGGCCCTGGAGTTTTTATGATAAGCTATCCGAATACATTTTTCTTCTGTGGAGTGTTCCCAGTAAAAATGCAGTTCATCATCTTTAGGTTTTGGCCACACCCAACCGTAGGTTTGGTATTCAATATCAAAGAATTTAGCAGAATTGAACCAATGCCCGGGTTGATAAGCCATTTTATTTCCGCAGAGGGTCTGTGCCACAGTTTCGCCCATCATCCGTCCGGTGTACCATACCGCTTCCACGGGTCTTCTCAAACCGGTGGGCTCTGTTTGTTCAGCACAATCGCCTATGGCATAAATCCCCGGAATGTTGGTTTCCAGATATCGGTTTACTTTTACGCCTTTCCCCAATTCGATTCCTGAATTTTTTAAAAAATCGATATTTGGAGAAACACCGGCGGTAAGTCCGACAAAATCACAAGGAATTTCTTCATCTTCGGAAGTGATTACAGCTCTGGCTCTTCCGTTTTCATCAGCTTTGATTTCCTTCAATTCGGTGGAGAGTCTCAAATCCACATGATGTTTTCTGATGTGTTTATTGATGGTTTCTGATTCGTCATCAGGTAAGACATTATTCCAAAACGAATCTTCCCTCACCAAAAAAGTAACAGGAATGTCCCTCGTACGAAGCATTTCTGCCAGTTCAATACCGATAAGTCCGCCACCGACAATAATAGCTCTTTTGCAAAGCTTGTTGTTGGGCGCATTGGTTTCCAGCAGTTCCAGATCTTGTTTTGAGTACAATCCCTGTACCCTTTCCAGATCCTGTCCGGGCCATCCAAATTTATTGGGTTTAGAACCTGAGGCAATAATGAGTTCGTCATAATTCAATGTAGAATGATCACTAAAAACGAGTTTATTTTCTTTGGGAACCACTTTAGAAACATAACCTTTTTTGAGTTCGATCCGGTTCTTTTCCCAAAACCAATTTTCATAAGGTTGTGTGTGTTCAAACTTCTGATGTCCCATATAGACATACATCAGTGCCGTTCTGGAAAAAAAGTATTCCGATTCGGCGGAGATTACAGTGATCTTATGATCGCTCCATTTCCGAATATGCCTGGCAGCTGTGATGCCGGAAATTCCGTTCCCTATAATCGCAATGTGTTTCATTTTTACCGACTTGAACAATCAACATAAACAAGATAAGAACTTAATATGGGATAGCCGTTTTATAGCGGATAAAATTATGTGAATTGGTATGGAGGATGTCTAAAAAGACTGTTTTTACACAAATGTCAGTCTGAGCTTGTCGAAGACGATTTGGTTTTCAACACATTACACTTCGACAAGCTCAGTGTGACAAAGGTTTTTAAGTCTTTTTAGACATTCTCTCTTTTCATCTACAGGTCAGAACTTTATTTCAAAATACCATCAACAATGCCGTAGTCAATCGATTCATCGGCATTCATCCAATAATCCCTGTTGAAATCTTTCATGATCTTTTCAACGGTTTGTCCGCAGTTATCAGCTAAAATTTGTGCACCGATCTCTTTGGTTTTCAAAAGTTCCTGGGCTTGGATTTCTATGTTTGAAGCCTGTCCTTGAGCACCGCCACTGGGTTGATGTATCATCACTCTTGCATACGGATATACAAAACGCTTTCCCTTTTCTCCTGCTGAAAGTAGGATGGACCCCATTGAAGCAGCCAAACCTGTGCAAATAGTAGAAACTGGACTTTTTAGTGATTTCATGGTGTCGTGAATGGCAAAACCAGAAGTGACATAACCACCCGGACTGTTGATAATGAGCTTTATTTCATCCTTGCCCAATTGATCTAAATACAACAATCGATCTATTACGTGTTTTGCAGATTTATCATCTACCTGCCCCCATAGAAAAACCTTGCGGTCGTCAAGGAGTGTTTCGTCTATTTTGTCTTGAATTTTTTTACTCGCCATATATTTGGTGTTTTTATTGTCTTCGAATATAACTATTTTAACCCACATTCTACATCTTGAAATTTATTGAAAAAACCGTCAGTTCGAGTTTTTTTCTGAAAGAAAAAAGTATCGAGAATCGTTTTTTAAAGTTCAAATTCCTATTCTCGATACATTTTTTACTCTGTTATCACTCCGTAAAAATCACTCGAATTGACGAATTTGAATTCATAATTCATAACAGGTTATTTTTTTACTGTGATTCTGTTGCCTTTCTCTCATTCAAAGGATAAATTTCCTGCTGAAAAAAATGCTTCGGAAATCCTTCGTCCCCCTCAAAACCGAGTTCGATATCCCTCCCGTCGTAGGGGATATAATTGGTTTTAAACAGATAATCCCAGAGACTTAATGTAATTCCGAAGTTAACCCCGTATCTATTCGGAATCTTTTTGCTGTGGTGCCAAATATGCATTTTAGGGTTGTTGAAAATGTATTTGAAGGGTCCGTAATCCCAGCCAATGTTTGCATGGTTTAAGTGTCCGATGGTAATATTGAAAAAATGGACAATAGCAATGGCTTCAATGTCAAAACCGCCAATAATAGCTATGGGGATGTATAAAATGGATTTATACACCACAGGTTCCATCCAGTGATACCGAAAATGTGCCGCAAATCCCATCTCTTTTACCGAATGATGGATTTTGTGAAAATTCCATAAAAAAGGCACACGGTGCAACAACATATGCGTAGCCCATTGTACAAAATCGGCAATGACAAAAAATATAAGTACGCCGGCCCACCAAGGAAATTGAGAAACATCAAACAACTGAAAATGAGAAACGGATAAACCTACCACACCTAAAATATCATTGAAAATAACTTCAGCAAGGTTAGACAAGGCTATGAGCGCTATTAAATTCAGTAAAAAGAAATTGAAAAAAAGATAGAAAGTATCCAGCCAAAAATCTTTTCTGAAGATCTTCTGGTTTTTCCTCCACGGAAATAATATTTCGAGCATCCAAACAGCAAAAGAAATAATCAGAAGTCCATAAAAGTAGTTCTCCCAGTGAAATGCAGTGATTTCTGAGATGAGGTAATTAAAATACCCCGAATAGGAATTTTTTATGATCTCTAAATATTTTTCCATTACTGAGTGTTAAGTACTAAGTATAAAGTACAAAGTATTAAGATTTTCCGCAACTGAATTGTGTTTCTTCGATTATGTTATATACATTTTTGTTAGTAATCAAGCGGCTTCATTTGCCATCGCGCCAGCTGGCTCGTTCGCTAAAACAGTCCACCGGACTGTTTCTTAACGCTCCGCCCTCTAATTTCCTTTAACAACATCCTCCACCGTCATAATGCCAGGTGGACTTTGATATAAAAATATCATTTCTGCCGAGATTTTCAAGTACGGCAGCGGTTTTATCACAGATCGCCAAAGGTTGATTTTGAGGCAGTACATGTCCTTTTTGATCATCAAAAAAATCATCTTCCCCATAATACAGGGCTGTTTTTCCGGTAAACACACATGGACCATCCTCGGGTATGGGGTCTTTTATCGCCGCTACTTCTATCGATTCAATAAAAATCAACTCTTCAGTATCATAATGATTCGGATCCAGAATACGGTATGGTTTTCTCGCTCGGATTTCAATAGTACCAAAGCCTGCACCAGTAAGCATTTTTACATATTCAGTAATGGGCAAACTTCCGCTAAGGCATAAAGCGCGTAATTTTTCGTCGTTTCTTAAGGCTTCATTCATGGGCTGCTCACAAGTGGGATCACTCATAATCAGTCGTCCATGGGGTTTAAGCACCCGATACATTTCTGCAATGGCTTTTTTTAGCTCTTCTTTTTTGAAAATATTGAACAAGCAATTTTGAGCAGCGACATCTATACTGTTATCAGTTACGGGAAGGTGTAAAGCATCACCTTTTTTTAGATCGACAAATTCGCTTTTAAACCAATCGTTTTGTGCTTCAGCCTCTTTAAAGTTTTTTCGGGAAGCTTCCAGCATTTCATCGACCACATCGATGCCAATCACTCCGTTTTTTTGGCGGGAGAAATAAGCAAATTGCAACAATTCCATTCCGCCGCCAACACCTACATAAAGGATATTGGGGTTATTGACCAAATCCCTTGCGTGTACGGTGCTTCCACATCCGTAGTTCATTTCCTGCATGATCTTCGGGATCTTTAAGCCCGGTAATTCCCACACCGGATTGGTGGTACAGCACAAACCAACATTGGGAGTAAGTGCCGCTTCCTGATAAACATTTATTGTGGTATCTAGATAACTCATAATTCTTTGATCAATTCTTTAAATAAAGCGATCATTTTAGGTTCTGTTTCGCCTGCTACACGGATAATATCATCAAGATTCACAGGTTTTAGATTGTCCGGGTTGCCTTCATCAGTAATAACAGAAATAGCGACAATCGGTAGCCTGAGGTGGTTAGCGACAATCACTTCAGGAACAGTGCTCATCCCTACGGCGTCGGCTCCGATAATCTTCAAATAGCGGTATTCGGCTTTGGTTTCCAATTGAGGTCCTACAACGGATACATAAACTCCTTTTTTCAACGGAATCTGCTTTTTTTCGGCAATTTCTGTAAGCATACGGCGCATTTCCGGATTGTATGGTTCACTCATATCTACAAATCGGTCACCAAATTGTGCTACGTCTTTAAAAGCTAGGGGAGAACCGCCTTGCAGGTTGATATGGTCTTCGATAAGCATAAGATCCCCTTTTTTGAGGTCGAGATTGATAGACCCCGCCGCATTGGAAATCAATAGTTTTTTGATGCCCAATTCGTGCATAGCCCGTATCGGGTAGGTGATATCTATAAAATCATAACCTTCATACAAGTGGAAACGTCCTTGCATCACCACTACTTTTTTTCCTTCAATCTCACCATAAATAAGTTTCCCGCTGTGGAATTCTACCGTGGCCATTGGAAAGAACGGAATATGGTTGTAGTGCGCTACAATAGGGTTTTCAATTTCTTCTACTAATTTTCCCAAACCTGTTCCTAAAACAATACCGATCTCGGGCTTGTCAAAACCTTTGCTTTTTAAATACTCGGTGGTTTCTTGCAGTTGTTTTTTGGTCATATTTTTATGCTTTTTAAAAATTTTTGAAAAGCCGGGTGGGCTTTTATGTCGTTATAGTTATCAATATCGTTGCGTGTGTCTAACAAAGCTACATCAACTGTTTTTAAATCTTCTAAAGTATCTCTTAAAACCGTGTCTGTACTCCACTTTTTTTGCTGAAAGACCTTCGGGAACAACTGTTTTAAACCTAAGAGATAATAACCACCGTCTGCTGCAGGTCCTATTACGGCATCGTGGGCTTCCAGTTTTTTGAATGCGGTTTCGATATGCGACGGAGTAATATCATATAAATCACTACCAATAATGATTACTTTTTTATATCCTTCGGAAAAACATTCAAAAAAGGCATTTTCCATACGCTGCCCCAAATTATCACCTTTTTGGAGCTTTTTGCTGAATGTTTCTGGACTCCACAAGTCGTTTTCAATGATTTCTTCAGAATAATACACTGCTTTGTCACAAGGAAGATTACGGGTTACCTGTTTTGTTTTATTAAGAAGGAACTTATAAATTTCGAGTGCTTTTTCTTTTCCGACACTTTGGGCGAGACGGGTTTTTACCTTTCCCAATTCGGGATTTTTCGTAAATATGATGAGGATACTATTATTCATCTGATGTTGTATGCTTATGTGACAGTCCCCTGACAACTGCTTCCTGATCCTGCAGTGCAGCCATAGCAGTGTTGGGAAATCAAAATATTCCGGTCGTTTAAAATGTCTTCGTTGTAGTCTTTGATGTGTTTTACCGGGCTATTGACTTTCAAGCCCAACATCTGATTGAAATCACAGTCGTATAACCAACCGTCCCAACTCACCGAGATGGTGTTGGTACACATTACGTTTTGCACAGCTGCCGGATTGAAGGCTTCAACAAGCGAATACATATAATCTTCATAGTTTTCTGAGGCGATGAGGTAATCCAAAAACCTGGAGATAGGTAGGTTGGTAATTGCAAAAAGTTCGTGAAAATGAATCCCAAAATCTTCCAGCAATACCTTTTTAAAGTCTTTCTCCATAGAAGCCTGATCGGTGGGCAAAAAAGCCCCTGACGGATTATAGATCAAATCCAGCTTCAAATCGCTATCCGGCATGCCATAACCCACAGCGTTTAGTTTTTTCAACGCACTGATCGATTTGTTAAAGACACCATCGCCACGCTGTCTGTCGGTTTTTCCCTTGGTCCAATGTGGCATGGAAGAAACAACATGGATCTTGTGTTTTTTGAAAAACCCGGGCAGGTCGTGATATTTTTTGTTCGCCATGATGATGGTCAGGTTGCTGCGCACGATAAAATCCTTTACCCCAAGCTTGGAAGCCTCTTCCACAAACCACCTGAAACTAGGGTTCATTTCCGGAGCACCTCCTGTGAGATCGAGCGTGTGGGCGCCGGTATATTTGATAACGTCGAGGCATTGTTGCATGGTTTCCCGGGTCATGATCTCTTTTCTGTCCGGACCGGCATCTACATGGCAGTGGGAACACACCTGATTGCACATATATCCCACATTGATCTGTAGGATCTCTGTTTTTCTCGGCCGTAAAGGAAATTGACCTGTTTCGGCAATTTTTTCCTTAAATGTGGGTAATTCCCCATTGACGAAAATTCCGTTGGACAAAATTTCCAGTTGTTTTTCGGTATTTGCGAGTTCGTTTTTTCGTTTATGTAACGATTGGGTCGGCATGTATTTGTTTTTTAATCCCACTAAGTGGGTTTAATTCCTCGATGCTCTTCATCGAAATGAGTTAAGGTTTTGTTCCTTTTAATACCTCGTGGGTTTACCCCGAGGTAGTTGATTCTTTACATCGAAAGCTTTTCATATTTATTCATCATTTGGACACCGTGAACCAAGGTCGCGCCACTTTCGATAGCAGCTCCTGCATGTACGGCTTCCATCATTTCCTCTTTGGTGATACCACGTTGCAGTCCGTCTTTTGTGTAGGCGTCGATACAATACGGGCATTTAACCACATGTGATACGGCCAAGGCAATCAATGATTTTTCCCTGGCGGAAAGTGCGCCTTCTTCAAAAACCTTTCCGTAGTATTCAAAAAATTTATCACCAAGCTCTTTACTCCATTCAGTGATAGAGCTGAATTTTTTTAGATCGGCAGGATCATAATATGTCTTTTTCATGATTTCTTGTTATAAATTAGTGTTCAATCTATAAAAGTAAAAGAAATAAAGATGAGTTCAGTTTTAATTCCTGAAAAAGGGCTTTACATTGTTATGGACGACATAATTCAGTACACCTTACAAATAGAACACATATAAGCGACGGATTTGGAGCCATAATGGGACTTAATATGTGTTTTCAATATATCAAACACGCCATATATACGCTATATACACGCTATAAATACGCTATAATCATATCGAATCCATGGTTTATAACGGTTTTAATTCCGTGACCGGGGGAAGGTAGAGGCAAAGCTTTGAAGCTTCCATAAAATCACTATCTTTCAGAATTCAAAAAAATAGAAAGAAAGATGAGTAAAGTTTTTCAATGGGCCATCATCATATCGCTTGGTGGCTTTTTGTTTGGTTTTGATACGGCCGTTATTTCCGGGGCGGAACAATCGATTCAACAAGTATGGGGATTAAGTGATCTCATGCATGGATTTTCCATCGCAGTTGCTTTATACGGGACTTTAGTAGGTGCTATTTTTGGCGGATTCCCATCGGATAGAATGGGGAGGAGAAAAACTTTATTTTGGATTGCAATCCTGTTTTTGGCTTCGGCTGTGGGTTCTGCCCTTGCACCGGAGGTCTATTCCTTTATTACGTTTCGATTTATAGGGGGGATTGCTGTTGGGGCTTCCTCAGTTACTGCTCCAATCTATATTTCTGAGATATCACAAGCGAAAAACCGGGGGAAATTAGTGGCTTCTTTTCAGTTGAATCTGGTTTTGGGTATTCTTATGGCTTATGTGTCCAATTATATTATCAGTTTATTGAATTTGGAAAGTGCATGGCGTTGGATGCTGGGTGTAGAGGCTCTCCCTGCTTTGGCTTTTGCTTTGTTGGTGAGGAAACTGCCACGGAGTCCGCGTTGGGTGCTTGCAAAATTGGGTGCTGAAGAAGAGGCAGTCGAGACCTTAAAAAGTATTAATGAAGAGAACTATCGTGAAGAATTGGAAGCGATCAAAGAATCGCTGAATGAAGACAAAGAAAAAACTTCCCTTAAAGAGCGTTTCTTTTCCATGAAATTCAGCTTCCTTATTCTTTTAGCGTTTCTGTTTGCGTTTTTCAATCAGCTTTCAGGAATCAATTCCGTGATCTATTTCGCACCGCGGATTTTTGCCGATGCAGGATTGGGGAGTGAGTCCTCTATGCTTTCCACAGTAGGGATTGGTATTGTAAACCTCGTTTTTACGATGTTGGGAATGTACCTGATCGATCGTAGTGGGAGGAAAAAATTGATGTACATAGGTTCCATAGGCTATATTATTTCCCTGTTTTTTATCGGAAGGGCTTTTGATACCGGAAATACCGGAGGAAGTATCGTGCCGGTATTGTCATTTCTTTTTATAGCTTCTCATGCCATTGGGCAAGGGGCGGTGATCTGGGTGTTTATTTCAGAAATATTCCCAAACAGGATCAGGGCTTATGGAATGTCCCTCGGGAGTTCAACCCATTGGGTTTTTGCGGCATTGATCACTAACTTTTTTCCATACTTTACCAAGAGCGTTGGTCCGTCAGTCATTTTTTACTTTTTCTGCGGAATGATGGTCTTGCAATTATTGTTCGTTATCTTTCTGATGCCGGAGACCAAAGGAAAGTCATTGGAAGGATTATCTAAAATACTACTAAGAAAATAAAGGGGCTTATTTTTATGAAGTGAGAAAAAAGCGCATGCTGTTTTAAGAATCTATTATTTTAAGTGTTAAATATAATATAAGGGCAGGTGAGTTAATTCAATTTTATTTAACTTAATCCTCTGAAAAATACCGAGATATCGCTGTTTAGAAGAAAACTTTGAGTAGTAGATGAAATAAAAACTTAAGGAGAAATAATGAACATATTGCTTTTTGGCATAGCAAGGGAGATTGTAGGGGGAGATTCATTAAAAGTGGAATCCAATAATGAAATTGGTAATGTAAAGCAATTAAAATCGTATCTTACCAATAACTACCCCAAACTGAACAAGTTGTCTTCATTCGCCATTGCGGTAAACAATAAATACGCACAGGAAGAAACAGCGATAGGAAGTTCAGATGAAGTTGCTTTGATTCCACCTGTAAGCGGAGGATGACATGATAGCACATAAAAAACATACACTATCCTGCCTATGGTAGGATTTGTGTCTTTATAAAGACCGGATTAACCACCAAACCAAAGGAGAAAAATGCTGATAGATAATCACAATAGAGTCATAAATTACTTGCGATTGGCCGTTACAGACCGTTGTAATCTGCGTTGCAATTATTGTATGCCTGCAGAAGGGATTGATTTTGCAAAGAGGGATAATCTGTTCACTATGGAAGAGTTGTGTGAGCTGAGCAGTATTTTGGTGTCACAGGGGATAGACAAAATCCGTTTAACGGGCGGGGAACCTTTTGTGAGAAAAGACCTGATGACGCTTTTCCGGCACCTGTCAACCTTGGAAGGCTTGAAAGATATTTCGGTAACGACCAATGCTACCATCATAGGACCTTATATTGATGAATTAAAATCCCTGGGCATTAAAGATATCAACGTGAGTTTGGATGCCATCAACAAGGAGGTTTTTGAACGCATTACCCGTCGTAAGCAATATGATATTGTATATGAAAACCTGATCAGATTGATCACTGAAGGTTTTAATGTTCGGGTCAATTTTATTGTGCTAGACGGACAAAATGTGGAGGAGATACTTCCTGTTTTAGAACTTACTAAATATTATGATGTTTCCGTGCGGTTTTTGGAGGAGATGCCTTTTAATGGAGGCTCCAAAAATTTCAACACTATAAAGTGGGATTACAAAACCATTTATGAATATATAGCCGGGCATTTTCCGGAAATAGAAAAATTAAAGTCGCATAAAACATCGACTTCCATCAACTACAAAATAAAAGGACATAAAGGCACATTCGGACTGATTCCTTCATTTTCAAGAACTTTTTGTGGCAATTGCAACCGCCTGCGGATCTCTGCTACCGGGGATGTGATTACCTGCCTATATGGAAAACCGAGGATGAATATCCGTGATATCATGAGAGGGGAAAATTCAGAAGAAGAAGTGAAGAGTCACATCATAGCAGCCGTTGGCAGTCGTTCAAAAACCGGATTTGAAGAACAACAGCAGTACAAAGGGGTGTTCAACAATTCCATGACTTCTATAGGAGGGTAAAAGAATTTTTCCTAATTTAAGAGATGAATGGATGCATAGAATGGTGTCACCCTAAGTAATGTCATGCTGAGCTTGTCGAAGTACAGTCAAAGGTTTGGAAAAATAGGCTTCGACCCCCGACGGGGGCAGTCTGACAATTTGATAAATAAACTACAAACAGGAATCAGCACGTTAAAATAATATCAGAAAGAAGATGAGTGAACAATTATCACATATCAACGAACACGGAGAAGCGGCTATGGTCGATGTTTCCCATAAAGATAAAACAGCCCGGGTAGCGGTAGCTTCGGGGAAAGTGGTTTTCCCAAAAGCGGTGTTTTCTATGCTGAAAGAAAATCATTTTTCAAATAAAAAAGGAAGTATTATCCAAACGGCAGTGATTGCCGGGATACAAGCGGTAAAAAAAACAGCCGATCTGATTCCACTTTGCCATCAATTGGCCTTATCAAAAATTAAAATTGATATTGAACCCGGAAAAGACTTGCTGGCTATCCGATGTACAGTAAAATGCAACGAACGAACAGGAGTGGAGATGGAGGCATTGACAGGAGTTTCGGTGAGTGCGCTTACCATTTACGATATGTGCAAGGCCTTGTCGCACGATATCAAGATTTCCGATATTCAGTTGGAAGAGAAAACAGGAGGAAAAAATGACTTCAGCAGATAAACTATACGGATTGGTTCTTTGCGGTGGAAAAAGCACCCGTATGGGCAGTGATAAAAGCCTAATTGCTTATCACGGAATTCCGCAGCGAATCCATTTGTGTCAATTGCTGGAAAAAGCCTGTGATAAGGTGTTTATGAGTATCAGGAAAGATCAAAAAGGGGAGTTTTCAGATACTTCCAATTTTATTGTAGATCAAGATATTCACAAAGGTCCCTACAACGGTTTGTTGAGTGCACATGAATATGATAAAAATGTGGCTTGGTTGGTGTTGGCATGCGACTTACCTTTGATAGATGAAGAAGCCATACAGGCCTTGGTAAAAAAAAGAGATCGGCAAAGGTATGCCACAGCCTACGCCTTGCTGAGTAGGAAGTTACCTGAACCGCTTTGTGCGATATGGGAATCAAAAGCATTGGCGGAATCTAAATGCCGTTTGGCAGAAGGAAAGGGTTTTGGTCCGAGGAAATTTTTATTGGATCACGGCGTTAAAATGATATATCCGAAGCGATCTTCTGTGTTGATGAATGCAAATTCAGCAGAAGAATATAATGAAGCGATACAAAAACTGAAGATAGTTGAAAACAAATAGGTACATAAGACAAACCATCTTAAAGGGTTTTGGGGCAGAAGCCCAAAGCAAGTTAAAGAATGCCAAAGTTTTGGTGGTGGGCGCCGGCGGATTGGGCGTTCCCGTTTTGCAATACCTCAATGCGATGGGGATTGGAACCTTGGGAATTGTCGAGAACGATACGGTAGATTTGTCCAATTTACAACGTCAGGTGTTGTATGGCGAAGCTGATGTAGGCTTGTCTAAATTAGAGGTTGCCAAAATGAAATTGATGGATCAAAATTCGGAAACGGATATCAATGCCCATGAAACCTTCTTGAATCGGGAAAATGCCTTGGAGATCATAGAAGAATATGATGTAGTAGTCGATGCGACTGATAATTTCCCGACGAGATACCTCATTAACGATGCTTGTGTGATTTTGAAAAAGCCATTTGTATATGGGGCTCTGCATGAATTTGAAGGACAAATAAGCGTGTTTAATTACAAAGGAGGTCCCACCTACCGCTGTTTGTTTCCTACAATGCCGGGAAAAGATGAGGTTCCCGACTGTAACGAAAACGGGGTTTTGGGGATCATTCCCGGAATCATAGGAAATTTGCAGGCTTTGGAGACCGTAAAAGTGATCACTGGGATTGGGGAAGTATTGTCCGGACAGTTGCTGATCTTTGACGGATTGCAACAGGAATACCGAAAGTTTCATTTAGACGTACAAGAAGAAAACCTGAAAAGAACCGAATTGGAAGAAAGTTATGAAGCCATTTCCTGTGATGTGGGTGCACTCATTTCCGTAGCGGATTTTTCTACCTTACTGAATACCAAAACCGGAATCCAGATTATCGATGTGCGCACAACCGAAGAATTTGAAAACTTCCATTTTGAAGGCGCAAACAATATTCCGTTACAACAATTGCCGGAAAGGATAAACGAGATAGACATTTCTAAACCTGCATATTTGGTGTGTCAATCGGGTATAAGAAGCACCAAGGCTTTACAAATATTAAAACCGGTATTAGATATCGATCTTTTCGAATTGGAAGGAGGCATAAATAAGTACTTGCAGTATGCAGTTAACACCTGAATCCCTCGTTATACTGGGAATAAGCTTTTTTATCATAGCCGTTTTATATTCTTCAGTTGGATTTGGAGGAGGGTCCAGCTATTTGGCCTTGTTGACCTTGTTCTTTGCCAGTTTTTTTGTGATTCGTTCCGTAGCTTTGGTATGTAATTTAGTGGTGGTCTCGGGGAGTACGATTTTGTATTACCGAAGAGGGCATTTTGATATAAAAAAATTCGTACCTTTTGTGGTGACAAGTATTCCTTTGGCATTTTTAGGAGCGTCATACCGGCTTGAAGAATACATTTTTTTCATAATTTTAGGTATCGCTTTGATGATATCAGCAATTTCTTTGGGTGCTCAAAGTGTAAAGGAAAAACGTAAAAGAATTAGGCTGACGGCCAAGAAATATCCTTGGTGGATTACCTGTGCCTTGGGAGCAGCAATCGGATTTTTATCCGGCTTGGTTGGTATTGGAGGCGGAATATTTCTGGCGCCAATACTCAATCACATGCGATGGGATTTTTCCATAAAAGTAGCGGCATTGGCGAGTTTCTTTATTTTGGTGAATTCCATTTCGGGTATAGCAGGCTTGGTTACAAACGATATGTTTGTTTTTCCGTGGAAAGAAGGCTTGATCCTGTTGGCAATTGTGTTTGTTGGCGGACAAATAGGAATTCGCATCAGTTTGAATAAACTCAGCGGGAAAAGTATAAAACTACTCACTGCTGTGTTGGTGTTTTTGGTAGGCCTTCGGGTATTACTGAATAATGGTTTGGGACTAATCAATATTTAAAAAAACAAAGAGATGATTTCTTTTGAAGAAGCGTATGAAAAAGTAATGGAAAATACTTTTTCCTTCGGGGTTGAAAAAACATTACTTACACATAGTAGGGGAAGGGTTTTAGCTGAAGATGTTTTGGCAGACAGGGACTCCCCTCCCTTTAACCGATCGACCAAAGATGGAATAACCATTAATTATAAAGCTATTGAAGATGGACAAAAAGCCTTTAAAATTGAAGGGGTGATAGCTGCAGGAACAGCCAAAACCCAATTAAAAGATTCAGCAAATTGTTTGGAGATCATGACAGGGGCGGTATTGCCGGACAATGCCGATACGGTAGTGATGTATGAAGATATTGAGATAAATGATGGTGTTGCAACCCTAAAAAAAGAGGTTGTAAAAGGACAGAATATCCATCGACAAGGAAGCGATGTTAAACAAGGAGAAGTCATCATCAAAAAAAACACAAAGATAACAGCTGCTGAAATTGGTATTCTGGCATCAGTGGGAAAAGTGGAAGTTTCCGTAAAGGAATTACCAAAAATTACACTGATCTCTACGGGGAATGAGTTGGTTGCGGTACACGAAAAGCCACTACCACATCAAATAAGGGGGTCGAACACATTATCACTGCACGCTCTTTTGGAAACAGAAAATATCCATGCAGAGCACCTGCATCTGGATGATGAAAAAGAAAGTATCAAGAACAATTTGAGGGAATTGTTTGGTGAAAATGATGTTTTGATGCTAAGTGGAGGTGTCTCCAGAGGCAAGTTTGACTATATCCCGGAAGTGTTGGATGAATTGGGAGTGGAAAAAGTATTCCACAAGGTAAAACAACGCCCGGGAAAACCTTTTTGGTTCGGTTTGCATAAGGCGAGCAAAACTATCATTTTCTCTTTTCCCGGAAATCCGGTGTCGACCTTTGCCAATTATCACGTCTATTTTAAAGATTGGCTGTACAAGGCTATGGAAATTCCCGCAGAATCAAAGTCTGCCATATTGATGAATGAGGTGGAGAACGATTCTCCTTTGACCTTGTTTGTGAGGGTGAAATTAAAAACGGAAGCTGAAAAATTACACGCTTTTCTAATCAGTGAAAATGGCTCGGGAGATTTGAGCAGTTTGGCACATACCGACGGTTTTATACGATTGTCGCCCGATAAGAAAAAATATGAAAAAGGAACAGTGGTGCCGTGTATACTATCCAGATATAATTAAAAGATGACACACGAATTCAAAAAAATACTGGAAACACACCTCAAGGCAAAAGCCAAAGGCACGAAAACGGTTTTGGCAACAGTGGTAGCACTCGATGGCTCGTCTTACCGAAGACCCGGAGTGCGAATGCTCATCCGCGAAGACGGAAAAATGACCGGAGCCGTGAGCGGAGGTTGTGTTGAAAAAGAAGTTTTCAGGCAAAGTCAGTCCGTTTTTGAAACAGATATGCCAAAATTAATGACCTACGATGGGCGCTATCGTTTGGGCTGTGAAGGCGTGTTGTATATTCTGATTGAACCTTTTTTGATTGATCCGGAATTTTATCAAGCCTTTGTGGAAGCAGAAGAAAACAGGACTCCGTTTACCATCACTTCCTATTTTGGTGAAAAAGAAGAATCCTCAGCTGATTTCGGTTCTTTTATTACATTTTCAGAAGCGAAAAGCTTTGGTTTTTCAGAAAATGAAGTAGACACAACCAACAAAAAAGGATTGAACACCTTCTCTCAGGAATTAGAACCTTCCTTAAAACTGATTATCATCGGTGCCGAACACGATGCCGTACAGCTGTGTTTGATGGCATCTTTATGTGGGTGGGAAATAACTATTGTTGCTTCAGAAAGCGATCCAAAGACCTTGATGAACTTCCCCGGAGCTAAAAATATTGAAAATCTGCGTCCGGAAATTTTTGATGCATCGATAATTGATGATAAAACCGCTGTGATGTTGATGACCCATAGTTATACAAAAGACCTTCAATACCTTTTGAAATTGTCAGGGCAACAAATAAAATACCTTGGGATTTTGGGTCCTTCCCGCCGTCGGGAAAAGCTTTTTCAGGAGTTGCTGGAGCGTCTTCCCGAACTGGACGATCGTTTTTTGGACAATATTTACGGTCCGGCAGGGATCAATATTGGGGCAGAGACACCACAGGAGATTGCACTTTCGATCATAGCAGAAATCCTTTCTGTATTCAGGGAGCAAACCACGATTCCGTTGAAGGAAAAGAAAGGAACTATCCACTCCGGGGTAAAATTATAAATATAACCTCTCAACAGCATAACTCCGTAACACCGTAACTTCATAACAATCAATATGAAAACAGCCATTGTTATTCTCGCAGCAGGAGCTTCCACTCGTATGGGACAGCCCAAACAACTTTTGAAGTGGGGGGACACTACCCTTTTGGGACATAGCGTGTTTTTGGTGAGAAATACTGTAGCCGAAGCTCTTTTTGTGGTTTTGGGAGCTAATGCCAAACAGATCAGCAAGACTCTTGATGAGAATGTTGAGGTGTTACTTCATAAAGATTGGGAAAAAGGTCTGGGAACTTCCATCGCTTTTGCAGTATCGGAATTGGAAAAAAAGAATTTCGATGGCTTGCTATTCATCTTGGCAGACCAACCTTTTGTGACAAGCGCCTATCTGAATCAGCTTATAAAAAGCTTCCATAATGACGGAAAAGGGATTGTAGCTTCAAAATTTAATGGAAGGATGGGAGTGCCGGCTATTTTTTCATCGACTTATTTTGAAATGCTCAAAAAACTTAATAGCGATGTTGGCGCCAAGCACATCATTCAATCCCATCAGAATGATTTAAAAACATTTAAAGCCGATGACCTTATTACAGATTTGGATACGATGGAGGATTATGAAAGAGCGCTAAAGGATAAACTGAAGTAATCATGCTTCTCAAAACCAAAAAACCCAGACAAAACTGTCTGGGTTTTTAATGGTGGTGCCTCCAGGAATCGAACCAGGGACACAAGGATTTTCAGTCCTTTGCTCTACCAACTGAGCTAAGGCACCAGTTGTTGCCTGTTTAGCGGGCTTGCCCGCCGAAGAGTCAATGGCTATTGGCTCGTAGGCGGGTGCAAATATAGATGCTAATTTAATATTTGCAAAACAATTTTAGAAAAAATCGGTTTCGTAAATTTACAACTTTAAATTAAAACGATGAATTTAATTATCGATGTTGGAAATTCATTTATTAAAATAGCTGTCTTTAAAGGAAATACCTTGATCGTGGTCGAAAAAACCATCGAAGATGATTTTTTAAAAAATGTCTCAAAATTTTTTAACGATTATCTGGGGATCGAGGAAATCGCAGTTTCTTCGGTGGGAAAATTACTGAAGGATCATATCAGGGCACTCAGTGTTTTTGCTCCGGTTACGGTGTTGACCTCCGCTTCAAAAGTGCCTTTTAAAAATGAATATGCAACTCCCGAAACTTTGGGGGTAGATAGGATAGCACTTGTAGCAGCGGCTTTTTATCGGTATAAAATGAAGAATTGTCTGGTCATAGACGCAGGAAGTTGTATTACCTACGATTTTATAGACCGTAACGGAGTTTATAAAGGTGGGGCCATTGCTCCGGGACTGCGGATGCGTTATAGGGCTATGCACGAGTTTACCGAGAATTTACCGCTTATCGATTCGTTTGAATGGGGTAATTTTATCGGGAATACCACCAAAGATTGTATGGTTTCTGGTGTGTTGAACGGTTCTGTTAACGAAATGGATGCTGTAATAGCTCAATATCGGGAAAAATTTAAAGATTTAACAGTTATTTTAACAGGAGGGGATAGCCATTTTTTGTCTAAAAGATTAAAAAGTAGCATATTTGCCCATCCTAATTTCCTCTTAGAGGGGATTAACCATATTTTAGAACTCAATAAGCACTAATGATAAAAAAGATTTTTATTGTAACTGTATTCTTTGTTTGTAGTTACAGTTTTGCACAGGAAGGAAGTGTGTCACCTTATTCATTTTACGGCACGGGAGACCAACGTTTTAAAGGAACAGCGGAAAACCGATCTATGGGAGGGATTAGTGTTTTTACCGATAGTATCCACCTTAATCTTCAAAACCCGGCCTCTTTGGGCAAATTGGGCTTGACGACTTTCGCAGTAGGCGGAGGTTATCAATCCCTGAGTTTGAAAACGGAAATGGCTAAAGAAAGTACTGCAGATGTGACTTTTGATTATGTCGCATTGGGTGTTCCGTTAGGAAATAACATGGGGATGAGTTTTGGTTTAATGCCCTATACGGCTGTAGGATACAAGATTGAAGATATCAATGAAAGCGGTGCTCTGGATCAGTTGAGAAGATTTGAAGGCGAAGGAGGCATAAACAAAGCATTTTTTGCCCTTGGATATAATTTCCTGAATAATTTCAGTGTGGGCGGTCAGGTGAATTTCAACTTTGGAGATATAAAAAATGAGTCAGTTATCTATACTGATGGGGTGCAATATGGAAGTAAAATTGTAAATCAATCGCAATATAGTGGATTTGATTTCAAATTTTCCTTAAATTACGACGCCAAATTAACCAAGAGTTTAGAATTGCAGTCGTATTTGGCTTATGTGCCGGCTACGAAAGTAACCTCAAGCAACTCGAGGGTGATATCTACTATTGTTAGGAACTCACAAGGGATAGACGTTCCCACTGCTGTTGAAGAAGTGGATTTAGCAAGATGGGGGCTTCATTCAACATATTTGGAGCTATCAGATGTGTATTCCTTTGGTTTGGGTGTTGGGAAAAAGTTTAATTGGTTTGTAGGAGGAGAGTTTGAGTATACAACAAACAGCGAATTCAGGAATGATTTCTATACTCCAATAAATGGAACCTATGAAGATGGTGAACGCTTTGCAGCGGGAGCATTTTGGATTCCTGACTATGATTCTTTTACAAGTTATTGGAAAAGAGTAACTTATAGGGTCGGATTGAAGAACGAAAGAACAGGAATGATAGTAAATAATGTACCGGTACACGACTTTGGCATGTCTTTTGGATTAGGTTTACCACTTAGAGGTTTTTCCAATGCGAATGTAGGTGTTGAATTTGGTAAACGAGGAAGTACATTCCAAGGAAGAGTCGAAGAGAACTATTTTAATGTTTTCATAAGTTTGTCGTTGAACGACTTATGGTTCAGAAAGAATTTAATTAGATAAGAATAAATTACGTTAACCTATAAAATTAGATAAATGAAAAAGAGAATTTTAATCTTAGTAGGTGTTTTGGGGGTTGTCTTTTATAGTTATGGACAGGCCCAGAACCCGGAATGTCCGCAAAACCTTTCTATTTTTGCAGAGCATGCCAAAGTGAAAAATTATGATTCTGCATACGAACCTTGGAAAATGGTTTATGATAACTGTCCTACATTACACTATGCAATATATCATTATGGAGAAAAGATATTAAAGGATAAAATTGAAAAGGATCCGGCCAATAAAGAGAAGTATATAAAAACACTGACAGAGCTTTATAAATCGGCTCCTCAAAATTTCCCTAAACGATATACTGTAGTGGGAAGTTTGATTGACGCTGCCTTATTGAAATATAATTATAAGCTAGGGACAAATGAAGAGATTTATGGGCTTTTAGATAAAGCGTATAAAACAAACAGGGATGATTTTAAAAACCCTAAGGCTTTGTATTTGTATTTCTCTACCTTGGTTGATATGAATGCTGCCGGAAAGAAAGATCTTCAAGAGGTTTTTGACACCTATGATGATGTTACCGGAAAGATAGAAGAGGAAAACCAAGAATTGGCGGAGACTATCGTAAAGTATTTGCCAAAAGAAGAAAAGGGTACAATAACTTCTAAAGAGAAGAAAATTTTGGCAGCGGCTAGACAAAACGGTGCTAACTATGAAAAAATTAGTGGAAGTATCGACGGTAAATTGGGTAAACTGGCCGATTGTGATAACTTGATTCCATTATACAATAAGAATTTTGATGCGCATCAAAATGATGCCAATTGGTTGAAAAGCGCGGCCGGAAGAATGGATTCTAAAGGATGTACCGGTGACCCACTTTTCGTGAAGTTGGTTGAGGCTTTAGATAAAATAGAGCCTTCAGCAAACTCAAAGTACTACCTAGGGTCTTTATATGAAGAGCAAGGTAATAGTACTAAGGCTCTGGAGTTCTACAAGCAGTCTATCGACTTGGAGTCTGATAATGTTAAGAAGGCTAAGAAGCTTATCAACATAGCTTCTAAAGCAAGTAGAAGAGGACAAAAGTCTACCGCTAGAAAATATGCACAACAAGCATTGGACGTAAATCCTGCAAACGGTACTCCTTATTTGATCTTGGCGAATTTGTATGCAAACAGTGCTAACGATTGTGGAAGTACGACTTTCGAAAAGAGAGCGATGTACTGGAAAGCTGAACAAACAGCACGTAGAGCAGGTCAGGTTGACCCGTCCCTAAAAAGTAAAGCTGCGCAGTCGGCTGCTAGTTATAAAGCTAAAGCGCCGAGTAAGCAAGATATATTTAGCTCTGGTATGGCCGGAAAAACCATCAAATTTAATTGTTGGGTTGGAGGTAGCGTAAAAGTACCTAATTTATAAGATGAAACACCGTATTAAATATACACTATACAACATTGTCACAGTTTTTGCTGTGACAATGTTTTTTTCATGCGAGGGTAATCTGAAGGAGGTTCAACAGATGAATACCGCGAATAAAAACCCCACAGGAGTAGCTGAAAATTTTATATTGAAATATACCGATTCAACCAAACTAAAAGCCATTGTTTCCGGTCCCGTTTATGAAGACTTCGGAAATCAAACCTTTCCTTATCAGAAATTCCCCGAAGGCTTGCACGTCGACTTTTTTGATGAGAATAATCAAAAAAGTAGCATTTCAGCCGATTATGGTATCATTTACAGCGATACCAAATTGATCGATCTAAAAGGGAATGTAGTGTTGGAAACCCACGACGGAAAAAAATTGGAAGCCCCACAATTGTATTGGGATCAAAACAACGAATGGATATTCACCGAAGGTACATATACATTCACCAGCCCAGACTTGAATATGACCGGAGTGGGTATCGACTTCAATAAAGAATTTACGGTGGTGAGCTCTCACGGTAACACGGGGAGTGCCATAGTAGAAGAAAAAGAGTAGCTGCAATAGATTTATTGTCAACTTTCCCATTCCATTTATGTATATTTACAATGAAAAGATTGATGTCTTTTGATCGAAGAAAATTATAGTTTTCCATAATATGAAGTATTTTAAGATTTTTGAAATTGCCTATCTCGTTATAGCGGTGGTGTCTATTTATGAGGTGGTGCAAGAGTGGAATAATGACCGCAACAGAGCCTACCTTTTTGTGCTGTTTGCCGTAATTTCTATAGGAATGTTCTTTTTCAGAAGGTATTACCGTAAGAAATTTAAAGAAAGGCAAAATAAAAAATAGATGTCGCTCTTCGTTGTCATTATTGTTTCCTTGTTGCTTTCCGCTTTCTTTTCGGGAATGGAGATAGCCTATATATCCTCCAATAAGATTCATATTGAAATAGAGAAGAAACAGGATGGGGTCTTGGCAAAGATCCTGACCCGGTTGACCAAAAAACCATCAAAATTTATCGCAACCATGTTGGTGGGTAATAATATTGCCTTGGTGGTCTATGGAATGTACATGGGAGAGATCATCATCAATAATATGTATCCCGAATATGTCGGGATTAAAAACCTTCCATTTAATATTATTTTTGTGCAAACGGTGATCTCGACACTGATTATTTTGATCACGGCCGAATTTTTACCGAAAGTATTCTTTCAGATCTATGCCAACACTTTATTGAAGCTTTTTGCGATTCCGGCTTTTTTGTTCTATTGGTTGTTTTCCTTTGTTTCTTCCTTTGTTATTTGGATTTCAGACGTTTTGTTGAAAGTCTTTTTTAAGACTGATGGCGATGAGGTTCAACTGGCTTTTACCAAGGTGGAGTTGGGCGATTATATTTCTGAACAAATGGAAGCTGCCGACGAAGAAGACGATCTTGATTCTGAGATTCAACTCTTTCAGAATGCCTTGGAGTTTTCCGAAGTAAAAGCACGGGAAGTGATGATTCCCCGAACCGAAATAACAGCTGTAGAACTGCACGAATCACCTAAGGGCTTGGGAGTGATTTTCACCGAAACCGGATATTCAAAAATCTTGGTGTACAAAGATACCATAGACGATATCATTGGATATGTACATGCTTTCGATCTTTTCAAGAAACCTAAAGGCATAAAAAATGTGATGATGCCGGTTGAATATGTGCCCGAAACGATGCTGATCAGTGATGTGTTGGAGATACTTACCAAAAAAAGAAAAAGTATCGCCATTGTTTTGGATGAATATGGAGGCACTTCAGGAATGATGACTGTGGAAGACATTGTGGAAGAACTTTTCGGGGAAATTGAAGACGAACATGATATCGTAGAATTTGAAGAAGAGCAGATTAGCGAGACCGAGTTTAAATTTTCTGCTCGATTAGAGGTTGATCATGTCAATGAAACCTATAAATTAAATTTACCTGAAGAGGAAAATTATGAGACTTTGGGCGGACTTATTGTAAATCATATCGGGGAGATTCCACCTAAAGGAGAAGTGGTAACCATAGGCGAGTATCAATTTACCATTTTGGAGGTGAGTAACACAAAAATAGACATCCTTCACCTCAAAGTGTTGAATGAACTCCTTTAAACTTTTTCCAATTGGCTAAAAATTGCTCTTTTAAGCCTGCTTATCGCTTTTTTTTCCTTCCGTAGCGCTGCTATGCAACTCAAAAAAAACTTCAATCAGACTCAAAATAACTAATTTTTATTTCAATCAAAAAATTTAAATGAGTTCAGTGAGGAATAAAAAACCACAATAATTGTACCCACAGGTTTTTATGGTTTAATTGGTATTATTATAAAAAAGTGGTATTTTCGCCCACCGTAATTTTATAAATTGTATTGATAGATGGCAGTTTTAGAAAAAATTAGAAGTCGATCGTTATTCCTGATCCTGGTTATAGGATTGGCTTTGTTTGCATTTGTTATTTCCGGGGTTTTTACCAATAATACCGGAACCGGAAAAACAACCGTAGGAGAAGTAAATGGAGAGAGCATTTCACGACAGGATTTTGCCTACAAGGTGGAGAATGCTACAAGAAGACTAGGACCAAACGCAACCACAGTACAAGTGGTAAATCAGGTTTGGGAACAAGAAGTGAGAGGAATTGTCCTAAAGCAACAGTTTGAAGAACTGGGCATCAATATTGAAAAAGATCAAATATTGGAAGTAGTAAAAGCAAATCCTGCTTTTGCAGATGACCCTACTTTCCAAAATGAAGCCGGTGTTTTTGACGAAGGAAAATTTATAGAATTCATTGCCGACCTTAAAGCCAACAATCCGGCAGGATACCAACAATGGCAATTACAGGAAGACGTGTTGATCAACGGATCAAAAGAACAATCGTATTTCAATTTGGTGAAAGCCGGAGTAGGCTCAACTTTAAAAGAAGGGGAATTGGCATATCACTTAGAGAATGATAAAGTGGATATTAAATACGTAAAAGTTCCTTACACATCGATTCCGGATAGTACCGTGACTGTTTCAAACAGTGAGATTGAGACCTATGTAAAAGACCACAAAAAAGAATTTACCCAAGATGCATCAAGAGATATCCGTTATGTATATTTTGAAGAAAAAGCTTCTGATGAGGATATCGAAAAAATAGAAAATGATTTGGCAGCCTTGTTGAATAGCAGTGTTGTGTATAATGAAGCAACTCAGAAAAATGACACCGTAGCGGGATTCAAGGCAACAAATGACCTTCAGGATTTTGTAAACAGAAATTCTGATATTAAATACGATACGACATACGTTACCAAAGCAGCCCTTCCGGCAGCTTATGCCGACACATTATACAACATGGCAGTAGGAGAAGTTTTTGGACCGTTCAAGGACGGAGACTATTACAAACTGAGCCGTATGGTAGACAAAAAGCAAGGAGGCTCTGTAAAAGCGAGCCATATTTTGATCTCTTACGATGGTTCAGGAGCGCAACCAAAAGAATCCAGAACAAAAGAAGAGGCAGCGGCAAAAGCTAAAGATATCCTGAGTCAAGTAAAAGCAAATCCGGATGATTTTACTGCTTTGGCATTAGAGCATTCGGAAGATCCCGGTTCTGCTACAAGAGGAGGAACCTATGACAATATTCCGGAAGGACAAATGGTTCCAGAATTCAACGATTATATCTTCGGAAATCCTGTAGGATCCATCGGTTTGGTTGAAACAGATTTTGGTTTCCATATCATCAAAGTTGACGATAAATACGACGTTGTTCAATTGGCGACTATCGCAAGAGAAATCGAGCCTTCAGAAAAAACAATAAGCGATTTGTTTACTGAGACCACTAAGTTCCACATGGCAGCTTCAGAAGGTGATTTTGGTGAAGTGGCTAAAAGTTCAGATTACAGTGTTCGCCCTGTGAACAAAATCAAAGCTTTTGATGAAAACATTCCCGGAATAGGAAATCAGCGTAGCATTGTACAATGGGCATATAATACCGATACAGATGTTGGAGACGTAAAGCGTTTCAACACAACGAACGGTTATGCTATTGCGCAGTTGACTGCAAAAAGAAAAGAAGGTTTGGCTACAGCCAAAGACGCAGCGGCGAAAGTGCTTCCTATTTTGAGAAAGCAGAAGAAAGCCGCCATGATCAAAGAAAATAACACCGGGAAATCATTTAATGAACTGGCAGAGAGCAACAGTGCAAAGATTTTTACGGCTACCGGACTTACCATGAAAACCCCGACAATTACAGGAGCAGGTAGAGAGCCTAAGGTTGTAGGTGTGGCTATGGGATTGAGCAAAGATGAAAGTTCAGACTTGATCGAAGGTGAAGATGGTGTGTATATGGTGACGGTAACCAAAAAAGACATAGCACCATCGCTTGATAATTACAGCACTTATGCCAATACTCAAAAAACATTGAACAGAAACAGAGCAGGCTTTGCGGCTTATAACGCATTAAAAGATGCTGCTGAAATCGAAGACGAAAGAGCAGACATCTATTAAAATATTAAAATAACAACGTATCAATTCAAGCTAACTCAAATAATTAACGTTGGAAAAGCTCCTCAGTAATGAGGGGCTTTTTTTGACATAGGATTGTAGGAGATATGACGTAGGATAGCATGAGTTCGATTTAAAAAAATGTAAACCATTAAGGAGTTAAGGGGATTAAGGTATTTCATTAAGCAACTTAATGTCTTAAAGATTCTTTAAACCTTTTCAGATATTTAATTTTAATAATCGAACTCAGGATAGAGAAGGAGTATGATGGATTGCTCCCTTTGTCTAAAGCTAAACTCCGAAGGATGAAAATAATACCAACCTCGTATTTTAAACTCCGCTAGGAGCGCAATCCTAATAGAGAATAACGTAATGCCATATTTTTTAAGCCCCGTTAGGGGCGCAATATTAATAGATGTGATAATGCCAATCCCATATTTTAAGCTCCGCTAGGAGCGCAATATTCATAGCGTTGTTTTTTTATAATATCATTTCGTGATAGGAAAGAATGGTATTGTATCCTTTTCCCATAAAATAGGAATGGATATAAGCACGTTCTCCTGTAGCGAGGATAAAATCACCACCCCAAGCCCCAAGACTCTTAATACTACCGTTAAAATCGCTGAAATGAAGGTCTTTTACCTTTGGGAGTCCGATGATCGAAGCAATGATATCCTCATGCTGATTGATAAGCTTTTCAAAATCGGATAAGGATTTCGTTTTCAACATAGCTTCGGTGATCCCGGAAATGTTTTTTATAGCCTGTTCTTTTTTACGTGTGTTAGTATGATCCCGATATCGGGCAATCCCCTCACGGCTGTTTTGCTTTTTGTTGAGGTGAACAAAAAAAAGTGAGTTTGAAAAACCAGATTTAAAATCAACCGGAGTTACTGTGGGGTGATTTTTATGAAGCTGATAGGTAAGAGCGCCATTGCTTTGTGCGCAGGCGATATCATATCCACTTCCTGAAAAACTGTCGAAAAGCAATTGAAAAGCATCCACTTCTGCCCATGAGGCTATGTTGTTGATCAGGGTTGAAGACGAGCCCAAACCCCAATCCTGAGGGAAGTCCAATGTTGTGGTCACTTCGATTCCCGCTGTGTTTGAAAGAAACTCCGGATTCAGTTTTTTTGCTGCTGAAAGAATGTTTGCCAAAGTTTTGGCGGTTTTTTCATCTGTACTATTGGAAATATGAAGGCTATTGATGTCAATTTCAGCTTCAAACCAGATTTTTCCTTGGTGGCTAATCCCCGTCCATCGAATGTATTTTCCTTTTGTTGCCAAAATGCGGAGCGATTGCCCGAATTTAGTCGGCAATGCCAGACTCAAAGCACCATCGAGCACCACATATTCTCCACTTATCAAAAGTTTGCCGTTACTGTGGTAGTGCTTTGTCATTTTTGGGTTCTTAGCTTGTTGAATTCCTCGATCACACTGCTGTGTGTCACGGTTTTGTTTTTGAAAATGTTGATAATGTGCTTTTTCTCATCATTCGTAGCCCCCAATTGGTTGAGGATATTGACCAGATGCATTTTCATATGCCCTTTTTGAATGCCGTCGGTGATTAGGGAGCGCACCGCAGCAAAATTTTGCGCCAAACCGGCTACGGCGGTAATCTCCATCAGGTTTTTTGCTGATGGATTCCCCAGCATTTCCAATGAAAGTTTAACCAAGGGGTGCAAGCGTGTTAATCCGCCTACAGTTCCGAGAGCCAAAGGAATTTCAATCCAAAACCTAAAAGTATCACCTTCTATGGCGGCATGAGTCAGACTTCGGTATTGTCCGCTTTTGGACGCATAGGCATGTGCTCCAGCTTCAATAGCCCTAAAATCGTTTCCGGTAGCCAAAACCACAGCGTCAATTCCGTTCATGATCCCTTTGTTGTGGGTTACTGCCCTGAAAGGTTCGGCATTAGCAATGGCTACTGCGCGAACAAATTTTTCGGCAAACTCCATCGGACTGATATCCTTATCCCCGTTCAATTCGTCGACCTTACAGCTTACTTCAGCACGTACGAGGCAATTCGGCACATAATTGGAAAGGATGCTCATCACGATCTGAATGTCTTTCTCTTCAGCAGAAAAAACAGTGTTCTTTTGAGCTTCTTCTTTAAAGGTTTCAGCAATTTTTTCAAGACAGGTGTTGATAAAATTGGCGCCCATGGCATCCAAAGTTTCAAAAGTACAGTGCAACTGAAAGTAATCCTCCAACTCAGCCGTTTTGTCTTTCAGCTCAATATTTTTGATACCACCCCCGCGGTTCCGCATGTTTTGGGTAATGCTTGCTGTGGCTTTGTCTATTGTTGACTTTACATTTTTGAAGAAATCACGTAGTTTTTCCTTGTCGCCTTTGTAGATAAAATGAATTTGTCCGACTTTTTCTGTGCTCAACACTTCCGCCTTGAACCCGCCGCGTTCCGACCAGTATTTAGCGGCTTTTCCGGCAGCGGCTACCACCGAACTTTCCTCAATCGCCATGGGGATGGTATATGACTTTCCGTTGATTGAAAAATTAGGAGCAATGCCCAGGGGCAAATAGAAGTTTGAAATGGTATTTTCTATGAATTCGTCGTGGAGGAGTTGCAGTTTCTCGTCTGCATTCCAGTATTTTTTCAATATTTCAACACCTTCCTTTTTGTTGGAAAAATGATTTTCCGCCAGCCATGCTATTTTTTCAGATTTCGAAAGCTTTGAAAATCCGTTAACAGGTTTCTTCATTATTTTAGTTCTCCGATTTTAAAAAGCAAAGATAACGTAAGAGTATGTTTAAACTGATTTCAATTGGCTAAAAAAATGCCCTTTTTGCCCCATATTTGTCTTTTTATCCCCTCGTAGCTATGGCTATGAGGCTCAAAAAAGTCTTCATATAGAACAAAAATCATCATTTTTCGCTTCAATCAAACCAGTTTAAACATACTCTAAGGGCGGCACTTCAATCTTCGAATTTTAAAACTCCCTATTATGCTTGTATCAGGGTTTACTTTGCCAAAATATGTCCTGACTACCTTTCCTTGGGAGAGGTAAGAACTACCATTTTAGGCAGTTCTGGGTAAGGTAAAATAAAAGCCCTTAAAAGGGTTCATATGTGTCTTATGATTTTAAAACGAGTGCTTGTGCAATGGTTGCTGTTATGTGCTTGCTTCTTGTCCACTTTTAGGGTTGACTTTTTCAAGAAAAACAAATTCAATTTTTTCATTGATTCGTTGTCTTTGGAATTCAGTATATCCAAGTTTATTATAAAGGAATAAATTTTTGTCACTTTTGTGTCCGGTAAACAACTCAAATCGTTTTACGAAATCAAACTTGGATTCAATCGCTTGCATTAGTTTTGCCCCCAATCCCTGATTTCTAAAATTTTTATTCACAACTAACCTTCCAATTTTACAGGTGTCCTGATCCACATGACCTCGAACAGAACCAATAATCCGATTTTCAGTCTCTATTTTTAAGAATGTCTCTTTTTCAAAATCCCTCTCAATTGATTCTAATGTTTGGGTTAGTGGCGGAATTTCAAAGTCATTATATATCTCAGCTTCATCCAGATAACAGCTTTTCTGTAATTCCAAGATTTCTGAGAGGTCTTTTTTTCGGGCTAAAACTATTTCCATTGTAGTTGTTTTTTTGCAGCTTGCACATAAAGGCCTGCGGCTATGAGCTGTGGCGTGGTTCTCGCAACTAATTTAGCAAAAATGAACCGTGCCATAGGAAAATCCGCAGGATTTTCCGAGTGGGCAGGTCGCAAGCCATTGCTTATGAGCCGCTGTAAGGTACAGTTTTTATTCCATTACCAATATTCAAAAATTCGAGATATTTTTCCGTTTTCAAATTCGAAAAGTGTCATTTGTGGTTCTCCATCTATGATTTCGCCATCTTTTCTTTCAACAAAGCTTTTTTGAACAACCACAGCGTTTAGTCCGATAATTTTGTTAATTATTTTTATATCCACGACTCTGCCGTTATAGCGTCCATTTTTTTGATTCCTGACAGATCCGTTATACAAATCCTCCCTTGTATAAGTCCCTCCATATTTTGGATGAACATATTCAAAGTCATCTGTAAAAAGCTCAAAGACTCTATCAATATCTTCGATTGTTGAGTTTGCTTGAAACATTTTAAAGTTCAAATCATAATATTTCTTAACAACAGTATTTAATGAATCCTTATGGGCTTTGGTGGCATCTTGTGCGATAACGTGGTTAATTGCAAAAAGAAGTGAAAAAATAGAAATTGAAATTTTCAAATGTGTTTTCATATCAGATTTTGTTGTTTTAAGTTGTGCGTTCGTTTTTCATTTTCAACAATTGAGTTTATAAAGTCATTTAAGTGCAGCTCTTTCCATTTTAGAAACTACCGAATTTAGGTTCTCAATTGCTTTTTCTTTTATCGTTTCAATTCCGACATTTAGTTGCTCAAATTTTTCCTTTGTGAAATAGCTTATTGAGCAGTCTTAAAATTTCCGAAAACCATAGAGGTAAGTAATAATCCGATTCCAATTCCCATAAATGAGCCTTTTGCTAAATCAGTTAATTCTATAAATTGCGATAATATTTGAGAAGTCGCAATTACAAACATTCCAACAGATATAAGAATTAATGTTTTTCTTTTCGTTATTTTTTTCATTTTATTGTGATTTTTATAATTAGTATTCCGATTTTAATAATTTGTTATAAGCTTTTCTCTATTAGTTCGTTAAACTCATTAATTAAACCTGAACCTTTCTTTCCATCAACTTGAGTTAACCCGTATTCAGCTAATGGTTTTACTTTTTCAGGGTTGCCGAAGTGGTCGTGCATTCTGGCAAGAAATAATGCCGTTCTTATTTTTGTCATTGGGATATGCTTCCATACTTTCTTTTCTTCTATATCACTAGGGCTAATATTGAAAAAATTCTCTCTCCAGTCATTGTACGAATTAAAATAATCTTGTCCTCTTGTCTCAAATAGCCTAATTATATTTTTGAATACTTTGCTTTCTTCCAGTTCGGATTTAGGAAAATTCCACCAATAATCTGATTCACTTTCTGGCGTTAACCGAGTTCTAAATTCAAGATCCCAAGTTTTAAGTTTCTTGGGTTCTTTATTTTTATTCAGTTTTATGAAATCGAAATAAATTCCAATCTCAATACAAAATTTTCCACCTGCACTCGATGGTTGTATTGTCAGAACTTTTGTAATAGGTTTACCAACCTTTACGAAGTTGAAACCAGACCCTTTCCATCCGTTCGCTCTTAAATAAGGGGCTAATTTTATTGTCACAATTTTCTTAAAATCTGATGAATTCATTCTGCTCGGATATGAATTTTCTTGAGCTTTTGACGCTACACTTGATTTTCCGAAAAGCTTTTTCAATATGCTCATATAATATCTATCTTCGTTAGCCTAATTGCTCATAACGCTTCTCAAATATGACATCGGCGAGGATTTTGGAACACGTTTTTATCCAACCGAAACAAAAAGCTGAAACGAAGACGGAATGCTGGTCGCGAAACGAATCGCCCCGCTGTACTATATTTGATGTTACCACTCATAATTCTTAATTATTCACAATTGAAAATTATCTCATTTTCGGTTTTTCGTTTCAATTTTCCAGCCCAAGAAATAGTTTCTCTTTTATTATCAACGACTAACCTGTTGTTTTCTATTAGAATACTTTCTTCTGGTGCGAAAATAACCACCCTTTTGACATACCATATTTCTTCATTAATTATTGCAAGCGCATTTTTATTAGTGACAAACAAATTGTTTTGCTCGCCACCTGATAATTTTAATAATGTCCTATGTAAAATTGTACTATCATTTATTGATTCAGCATGTATGGGGTCGAAACCCTTAAATTTGGGGTATTGGTTAAAATTGAGTGTGATTTTTATTCCTTGTTGAGAATTAAATTCTTCATAAGAAACTTTTTGTTCCAAAACTTTTTGTTTAGTGTGATAATCACTTAATTTATAATACATTAAACCTATTTCAAGTTCTTCTTTTTGTGGTTTAAACTTTGATGTGAAAAAATCATATAGAGATAAGGTTCCGGAATAATATTCACTTTGCCAATCATCAAATTTTGAGTTAAGAATGAAGCACATTGCCATGCCTGCCGCAAGATGCCTGTTTCTTAAATTATTCCGTCCATAAAATGGCGTAGTCAAGATTCCCCAAAAATGCTTTTGATTGTAATTGCCCTTTATGGTCTCATTGAAGGGGGCGAATTGGTTATAAAACTTGTATTCACAATAAAATGCGGGACCTTCCAAATTTTCAACAGCTTCTTCATACCCAATGTAGTCGTCCCCGATGATCTGTTCCCTCTTTAACCTGCTACTATAAAACTGGTTCAACAACTTCTGAAACTTGGCGCTATCATGTTCAAAGCACATACTGTAAAGTATTTTTTGTTCATATAGTTTTATGCCATCGTTTATGTGATTTTCAGGGTAAGTCAATAAAACAGAGGGATTATCAAAAGCTATTTTCTTAATAAAGTTGCGCTGGTATGTATGATGTAATTCGTGAAAGAGTTCAGCAAACACTTCCTCAACACACGAATATCGACTTTCTCCATAATTAATAATAGCCGTTAATGTTCCGTTAATTTCCGTTTGGGTTGTTCCAAATAGTTGTAGATCTTCCTGCTTACCAATATACAATTTGTCCGAAAGCTTTGTAAAGCCTTTAGGAGGGTTTGGATGTTTATATAATAAGGCTGACCCATTAACTCTATACATGCAAACAGGAGAAAGTTTCATACCTTCCCATATTTTACCTTTTGCATCTTCAGCATTTTTATAAAAATCTACAACAGATGTTATATATAAGCTGTCAATTGCGGTTGGTTGTCCTTGCGCGTTTGATATAGACTGGCTAAACAACAATAAATAGGCAAATACAAGAAGTTTGAGTTTCAATTGTTTCATATTCCTGTTTATAATTTTTCTTATGGGGTGGTAACTTATTTATACCCCCAATATAATACTGCATATCCCTCTAAAACCGGATGGATATGTACAATGGCATGTATTTCTCCTTCAAATATAACCTTTTTCCTTTTTGATTTAAAAGTTAGCTTTGCGCTTCTTTTTTGCTTTGCGTAAAAACATCCGCCTTACTTTTTCACGCAAAGGACCGCAAAGATTTAACCGCAAAGGGGAAATCGAAAAGAATTTTTTTAATGCGTTTGCTCTTGTTTTTGTATTTTACAGTTCGTGTAAGCCCAATGTTTAACTAAAAAAGTTACAGTATTTGTGAAATTATTAGTAAACTTGACGGCTTTTTAATCAATATATAACATTTAATGAAGAAACATTATACGTTAACTTTCCTGTTAATCGGGCTGACTTTTGTCTTAACAGCTCAAAATCAAAAAATTACATTAGAAGAAATATGGAGAGGCACTTTCCGGACCGAAGGAATGGACGTGCTGCACTCCATGAAAAACGGAAAACAGTACACCGTTTTAAACTTCGATAGGGATTCAAGGACTTCAACCATAGACAAATATGATTATGAAACCCTGGAAAAGGTGGAAACCATCGTTTCTTCTGCCGATTTGGGTGAAATTAATGCTTTCACATCCTATACTTTCAGTAAAGACGAGTCAAAATTGATATTGGCAACTGAGGTAGAATCTGTTTTTAGAAGATCAACCTTGGGAAAGTTTTATGTCTATGATGTGGCTTCAAAAGCGCTGGAAATCATTTCAGAAGAAAAAATCCAAGAACCTACTTTGTCTCCTGACGGAAGTAAAGTGGCCTATGTTTTTGAAAACAATATCTATATCAAAAACCTAGAGTCGGGCAGCACAAAACAAGTGACTACCAATGGGGTGAAAAATAAGATCATCAACGGGGTGACCGATTGGGTGTATGAAGAAGAATTTGCTTTTGTAAGGGCTTTTGACTGGAATGCTACGGGAACACATTTGGCGTTTATCCGTTTTGATGAAAGTGAAGTGCCGGAGTTTTCCATGGATGTTTACGGAAAAGAATTATACCCTACGCAGCATGTGTTCAAATACCCAAAAGCAGGGGAGAAAAACGCTGAAGTGGCTTTGTTTACCTATGATTTGGCTTCCGAAGAAACCAAAAAAGTGGATTTTGGAGATGCTTATTACATTCCGAGGATTGATTGGACAAACGATAAGGATGTGTTGAGCGTACAGGTGATGAACCGTCATCAAAATGACATCAAACTTTATTTCTGTAATGTCGATGGAAATAATGAGGTGGTGCTACATGAAACCGACGAGGCGTATATCGATGTTACCGATAACCTTACTTTTTTAGCTGATAACAGTTTTATATGGACGAGTGAAGCCGACGGCTATAACCATATTTACCACTATTCCAAAAAAGGAAAACTTTTAAATCAGCTTACTGAAGGAAATTGGGAAGTGACCAATTACTATGGATACGACAAGAAAACCAACAGGGTTTTTTATCAGTCGGTTGAAAATGGAAGCATCAACAGGGATGTGTATTCCATCAAACTGAACGGAAAAGGTAAAAAACGACTGTCGAGCATGGAAGGGAGCAATAATGCTACCTTCAGTGCTGATTTCAGTTATTATATCAACTCTTTTTCAAGCGCGTCTACACCTTACCGCTACACCTTGAACGACGCTAAAAGCGGAAAAGAAATCAAAGAGATCGTCAACAACGAAGCTTTGCTGCAGAAATTGGAGAAGTATGAACTGTCTTCAAAGGAATTTTCTACCATCAATATCAACGGGAACGAGTTGAACATGTGGATGATAAAACCGTCGGATTTCGACCCGAATAAGAAATATCCCTTGTTTATGTTCCAATATTCAGGACCGGGATCGCAGCAAGTGGGCAACAGATGGATGGGGGCCAACGATTATTGGTATCAAATGCTGGCGCAAAAAGGATATATCATCGCTTGTGTTGATGGAAGGGGAACCGGACTTAAAGGTGCTGAATTCAAAAAAATGACCTATAAAGAGCTCGGAAAATATGAAGTGGAAGACCAGATCGCTGCAGCTAAAAAATTAGGGGATCGCCCTTATATTGACGCATCCCGTATCGGAATTTGGGGATGGAGTTACGGAGGTTTTATGAGTACCAATTGTATCCTGAAAGGGAATGATGTGTTTAGTATGGCGATTGCGGTGGCTCCGGTAACCAGCTGGCGATTTTATGACACCATCTATACGGAAAGATATATGCAGACCCCTCAGGAAAATGCGAGTGGATATGACGAAAACTCGCCTTTGAGCTACCCAGAACTTTTAAAAGGTGACTATTTATTGGTTCATGGTTCGGGGGATGATAATGTGCATGTGCAAAACACCATGAGAATGGTGGAAGCGCTTATTCAGGAGAACAAACAGTTCGACTGGGCTATTTATCCCGATAAAAACCACGGAATCTATGGCGGGAGCACCCGTTTGCAGTTGTACACCAAGATGACCAATTTTATCGAGCGTCATTTAGGGGATAAGAAATAAGGTCAAAGCCAACCGAATGCACCAACAAAAAAGAAATTAACTAAAATCTATTTACATGTCAACTATAACAAAAGACCCCTCAGAACAAGAGTTATTCGGTCATCCTAAAGGATTGTATATTCTATTCTTTACCGAATTATGGGAACGTTTTTCATACTACGGAATGCGAGCGTTGTTCGTGCTATTTTTGGTAGCCGAAACCACTGAAAATAATCCGGGTTTTGGATGGACGAACAATGAAGCACTTGCTTTGTATGGTTGGTACACGATGTTGGTTTATGTGTCTTCCATACCCGGAGGATGGATAGCTGATAGATTGTTGGGGCAGAAAAAAACGGTGATGTTGGGAGGAGTATTACTTTGTATTGGACACAGTGTCCTGGCATTGAACTCCGTTACTTCATTCTATGTGGGGTGTCTTTTTGTAATCCTGGGTGTTGGTTGCTTGAAACCTAATATTTCTTCTATGGTTGGCGGATTGTACAAACAAAAAGATCAAAGAAGGGACCTCGGGTTTTACATCTTTTATATGGGGATAAACATAGGTGGTTTTACCGCACCTATTATTTGTGGTTATGTAGGAGAGCAAATAAATTGGCATTACGGATTTGGTCTAGCCGCCATCGGAATGTTTTTCGGACAGCTTGTTTACATTTGGGGACAGAAATACCTGAAGAATGTCGGAAATTTAATTTCAAGGAAGAATGAAACTGACAGGGCAATACTGGATAGACCACTGACCAAAGTGGAGAAAGACAGGGTGATTGTGTTATTACTTTCCTTTTTATTGATTATTCTTTTTTGGGCGGCATTTGAGCAAGCAGGAGGATTAATGAATTTATATGCCGAACAAAAAACCGATCGTCATTTGTTGGGTTGGGTTATCCCTGCCTCTGTTTTTCAATCCGCTAATTCATTTTTTATTATAACACTGGCTACAGCTGTAGGGGCTTTTTGGTTAAGATGGAGAAAAAAAGGAAAAGAAGCTTCCTCATTGTTTAAAATCGCTGTCGGTATTATTATCATGGCCCTTGGTTTTGGGTTTATGAGTGCTGCGGCTGCAGAAGCAGACAGCACAGGATCTTCGGCCATGTATTGGCTTATATTAGCATATTTGTTCCACTCCATTGGAGAATTATGCTCATCCCCGGTATCCTTGTCTTTCATCACCAAATTAGCTCCGCTAAAATACGCTTCTATTATTATGGGGGGTTACTGGGCAGCTGTAGGTTTGGGAAATAAAGCTGCTGGTCTCATTGGAGAAAGTGCGCAAACTATGGGAGAGTTTGAAATATTTACCGGAATTGCTGTGATATGGAGTTTAATAGGGGTTATTGTAATTCTTTTACTTAAACCACTGAAAAGACTTACCCACGGAGCAGAAGAAGGAGAAGGTGAGGTAACTGAAGAAGCATAAAAACATGCGAATGAATTAATATCATTCCATCAAAATAACAAAAGCTCCCTTTTCACCGGTATAGTGGAAAGGGATTTTTTGTTCCCGGCAAGTCTTTTTCCACCGTTTTACAAATGAAGTGTAATTGCTTCCATCGGCGATGACTTTTTTGGGTTGCAGTTGGCTTATAAGTCGGTTGAGATTGATTTTTGGTGAATAGGATAGCAGCACATAATCAATCTTCTTTTGTGTGTTATAGTTTCCCAAACTGTCCACAATAAGCAGCTTTTCATGATTCAAGTTGATAATCGAATCGATTATAAGATCACTTTGCAGTTCCAGATTCTCTCCGGTCAAATAATTGTTTAAAATGTAGCTGTTCGTAAGGTCTTTCGACTGATTGGTATGCAAAATACCTGCTTTTTGATGCGCCAGTAGCGAACTCCTACTCTTGTGAAAAACAATAAATTGATGTTTCTGCTGATAATTGTTGAAGGCTAAAATGGCTAAAAAAGCAAGCAAACCTGTGGAAAAACTCCCAATACTCTTTAAAGAACGCTTTTTCAAAAGCAGAAAAAAACTGATGATAAGAGTATAAGAAACAATCAATTGAGGAAAATCAAAATGGATATTCCTAAAGATAAAATCTTCCTTGAGGGCAATCCAATCGATAAAAGTATTCATCAGTTTGATGGAAATGAAGAAGGAATTTGCCAGAAACTCGGGTAGAAAGTTGAACAAAGCCAAAATAATGACGACAAAACCAAAACCTAATAACAAACCTATGGTCGGAACCAAAACCAAATTGGAAACAAAGAAAAGCCCCGGAAATTGATGAAAATAATAAAGCGATAAAGGCAAAACACTGAGTTGAGCAGCTGTGGTTACGGTCAGTAATTTCCAAAAATAGGTAATGGGTTTGTGCTTCGGATTCCAGAAACCTTCCAAAACCGGTTGCATCCACACAATACCGAAGACAGCGGTGTAACTCAATTGAAACCCGACATCAAAAATAAAAGCAGGTTTGAAAAGCAATAAAACAAACATGGAAGCGATCAAGGCGTGATAGGTGTTCACTTCCCTTTTTAAGTTCATGGCATAAGCGATAAAAGAAAACATGGTCACAGCCCTTACCACAGATGCGCTAAGTCCGGCAACCACGGCAAAAAGCCATAAAATGAGCAGGATGAGTATGGTTTTAATGGTTTTTCCGTGTTTTATCCGTTCCAAAGGCTTCAAAAGAAAAGAAAGGAACATCAAAATAATCCCGATATGTAAGCCTGAAATAGCGAGTAAGTGAATGGCCCCGGCAGCGGCATAATTGTCGTAGGTCTCATCGGGAATGTCTTGTCGTTGTCCCAAAAGCAAGGCATTCAATACCCCCATTTCTTCCTTTCCGGCTTGATATTTTTTGAGTTTTTTATTGATGCTTTGTCTGAAAGTGTTTGCGTAACCGTTCACGGTTTTGATTTCGGTTGAAATCAATTCAAGCTCACTCGGTTTTAGATAGAGTTGGTGTGTGATTTGTCTCCGTTCCAAATACAGTTTATAATCAAATTGGTGAGGGTTTAATGGGGGTGAAATTTCTTGCAGTAAAGCCGTTGTTGTGTAGGTGTAGTCTATTTCAGGGGTGGTAAACCCTTCAGTAGAGTCCTTTGCGATGACAACCAATAGCTTTCCAATGCTTTTCTTTTGACCGATGGCGATGATATCAGCTTCATAGCGGTAGTTGTAATCATTGGGTTTAAGCCGCTTACTGATTCGGAAGGTAATATGTTGTCCGGTTTGATAATGATGTTTGTAATAATGCGGCCGATTGTCGTAGGAACGAATTTCAACAGAAAAAATCCCGATCAGTAAAAATACAAGACAGATCAGAAATCCGAAAACAGGTTTTTTGGCAAATTTTAGATTGCGGTTGGTTATAAGCAGCAGAATGCTGATCAAACCGATACCAAAAAGGATATGCAACCATTCAAAATGGAACAAATACCCTATGCCAATCCCCAAAACGAGGAAGAGGAGTAGTTTAAGAATGGGATAATTCAGTATTTTCATGAATGAAATATACTGAATTTATAGTAAATTATTCTATAAGATTCTTCTGGCGTGATTAAAAGCGTGGTTCCAATAGCCTTCACCCAATGAAGAAACCAACACACCCCTTGAGGTGGTGGAATGAATGAATTTTATATCCCTGCCTTTGACTTCCACGACCAAACCAACATGATTGATCCTACGCCGGTTTTTACTGGTGGTAAAAAACAACAAATCTCCTTTTTCCACATTCTTAAGTTTGATTTTTCTCCCTTGGGAGGCCATTAATCTGGAACTCCGCTGCAAGGAGAGGTTATTTTGTTTAAAAGAGGTGTAAACAAGTCCGGAACAGTCCATGCCCTTTTTGGTAGTACCTCCGTATCGGTATGGGGTGCCGTGGTATGACAAGGCGGTATTGATGATATTGTTGGTTTTTTTTGAGCCTTTTTTAGCTTTTCGGTTGGTTTTTTCTGAAGTTTTCTCCGGATAGGCATCGGATTTTACCTCAACGTGAATAGGTTTGTCGGCCGCTGCCGCTGCTTTTTTAGACGATTTGCAGGAGGCAACAGCAATACAGATAGTGGTAAGTAAGAAAAGATTTTTTAACATTTGTTTGTTTTGGGTTTAGGGCAAATTAAGAAATTTTCTCGAAAATAAGCTGAGCGGTTTTCTTGCTGGCACCTCTTCCACCCAATTTTTTTTCCAATTTAAAGTAGTCTAAAAAAATCTGTTTTCTTGTTTCCTTGGTTAATATTTTATGCAGTTCTTCCTTTAGGTTTTTGGTAGTCAATTCACTTTGAATAAGTTCTTTTACCACTTCTTTGTCCATAATCAAATTGACCAAAGAAATATATTTGAGGGTGATGATCCGCTTTGCGATTTGATAACTGATCCAATTTCCTTTGTAACACACGACTTCGGGTACTTTAAATAGTGCTGTTTCCAGGGTAGCTGTACCACTGGTGACCAAAGCGGCTTTGGAAACGCTGAGGAGGTCGTATGTTTTACCTGTGACAAAATGAACGCTATTGTTGCCGATAAACTGCTCGTAAAAATTGTAATCCTGACTCGGGGCTCCGGCAATCACAAACTGATAGTCGGGAAAATCATCAACCACACTTAGCATGACAGACAGCATATTGGTGATCTCTTGTTTTCGGCTTCCGGGGAGCAGTGCAATAATTTCCCGTTCGTCTAACCCATTCTCTTTTCTGAAATCTTCGGGCAGCACCTGCTTTCTACTACCGATGGCATCCACAAGAGGATGGCCTACAAAATGAACCGGATATCCGTGTTTTTTCTCATAAAACTCTTTTTCAAAAGGAAGAATGACAAACATTTCGTCGATATCCCTTTTGATGGCTTCAATACGGCCTTCGCGGGAAGCCCATATTTGGGGAGAAACATAATAAAAAGTGCGAAATTTATTTGCTTTTGCCCATTTGGCAATCCTTAAATTGAAACCGGAATAGTCAATAAAAATGACAACATCAGGTTGAAAGCTCTGGATGTCCTCCTTGCAGCGTTTTATGTTTGAATAGATCTTTGGCAGGTTTGCAAGCACTTCAAAAAAACCCATAAAGGATTGCTCTTTGTAGTGTTTTACCAACTGAAGGCCAACTTCTTGCATCAAATCACCACCCCAACCTCTAAAAGCAGCATCTTTGTCTATTTTGCTCAATTCTTTTATAAGGTTGGATGCATGTAGGTCTCCCGAAGCTTCTCCTGCAATGATGTAATACTTCACACGTTATAATTTTTTCGGTTTGTTTTGTGATCAACACAAAATCTCAATCACGATTCTAAAGATCTAAAATAATTTTATAAACAAGATAACTAAAGCGGTTAATAGCGTGGCTATGAGTACGCCTTTTGCCCGTTCGTCCCTTCTTATTTTTAAAAATCCGAAGAAAGCACCCAAATTTAACAGCGCTCCTAAGGCGATAATACTTCCTAAATGACCATGTTCTTTAGCTACTTTGAGGCTTTCGATAATGCTGAGATCAGAAAATATCAGAATATAGAGCAATGTGCCTAATATATTGGCAATAACCCCTACTGCAAAGCCTATGGCGATATCCTTTTTATTAATCATTTAAATTCCAGGTATTAAGATCTTGAATACTGTGGTGTGCTGTAAGGTCAAACTGAACGGGAACTACAGAGGCATAACCATTGGCTAAGGCCCATTCATCGGTGTCTTCGCCTTTGTCATGATTTACAAATTTTCCGGTAAGCCAGTAGTATTCCCTTCCCATGGGGTTGGTACGTTTGTCAAATTCCTCCACCCAATTTGCTTTCGCTTGGCGGCATACCTTGATGCCTTTAATCTCTTCAGCTTTAAGTTTTGGGAAATTCACATTGAGGACAACGCCTTTGGGTAGTCCGTTTTTTAAAGCACTTTTCGTGATAATTTTTACGTGTTTTTTCACAGCTTCAAAGTCGGCTTCCCAGGAGTAGTCACAAAGTGAAAACCCGATGGCCGGGATTCCTTCTACTCCAGCTTCAACAGCTGCACTCATGGTTCCTGAATAAATGACGTTGATGGAAGAGTTCGATCCGTGGTTAATACCACTTACACAGATATCCGGACGTTTGTTTAGTATTTCGTTGACAGCCAATTTGACACAATCAGCCGGAGTGCCACTACAACTGTATTCCAATTGTTCGTCATTGTCGTTAATGGTGATCGGACTGCAATAAAGGGTAGAGTTTACCGTAATGGCATGTCCCATACCGCTTTGAGGACTGTCCGGAGCAACGACAATCACATCTCCGATCTCATTCATCACGCTTATCAATGCCCGGATTCCCGGAGCGGTAATACCATCATCGTTGGTAACAAGTATCAAGGGTTTCTTTTTCATATTACTGATATTCGAATGCTAAATTAATCATTTAAATTGTAACACACTTTAGGGATTTGTTTAACAAAAATTTTAGCTCAAATCTTGTACTATGGCACGATTTTTTCCTTAATTTAGTTGATCCTAAATGAAATACCGAAGGGTAAAATGCGTTGTTAAATCATTATTTCTTTCAGTAAGTAAATTTTTTGCGTATTTTGGAAAACTTAAAAGAGAACGTATTGTAGCTGAAAAGCTTTTTAGATCAAAAAGGAAAAATAATGTGGGGATACAGGTCTCTATTAAAAAAAGATGTAAATGAAAAGGAATTTTGTGTATTTGCTTGCGGCACTATTGATATCTGCCGCCTCATGTAGTTTCACCAATAAGTCATTTGATAATCCGGATAAGGATAAATTATTACTCGATCTGATATCGTATGTGCTGGAAAATGGTCATTTTGAACCTAAGGATGTGGATGATAATTTTTCTAAACATGTATTCGATAATTATATCAAAGCCTTGGATCCGTTGAAGCGTTACTTTTTACAAAGTGACATCGACGAATTTAAAGCGTATAGGTTGGCGATTGATGATCAAATAAAAACATCCGACCTTACATTTTTCAACCTGACTTATGATAGGCTAATGCAGCGTATGGATGAGGCAACAGCAATATATAAAGATGTGTTGAAAAAACCGTTTGATTATAGCAAAGATGAAACCATCGATGTGGATTACGAGAACTTGTCTTATGCGAAGAGTAAGGATGAGTTGTGGGAGCGTTGGAGAAAACAGCTGAAATTCTCAACCATGGAACGTTATGCCAATGGTATGTCAATAGCTGAGACCCCTATGGAGGAAAGTGAAAAAGAAATGACTCCGAGTGGTGTAGAGGAAGTGCCTGGAGAGGTGTCAACAGAAAATGAAACTTCAGAAAAACTTCCAAAAGATCCGGTAGCTTTGGAAGAGGAGACACGTAAAGCGACCCAGGAAACGATCACTGAATATTTCGATTTCATGGACGATCTTGAACGTAAAGACTGGTTCGTGATGTATGTCAACTCTATCGTAGAGGAGTTTGATCCGCACACGTTTTATTTTGCTCCGGAAGAAAAAGACCGCTTCGATATGAGTATGTCAGGGAAATTTGAAGGGATAGGAGCGAGACTTCAAAAACGCAATGACAATATCAAAATTGTCGAGATTATTTCCGGAGGCCCTGCATGGAGAGGAGATGAAGTAGAAGTCGGTGATGAGATCATGAAAGTTGGTCAGGGTGATGAAACGCCGGTTAGTATTGTAGGAATGCGTTTAGAAGACGCTGTTAAACTGATAAAGGGACCTAAAGGTACTGAGGTGAAACTTACGATCAAACGCGTTGATGGAACCATAGACGAGGTTTCCATAGTGCGCGATGTTGTAGAATTAGAAGAGTCCTACGCCAAGTCTTCTGTGGTAAAAAAAGGGGATAAGGCCTTTGGAGTGATCAATTTACCGAAATTCTATATTGATTTTGATAACTATAAGAACAGAAATGCCGCTTCTGATGTTGCTAAAGAGATTGAGGCAATGAAAAAAGTAGGAGTAGAAGGTCTTGTACTTGATCTTAGGGACAATGGAGGAGGATCACTTAAAACCGTTGTCGATATGGCAGGTTTGTTTATTGAAGAAGGTCCGATTGTTCAGGTAAAATCAACCGGGAAAGGAAAAGAAGTCCTTTCTGATACAGATGAGAGAGTACAGTGGGATGGTCCGTTGGTGATCTTGGTAAACGAATTGTCGGCTTCGGCTTCAGAAATATTAGCGGCCGCAATGCAAGACTACAAAAGAGCCATTGTGTTGGGAAGCAAGCAAACTTATGGAAAAGGTACTGTTCAGAATGTAATTGACCTCAATCAATTTTTAAGAGGGGATAATGAATATGGTGATGTTGGTGCATTGAAAGTGACTACACAGAAGTTTTACAGGATCAATGGAGGTTCTACTCAATTGGAAGGTGTAAAAAGCGATGTTGTGGTACCTGATAAATACAGTTATAGGGATATAGGTGAAAAAGACCAAGAAAATCCATTACCGTGGGATAAAATTGAGTCCGTACAGTATAAGAGTTGGTCAGGCTATATAGATTATGAAGCGACCATTGAGAGAAGTAAAGCTCGAATGGCAAACAATAGCCAGTTGAAGTTGATAGACGAAAATGCAAAGTGGGTTAAAAAGCAGCAGGAAGATAAGGAATATCCATTGAGTATTGAAGAATACCAAGCGCAAATTGAAAAGGATGAAGAAACCTTAAAGCGATTTAGGGAAATATCCGATTATCAAACAAACCTCTCTTTTGAGTCATTGCCCTATGAAATTGAAATGATGTCAAAAGACAGTGTGTTGAAGCAGAAAAGAGAGCGTTGGCACTCCAATCTTTCTAAGGATGTTTATATAGAAGAAGCTGTGAATGTTTTAGAAGATTTGGAGAACAATATTGAAAATGGCAAATTAGCCGATATTAGAAAGTAGTTTAAAAAAGATAAAAGAACATCAAAAAAGATCCGTGAGCTTTTCATAAGTACACGGGTCTTTTGATATCCCCCTCCATCTCCCCCGAAGGGGAGGGCGAAACGTGGCAGTCGTTTTTCTTTTCACTAGGTCTTATGTTTTTAAGTACCTAAATAAACTCCTCTCCGCCTAAGGCGGAAGGCTGGGAGGGTATTTATTTTTCTAACCTCTAACCTCTAACCTCTAATTTCTAACTTCCGATTACCACACGTTGATTCTGTTGGCATCAAGTTTCAGGAAAATAAAGAGAAGGGTAGTAAACCCTAACAACCCTGAACCTCCGTAACTGATAAAAGGGAGTGGGATACCAATAGTGGGGAGCAAACCAATAACCATCCCGATATTGATGAAAAAGTGAAAAAAGATAATCGAAGCTACTGAGTAACCATAAATCCTACTAAAAGCAGATTTTTGTCTTTCAGCAACAACAATCAACCTTAGGATAAGCAAAGCAAACAGTATTACGACAAGCGAACTTCCCACAAACCCCCATTCTTCTCCTATGGTACTGAAAATGTAATCAGAATGTTGTTCGGGCACGAAATTCCCTTTGGTTCTTGTACCTTCCAAAAATCCTTTTCCAATAAATCCACCCGATCCTATGGCAGATTCAGATTGATAGGTGTTGTAACCAATGGTCTTTCTTATTTGTTCCAATTTTGCAGGGTCATCTTCCAAACGTAACCAAAGACTAAAACGGTTTCTGTGGTGCTGTTGAAAAACATTGTTGTATATAAAGTCAACCGAATAAGAAAACGCGGTTGTAGCTATCAAAATAAGAATTGATTGAAAGATGGAAATTTTTTTTCTCTTCTTTTTTGAAAAATAATATATCAGCATCAACAGGGTTATACTGCCAATAAAGACCCAAATAGTTCCATACATTAAGGTTGCGATAAAAACCATTATTGTAAAAAAACCGATCATAAGATATATAACAGGCAGTCCTTCACGGTAAAGCACAAAAAAGAAAGCGGTGTATACTAAAGTACTCCCGGGATCGGGTTGTGGAAGTATGATCAATGCCGGGACGCATATAATGAGAAAAGCCTTGAACAGGTCTTTAAAATTGTGAATATTGGTTTGAATATCGCTTAAGTACTTAGCAAGAGCTAAAGCCGTTGCTGCTTTGGCAAATTCGGCCGGTTGCAGCCCGAAACTACCAAAACTGTACCATGCTCTGGCGCCATTTACTTCTTTTCCAAAAATAAATAACCCGACAAGCGACAAAAATGATATAAGATAGATAACCCCGGAGAATCGCTCATAAAACTTAGCTTCTATAGACAGTATTAGAATGATAAGAACCAGACTTACGATTATAAAAAGCATTTGCTTACCGTGGAAAGTACTGAGGTCAAAAATAGTTTCAACTCCTGTATAAGTAGTTGAATATATATTGAGCCATCCGATAAAGACCAATAGAAAATATAGCAATATGGAAAGCCAATCTATTTTTTTTATGAAATTGTTCATTTATGATTTTGGGTTTTCTTGTCTCGGTTAGGTTATTGAATCCCACTAAGTGGGTTTTACCTGATTGCCGTTAGGCAAGTTTTCCTGATGCTCTACATTGGGGTTAAGGTTTATTTGTTTGAACCTGCCCGACTATGTCATTCAGGCGGGTACCTCGTGGGCTTGTCCCGAGGTAGTTGATTATCCAAAGTGTCTTTTTTTGTTGGCCATTCAATAAAATCTCTCTTATCGTTGATGAAAAAAGATTCGCCGCTTAAGGGTTTTGCATATTCTTCTTCAAGACTTCCGTTAAGGACATAATCTTCCATGTCTTTTCTCGTTACTTCACCTTTGACATATTTTTCAATCATAAGGCCTGCAATCCTACCTGCCCATCGGCTACCCCAATATCCGTTTTCGACAAAAACAGCGACAGCTATTTTAGGGTCATCCACAGGAGCAAAGGCAACAAAAATAGAATGGTCTGTAAGCTGTACTCTTTCTCCATTTATTTTTGCAAAATTTTCAGCAGTTCCTGTTTTTCCGGCGATTTCGATTTCCGGGATCCTTACCCATTGTGCAGTACCTTTGTTATATACATCGTGCATTCCTTGAATAACAGGGTCAAAATGTTCCGGGGCTATGGTTGTTCGGTGTTTAGTGGTAAATTTATTGTCGATGGTGTCGTTTTCAATTTTTTTGATGATATGTGGTGTGTAATAATAACCCCTATTAGCAATAGTGGCCGTTAAGTTGGCCAATTGAATAGGAGTAGTAAGTACTTCCCCTTGACCAATGGCATTGGAAAGGGTATTGGTGGCAAACCACCTTTTTTCTCCGTATATTTTGTTATAAAGTTCGGCACCGGGAATGCTTCCTTTCTTTCCTGATGGCAGGTCGTATCCCAAATAGTTTCCCAAGCCAAAACTTTCTACGTGTTTTTCCCAAGCTGACATCCCTTCAGCAGAAGTAGGGTATTTTTCTATGATCTGTCTGTAGGTATTTGCAAAATAGGTATTACAAGATTTATATATACCTGAATCCATATTTCTGGGGCCTCCTCCGCAGTGACATCCCATAAACGCTCTGCGGCCATACCTGTAGCCATGGTAGCAAGTAAACGTAGTACGCTCGTTTATAACACCTTCCTGAAGGGCTACCAGCGCATTTACTACTTTAAAAGGCGATCCGGGAGGATACATGGCGTTTAATCCTCTGTCATATAATGGTTTTGCAATGGAATCGTAATAGAGTCTGGTGTAGTTTTCAGAGCGTTTTCTTCCAACCAGAAGTTGGGGGTCGTAGCCAGGAGCAGAAACCAAGGTCAAGATTTCCCCGGATTTTGGATTTAAAGCTACAATGCCGCCTCGTTTGTTAACCATCAATTGTTCACCGTATTGTTGAAGTTTATGGTCGATGGTGAGGGCTATGTCTTTCCCCGGAACGGGAAGGGTATCAAAAATTCCATCCTTATATGAGCCAATAACTCTGTTGAAACGGTCCTTTTGAATGAATTTAACTCCTTTTTGTCCTCTTAAAACCTCTTCATAGTATTTTTCTACCCCTTGGCGTCCTATGAGTTCCCCCGATTGATAATAGGTGTTGTTTTGAAGGTCACGTTCGTTTACTTCACTGATATAACCCAAAAAATTAGCCCCTACATCGGTCATATAATGTCGGAGTGAGCGTTTTTGAATGTAAAAACCTTCATATTTCCGCATTTTCTCTTGCAACATGGCATACTCTCGTTTGGAAAGTTGAGGTACAAAAACAGAGGGCAACCTCGGAGAATACCGATAGGCCTTGTTATATTTTTTTATAAAATCTTCTTTGGTGATGTTCAATAGATTGCAGAATTCCAGAGTATCCAATGGTTTTACTTCCCTCGGAATAAGCATGACGTCATATGAGGGTTGATTGGCGACCAATAGCTCTCCATTCCTGTCATAGATATGCCCGCGCTCCGGATAGTCATACACAGCTTTTATGGCGGTATCGTCCAACGGATTTTTGTTGGAGCTGTCCATCAATTGCAAGTAGGAGAGGCGCCCTATATAGACAATGGCAACAATAACGATTATGGATGATAAGAGTAATTTCCTCATGTATTTCTTCTACTGAATAAAGAGATAAAAATTAAACACAAAATCAATGTAAATATTGCAGAAAATAAGGCTTTTTTTAGAATTAGCAATATATGTGTAAAACTAAATATCTCTAAACCGAAAAGTATAAGGTGATGTGTTAAAATTAAGATAATGAGGTAATTAATTCGTTGCCCCAAGTGTGTGTTTTCAATTTTTATATTGTGATAGTCATAACTTAAGCCAAAAGCCGAGCGCATCATCAAAGGTCTGAAATAGGCTGCAAAGACCGTAGCGGCTGCATGCACACCACCGCTATCACTAAAAATATCGATGGATAATCCTAAAAGGAATGAGAAAAAGATAAAAGGAATGCGAGTGTCTTTGTTATACGGGAAATAAACAAGGAACAGCAAATAGATATAAGGATTTATATATTCCAAAAAGTTGATATTGTTGAAAACAACTACCTGAGAAAGTACAAGCACAATAAAACGCATGGTATTTTCAAAAGCCGTTTTATTCATTGGTCCCGTTTTCTAAGGTTAAAATTTCTTCCTTGTTCAGGTTTTTTATGACATAAACATGATCTAAAGTAGTCATGTCGTTGAAGAGCTTCACATCAATGAGGTAGTAATTTTCTGAAATATCAAGCGAAAAATCTTCAATAGTTCCGATAAGGATGCCCTTCGGAAAAATACTAGACATGCCGCCGGTGATGATAGTGTCTCCTTTTTTTATGGGGGCAGCACGTAAAATATCCATCAGTTGGACAGTCCTGAAATCCTTTCCGTCCCATTTGAGTGAACCAAAATTGTTGCTGTTTTTTATAGAGGCGTTAATTCCGGATAAAGAATTTAAAACTGATTGTACATTGGCGTAATTTGATGAAGTGTTTTCAACAATCCCGACAATTCCTTTAGAAGTAATCACTCCCATATCCTCTTTGATGCTGTCATTAGAGCCTTTGTTTATAAGAATATAATTTCTTGGCTTGTTGTAGCTGTTTTTGATTACTGATGTACCGTAAAGTTTATAATGAGCGAGCGAATCGAGTTCCAGAATAGAATCAGAAACTTCAATTTCCCGGTTCATCAGTATTTTGCGTAGGCGAAGGTTCTCATCAACCAATTGTTTATTGTATTTTTTCAGGTGGAAATAATCTGAAATGCTATTTGAAGTACTGTAGATACCCCCGGAAACCCAATTAGCAGAGTTGAGAAACTTAGTTTGCTGATAAGAATGTGACTTTATGGTAAGCAGTAGTGAGATGCAAAAAAGCAACAAAAAGGTAATAAAGGTTTTATTCCTTATTAAAAAATTGACTATTTGTTGCATTCACTGAATCTTATTTTATCACGATAGGTTTGTATTTTTCCAGGTTTTTCAAGGCTATACCTGTACCCCTCACCACGGCTCTCAACGGATCTTCCGCTATGTAAACAGGGAGATCGGTTTTTTGTGAGATACGTTTGTCCAATCCGCGTAGCATCGAACCTCCACCGGCCAAGTAGATTCCGGTATTGTAGATGTCTGCTGCCAATTCCGGCGGTGTTTGCGATAGGGTTTCCATTACGGCATCTTCAATTCGCAAGATGGATTTATCCAAAGCCTTGGCGATTTCGCGATACGAAATCTGAACCTGTTTTGGTTTCCCTGTTAACAAGTCACGTCCTTGAACACTCATTTCTTCCGGAGGAAGCTCTAAATCTTCAGTGGCGGCTCCATTGGCAATTTTAATATTCTCGGCAGTGGTTTCACCTACGTATAAATTGTGCTGTGTTCGCATGTAATAAATGATGTCGTTGGTAAACACGTCGCCGGCAATTTTAACCGATTTATCACAAACAATACCTCCGAGGGCAATGACAGCTATTTCGGTAGTTCCTCCACCTATGTCAACAATCATGTTCCCTTTGGGCTGCATGATATCAAGACCAATACCAATGGCCGCAGCCATGGGTTCGTGGATGAGGTAAACTTCTTTTCCGTTCACACGCTCTGCCGATTCTTTTACGGCGCGCATTTCCACTTCAGTAATACCGGATGGAATACAAATCACCATTTTCAGGGTAGGCTGAAAAAAACGCTTTTTCAAGGCCGGGATTCCTTTGATGAACATATTGATCATCTTTTCAGACGCATCAAAATCAGCAATCACGCCATCTTTCAAAGGTCTGACGGTTTTGATGTTTTCATGAGTTTTCCCCTGCATCATACTGGCCTCTTTGCCAACGGCTATAATTTTGCCGCTCATTCGGTCCCTAGCTACAATAGAAGGGCTGTCTACAACAACTTTGTCGTTGTGGATTATCAGCGTGTTCGCTGTCCCTAAGTCTATAGCAATCTCTTCGGTCAAGAAATCAAAAAATCCCATGAATTTACTTTGGTATTATACTCTGGTTATATATAAATCTTTCAAATGTAATAAAAATTAATGTTTAAAATGACGTGTTCCTGTAAATGCCATCGAAACATTGTTTTCATTACAATAATCGATACTTAATTGGTCTTTTATAGACCCCCCGGGTTGAATTACTGAGTTAATTCCTACTTTATGTGCAATCTCAACACAGTCAGGAAACGGGAAGAAAGCATCGCTGGCCATTACGGCATTGTTGAGGTCAAACTTAAACGAATGCGCTTTTTCAATAGCTTGTTTTAGTGCATCCACTCTACTGGTTTGTCCGGTTCCGCTGGCACATAGTTGTCGGTTCTTAGCCAATACAATGGTATTGGATTTAGTATGCTTGCATATTTTAGAGGCAAACAATAAATCATCTAACTCCGTTTGCGACGGTTTATTGTCTGTCACGTATGAAAGATCGTCCAAAACGTCTGTTTTTGTGTCTTTATCCTGAACTAAAACCCCGTTTAGACATGACCGCACGGTAGTTTCAGGAAGTTCTATTTCTTTTTGAATTAAGATGATTCGGTTTTTCTTTCCTTTTAAAATCTCTAAGGCTTTTTCTGAATATGAAGGAGCAATAACAACCTCACAGAACAAGCTGTGAATTTCGTTGGCAGTGGCTTTGTCAATTTCGGTGTTGGCGATCAAAATGCCTCCAAAAGCTGAAACAGGATCGCCTGCCAAAGCATCAACATAAGCCTCTTTGATGGTTTTTCTAGTGGCCACACCACAGGCGTTGTTGTGTTTTAAGATTGCGAATGTCGGATCGTCGTTCTTGAATTCGTTCATCAAATTCACGGCAGCATCAACGTCCAGAAGGTTGTTGTATGACAATTCTTTTCCGTGAAGTTTGTCGAAAATGTCTTCCAGCTTTCCGTAGAACATCCCTTTTTGATGCGGATTTTCACCATAACGCAATGTCTGCCCTTTGGATTCACTGATTTTGAAACCTTCAATAGCTTCGGTTTGGTTGAAGTAATTGAAGATAGCACTGTCGTAATGAGAAGAAACATTAAATGCTTTTGCGGCAAATCGCTTTCTGTTTTCTATGCCAGTCTGTCCGTTCTGTTCTGTAATAATCTCCAGGAACTCTGCATAATCTTCCATAGAAGAAACACACATCACGTCTTTAAAATTTTTAGCAGCGGCACGGATGAGGGAAATTCCTCCGATATCAATTTTTTCAATGATATCCTGTTCGTCAGCTCCGCTGGCAACCGTTTTTTCAAACGGATACAAGTCTACAATAACAATATCCAATTGCGGAATTTCATATTCTTTCAATTCAGCAACATCACCTTCATTTTCCTGTCTGTTCAAAATACCGCCAAAAACCTTTGGGTGTAGTGTTTTTACACGACCACCAAGGATGGAAGGATAGCTGGTTACATCTTCTACAGGAACGACATCAATGCCGAGGTCTTTGATAAATTTTTCGGTTCCTCCGGTAGAATAAATGGTGATGCCGAGTTCGTCTAGTTTTTGAACGATAGGTTCTAATCCCTCTTTACTGAATACAGAAATTAAAGCCGATTGGGCTTGTTTTAAATTAGTCATTGTTATTGCGTTGTTTTGGTGTGCAAAAATACATTAAATTTTCACATTGGAAACAGTATAAAAGCTTCAATGTAAAAATTTTATCCCACTAAGTGGGTTTGATTTCCCGATACTTTGCATCGAAATAATTAAAAGATTATTCTATAATTTGAGCTACCTGTTGGTTGACAAACTCTAAAAAGGTTTCATCTTCTTCGGTAAACGGATTGGCAGTATGCGAATCAATATCGATCTGACCGATATTTTCTCCGTTGATAAAAAGTGGAATGACGATCTCCGCCTTTACAAAAATACTACAGGCGATATAATTGTCTTGTGCTTTTACGTCGGGAACCACAAAATTTTGATTGGAGACGGCTACCTGTCCGCAAATCCCTTTCCCAAACGGGATGATGGTATGGTCGGTAGGTTCACCGGCAAAAGCGTGGAGTTTTAATTCATCCTTGTCGCCGTTCTTAAAATAAAATCCTACCCAATCATAATAGGATATATTGTTTCTCAGGACTTCACAGATTTTGGTGAGTCTGTCGTTCACCGAAAGTTCATTGTTTGTGGCAATGCTTGTGATTTCGGGTTTTAACGAATCAAATGTCATAGCGTTTCATTTTTTTTGCAAAAATAGGGGAAAGTTTGAGAGTGGGAAATAGCTTTTTCTCACTAAGTAAGATTTAATTTTACTCAGGAAGCGGAACATAAGAAGTATCGCCTTCCACTTTTGGAAATTCTTTGTCTTTCCATCGTTTTTTGGCAGCTTCTATGGTTTCCTGTTCCGTAGCCACAAAATTCCAAAAGATATGCCGGTCTTCGAGCATGGTTTCACCTCCAAATAGCAACAAGTGAGTGTCGGCCGGAAGGATGACTTTGCAGGCATCTTCCGTTTTGGAAACGATCATGTTCCCGGCATCTATTTTTTGGTCGCATGCTATGATATGACCTTTTACCACACAAATACCAATTTCACCTTTTACTTCTCCCTGAATGTTTAGGGCGGTTTCTTTTTTGGTTTTTACTTCGATCATAAAAAGATCGGTGTGGACAGGAACAGGGGATTTCCTGCCGTAGCCTTCTCCGGCGATCAAGGTATAGGAAGTATCGTTGTTTTCCCAAGTTGGGAGTTGTTCCTTTTCAAAATGATGAAACTCAGGCTCCATAAATTCCAATTCCTTGGGTAATGCTACCCAAATTTGAAATCCATGTACGCTGGATTCGAGTCCGTCTTTTCTCAAATAGTCGGGCGTTCGTTCGGTATGTGTTACCCCTTTTCCGGCTGTCATCCAGTTGACGGCCCCGGGTTTAATGACTAGGTCACTACCGATACTGTCGCAATGCCTAACTTCTCCTTCAAATAAATAGGTAAGCGTAGAAAGACCAATATGCGGATGCTGACCAACATCCATATAGCTTCCTTTTTTGACGGTTGAAGGCCCCATGTGGTCGATAAAGATAAATGGCCCTACCATTCTTTTCTTTCTGAAAGGAAGCAGCCTTCCCACGAGAAAATCCCCAATATCGCGTGCACGTTCTTCTATGATCAATCCTTTGTTGGACATGTGTTTTTGTTTAAACGAGTTCAATGCTTACTCTCGTAAAGGTAAAAAATACCCATAAAAAAACCGCATTGAATCAACAATGCGGTTTTTAAAGATTTTTATTCCCCTCCTTTGGAGGGGTTAGGGGAGGATTTACATCATTCCCGGCATTCCGCCACCGCCGCCCATTGGAGGCATGGCAGGAGCGTCTTCTTTAATATCTGTTAAAGAGCACTCGGTAGTCAGAATCATACCGGCAACTGAAGCTGCATTTTCCAATGCAATCCTTGTTACTTTGGTAGGATCGATGATTCCGGCTTTAAGCATGTTTACATACTCATCTGTCTTGGCATTGTATCCGAAGTCGTCTTTTCCATCATATACTTTAGCGACTACCACAGAGCCTTCTTTTCCGGAGTTTTCAACGATAGTTCTCAAAGGAGATTCTAATGCACGGGTTACGATTTGAATACCTGTTTCTTCATCGTCGTTTTCAGGTTTGATCTTGTTAAGTGAGGCTTTTGCCCTAAGTAAAGCAACACCACCACCGGCAACGATACCTTCTTCAACGGCAGCTCTTGTAGCGTGTAATGCATCATCTACACGATCTTTCTTTTCTTTCATTTCTACTTCAGAAGCAGCACCGATGTATAGCACGGCAACTCCACCTGCCAGTTTAGCAAGGCGCTCTTGAAGTTTTTCCCTGTCATAATCTGAAGTTGTAGATTCGATCTGGGATTTGATCTGATTCACACGTGCTTTGATGTTTTCAGCATCTCCTGCTCCGTTTACTACAGTTGTATTGTCTTTGTCTATGGTTACGGTTTCAGCAGAACCAAGCATATCCAAAGAAGCGTTTTCCAAAGAAAAACCTCTTTCTTCAGAAATTACAGTACCGCCGGTTAGGATAGCGATGTCTTCCAACATGGCTTTACGTCTGTCTCCAAATCCGGGAGCTTTTACAGCGGCAATTTTCAATCCACCTCTTAATTTGTTCACTACCAAAGTAGCCAAGGCTTGTCCGTCAACATCTTCAGCAATGATCAATAGTGGTCTTCCTGATTGTGCTACCGGCTCAAGGATTGGGAGGATTTCCTGAAGGTTTGATATTTTTTTGTCGAACAATAGGATGTATGGGTTCTCAAGTTCGGCAATCATTTTATCGGTATCTGTAACGAAGTAAGGTGACAAATATCCTCTGTCAAACTGCATTCCTTCTACTACATCAACATAGGTGTCTGTTCCTTTTGCTTCTTCAACAGTGATCACTCCTTCTTTTCCAACTTTTTCAAAAGCCTGGGAGATCAACTCTCCGATAGTGTTATCGTTATTTGCTGAGATAGCGGCTACTTGTTTTATTTTTTCTGAAGAATCCCCTACTTCTGTAGCTTGACCTTTAAGGTCGGCAACCAAAGCTTGAACTGCTTTGTCGATACCTCTTTTCAGGTCCATTGGGTTAGCACCGGCGGTCACGTTTTTAAGACCTTCTTTTACGATGGCTTGTGCCAAAACAGTTGCGGTAGTGGTACCGTCTCCTGCCAGGTCGTTGGTTTTAGAAGCAACTTCTTTTACCATTTGTGCGCCCATGTTTTCCAAGGCGTCTTCGAGTTCGATTTCTTTTGCTACGGTAACCCCATCTTTTGTTACTTGTGGAGCTCCAAATGATTTGTTAATGATAACGTTACGTCCTTTAGGTCCTAAAGTTACTTTTACAGCATTTGCCAATGCGTCAACTCCACGCTTAAGACCGTCACGAGCTTGAATGTCAAATTTTATATCTTTTGCCATTGTTGTTATTTTTTAGAACAAGTACAACTTGTTGGTTAGAATTTAATTTCACTTATTGATTTAAAAGCACTGCTTAAACGATAGCAAGTATATCGCTTTCACGCATCATAAGGTAATCGGTGCCTTCTAATTTTATTTCTGTCAGTGTCCTTGGGAACTTTCCGTATAAAACAGTATCACCTATTTTTACAGTCACCTTTTCGTCCTTTGTACCTGGACCAACTGCTACAACTGTACCTTTTTGAGGTTTTTCTTTTGCGTTGTCTGGAATGATGATACCTGAAGCTGTTTTGGTTTCAGCTTCCAAAGGCTCAATAAGAACCCTATCTGCAAGCGGCTTGATGTTTAACTTCGACATATTTTTTAATATTTGATTAATTAATTTAAAATTCACTTCCAATATTCAGGCAGAAATTATGCCATTGGAGAGAAACTGACAATTTTAAAAAATAAATGCCAACTTAGTGACAAGCTGGCATTTTTAATAGGGTAATATTGTTGATTTTATTGTGCATCCGTAGAATCGGATGTAGTATTGGCAGGAATGTCATTTTCTGCCGGTACCGTATTTGGGGTGGTGTTTTCAATATTACTGTCCTCCAACAATTTTGAATCTGAAGGATTGTTGTTTGACATCAAGGTAATGTTAGACAATAATATCAGTGCTACAAGGATAGTGGCCAGTGTCCAGGTACTTTTGTCAAGAAAATCCCCTGTCTTTTTCACTCCACCTACAACTTGGCTCGCTCCACCTCCAAAAGAAGAAGACAATCCGCCTCCTTTAGGATTTTGCACCATGATCACTAAAACTAATAAAAATGCTACTATGATAATTAGCACTAAAAAAATTGAAAACGTACTCATTTCTATATCAATTACTTTCTTTTACTTTCTTTATCGCATTAATTTGGTCTGCAAAGAAACCACTTTTTTCCGGATATTTCAAACTTAAAATTTTATATGCTTTTATTGCCTTTTTAAACTTTTTTTGTTCCAGATAAACCCTTGCCAGCGTTTCGGTCATCAATTCGCTTTTTTCCACTTTTTGTTCTTTGGTCAGATCGGTTTTTTTAACATGTTCACCAACCGGTGGAATTTTTGGGTTGTTTTCTATAAACTTGTCGATCAGCTTTAATTTATGCTCGATAGCCGATTGCTTTTCTTTTTTCTCTTCCGAAGTACTTTCTCTATCATCTTTTCGGTCGATGGGTTTGGCTGTAGACGAGAGCTGCATCCACTCCATAAAAGAATGTGTTTCTTTTTTACTGAACTCAAGTGGTTTACCTAATTGTAGCCCTTTTCCTTCTTTTTCGGGCACTTCCTTTTGTTCTTCTTTTTCTTCTTTAGGCTGAAAAAGCTCCGGATCCATCACGGCATTGGAGTTCACTTCGTTGAAATCGAATGAAGTCTTGTTGTCGCGGATAATGATCTCTTCAGCTTCCACGGGAAGGGCAAATAGTTCTTCATTGGCCGATTGGATCGCTATTTTCTTGGCAATGGCGTGTTGCTTGAATTCCGGGGAGGTGATATATTCAAACAAGATCGATCGGTCTGTGGTGTAGGCGGCAGCAACTTTTAATTCTGAATTGTATTTAAAACTTTCGCGGTCCCTTAAGGCTTTTAAATAAACGGCTCTGGCGGCTTGGAAAAAAGGATACTCGTCGATAATCTTTTTTAGGGATTCGACGTGATCCTGACCAATGCTTTCAGGTTTTTGTAACAGATATGAAAAATCAGGGACATTCATATATTACCAGTTTGCCAAAGTTTCATTAAAAATATCTTGTGTTATACGTTCAAAAATTTCATCATGCGCAGCTTGCTTTACTGTTAACAATTGTGACCCCGCTGGATAATCGTAAAAGAAAGTGAAACGCTTTTCAAAATCTTCTTCGGGCTTATCCGCATTGAAAAACCGGACATTAACACCGATGGTCAACCGGTTCTGTGCTGCTCTTTGATCTGCTGTAGCCGACATAGGTGATACAGCATAATTCACTATTTCCCCCTCATAGATTAAATCGGCATTTCTGTTCACCAGTTGTAAATTGGTCTGGTTTTGAATCAGATCTTGTAAGGCGTTGGTGAAATCATAATCCAATCCAGGCTCTACAATCGGAGCGTTGTTCTGGAAAAAATTTACCTGAAAACTTTCCGCAGTCGTATTCACTCCGGTAAAAGAATAGGGACCGCAAGCTGACAGCATCAAGGCTGTTATGCTTAAAATAAAAAATTTCTTCATGATACAAAATGTGTGCTTCAAAAGTACATGAATTTTTTTGATTGAAAATTGGACATAAACTTCAATACCAAAAAAATTATGTGCTTTCCTGATGTGAAACTGAAATTTGTATTTTGGTTGTAACAAATTTTAGTTTTTTACAGAAGAAAAGAACGAAAAAAATATTACAAATCGTATTGTTTGATCTTTCTATACAGTGTGCGCTCAGAAATTCCCAATTCGCTGGCAGCTGCTTTTCTCTTTCCTTTGTTTCGTTCTAATGCTTTTTTGATCAATTCCAGTTCTTTGTCTTGCAGGGATAGGGTTTCTTCCTCTTGAATTTCCTCTGCAAAATGATATTTGTCTTCTTTCTCTTGAGGTGGTTCCGGCAAGCTTTTTTGGTGTTCTACCTGAAGGATTTCCATAACATCTTCGTCCTCTGTATTTGCATAGTCAATCTCACTTTCTTCGCCGTAAATCTTGTTGATAAGGGTTTTGTTTTCCTTTTGAACCTTCTCGCCGTTGCTATCGTCCTTCATCAACTCCATGGTCAACTTTTTCAGGTCGTTGAGGTCGCTCTTCATATCGAAAAGGATCTTGTAGAGAATTTCCCTTTCACTGCTGAAATCGCTATCGGATTTGGTGTGTTTTATCACAGCAGGAAGATTACTTCCGGCATCGGGCAGATAACTTTTTAGAGTGTCGTATGAAATGGTTCTATTCTGCTCCAAAACAGAGACTTGTTCGGCAATATTTCTCAGCTGACGAACATTCCCGGCCCATCGGTATTTTAAAAGTAACTGAATAGCAGCTTCCTCCAAACGGATAGTGGGCATTTTGTATTTCTGGGCAAAATCGGAAGCAAATTTCCGGAATAACAAATGGATATCGTCTTTTCGTTCGCGTAGTGGTGGTAGGTAAATCTCTACTGTGCTCAATCGGTAGTACAGATCTTCTCTGAATTTTTCCTTTTTAATAGCCTCAAACATGTTGATGTTGGTGGCCGCTACAATGCGAACATCCGTTTTTTGAGTCTTGGACGATCCTACCTTTAAGAATTCTCCGTTTTCCAATACACGTAAAAGGCGTACTTGTGTGGTGAGTGGCAATTCACCTACCTCATCCAAAAATACAGTACCGCCATCGGCTTCTTCAAAATAACCGCTTCGGGTTTGTGTGGCACCGGTAAAGGCCCCTTTTTCGTGTCCGAACAGTTCAGAATCAATGGTTCCTTCAGGAATAGCACCACAGTTTACGGCGATAAATTTACCGTGCTTTCTGTGGGAGAGGGAGTGGATTATTTTTGGCAAGGCTTCTTTCCCCACACCGCTTTCCCCGGTAATTAAAACCGAAATGTCTGTAGGGGCAACCTGAATGGCCTTTTCTATGGCACGGTTCAGCTTTACATCATTACCTATGATGCCAAAACGTTGTTTTATGGCTTGAACACTTTCCATATGTGTTTTTATATTATTTCCCACAATCATAATCATGCGGGGATATTATTTTTTCTATTTAGATATGTGCCGGGGCTGTATAAGGTTTAGTTGTTGTCTGAATAACCAACAGCTTCTCCAATCAAAGTGGCAGCTGTACAATCGTTTATCTTGACGTTTACAAATTCTCCTACTTGATAATTCTCCTTCGGAAAAACAACTACGGTATTTTGTGTGTTTCGTCCCATCCAATGTTCATCCGATTTTTTGGATGTACCTTCAATAAGCACTTCTTGGGTTTTGCCCAGATGTTGTTGTGTGCGATAGAGCGCATGTTTTTGTTGGAGGTTGATGATCTCGGTCAATCTTCGTTTTTTTACATCTTCGGGAATATCGTCTTCCATTTTTCTTTCTGCCAGGGTTCCTGGGCGTTCTGAATAGGCAAACATAAAACCGAAGTCGTATTTCACATACTCCATAAGCGATAGCGTATCCTGATGATCTTCTTCGGTCTCTGTTGGGAAACCGGCAATCATGTCTTGTGAAATAGCACATTCAGGAATGATCCTACGGATGTTATCGATCAATTCGAAATACTCTTCCCTTGTGTGCAAGCGGTTCATGGCTTTCAAAATGCGGTTGCTTCCACTTTGCACAGGTAAATGGATATATTTACAGATATTTTGATATTTTGCCATGGTCTCGATAACGTCAAGGGTCATGTCTTGCGGATTGGAGGTAGAGAAGCGAATACGCATTTTTGGTTGGGCTTCTGCAACCATTGCCAAGAGTCCGGCAAAATTCACTGCTGTTGCTTTTTGCATATCGGTGGCTTTGTCAAAATCTTTTTTCAATCCGCCGCCATACCACAAATAGCTGTCTACATTTTGTCCGAGTAGTGTAATCTCCTTAAAGCCTTTGTTCCACAGGTCGTTTACTTCTTTTATAATGGATTGCGGGTCGCGGCTACGCTCCCTTCCACGGGTAAAAGGCACTACACAAAACGTACACATATTGTCGCAACCACGGGTAATGGAAACAAAAGCACTTACCCCATTGGTATTAAGCCGAACCGGGGCAATGTCTCCATAGGTTTCTTCCTTGGAAAGGATGACATTCACTGCATTACGGCCTTCATCTATTTCCTGAACGAGGTTTGGAAGGTCTTTGTAGGCATCGGGGCCAACAACCATATCCACGATTTTTTCTTCTTCGAGGAATTTGTCTTTCAAGCGCTCGGCCATACAGCCCAAAACGCCGACTTTCATTTTCGGGTTGATGCGTTTTACAGCATTGAATTTTTCAAGACGTTTTCTTACGGTCTGTTCAGCTTTATCCCTTATGGAACAGGTATTCACCAATACGAGATCGGCTTCTTCCATCTGTTGGGTGGTATTAAAACCTTCTTTTGCCAAAATGGAAGCTACGATCTCACTATCAGAAAAATTCATCTGACATCCGTAACTTTCAATATAAAGTTTACGGCTATTGCTTTCGTTTTGTTCCAGAACCAAGCTGTTCCCCTGTTGTTTTTCGTCAATAATCTTCTCCATCGTATCCTAAAAAATCAGTTAGGGTGCAAAGATAATATTAAAATTGGAGTAGTGACAAATTGTCAGCGTAATTTTAACGCAACTTTTTCAAGGAAAATACATCCTATAAGTGATAACCGTAAAAACTGAAACTAATGAAAACCAAGGCACTACCATTTTTAATGCTGTTGTTTGTTGCTTTTACTTCTTGCAACAACGACAGCGGAACAGATTACGAAAAAGTAAAAGTAGCCTCAGCCGAAATTATGAGTTTTGAGGCTTTGAGAACTTCTGTAGCGATATTACCGCCACAACCTATAGAAGAATCAGGGAAGATTTATGTGCGTGAAAATATTGTCTTGATCAATGATAAAGCTGAAGGCATCCATGTGATCGATAATTCAAACCCTGCAAATCCGCAAAAAATAGCATTTATAAAAATTCCGGGAAATAATGATATGGAGTTGAAAGGTAATTATTTGTATGCCGATAGCTATATCGATTTGGTGGTTTTTGATGTTACTGACTTTTCAAATGTAAAAGAAGTAGAGCGACTTGAAAATGTATTTCCGTATTATCCCACTTTTCCTTCTTTGCCCGAAGAAGATGTTTTGATAGACTACAGCACCTATCCTGCTCATAGTGGAGGAATTGTCGTTGGCTGGGATATAAAGACGGAACTCAGGGAGGTTGTTGAAGATGGTTCGATGTACTACTCGTTGGCTGATGCTATGGAGGTTGCCAATGTTGCTCCGTCAACCGGACAGGGAGGTTCGTTGGCGAGGTTTAAGATTGTGAGCGATTACCTCTATGCAGTCGATTCACACAATATTAATGTTTTTGATATTTCCAATCTTGAAGCTCCTCAGGAAAAAGAAAAGGTATATGCAGGCTTCGATATTGAAACAATATTCAATAGAGGGAATCATTTATTTTTAGGAAGTATGTCCGGAATGTACATCTACGATATTGAAAATCCTGCTGCTCCAACCTATGTTTCAGAGTTTATGCACGGTACGGCTTGTGATCCTGTGGTAGTCGATGGGGATTATGCCTATATCACTTTGCGAGGAGGAAACCAGTGTGGCGCTACGGAAAGCGGCTTGTTTGTAGTAGATATTTCTGATATTGTGAATCCAGTGGAAAAAGCTTCATATTCGTTGAAAGAGCCATACGGACTCGGGGTAATGGGCGATCGATTATATGTTTGTGACGGAAGTGAGGGCTTGAAGGTTTTTGATAAGACCGATGTCATGGACATCCAGATGCTCAACAAATATGAAACAGCAAAGACTTATGACGTAATTCCGATGGAAAGTCATTTGTTGATGATAGGGGAAAACAAATTCTATCAATATAATTATGAAGAAAACGGACTTTCACTGATCAGTGAGTTTTCGTTGAATTAAACTCAGAGGTTTCCATCTGGTTTATAAGAGGGTGTCTAAAAAGGCTTGAAAACCTTTGTCACACTGAACTTGTCGAAGAGTAATGTAATGAAAATAAAATCGTCTTCGACAGGCTCAGACTGACAATTTGTGTAAAAACAGTCTTTTTAGACACCCTCTTTTTATTTTTTTAATTCAAAAAAACTATTTTTGACGGTTATAATAATTAACCAAAAATCTATACAAAATGAACCTTACTACTTTATTGAGTAAAATTGAACGTAACAATCCTCTTGATTTCGGAGATATCTTCAGCAAAGCCATCGACCTTTTTAAAAAAGTGTGGGTGCAGGGATTGCTTCTTCTCATAGCGAGTATGATATTGGTGTTACCTGTATTTTTGATTATTTATGTGCCGTTGATCGGTGCTGCAGCTGCCAATTCTCAAGGAGCAGAAGTTCCTCCTGAATTCCCTATTGGGATCATGCTATTGTTAATCCCCATCATTATTATTATACAAACGATCGGTTTGGGATTGATGGCCGGATTTTATAAAATGGTGCGAAAAAGAGATAAGGATGAAGAAGCCAAAGTCTCCGATTTACTTTTTTATCTGAAAAAAGAATATTTTGGGAAGCTCTTTGTGTTGGCCCTAATAGTTTTGGGTATAGCAATATTGGCTACATTGGCGTGCTACCTTCCTGTGTTTTACGTGATGGTGCCTTTATCTTTTGTTTCGGTAATCTTTGCATTTAATCCTGAACTTCAACCAAAAGAAATTATAAAAGCCTGTTTTAAACTCGGAAACAAAAAGTGGTTGATCACATTCGGATTGATCATAATTTCAGGGCTGTTGGCTGAAATAGTTGGTTTGCTTTTATGTGGAATCGGGATTTTATTTACGGCATCATTCAGTTATTTACCGGTGTATTTGATTTATAAAGAGACCGTTGGTTTTGAAGATGAAGACGAAATCGGACAAATAGGCGAAGAGGAAATTTAAGATAAAAACAGTTCGATATTTATTGGTCTTAGCAGATGTTTTATTCCCTTTAAAGGGTGTGAAGTATTGCAAATTAAAAATTCTACATACTTTTGTACCCTAAAAAAATGGTTTATGGCAAAGAATTTGGTAATTGTTGAGTCACCTGCAAAAGCAAAGACCATCGAGAAGTTTCTCGGGAAAGATTATAAGGTTGAATCCAGTTTCGGACATATATCGGATCTCCCTGCAAAAGAGTTGGGAGTTGATGTCGAAAAGGATTTTAAACCTAAATATATTGTTTCCTCGGATAAGAAAGCGGTGGTTAAAAAGCTGAAAGAGCTCGCAAAAAAAGCAGAAATGGTATGGCTGGCGAGTGATGAAGACCGGGAAGGGGAAGCTATTGCATGGCACTTGGCTGAAACACTTAAATTGGATAGGGACAAAACCAAAAGGATTGTCTTCAATTCCATTACCAAAAAGGCTATCCAAAATGCCATCGAGAATCCGCGTAGCATAGATTATAACCTTGTCAATGCTCAGCAAGCGAGAAGGGTGTTGGACAGGCTGGTGGGATATGAATTGTCGCCGGTACTTTGGAAAAAGATCAAAACCGGACTTTCCGCAGGAAGGGTGCAATCGGTTTCTGTCCGACTTATCGTAGAAAGGGAACGCGAAATAAAAGCGTTTATACCTCAGGCTTCGTTCAGGATTGTAGCTGAATTTAAAAATGAAAGGGGAAAAGCCTTTAAGGCCAAACTGAATAAAACCTTTAAAACCAAAGAGGAGGCCAAAGCCTTTTTGGATAAAAATATAGGGGCTAACTTTAAAATTGCATCGCTTGATACCAAGCCTGCAAAAAAATCGCCTGCAGCACCTTTTACCACATCAACTTTGCAACAGGAGGCTTCCCGAAAATTGTTTTTTTCGGTAGCCAAGACCATGAATATGGCGCAGCGCTTGTATGAAGCCGGTTTGATCACTTACATGAGAACCGATAGTGTGAATTTGTCCGGTGAAGCCATAGAAGCGGCCAAAGCTGAAATCCTGAAATCCTACGGAGAACAATTCAGCAAACCCAGAAATTACGCCAGCAAATCAAAAGGGGCACAAGAAGCTCACGAAGCGATCCGCCCTACCGATATGGCGCGTAGCCGTGTGAATAATGTTGAAAGAGATCAGGCACGATTGTATGAATTGATCTGGAAAAGAACTCTGGCCTCACAAATGAGCGATGCAAAATTGGAACGCACCAATGTAAAGATCGAAGTTGATCAGCATTCAGAATTATTTACAGCCAACGGAGAGGTATTGAAATTTGAAGGTTTCTTGAAAGTATATCTCGAAGGAACCGATGAAGAGGAAGAAGAACAAGCAGGAATGTTACCGACGCTTAAAACCGGGGAATCAGTTTATAAAAACTATATCACTGCAACCGAACGTTTTACAAGACCACCGTACAGATATACCGAAGCTTCCCTTGTTAAAAAATTGGAAGAATTGGGAATCGGGCGTCCGTCTACCTATGCGCCTACAATTTCAACCATCCAAAATAGAGGATATGTAGAAAGGGGAACCGTAGAGGGCGTAGAACGCAAATACACACAATTAATATTACAAAGTAGTGAGGTAAAGGAAAGTTCGCTTACCGAAATGATAGGTTCCGATAAAGGAAAATTGGTGCCTACAGATATCGGTATGATTGTGAACGATTTCCTTGTTAACCATTTTTCTGGAATTCTTGATTACAACTTTACGGCTAAAGTAGAACAGAGTTTTGACGACATTGCTTCCGGAGGGGAAGACTGGACACAGATGATAGAGGATTTCTACAAAGATTTCCATCCGAATGTAATAGATGTAGAGGAGAATGCGGAAAGGGAAAGCGGCGAACGTGTTTTAGGAAAAGATCCGAAAACGGGAAGGCAACTGAGTGTGCGTTTGGGACGTTTTGGTCCTATGGCGCAGATAGGAACGGTAGATGAAGAGGAAAAACCGCAGTTTGCAAGTTTGTTGCCCGACCAATCTATAGATACCATTACTTTTGAAGAAGCTTTAGGCTTGTTCAATTTACCGAGAAAGCTCGGTGTATATGACGGGCAAGAAGTTGAGGTGAACGTAGGACGTTTTGGTCCTTATGTGCGCTTTGGCAAGAGCTTTGTTTCTTTAGCTAAAGGCGAAGATGTGTTTGAAGTGGATATGGAACGGGCGAAAGAACTGATTGAAGAAAAGAAAAAAGCCGACGCGCCAATAGCATCCTATAAAGGAAAGGATGTAACCAAAGGAAAAGGCAGATTTGGTCCGTTTATCAAGTGGGACGGTATGTTCATCAACGTCAACAAAAAATACGATTTTGATAATCTCTCTCAAGACGATATCGAAACTTTGATCGAAGATAAACTGAAGAAAGAGCGTGAAAAAGTGATTCATAACTGGGAGGATGAAGGCATCCGGGTAGAAAAAGCACGTTGGGGACGTTCCAATATTATCAAAGGAAAAACGAAAATCGAACTTTCAAAAGATGTGGACGCCGCTGCTTTGAGTTTGGATGAGGTGAAAGAACTGATAGAGAAAAAAGCACCGAAGAAAAAAACCAGGGCCAAAAGAAAAACCAAATCAAAGAAATAGTTGATGGAGCTCGAATTCTTGACACCTGTAAAAAGCGTGGTTTTGGCACACAATGAGTTATTGCCAAAACAAGCTTTGGGAAGAATCATGCGAGTACATTCAGAAAAGAATGGGATTCCGGATCTTGAAGGAGTACAATTGGCTATCATAGGTGTGAACGAAACGCGAAGCGACAGTGTTGAGACCAAAGGAGAGCTTGATCTTACTTCCATAAGAATAGAGATGTACAAGCTTTTTTTAGGAAATTGGCATGCCGACATTGCTGATTTGGGCGATATCAACTCCGGTGAAACCCTTGAAGACACCTATTTTGTGTTAACTTCCATAACAGCACAACTTTTGCGGGAGAATATTATCCCGATAGTCATTGGCGGAAGTCATGACCTTACCTATGCCATGTATCGGGCATACGACAAGATGGAACAAATGGTGAATTTGGCTTCTGTTGACAGCAAATTTGATTTTAGTGCCTCAGACGAATTGATATCTTCGGGTGTGTATATGAGTAAGATCATTATGGAGCAGCCCAACAATTTGTTCAATTATACTGTTGTGGGCTATCAAACCTATTTTAATGCACAGGAAGAGATCGACCTGATGGAAAAACTTTTTTTTGATGCGTATAGATTGGGAGAGGTGACAAATGATATTACGATCGTAGAACCTGTTTTTCGTGATGCCGATCTGGTGAGTGTGGATATGAGCTCGGTCAAAGCTTCAGAGTTGGGCTATGCATCAAATACATACCCTAATGGTTTTGACGGAAGGGAAATATGTGCCATAGCCCGTTATGCCGGAATCAGTGATAAAGTGACTGGATTTGGTCTTTTTGATTGTAAGGATACAAAACAGAGTGCGCAATTAACAGCACAAATAATATGGTATTTTTTGGAAGGATATAATTACAGGAAAAAAGACTATCCGTTTATATCCTCAGCCAATTATAATAAATATATTGTACCATTGGACGACATAGATATTTGTTTCTATAAGAGCAATATTTCAGACCGTTGGTGGATAGAAGTGCCCCAAATTGAAAATTTAAATAATAAATTCAAAAGACATACGTTATTACCTTGCACGCATAAAGAATATAAAGAAGCCAGTGAGGGTGTAGTGCCCGAAAGATGGTGGAAAGCGTACAAGAAAATGTTGGTATAATCGCCAAGAAAATAACACTATTCACTTAGTTTACTGTGTTTTACGGTGGTTTTACAACAAAAATTAAGAGTTTATTGTTTTTTTAAAATTTATTGGATAGGTTTACCATCTTGAATCTAAGAATGTAATTTAACCTCAATTATGTATATGAAAAAGCTATTTCTATTAGCATCTGTTACATTATTTTTGACCAGCTGTGGTTCTAATGACAGAGGAGAATTAGTTGGTGTTAGCGGAAAAAAATGGCATCCCGAAAAGCCCTACGGTATGTCGCTTGTTCCTGGAGGCGCCTTCATTATGGGTAGGTCTGAAGAAGACATGGCCAATGTTCTCAATGCTCCAACAAAAACAGTTACAGTACGTTCATTTTATATGGACGAGACTGAGATCACAAACAGTGAATACCGCCAATTTGTCGAGTGGGTGAAAGATTCCACCGTTCGTACAAGACTGGCTGTCCTTGCTGATGAATTAGGAGAAGTCCCTGGTAACGGAGGAATAGGTGAATATGCGTTTAAGGATGCAGATACCGCCAACCTTTCTGAATATCAAAAGTATATGCTTTTTAATTATTCAGGTATGGGAGAGACTGGTTATGAAGGAAGACAACTGAATAAGGATGTAGACCTTGTTTGGGACGTTTCCAAATATCCCGATGAATATTATACAGAGGTTATGGATTCCATGTATATCCCAATGGAAGAAGCCTATAACGGTCGAAGAACGATCGATGTCAATAAACTGAAATTCCAATACGACTGGATGGATATTCAGGCAGCTGCTAAAGCCAAAGGCGGTGGTCAGCGTAGAGACTTTATCAAACACGAGGAAGTCTTGGTGTATCCGGATACTACGGTATGGATCAAAGATTTTAGCTACTCATACAATGAGCCCATGCACAATGACTATTTCTGGAGTGAAGCCTACAGCGACTATCCTGTGGTTGGAGTTACTTGGAAGCAAGCAAAGGCTTTTTGTGCATGGAGATCAAAATATAAGAACGATTATCAAAAGGAAAAAGGAAAACAATTTGTAAACCAATTCAGATTGCCAACCGAGGCCGAGTGGGAATATGCGGCCAGAGGAGGTATAGAATCCGGAACATATCCGTGGGGAGGGCCGTATATATTGAACAACAGGGGTTGTTTTATGGCGAACTTTAAGCCTATGAGAGGTGATTATGCAGCCGACCTGTCATTATATACTGTCGAAGCCGATTCATATGACCCCAACGATTATAATTTGTATAACATGGCAGGAAATGTTTCTGAATGGACAAATTCATCATTCGACCCCAATTCGTATGAATATGTTTCCACAATGAATCCGAACACATACAACGACGAGAACAAGCGTAAAGTGATTAGGGGTGGTTCGTGGAAAGATGTTGCTTACTTCTTGCAAGTGAGCACAAGAGATTATGAGTATCAGGACTCAGCGCGAAGCTATATTGGCTTTAGGACAGTACAAGATTATATGGGTACAGAAGCTACTCAATAACCAAACTTGAATCCGAATACTACAATTAATTGAATTATTAACTTAACTTAACTAAAAAATTTTTATTACTATGGCACAGTCAAAATCAACAAAGAGACTTTTTAACATGGCCTACGGGCTTGGAGCATCGGTGGTAATCATTGGTGCATTGTTTAAAATACTACACTGGGAATTAGGACCGATTAATGGTGGAATGCTGTTAGCTATCGGTTTGATTACTGAAGCACTTATTTTTGCGATTTCCGCATTTGAACCGGTTGACGCCGATCTCGACTGGACATTGGTATATCCTGAATTGGCAGGAGGTATGACTGCCAATAGAAAGAACGAAGCATTGGAAGCAAAAGAAGCTGAAGGACAACTTTCTAAAAAGTTGGACGATATGTTGAAAGAAGCAAAAATAGATTCAGCATTGATGTCTAGTCTTGGCGACAGTATCAGGAATTTTGAAGGCGCTGCCAAAAATATTTCTCCAACTGCCGAAGCTTTGACTTCTACTAAAAGATATAGTGAAGAACTTTCTTTGGCCGCCGCTCAGATGGAATCGTTGAACAGCTTGTACAAAGTACAGTTGGAAAGCGCCAACAAACAAGCGATGATCCAAGAAGAAGTAGCCGCAAATGCCGGAAGGTTGAAAGATCAAATGCAGTCGTTGACTTCAAATCTTTCTTCATTGAACGGTGTGTATGGTGGAATGCTTACTGCAATGAATAGACCTGCGTAATTAGTACGTTTTATTGAACCAATAATTAACTCTTAAACTAATTAGATATGGCAGGGAAATTGTCACCACGTCAGAGAATGATAAACCTAATGTACCTGGTTTTCATTGCAATGCTGGCGATGAATATGAGCAAGGAAGTATTGTCGGCTTTCGGATTATTGAACGAAAAGTTGACCACTTTCAACAAAAAGGCAACCGAGCGTAATCAGGCTGCATTAGCAAACCTGGAATTAAAAGCTACGGAACAGCCGGAGAAATATGAAGCTTTGTATAAAGAAGTAGGAATCATTAAAGGAGCTTCTTCAGGATTTTATAGCTACTTAGACAGTCTGAAGTCTGAAATGGTAGCCGAAATCCCTAAAGAAGACCTTCAGGATTATGAAGTGATGGACAAAGCAGACTTTTTGGACCAAGCTTTTTTTCAAGGCGAGGTGTATTCTGCAGAAGGACAAAAGTTTGTGGATAACATTGAAAGCTACAGAGCAAGCACGATAGAGATCATCAACAAGATTCCGGACTCATTGATGAAGCCGGAGCAAAAAAGCAGTTTGATGTCTGCTATCGAAACACGTTTTGATACCGGAGACGACAACGGAAAAGTAGAAAACAGAGATGGAAGACCCATAGATTGGTTGAAGTACCATTACGAAGGATTCCCTTTGGTGGCGTCGTTGACAAAAATTACTTTGTTACAGTCGGATATCAAATCTACAGAAGATGAAATTTTAAAATCGATGCTTCAAGGGCAAATGTCATCAGATCTTTCTATGACCAATTACACCACCTTGTTGGAACAGCCAAAATCGGCTTACTACCAAGGAGAGGAATTCGACGGTGCCATTGTATTGGGGAGAAAGGATAACACAACAAGACCCAATGAAGTTAATCTTACTTTGGACGGAAGAGAGTTGGAAGAAGATGAAGACTATGTGATCGAAGACGGTCGTGTTAAATTGACCGTTAGTGCCGGTAGAGCCGGAGATCATAAGTTGGAAGGTAATCTGATCTTCAAACAAGATGGAGAAGATATCGAGGTGCCTGTGTCACAAGAGTTTGCTACCATTACCAAACCAAATGCAGCGGTAATTTCAGCAGACAAGATGAATGTGGTATATCGTGGAGTTTCCAACCCAATGACGATTTCCATTCCTGGAATTCCAGACAATAAAGTAAGTGCATCTGCTTCTGGACTTAAAAGAGTATCGGGAAGTAGATATGCAATGATGCCCGGTACAGGGAGAACGGTGGTGATTAGAGCCAGCGGAACTTTACCAGACGGACAAGGTGTTTCATCATCATCAGAATTTAGGATTAAAGATATCCCACGCCCTTCAGGAACGGTTAGAGGTGAATATGGCGAAATCAAAATGCCGAGAAACAACCTTGAAATTTCAACTGTTGGAGCGATGTTGGAAGATTTTGACTTCGATTTGAACCTTGCGGTGAGCGGCTTTAAATTTAAAGTTCCGGGTCAACCTACGGTTCAGGTGAGAGGAAACAGATTGGATGCTCGTGCCAAATCGGCTCTTAAAAGAGCCGGAAGAGGCGAAGCAGCACAAATTTTTGATATTCAAGCTTACATAACCAACAACAGAACATATAAACTTAAAAAAGTATCGCCTGTTGTTGTTGAGCTAACGAATTAATAAATTATTAATGTTATGAATTGGAAAGGCATTTTATTAACAATTACAGTGGTTCTCATGTCAGGATCGACCTTCGCTCAGGCAAATATACTCAATGCGAAGAAACCTGAAGAAATTGGAGTGAAAACCGACGAACATATTGAATCGGACAACGACGAGCCACTACCATACGGATATGTGGACGATAGGGATATCTTATGGTCTAAAACCGTTTGGGAAAGAATAGACCTTGATGAGCGTATCAATTTTCCACTCTATTATCCTATCGATACGATCGATATAGGAAAAGACAGAAGGTCGTTGTACGATGTGCTTGTGAAGCATATCAAGAACGGAACCCTGGAAGATGTTTATGTGGATTCCTATTTTACCGAAAAACGTAAGTTTAGCGATTTGAAAGCTACTTTAGCCAAGGTGGATACCACCGATTTGGGTTATGAGCAGGTCAATGCCGGAGAGCAGGTTTCCTTAGAGTATATTAACAGAAGGGAAATTACAGCTGCTGATATTGAAGAGTGGCGTATTAAAGGAGTATGGTATTTCGACAAACGTCAAGGGGAATTAAAATACCGTTTGCTTGGATTGGCACCGGTAGCTCCGGATGTTAACTTTATCGATACTGAGCATTCAGACCTTGTTCCGCTTTTTTGGGTTTGGTTCCCAAGTGCAAGAGATATACTTCACAAAGCCAAAGCTTTTAATGACAGAAATTCATCAAGTCCTATATCGTTCGACCAATTGTTGAATGCGAGGCGCTTTAACGCTATTGTTTATAAGGAGGAGAATGTACAAGGTGATAGATCCATTAAGGATTACATTCCTGATAATGCTTTGTTCCAACTTTTAGAAGGAGAAAAGCTAAAAGAGCAAATAAGGAGCAAAGAGCAGGATATGTGGGCTTATTAAAACGAGACATTCCAATTCAGACATAACATAAGATTAAGAGGCCGTCTAAAAATATTAGGCGGTCTTTTTGTTTTTTGGCAATCTGCTTTTAAATTGGAGCTATTTTGAGTTATTTTTATCCCTGCCTGCCGGCAGGCAGGTGTGGCTAGGGATTCCGTAGTATTTTCTTATGTTTTTATCGTCAGCCTAGATTTTTTGGCTTGGTTTATCCTGAGCGTAGCCGAAGGGTTTTTTTCATCAATGAATTGCACAGCAATCATGAACACCTACAAAACAATAAAAAGAGGTGGATAAAAAAATGAACAGATAAAATTTATTTAGGATTGAATAGGTTGTGAGCCATAGACTCAAATATTCTTGTGAAAAGGCGCTTTTTTATTTAGAAGTCGGGATTACTTCTTATTACTGTTGTTGGTCACAAAACACTATTTTTGTGCTATGATAGATTATATTGTGGTTGGCGTAGGCCTGGGTGGTATTGCTTTTTGTGAGCAATTGGAGCAACATGGAAAGTCTTATTTGGTGTTTGACGACGATTCTCAGCAATCTTCTAATGTTGCTGGAGGAATGTACAATCCGGTTATTTTAAAGCGATTTACGCCTGTGTGGAGAGCCACAGAACAATTGGAGGTCTTAATACCTTTCTACAGTGCATTGGAAGATAAACTTTCTCAAAAATTCAATTATAAATTGCCGGTGTTGCGCAGGTTTGTTTCTGTTGAAGAACAAAATATGTGGTTTGAAGCATCAGATAAACCACGATTAAAACCCTACCTTTCTACGAATATGGTCAGAAATACAAACAAACACATTGATGCTCCATTGGGCTATGGGGAAGTATTGCATACCGGACGAATGGATACTGATCTGTTGCAGCGTTCCTATAAAAAACATTTGATAGTTAAAGGCAAACTTCAGCAAGAACGCTTCGATTATGAATCCTTGGAGGTTGCAGAAAGTTCAATAACATATCAAGGCATAACTGCTCGGAACATTGTTTTTTGTGAAGGTTTTGGATTGAAAAAGAACCCGTTTTTCGATTACTTACCCCTTAACGGAACCAAAGGAGAACTTTTATTGATCAAAGCGCCAAAGCTTCAACTCGATGTAGTGGTTAAATCTTCAGTGTTTATTATTCCGCTGGGAGACCATCTGTATAAAGTTGGGGCTACCTACAAATGGAAAGATAAAACCAATACGCCCACTGAAGCTTCAAAACAAGAATTGCTGGAGAAACTCGAAACCTTCCTGAAATGTGATTATGAAGTGGTGGGGCACCTTGCCGGAATACGTCCAACAGTTGCGGACCGTAGACCTTTGGTCGGACAGCATCCAAAACATAAATCTATGTATGTTTTAAACGGACTTGGAAGTCGTGGGGTGATGATAGCTCCTTATGTAGCCAAGCAACTCTTCAAAAATATTGAAAATAAAACCCCTTTGGAAAAGGAAATTGATATTGATCGTTATAAAAAACAGTTTTAAACCTCAGGCTTTCGCTGAACAGCATTGGAATCGTATTTGAAAAAAAAATTGATCCAAATATTTCTTGATAAACGCATAATCACAGGCATAAAAACCACCAATGCACCAATAATGGTAATGAAAGCTGTACTAAGTGTAGAGCCTATGATCAAATAGGAAATAATAAAGGCAGCAATGGCAAAAGCAGTCCCAACTGCATAACTTACATACATGGCGCCATAAAAAAACGACGGCTCGATCTTGTACTTCGTATGACAATGTGAACAATGCTCATGCATATGGATGGTCTCGGAAGGATCATACATGTTTTTACTTACATACATGCTTTCCTCATGACATTTGGGACAACTTCCTGTTAAAATGCTGTATAGTTTGCTTCCTTTTTTTAACATTTGCAAAAAATCAATTATCTCAGGGCTGGCCCACGAGGTATTCAAACAAATAAACCTTATCCTTTGCGATGTAAAAGCATCGGGTAATAAGACCCACTTAGTGGGATTTAAACAAAAATACTATATTTTGATTGAGTTCAATAGGTATAGGTAACAATAATTACAAAAGATGCTCAACGTCCACAATCTTTCCATATCCTTTGGAGGAGAATATTTATTTGAAGAAATTGCCTTTAGGCTGAATGCAGGTGATCGCGTAGGTCTTATCGGTAAAAATGGTGCGGGAAAATCAACCATGTTGAAGTTGCTTTCCAAAGAAATGGAACCCGATTCCGGAGTGATAGCAACAGATAAGGAAGTGCAGATCGGTTTCTTGAAACAGGATATTGATTTTATTCCAGGAAGAACAGTGCTCGATGAAGCCTATCAGGCCTTTGAAGAGATCAAAGCCATGGAGTTACAGCTAGATGAAGTGAACCAACAACTGGCAGAGCGAACCGATTATGAAAGTGAGAGTTACAATCAATTGATGATCGATTTGAGTGACCTCACCCATCGCTACGAAATTATCGGGGGTTATAATTACCAGGGAAAAACTGAGCGGGTGCTTTTGGGGCTCGGATTCAAAAGAGAGGATTTTGATAAACTTACCGATACCTTCTCCGGAGGTTGGCGTATGCGTATAGAGTTGGCCAAACTTTTACTTCAGGACAACGATGTTTTATTGCTCGATGAGCCTACCAACCACTTAGATATCGAATCCATTATTTGGTTGGAGCAATTTCTGAAGGCCTATAGCGGGGTAGTGGTGATCGTTTCCCACGATAAAATGTTTTTGGACAATGTAACCAACAGGACCATTGAGATTTCCTTAGGAAAGGCTTACGACTACAACAAACCCTATTCTGCTTACCTTGAATTGAGAGCTGAAATGCGGGAGTTGCAAATGAACGCTCGAAAAAATCAGGATAAACAAATACAACAGACCGAAAAACTGATAGAAAAGTTTAGGGCAAAAGCCTCAAAAGCCTCGATGGCACAATCACTTATCAAGAAATTGGACAAGGTAGATCGTATTGAAGTAGACGAAGAGGACAATGCCGTGATGAATGTTCGCTTCCCGCTGTCGGTTCAACCCGGAAAAGTGGTAATCGAAGCTGAGGATGTAGGAAAAAGTTATGACGATAAAGAGGTATTGAAGGATGTGAACCTCCTGATCGAGCGAAATAGCAAAACTGCTTTCGTAGGACAAAACGGACAAGGAAAAACGACTTTGGCAAAGATTATCGTAGGGGAACTTTCCCATACAGGGAAACTAAAACTGGGGCACAACGTACAATTGGGGTATTTTGCCCAAAACCAGGCGGAATACTTAGATGGTGAAAAAACCATTCTCGACACTATGTTGGATGAAGCTATGGATGGCAATCGCCCGAAAGTAAGGGATATGCTGGGGTCATTTTTGTTTAGGGGAGACGATGTGGAAAAGAAAGTAAAAGTGCTTTCCGGAGGAGAAAGAAACCGATTGGCACTTTGCAAGATGTTGTTGCACCCGTTTAATGTGCTCGTGATGGATGAGCCTACCAACCACCTTGATATCAAATCTAAAAACGTATTGAAGGAAGCACTAAAGAACTTTGAAGGGACGATGATTCTGGTTTCTCACGACCGTGATTTTCTACAAGACCTAACGGATAGGGTTTTTGAGTTCCGAGATAAGAAGATAAAGGAATATCTCGGGGATATCAATTCATATCTTGAAGAACGGGAAGTAGAGAGCTTCAGGGAGGTAGAAAAACAAACTGAAAAAACAGCGACTCCGGTCGAAAAGAAAAAGAATGCAGTAAAATTATCTTTTGAAGAACAAAAAGAACTGAAATCATTAAAGAACAGGATCAGTAAACTCGAAACAGCAGTTTCCGACCTTGAAAAAGAAATAACAGATATCGATGCCAAATTGGCTGTAAACTATGATGAATTAAGTGCTCAGCCTGATTTTTTTGATAACTACAATAAGAAAAAAGAACTACTGGAAAAACAAACTGAAGAGTGGTATGGACTAACAGAACAGCTTCAAAACTTTGAATAAACCATGCATTTCGTCGAAAAAAAATGTATTTCGTGGATTTTTTCATTACCTTAGAAGTAATTTAGTGGTAAAGCTAAATCATTTAGAGAATGTTTTATGTTCCACTTAAAATTGTTCCATATTTAGTTAGTTTGTTTGATTAATTTACAGAGTGTTAGCAAAATTTTGCTAACACTCTTTTTTTATTGAGGATCCTTCAGATGTTACTTCTTTTGGATATTCTGAATTTAGAATTCGTCAAAATTGTAGGAGATATCAGTATATTTAAGAAATATTTAACCTTTTAACACTCGTGATATAGATAGTTTTGCGGTTTACTGACTGATATACATACATGAGAAAAATTCTGCTTGGCGTTTTAGGATTATTGTTAATTGTTTTTGCGATATTCTTCGCTAAATATCTTATTGAAAACAAAGACAAACCAACGGGGAATGTGCAAAAGGTTGTAAAGACTGTTTTTGTAGATACCGTGGAAAATAAGGATGTTCCTATTGTTATCAAAAACAATGGGAATTTAATGGCCAAACACCGAATAGAACTTTATTCTGAAGTTCAGGGAGTTTTCCTGAGGAGCAGTAAGCTTTTTAAAGAAGGACAAAAATATTCAAAGGGAAGTGTGCTTCTTAGAATGGATGGTGCAGAATTTGGTGCTTCAGTACAGTCACAAAAAAGTAATCTGGTTAATTTAATTACTTCTATAATGCCCGATCTTCGGTTGGACTATCCGGAGGCCTACCCAAAATGGCAAGCATACTTGAATAATTTTGATATGAAAAAAGCTACGCCTCCTCTACCGGAATCAACTTCGGCTCAGGTAAATAATTTTATTATCGGCAGGGGCATCAACACGGCTTATTACAATGTAAAGAACTTGGAAGAGCGTCTTCGGAAATATACCATTGTGGCTCCTTTTAATGGAGTGCTCACTGAGGCTTTGGTAAACGAAGGGACCTTGGTGAGAAACGGCCAAAAAATGGGAGAATTTATCGATCCGAGTGTTTATGAAATGGAAGTGGCTATCAATAAATCATACAGCCGTTTTTTAAGTGTAGGCAAAGCGGTGACACTTTCCAATTTGGAACACACTCAACAATGGAAAGGGAAAGTGAGCCGAATCAATGGAAAAGTGGATCAAGCGACACAAACCGTTAAGATTTTTATTGAAGCCCAAGGTGAAGGAATGAAAGAAGGAATGTATTTGGAAGCAAGCTTGATAGCAAAAGATGAAGCAGACGCTATAAAAATAGACCGCTCGCTAATGGTCGACGGAACACATGTTTATGCCGTAAAAGACACAGTGCTTCAATTGGTGGAAGCAACACCGGTTTTTTATTCTGATAAGGAAGTGGTGCTAAAAGGGATTGAAAACGGTACAAAAATCATCACCAAGCCGGTGCCGGGTGCTTTTCCGGGGATGGTGGTCAAGGTAGCTGAAACAGACACTAAAAGTGTGATCAGTAATACAAAACAGGCAGTAGAATGAGAAAGATACTGTCCTATTTTATAAAATATGATGTTGCGGTCAATGTTATCATTATCGCCTTTGCCATCTTTGGTATTTTTGGAGCACTTAACCTGAAATCTTCTTTCTTCCCGCTGGTAGAATCGAGAACAATCAACATCAATGTTGCCTATCCCGGTGCGGCTCCGCAAGAGATTGAAGAAGGGATTATCATAAAGATTGAGGACAACCTGAAAGGCATTGAAGGGATCGATAGGGTAACTTCAACTTCAAGGGAGAATGGGGGTTCTATCACCGTAGAGATCTTAATGGGTTATGACATCGACTTCATGTTGCTTGAAGTAAAGAATGCTGTGGACAGGGTGCCCACTTTTCCTTCGGGAATGGAACCTCTTGTCGTGGGAAAACAAGAAGCCATCAGGGAAACCATCAGTTTTTCGGTAAATGGCAAAGGTGTAGCCTTGGCCACCCTGAAAAAGATCGCCAGGGATGTTGAGAACGATATGCGACGTTTTGATGGGATATCACAAATAGAAATAACCGGATATCCGGCAGAAGAAATAGAAATAGCAGTCAGGGAATTGGATTTACTGGCGTATAATTTGACTTTTGCTGAAGTGGCTTCGGCGGTTTCCCAATCCAATCTGTTGGTCACCGGAGGAAATATTAAAACGGACAGTGAAGACTACCTGATCAGGGCAAACAACCGTTCGTATTATGGAGACGAACTGAACAATATCGTGGTGAAGGCATTACCAAACGGAACTTCGGTTCGATTACGCGATGTGGCCGAAATACGCGATCGTTTTGAAGAAAACCCAAACGCTTCCTATTTCAATGGGAATTTGGGCGTAAACATTACCATCAGCAATACAAATAGTGAAGATTTGATCTCTACAGCAGAGGTCGTGAACGACTACATCGATGAATTCAACAGTAAATATAACAATGTAAAACTGGATGTGGTAAACGATTCGTCCATTCGGTTAAAACAGCGAACCAATCTACTGGCAAAGAACGCATGGCAGGGAATTTTGTTGGTACTTATCTTTTTGTCGTTGTTCCTCAATTCGCGATTGGCATTTTGGGTGGCCTTTGGCTTGCCTATTTCCTTCCTCGGACTTTTTATTTTTGGCGGTATGTTTGGTGTGACCATCAACGTATTGTCCTTGTTCGGAATGATTATCGTAATCGGTATTTTGGTAGATGACGGAATTGTAATTGCCGAGAATATCTATCAACATTACGAAAGAGGAGCTACTCCAATTAAAGCAGCCATAAATGGTACTTTGGAGGTAATCCCGCCTATTGTTTCGGCAATTATAACAACCATATTGGCATTTTCAACCTTCTTGTTTTTGGATAGTAGGATCGGTGAATTTTTTAGTGAAGTGGCCACTGTAGTGATTATAACGCTTTCAGTTTCACTTGTAGAGGCTTTAATTATCCTCCCGGCACATATTGCACATTCCAAAGCTTTGGTAAAGGAAACCAAAGAAGAAAAAGCAAACCGATCGACCATGCAACGTTTCTTTGCCAAAATGCGGGAAGTAAATAAGTATGGGGATATAGTGATGGACTATTTGAGGGATAAGGTATACAGTCCGGCGCTCAAATTCTGTTTGCGTTATCAATTGTTGTCTTTTGGGATAGCGGCCATGCTTTTCATTATTACGATTGGAGCCATTGGAGGAGGTATTATCCGGACAACACTTTTTCCGAATGTTGCCAGTGATCGTGTTTCGGTAGAGTTGTTAATGCCGGAAGGAACAAATCCGAAGGTGACAGACTCTATCATTACCATGGTAGAAGAAAACGCTTGGAAAGTCAATGAAAAATATACTGCAAAACAAACAGGGAATAAACCTGTAATCCAGAATATAATAAAGCGGGTTGGCCCCGGAACAAATAAAGCTTCGTTAAACATCAATATGCTGCCGGGGGAAGAACGGGATTTTGCATCGAGTTTGATTACCAATAACCTGCGGGACACTGTAGGCGAAGTTTATGGTGTAGAACGACTCACCTTTGGTTCGGGAGGAAATTTTGGTGGAAAACCGGTTTCCGTATCCCTTTTGGGGAATAACCGTGAAGAACTGAAACAAGCCAAAGAATTCTTAAAAGAACGCCTCAAAGCAAACCCTTTGTTGAAAGATGTCATCGATTCTGATCCGCAGGGAATAAAAGAGATTTTGATCGAATTGAAAGAGAGTGCCTATTCGCTTGGTTTGGACCTTAGAACGGTGATGGATCAGGTGCGAAGCGGGTTTTTTGGGCGTCAAGCACAGCGCTTTCAGCGTGGACAGGATGAAATACGTGTTTGGGTACGTTATGACAGATCCGACCGGGGATCTATAAATGACCTTGACGAAATGCGTATCGTGACCCCCACGGGAGATCGGGTGCCACTTAGTGAAATTGCCACCTATAGAATTGAAAGAGGGGATGAATCAATTGCCCATTTGGAAGGTGTACGGGAAATTCGCGTAGAAGCCGACTTGAGTGATCCCCAAGCGAGTGCGACAGATATATTATTGGATATTCAAAATAATATTATGCCGGAGCTGCAATCGCATTATTCAACGGTGACCGCTTCTTATGAAGGACAAAACAGGGAAGCCCAAAGACTGTCGGATTCCGCCACAAAGGTGTTCCCGATCATTATTTTCCTGATCTATGCCGTAATTGCATTTACATTCCGAAGTTATGGTCAACCGTTCTTGTTGCTCCTCATGATCCCATTCAGTTTGATTGGGGTGGCCTGGGGACATTACCTACTTGGATTCCCTATCAACGTACTTTCCATGCTGGGAATTATCGCTCTGATCGGTATTATGGTAAACGATGGATTGGTACTCATTGGTAAATTCAACGGATATTTAACCGAAGGAAAGAGCTATGCAGAATCCATCCTTTTAGCTGGAAAATCAAGGTTTAGGGCTATTTTCCTGACTTCATTGACCACCATAGCCGGATTGGCACCACTTTTATTGGAAAAGAGCAGACAAGCACAATTCTTAAAACCAATGGCCATCTCTATATCATTCGGTATTGGGATTGCCACCTTTTTGACCCTGTTGATGCTACCAACTTTACTCTCGATGAGCAATAGGATAAAAGTAACGGTAAAATGGTTAAAAACCGGGCAAATGGTAAAACCAAGAGAAGTAGAAAGAGCAGTTAAAGAACTAAAGGCTGAAAAGCATGAACTATAGTAGATTAGGGTTTTTATTGATATTTTTAATGGTGCATGCCTGTGTGTTTTCACAGGAATTACTTACCAAAGATGGGGCCGTTTCATTTACGCTGGATAACAATTTGGGAGTAAAAATCGCCAATAATGAAGCTGAAATCGCTGAAAACAATGCCGGGGTTTTAAATTCCGGTTATTTACCGAGGCTTACGGGAAATGCAGGTGCCAATTTCAATAGAGAAAATACCGAAGGAACACAAGCCAATGGCGATGTGCGATCGGCTGAAGGAGTGGAAACCAAACGATATAATGCTTCCCTGGATCTGAACTACACCTTGTTTGATGGTTTAGGAAGGCACTACAATTACAAAGCCCTGAAAGAGCAATCCAATTTAAGTGAATTGCAAGTCAGGGAAACCATAGAAAATACGATTCTTCAATTGTTCAGCGTGTATTATGAAGTGGCAAGGCTCACCGAAAACACAGCCAATTTGAAACAAGCTTTGGAGATTTCTAAAGATAGGTTACAACGTGCTCAATATCAATTTGAATATGGGCAAAACACAGGTTTGGATGTTTTGAATGCCGAAGTGGATGTCAATACAGACAGCATCAATTTATTACAAGCACAACAAACCCTGAGAAACACAAAACGCGACCTTAACCTGATAATGAACAGGGATTTGTCTGTGGATTTTGAAGTGGATACCACCGTGAATTTTGTTCCGAATTTGCTAATGGAAGATGTACTGAGACGCGCCAAAGAAAATAATGTGGTCTTGTTGCAGGCTGAAAAAGGCTTGTTGATCAACGATTATTCATATAAGGCAGCCAAAGGTGGCTTTTTACCTACGATTGGTCTGACAGGGTCTTATGGCTGGAACAAATCGGAGAATGGAAATCCGCTGGCCTTTACTACTGAGAGTACCACAACGGGGCTTTCTGCCGGACTTAATCTCTCGTGGAACCTTTTTGACGGGGGAACCAACATTACACAGGTGAAAAATGCTAAAATACGCTACAAAAATCAAGAGCTGCAAAAAAAACAGGTAGCCTTATCTGTAGAGCGTGATATACGAAATGCTTGGGAAACCTATGAAAATGCTTTGTTTATTTTGGAAGCACAGGAAAAGAATGTGGTTACCGGGAAAAACAACTTCAATAGGACAGAGGAGCGATATAAATTTGGTACGGCCACTTCCTTAGAGTTCAGACAGGCGCAAATCAATTTGTTGAACGCTGTCTTAGAACGGAATCGAGCAAAATACACAGCAAAACTAGCCGAATTACAAGCTCTACAAGTAAGTGGGCAACTACTGAATGTTGATTTTTAGCTTCATTTCACTAAAACTGTCAAATGAGTTTTTCTTTGATATCTAAACTCCGTATTAAAAGAGAGTCCGGGATTCCCCGAAAGGGGAGAACAAGCTGCTCCCCTCCCTTGGTTGGGGGAGGACTTTTGACAAAATGGGAGATTTTATTGCTTCAACCTATTAATTTCATTTTTCAATTCTGAAATGGAATTTTGTATCTGAACCAATGTGGCGTCTCCTGGATTCTTGTCGATCTCAAAACTCAATTTACTGCTTACCTGCCAAAGTTCTTGAATTTGAAATGTATCGATCGTGATAGGAGGGTATTCCGGATTAAGGGAAATGAGGGAAAGTTTTTCTTCATGATCGTGTTTTTGCACTTTTTTCACCAAGACACTGTCGTGCATCACAACTACACAAATAGAATGGTTGTCGAGCATGTCGATGCTCTCTACCGCCTTGCCCAAAACCCATTCTTTGGGGTGCAGACTTGGCAGCATACTATCGCCTTCAACCTGAAAACCGCGATAAGTAGCGTTTCTGTATTCGGGAAGTGGGAGATTGAAAGCAGGCAATTCCTCATACCAATCCAAATCCTGAACATTATGCGGATAACCGGCTGCTGCTTTAACGTTCACCAATACAATCGCATCGTTGTTATCGGGGTCTACCGTCAAAACTTTTGGAGCGGTGTTTACTGAAGTGTCTATACGTTTCTGATTGCTTTTTCCGTAAAGCCATAGCGGATTCACTTTGAATTGATCCATCAAAGCGGCTACAACACTCCCCGAGATCTTGGATTTTCCCCGTTCAATATCAGCAGTGGAATTCTTAACCCCCAAGGCTTCGGCAAAGCTTTGCTGGGTATGGTTCAGGGTTTCCCTTAGCTCTTTAAAACGGATTACTTCAATAGACAAATCAGATTTCATATGGTAAAAATAAAAAATATTTTGGATTATTTCCTTTTTATTGGAAAAATTCCATATATTTGAATCGAACAATTCATATAATAACACTAAGGTAAGCAAAGTTATGGAACGTCGGACATTAAATTTTGGAATATTTCCAACAATGTTAAAGAAGGTGTTTCGTGATATGTTCACCAAAAGTAAAAAGGATAAAAAGATGAAAGCAATACTGATTTACGACGGTAGTTTTGCAGGGTTTTTATCGGCCGTGTACAAGGTTTTTGATGAAAATTTAAAGGAAGTTTCCATTGTAAAACCCAAACATTATGTTCCGGATATGTTTGTTGAACCCATTTATGTTGAATCGTCTGAAAAGTATGCAAAACGGGTATGGCATTCGTTGCAATTGAAGGTGACCAAACATGGTGCCAAGGAGTTGTACAAGGCATTTTTGAGCGAAATAAAGGGAACGGAAGATGTATTGCTTAAATATATTGTGTATGCGTATGCAAGCGAATCTTTTATCCATACGGATTTTTCCAATGTCAATGTGTTGCGTGTTTCCCAGGTTGCAAAAATGGTAACTCGGGAAATGCATCATATTCAGGACTATCTGGAATTTAAAGCTACTGATGAAGGGGTGTGGGTTGCAGCGATACAGTCTGGTTTTGACATATTGCCCTTGGTAGGGAACTATTTCAGAAGGAAATATCCCGATCAAAAATGGTTGATCTACGACCAAAAAAGATCATACGGGTTGTATTTTGATCTGCTGGGAGTCAAAAAAATACATTTAAACACCTCCGAAGAATCAGAGGTGCTTCAACTTACTTTTGGTAATAAAACCTTGTCCGTTGGCTTGTTTAATTCGTCATATGCAACCAAACACAAAAAAATAGACAAACCGGAAATGAACTACTAAGGCCTATATTTTCGGGAGCTCCCATCCGTTGTGGTAATTGGCTTTCAGTAATGCGTTGGCTTTGTCGTTGTTTTGGAACATTTCTTTTTCCTTGTCCCAATATATCTTTTCGCCGGTTTTGTATGCGATGTTTCCCATGTGGGCATTGATGGCGGCTATACTTCCGGTTTCTATTCCGCAATTCAGCTTTGTTGTATTCCCTTTTATGGCGTTTACAAAATTTGCCGCATGATCTTCCAAAGCGTTATTTTTTCCTTTTTGGAATGCAACTTTTTCTACTCTTGGTACTTGCTTGTCTTCTATATTGTCAGATTCCGGTATTACTTCCCAACCTTGTCTGTTAACAACTAATGTACCTTTGTTGCCGATAAAGGCGATACCTTCCGTTTTGCCATAATTTCCGCCATCTATACCGGTGGCGTGTTCCCATAACAAGTTAAAATCGTCGTACTCATAAACAGTTTGCAAGGTGTCCGGGGTTTCAGAAGCATCATCAGGATAAGCAAATTTCCCTCCTGAAGCGATAACGGATTTAGGAGCTTTTGCATTCATGGCATAGAGGGCGATATCAATTTCGTGAACACCCCAATCGGTCATCAAACCACCGGCATAATCCCAAAACCATCGGAAATTAAAATGAAAACGATTTTCATTAAAAGGCCTTGAAGGGGCTGGTCCCAGCCACATTTTGTAGTCGACACCTTTTGGTGGTTTAGAATTGGGCTTGACGGGTACAGGTTTCATCCATCCCTGGTAAGCCCAACATTTTACAAGACGGATCTTCCCTAGTTTTCCTGATCTTACATATTGAATGGCTTCATCGTATTGTGAACCGCTTCGCTGCCACTGTCCTACCTGAACAACCCTATGGTATCTTTTTGCAGCATCTACCATGACATTGCACTCTTCAATGCTGTTGGCAAGGGGTTTTTCTACATAAACATGCTTCCCAGCTTGACAAGCGTCTACTAAATTCAGGCAGTGCCAGTGATCGGGGGTGCCGATAATAATAGCATCAATATCTTTGTTTTCTAGAAGTTTTCGGTAGTCGGAGTACAGTTTTGGTGTTGTGTTCCGAAGTTCTTTAACATCGGCTGCTCTTTTGTTCAAGACATTTTCATCAACATCGGCCAAGGCTATACAATTTACTTCCGGCATTTTAAGGTGAGCTGACATATCGGCCCATCCCATGCCTTTACAACCTATGACCCCAAAATTTATTTGGTCACTTGGCTTTACTTTTCTTATGGAATTTACTAGGGTTTCGGCATGTAGATAATTTGAAAAGCCCAATCCGGCTGTTGCGAGTGCCGTATTTTGAATGAACTTTCTTCTCGATTTCTTAAGGTGTTTCATGTTTTAGGTAAGATTAATTAATGTTTTCATAAATGTATAAAAATAAAAGTGATGTTTGTGTGTCAAATCTTCATGTTATCGATTACATAATGTTAAAATCTTTTGCTTCTCAAACGTTATATTTCCCCTTTAACACCTGTTTTTTGATAAAATAATGTATTTAAATATGTTAAAAACGTATTTTTATTAACATAAAATTTGGAAAAACTGAATTTTTAAATATATTTGGGCAATCGATTACATTAAAAATTGATAAAATTACTAACCAATATTTGATGATCGATGAATAAATGAGGACCGCGATTGATGAAAGAGGAATTATATTCAGAATAAATTGTCAATATCCAAATGGCAAAAATGATCTAGAGTAGCTAGACACAGGAAATGAGAATAACTATAGCTAATTAATAATTATACAATCAAACAAAGCATGTATTTATGACAAATCTTTATTTTACATTGTACCAACGCTTTGCAGTTTTGATATGGCAAAAGTTGCTGCCGTTGAAAAAAGTTGCTGGCGTTTTGGTGTTGATGGGATTTTTTCTTGTCGGCACTTATTCGGTTAATGCGCAAGACATAACGGTTAGCGGACAAGTGCTAGCCGGAGATGTTGGAGGGCCACTACCTGGTGTTTCTATTATAGAAAAGGGAACCCAGAACGGGGTGGCTTCAGATTTTGACGGGAACTATACCATTAGTGTTTCTGGACCTGATGCAGTACTGGTCTTTTCATTTATCGGTTATGTAGCTCAAGAAGTGAGTGTGAACGGTAGAACAGCTATCAACGTTACCATGGAAGGTGATGTGAATCAACTGGAAGAGGTCGTTCTGATAGATTATGGTTATGGGAAAGTCAGTAGACAAGATATGACCGGTTCGGTTGCTTCCATGTCATCAAACGAACTAGCAAAAATCCCGGTATCAAGTACGGCTGAAGCACTTTCGGGGAGATTACCCGGTGTTAATGTCTCTACTACTGATGGCGAACCGGGAGCAGATATAAACATTCGCGTTCGTGGTGGGGGCTCTATTACCCAGGATAATTCTCCCCTATATGTTGTGGATGGTTTTATTGTCGGGAGTATAAACGACATTGCGCCAAACGATATTGCAAGTATAGATGTGTTGAAAGATGCAGCAGCTACTGCTATATATGGTTCACAAGCTGCTAACGGGGTGATCGTTATTACAACTAAAAGCCCTATTGCAGGGAAAGTTAGTGTCGATTACAACAACTACTTTCAGTACAATACATTTCCATCAAATAGGAAATATGAGGTTTTATCTCCACACGAGTATGTGTTTGCCAATTATGAATATGCAAAATTACAGGGGACAGCAGCTACCGAAAATTTTGAGCGGTTTTTTGGTGTATATGACGATATGGATTTGTACAGATCGAAAAAAGGTACAGACTGGCAAGAAGAGTTGTTTGGGGGAAAAAGACTTTCTCAATACCATAACTTAACGGTTAGTGGTGGTACAGACATGACTAAAATGAGATTGAGTTTTTCCCATAACAATGATGAAGGTGTTATGATAGGGTCTGGATATGAAAGAACGACGATCAATTTTAAGTTGAACCAAAAAATAGTAGACGGGCTTACTTTTGATGCTTCTGCCAGAATTTCTAATTCAATTAGAGATGGAGCTGGTACTTCACGTGCACAATTAAGTATAAAAGATGTAGTGCAGGCAAGACCGGTGAATGGGATAGCAGATGAATTGGATATTGATCTTACTCAGTTAGGATCATCATCAGATAATGATTATGAGTCTTTTCTTTTAAGTCTAATATCGCCTACAGAATTGGTGAAGCAAGACTGGCGTAAAAGAACAGATAAAAGATATGTTTTAAATGCCGGCTTAACATGGTCTATTATTGATGGACTTAATTTGAAAACCACGTTCACCAATCAAAGACGATTCTGGGAAAACTTACGTTTCTATGGGCCATTAACGGGCGAGTCGTTTAACAATGGTGGTAGTATGCCGCTTGGGGAAAAAGATAATCGTGAATACTTATCATATAGATGGTTAACTACCTTAAACTATAAAAAACAATGGGGAGAAGATCATAAGTTGGATGTGCTTGTTGGGTACGAAGTATCTTCAAACGGGTCTGATAGGGCTTTTATAAGGGGAGAAGACTACAGGTTGTCAATCACCCCGGAAGAACTGTTTGCCAATATGCAAATAGGGCGTATAGACAGGACATTTACTCGAGAAGAAACAGATGTGAATAGAAGATCTATATTTGGGCGTGCAGATTTTCAATTGCAGAACAAGTATATATGGACAGCTACTTTAAGAGCTGATAGATCGAGTAAGTTTTCTGAAAAATACAACCTTGGAGTGTTTCCTGCCTTGGCTTTTGCCTGGAAAGCAGACGAAGAAGACTTCCTGAAAAGTGCCGATTGGATAGATGAGCTAAAATTGAGGATCACTTATGGTGAAACCGGTAACGATAGGATAGATGCCGATGCTTCCCAGTTTTCATTTAGTCCTGAAACCAATCGTGGTCCGGGTTTTGGCAATGAGGAGCAAGTATATTACACGCCAAGCAGTAGCTCACTATATAACCCTGAACTTAAATGGGAAACTACAGTAACCAATAACGTTGGTCTGGATTTTGGACTGTTTAACAGAAGGCTTAGCGGTAGTTTTGATTTGTATAAAAATGAAACAAGGGATCTGCTGTTGCAATCCGCTGTTTCTCCCAATTCTGGTTTTGAAACCCAATGGAACAATATAGGTTCTACATCCAATACAGGGGTAGAATTAGGGTTAAATGCTTATCTTATTGAGAAATCGGACTTTTCGCTTTCAACAAACTTCAACATTGGGGCGAATACCTTTAAAATAGAGGAGTTGGATGGTACAACCGAAAGGTTTGAGCGGTCGAATTGGGCTAGTACCGATTTGAATAATATTAGTGACTATCATTTGGAAGAAGGAGGTAAAGTAGGAAATATTTATGGATATGTAACCGATGGCATGTATTCAACAGATGATTTTGCAAGCTACGACGAAACCTCAGGCGATTATATTTTGAATGAAGATGTGCCAAACTCGGGTTCAGTTGTTGGAAACACCAATATCCGCCCGGGGTTTTTAAAACTAAAAGACCTAAACGGCGATGGAGAAATAAATGCCGATGATAGACAGGTCATCGGAAATGCCTTGCCAGATTTTCAGGGTGGTATCGGAATAAATGCACGATATAAAGGATTTGACTTTTCAGCATTTTTCAACTATCAGTATGGTAATGATGTGTACAATACCGGGAAGATTCAGTATAACCAATTCAGAAGGGTAACCTACGGTAATTTGTTGGATAGAATGAACTCAGACAACAGATTTACATATATTGATGTAGACGGACAATATACCGGAACTCCCGGAGAGGTTGTTACCGATCTTGATCAACTAGCCGAATTGAACGAGGGTAAAAACATATGGTCACATGCCAGTCATGGTATAGCAGGAGCTGTTGTTCATTCGTGGGCTATAGAAGACGGATCGTTCATTAGGTTAAATAACTTAACCTTAGGATATAGCTTCCCTGTTGATTTGATTTCTAAAATAGGAATGACTAAACTTAGATTGTACGCAACAGGAAGGAACCTTCACGTATGGACCAATTATTCAGGTTATGATCCTGAAGTAGATTCGAGAAGAAATAGTGGTTTAACACCAGGGGTAGATTATTCTTCATACCCTAGAAGCCGCTCTTACACTTTGGGGCTTAATATAACTTTTTAACAACCAAATGGACACAAAATTTAAAGAGATGAAAATAAAATATCTTTTAACGCTAATTGTAATAGCATTAACGACCTCCTGTGAGAAGGATTTCTTAGAGCCTGATTCGCTTTCTAACTTCGATCTTGATTATATCTATTCTAATGTAGACGATGCGAGAAGCGGTGTAAACGCAATATACTCCTACTTTAATCAAGATGCGTTCAGGTCGAGATTATCCAACAATATGACAGGAAATACCGATATAGAACACCAATCAGGGTGGGCAAGTAATGGCGACCGTTATCAAATATGGGATTTGAATGCACTCGATAGTAACCGTGACCTGAATATTGTATGGACATATGCATATCGTTCGATTAGAGATGCAAACATAGCTATTAAAGGAATTGAGAATAGCGAAGTGTTAAATAACGGTTCTGAAGCTGAAATAAATACAATGAACCAGCTTTTAGGAGAAGCATATACGCTTAGGGCCTATTGGTACAGTATGTTGGCTTATCACTTTGGCGATGTGCCTTATGTAACAGAGGCACCGGTGGCTGGAGCAGATTTCAATCTTCCCAAAACAGACAGGAATGAAATTCTATCCGGTGAAATACAGGCACTTATCGATATTGAAGAAAAGATGAAGTGGGCCGATGAAACCTCACATGGTATTGAGCAGGTAAACAGGGAATATACCCTTGGTATGATTGCCCGTTTGGCTTTACAAAGAGGAGGGTATTATTTAAAACCGGACCTGACTATGGCCAGGAATAGTGACTACTTAAACTATTATCAGATAGCGCGGGACTATACCCAAAAATTGATAACACTTAAAGACCGGATTTTACCAGCAGATTTCAGGCAGGTTTTTCTTAACCAGTGTAAGTTTATTTCCCCTGTGAATGAAGATGTCCTTTTTGAAGTGCCGTTCCCGATTGGTGGCGGAGATGTAGGATGGAATATTGGTATTAGGGTAGAAGGTAGTGCACAAGCTAGCCACGATTATGGTTCGGGTGGTAACTATATGGCAATGCCTGTAACTTATTACTTGTCTTTCGATTCTAACGATAAAAGACGGGAAGTTACTTGTGGACTGTATAAGATAACCGAAGAATTTGAAACAGAATTCGTTAATGGTCCTATGAACATTTCACAAGGAAAATGGAGTCGTCATTTTCTCGATCCGGCTCCGGGAAAGTCTTCAGCAAAAGGCACCGGTATCAACTGGCCGATGATGCGTTACCCTGATATCCTGTTGATGTTCGCAGAAGCTGAAAACGAGTTGAATGGCCCTACCGCACAGGCACAAGAGGCATTAAAAAGGGTAAGGCAAAGGGCTTTTGACCCTGCTGATTGGGCAGAAGGTGTAGATGGTTATGTGGCTCAGGTTTCAACTTCAAAAGAAGCATTCTTCGATGCAATAGTAGATGAAAGAGCATGGGAGTTTGGTGGAGAGATGATCAGGAAATACGAATTGATCCGTTGGGGAATTTATTCAGAAAAAGTACAGGAAACCGTAGAGGGGCTTAAGCAACTTGCTGATGAAGCTTTTAACGGTACTACAGAATACCCGGATTATATGTACTGGAAATTAGATGAAAGCGGTGAATTTCAGGTGTTGAATCCTGATTTTAAGGTAGTAGCTCCGCCGGATGATACATGGAACCGAACGTCATTTTTGTTGGACCTCCACGACGATGTTACAACATATGATGAATGGATTACGAGAGACTGGGAAAATTATATCAACGGCCCTTCAGCAGGGGTAGTCCGATATGTATTCCCAATACCTAATGTAGCAATTGAAGCTAGTCAGGGAACACTGGATAATAGTGGATATGGATTTTAATCAACTTTAATTAAACTAAAAGAAATGAAAACCAATAATAGTATTTTTAATATAAAGTCCTTGTTCTTCTTAGGCATGTGCATATTGCTTTTCAATGCATGTGATAATGATGATGACGGGGTTGCAGAAGAACAGACCAGGTTATTTCGCCCGGTACTTAACGAACCGATGTTGGCTGAAGGAAATACCATAATTGTAAATATGGGAAAACTGAAGCAAGCAGAAAGCTATACTCTTGAAGTAAGTAGGGATACTTTTTCAACTGTAGAATATACCATTATGACCGATACCAATTATGTGGAAATCAACGAAGACTTGATAGGACAAGAATTGTTCTGGAGTACACTTTATCAGGTGAGGGCTACTGCGCATGCAGCAGATTCGGAGTACGATAGTAAGGTTTCAGATTTTGGTAATGTAAGAACACAACGATTCCCAACCATACTCAATATACCACAAGCATACGATGTAACTGATGTTGCAGCTAGGGTAAGTTGGACTGTAGCAGGTGCTACGGTAACCGGGATAAAAGTGTTTGCACCAGATGATCTTTATTTAGAGGACCCTTTGTTTGAAGAGGCTCCGGTTTCTGAAGATGGACAGCTGAATGGAGAAGGCTTTGTAGAAGGTCTAGATCCCGAAACCGAATATCAAATAGCTATCTATAGCGATGAAGAACTTAGGGGATGGGTCAATTATACCACAAGAGAGGCTCTGCCATCGGGAGGAAATGTAATTGACTTAAGGGAAAGCGATGACCCTACAATTCTTGCACAAACCTTGCAGGGAGTACCACCAGAGGGGAGTATAATCATGCTTAAAAAAGGAATGGTTTATGATATGTCCCAGCCACCAACGCTGCAAAGCTCGGTAGAGATTCGTGGGGCATATGGCTTTACTGCAGACTTGGCAACTATTGAAATGGGATTACATAAAGGTTTTAATATTGAAAATAACAATGTAAATTCGGTAGTATTTAATGAAGTTGCCATCAAAGGTCCTTTTAATGGTTCTTTCCTTTTCTATCTTAATGGTGATGGCACATTAGGGGAAGTACGTTATGAGAATTGTAAAATAGGCCCGCTTAGGGGAGGTTTACGTATTAATAGTGGAACAGGAACCGTTGATAAAATTACAATGAACAATGTTGCGGTAGATAGTTTGGAGAGCTATAACTTGGTTTATATGCAAGGATCGGACTGGACAATAGGAGATATCCATCTTTCAAATTCAACTTTTTCCAATATAGGAAGTAGCTTTATTAGAAGTAACAATGTCAATAATACGCGTTCTATAATTATTGAGTCTTCAACTTTTTATGAAGTAACACATAGTGGACGATATATTTTTGACTGGGGTCAAGATGGAGTTGAAGTGACTAATGGAATTGAGTTACGCAATAATATATTTGGACGTGGTTGGAATACGGCTGGTGAAGACGATTATGGTATTAAGGGAGTTAACCGCCTAGATAATACAGTATTCATTTTAGAGAATAATTGGGGTACGGGCGATTTGGATATTTATTCTAATGAAATTCCAGGAATACCGAATTTTACATATGATGGTGCTTCAGGAGATTTATGGGTAGACCCGGATAACAACGATTTTAATTTCGAGGATAATAGTTTTTCCGGAAGCACAAATGCAGGTGATCCTCGTTGGAGAAATGAATTATAGTTAGTTCTTCATATAATCAGTTTAGTTAGCTTTTATTGATTATTGTAACTAAAAAGTCTTTACAAACGGTAGTCGTTATGACCATTTCTGATAACCCCCTTAACTTATTCAAAATAAGGTAATGTATTGACTTTTTAGTTACTTTTTTTAAGAACTAGTATGTACAAGCCTTTTCAAGCTTTTAAATTTTAAACAAATGAGGCATCTATGCTAAAACTTTCTTTAGCACAAACTTGTCTGCCGACATAGGCAGGTGTGGCTTATTAAAAGAAAATAAAATATATACATGAAATCAAACCAGATCTTGTTGTTGCTTTCGTACTTTTTTATATCGATCATGACGATTGGTTGTAATGTTGACGATGGTACAGGAATAAATAACAATCCGGAAGAGAATCCTTCCGAAGAGAATGAACAAAGTGAAGAACCTGTTCAAATTGAGGAAGATGCTTTTGCCTTTCCAGGAGCCGAAGGTTTTGGAAGAAATGCTACCGGAGGTAGAGGAGGAAAAGTATTATTTGTAACCAATTTGAATGATAGTGGTGAAGGAAGCTTTAGAGCTGCTATTAATCAAGCTGGTCCGCGTTACATTATATTTAAAGTATCAGGAAATATTGAACTAAAATCAAGGTTGGTTGTTGCCAACGGAGATGTTACCATTGCCGGACAAACAGCTCCCGGTGATGGAATATGCATTAAAGATTATCCGGTTGTTATAGATGCCGATAATGTAATTATGCGTTTTCTCAGGTTTAGGATGGGAGATGAAACTGCTCAGGAAGCTGATGCCTTGGAAGGCCGGTTCCATAATAACATCATTATAGACCATTGTTCGTTAAGCTGGAGTACTGACGAAACAGCAACGTTCTATTCTAATGAAGACACTACTCTTCAATGGTGCTTCATTACTGAAAGTTTAATAAATTCTGTTCATGATAAAGGAGCTCATGGCTATGGAGGTATTTGGGGTGGTAGAAGAGCATCTTTTCACCATAATTTGTTAGCGCATCACGATAGCAGGAACCCTCGACTTGGCGAAAGGGCACAAGAAGATTTTGCCCTTACCGACCTGGTAGACCTTAGGAATAATGTAATATACAATTGGCAGGGTAATAGTGCCTACGGAGGTGAGGCTATGAATATAAACATTGTAAACTGTTATTATAAACCAGGTCCTGCAACCACCAAAAGCGAGCGTATTATTGCCATAGATAAATCTCTTGATGAAACCTCACCGGTATATGATATTTGGGGGAAGTTTTACATAGACGGTAATTATGTAGAAGGAAGTACACGTGCCACTAACGATAATTGGGAGTATGGAGTGTACAACCAGTTTCACAGCAAATATGGAACAGTCTCAGAAGAAGACAAAGCTGCAATGCGTCTATCAGAGCCGCTTGACATAAAAAACAATGTAACAACCCATACTGCGCAAGATGCTTATGAAAAAGTATTGACTTATGGTGGAGCTTCACTAAAAAGAGATGCCATAGATGCTCGGATAGTTGATGAGGTACATAACGGATCTTATACCTATGAAGGATCAAACGGAAGTAACAATGGAATAATAGATACCCAAACCGATGTTGGTGGTTGGACAACACTGGAAAGTTTAGATCCACCAACGGATACATCAAGTGACGGAATGCCGGATGATTGGAAAACCGAAATGAAAATGGATCCGGATGCGAGCAATCCGAATGGTAACGAATTAAGTACTGCTTACGATAATATAGAGGTGTATATAAATAGCTTGGTAAAAGATATTATGGAAAACCAAAATTAAACCAACTAAAACCTTAACTATTATGAAGTTATACATCATATCGCTTTTAACCATATTTTCATTAGTATCCTGTGATACCTCGGATACGGGAATAGGGGAAGAGGATTCTTTAGCTGAAGAGACGCCTCAGGAAGAAGACACTGAAGAAGAACCTACCTACGATTATATAGTAGCAGAGGATGGAAGCGGTGATTTTACCACAGTCCAGGATGCATTTGATGCTATTCAGTATAATTCAACTGAAAGAATAGATGTTTACGTAAAAAATGGCACATATAAAGAAGTGATTACGCTAGATCAGAATAAAAATAATGTATCTCTTATTGGCGAAAGTGCCGAAGGAGTTCTCCTTACTTATGATAATTATAACGGGAAGGATAATCCCAAAACAGGTGAAACTTACGGAACAACCAATTCGGCCAGTTTTTTTATCTATGGCGAAAATTTCTATGCATATAATATCACCTTCGAAAACTCGGCAGGCACGGTAGGGCAGGCTCTGGCAATCTCTATTAGGGGAGATTATGGTGGCGATAAGGCTGTGTTCAACAATTGTAGGTTTTTAGGCAATCAGGATACTTTGTTCGGGTCTGAAGGCAGACAGTATTTTGTAAACTGCTACATAGAAGGAACTACCGACTTTATTTTTGGCAGCTCTACTGCATTTTTTGACAATTGCGATCTTTATACAAAAGGAGGAAGTGCTATCACGGCAGCTTCAACTGAGGAATATGTAGATTATGGGTATGTTTTCAACAGCTGTCAAATTTCAGGAACAGGAAACGATATTACTACTTTAGGAAGACCATGGAGACCTTATGCCACGGTAGCTTTTATAAATACAGAAATGTCGGCATCCATTAAACCTGCAGGTTGGGATAATTGGGGAGATGAAGAAAATGAAACGACAGCACGTTATAGTGAGTATATCTCTACCGGAGCTGGAGCTTATCCTGACCAGCGTGTAGATTGGATGAAATTCCTGATCGATGAGGAGGTTGAATCATATACCTTAACCAATGTCTTAAAGACTACTTATTCTGAGTCTCCGGTAGTTGATAATTGGAATCCATTGGAGACCATCGAGCTATATGATCATTAAAACTAATTTTAGAACTTAGCAAATATGATATATACTGAGTCTATAAAGAACATTTTTTTGTTTTGTGTTATGCTGGCAGGCTGGCTGGGGGTTTACGCCCAGCAACCGGCATTTCCAGGAGCCGAAGGTTTTGGTGAAAATGCAACAGGAGGCCGTGGAGGATTTGTATATGTAGTTACCAATTTAAACGATAGTGGCGAAGGAAGCTTGCGAAAAGGAATTATAAAAAGAGGTCCCCGAACCATAGTTTTTGCAGTTTCCGGCACTATCGAATTAAAGTCGGATTTGGATATTAACAGAGGGAATTTGACGATCCTTGGTCAGACAACTCCCGGAGACGGAATTACCATTAAAGGTTATCCTGTAAGCGTTAAAGCCGATAATGTAATCATTAGGTATTTGCGTTTTCGAATGGGTGATGTCAATAAGATAGAAGATGATGCCTTTGGAGGCAGAGATACTGAAAATGTAATCATAGACCATTGCTCCATTAGTTGGTCTACCGATGAAAATGCTTCATTTTACAGAAACACCAATTTCACACTTCAGTGGTCTATAATCTCAGAAGCTTTAAATTTGTCTGTGCATCATAAAGGAGCTCATGGTTATGGTGGTATTTGGGGTGGTGTAAAAGCTTCATTCCATCATAATTTAATTGCAAGCAATAATAGTCGAAATCCTAGATTTAGTGGTTCAAGTAGCACTAAGAATTCTGAAAATGAATTTGTAGATTTTCGCAATAATGTGATCTTCAACTGGGGGTTCAACAATATCTATGGAGGGGAAAAAGGAAACTATAATGTAGTGAACAACTATTTTAAACCCGGACCCGCCACAGAGGACTCAAAAAAGGAACGAATTGTAAATCCATCTAAACCTTATGGAAAGTTTTATGTGGATGGAAATTATATGGAAGGCTCTGAATCTGTCACCAAAAATAATTGGGACAGAGGTGTTCAGTGTGAAAACCCTGAAGCAACCCGTTTGGATGAGGAAATTTTGGTCAAAAATATCAAAACACAATCACCAGTTATTGCTTACAACCAAGTGTTAAACTATGCAGGGGCAAGCCATAAAAGAGATGGGGTGGACCTAAGGATTGTAAATGAAATAAGAACCGGAAAAACAACCTTTGGAAACGGTATTATCGATTCTCAGGAAGAAGTTGGCGGCTGGCCTGAATTAAAATCAGTTGAAATAAAAGACACCGACGAAGATGGAATTCCGGATGAATGGGAAAAGGAACATGGACTAGACCCGAATAGAAACGATTCCAATCAGCATAAATTAAGTGAAATTTATGCCAATATAGAGGTGTATGCCAATTCGTTGGTAGAACAACAGTACGATATTGTTGTAGCAAAAGACGGAACGGGAGATTTTTCAACCGTTCAGGAAGCCATAAACAGGGTGCCCGATCTAAGAAAAAACAGAACTACTATTTTCATAAAAAAAGGGATTTATAAAGAGAAATTAATTCTTCCGGCCTCTAAAACCAATGTTGCTTTTATAGGTGAAGATAAAAATGAAACGGTGCTTACTTACAATGATTATGCACAGAAAAAAAATGTTTTCGGAGAAAATATAGGCACAAGCGGTTCGAGCTCCTTTTTCATTTTTGGTGATGGGTTTACAGCAAAAAATATCACTTTCGAGAATAGTGCAGGTCCGGTAGGTCAAGCAGTAGCTGTTCGTATAGATGGCGATAAGGTAGTGTTCGAAAATTGCCGTTTTTTGGGGAATCAAGACACGCTTTACCTTCACGGAAAGCAAAGCCGTCAATATTACAAGGATTGCTATATTGAAGGTACGGTCGATTTCATCTTCGGATGGTCAACAGGCTTTTTTGAGAATTGCGTGATACATTGTAAGAACAAAGGTTATATCACAGCAGCATCGACCACAAAAGAAACCGAATACGGTATGGTGTTTAAAAACTGTAAAATAACAGGGGAAGGTAAAGACACTTTTTACCTCGGAAGGCCTTGGCGCGATTATGCGAAAACGGTCTGGATAGATTGCTATTTTGAAGATCATATAAAAGCTGAAGGTTGGCATAACTGGAACAAACCGAAGGCCGAAAAAACGGCTTTTTATGCTGAATACAATTCAAGCGGACCGGGAACCTCCCGAAAAAGGGTAAAATGGGCGAAACAATTAACAGCTGAACAAGCTCAGGAATTTACCAGGGATAAAGTACTCCAAGGAGATGATGATTGGATATTAAAATTGTGACATAAAAATATAAATTTAAAAACATGATAATACGAACGTTAAGCCTTCTTTTTCTTATTAACACATTTTTTTTGTCGGCTCAAGATCCTTCAACATACAAATCACAAGTATGGGTGGCCGATCAAGGGGATGGAACATATCAAAATCCGATTATTCATGCCGATTACTCCGATCCGGATGTAGTTAGGGTGGACGATGATTATTATATGACAGCTTCGAGCTTTAATGTGGCTCCGGGTTTACCGATTCTTCATTCAAAAGATATGGTGAACTGGAAGCTTATTAACCACGCTTTGCCGGTACAGGTGCCAAAAGGTCATTTTGATGTTCCACAACACGGAAATGGAGTTTGGGCACCGAGTATCAGATATCATAATGACGAGTTGTATATCTATTGGGGCGACCCTGATTTCGGAATCTATATGGTAAAAACTGACGATCCGTTTGGAGAGTGGGAGAAACCGGTTTTGGTGATGGAAGGCAAAGGTGCCATAGATCCTTCTCCGCTTTGGGACGATGACGGCAATGTGTATTTGGTGCATGCCTGGGCAGGAAGCCGTGCGGGAGTAAAAAGCTTACTTACCGTGCAAAAAATGAATCCTGAAGGTACCAAAGTTATCGGTCGCGGAAAACATGTTTTTGACGGACATGAAGATCAACCGACAGTTGAAGGTTCTAAATTCTACAAGCGAAACGGTTATTACTACATTTTCGCTCCCGCAGGAGGGGTTGCTACAGGCTGGCAATTAATCCTCCGTTCAAAAAATATCTACGGACCTTATGAGGAAAAAGTGGTGTTGGAACAAGGGGAAACTGAAATCAACGGTCCGCACCAAGGGGCGTGGGTAGAGACACCTCAGGGTGAAGATTGGTTTTATCATTTTCAGGATGTAGATGCCTACGGACGTATTGTTCACCTGCAACCCATGAGTTGGAAAAACGATTGGCCGGTCATGGGTGAGGATCGTGATGGAAACGGTATTGGAGAACCGGTCTTATCACATAAAAAACCATCGGTAGATAAAAATTACCCCATAGTAACTCCGGTAGAAACCGATGAATTTGATGGTGAGGATATCGGACTGCAATGGCAATGGAGCGCCAATGACAATATTTTGTGGTATGCCAAACTCCCCGGAAACGATTACCTGAGGTTGTTCAGCATTAAAACCCCGGATGAAGCTAAAAATCTTTGGATGGTACCTCATTTGTTGCTGCAGAAATTCTCCGCACCGAGATTCACTGCCACTACAAAAATTGAATTGGTGCCCGAGGATGGAAAGAAACAGCGTAAGGCCGGACTCATAGTTATGGGAATGGATTATGCCACATTGACCATTACAGAAAAAAATGGCAATTTCTATCTACAGCAAACCGAAGGCATCGATGCAGAACACGGAGGTGAAGAAAAGATCATTGATGAAATAAAGTTAAAGAACAACAATGCGTATTTTAAGGTAGAAGTCACTGCTCCTGACGCGATGTGTCAATTTAGTTATAGTGAAAACGGCAAACGCTTTAAGAAAATAGGAAAACCGTTTAAAGCATCCCCCGGTAAATGGATTGGTGCTAAAGTTGGTTTGTTCAGTATTAGCGGAAAAGGGGCCAAAAGAGGCGGTTATGCCGATGTGGAATGGTTTAGAATTAGTAAATAAACCGGATAAAGTAGAGTAAATGATTCGATTACGTGTATTGGTTATAGTGCTATTTTGTTCAGGAGTTTACCTAAATGCTCAAGAGCATACAAATATTTTATGGTATAACACCGAAGCTAAAAACTGGAATGAGGCACTGCCGATTGGAAATGGTAGGATAGGAGGAATGGTCTTTGGAAGAGTAGCTCATGAAAAAATTCAGCTAAATGAAGAAACGGTTTGGGCGGGTGAGCCTGGTAATAATATTCCTGAAAACGCATACCCAACAATTGAAAAGTTAAGAACCCTCTTGTTTGAAGGAAAAAACGAAAAGGCGCAAGAACTGGCCAAAAAAGTGTTTCCAAAAGATACTCCTACAAATCTTAACTATGGTATGCCCTACCAAACAGTTGGGAATCTAAATTTAATTTTTGAAAACCATAATTCAATTTCTTCTTATAAAAGGACGCTCGATTTGAATAAGGCCATTGCTACTGTTGAATATGAGAGTGGTGGTGTAAAATATCAAAGAGAATATTTTGTGTCATATCCAGACCAATTGATGGTTATTCGCCTTACTGCCGATAAACCCAAAAGCATTAGTGTTGATATTTCTTTTGATACACCACAAAAAAAGCAAGAGGTATCAGTTGAAAACAATACACTACAACTAAAAGGCGTGTCGGGCAATATGGACAATAAAAAAGGAAGTGTAGAATTTACTACAATTCTTTATCCAGAACTGAAAGCAGGGAAGTTAATAGAAAAAGAAGATCAACTCTCGGTTGTAAAAGCTGATGAGGTGGTACTTTATTTAAGTATCGGCACCAATTTTAAAAGCTATAATGATTTAACAAATTCAGCTGATACTATAGCCAAGAGGTTTGTTAATGTTGGCAAGAAGTCTAAATATCAGACAATAAAGGCATCTCATCTTAAAGATTATCAGCGATTGTACAATAGAGTTTCACTTCAATTGGTTGAGGATAAATTTTCCGATTTACCAACGGATAAAAGATTGGAAAATTTCTCAAAGAACAATGACCTGGGCTTGGTTTCAACATATTTTCAATACGGACGTTACTTGCTGATAAGTAGCTCCCGACCAGGAGGTCAGCCTGCCAATCTTCAAGGTATATGGAATTACCAGTTAAATCCACCTTGGGATAGTAAGTATACGGTCAATATCAATACGGAAATGAATTATTGGCCTTCCGAAGCAACAAATCTTTCCGAATTGGGGGAACCCTTATTCCAGATGCTCAAAGAGCTTTCCGTAACCGGTAAGGAGAGTGCCCAAAAAATGTATAAAGCTAATGGATGGAATATGCACCATAATACTGATATATGGCGGGTAACAGGGATTATAGATGGAGGTTTTTACGGAATGTGGCCCATGGGAGGAGCATGGCTAACACAACACTTGTGGCAACACTATTTGTTTACCGGAGATAAAGATTTCTTGAAAGAATATTATCCGGTGTTAAAATCTTGTGCTGAATTTTATAAAGATGTTTTAATAGAAGAACCGGAGCATAGTTGGTTGGTAGTTGCACCATCAATGTCTCCAGAAAATAAATATCAAAACGGAGTGGGAATTACCTATGGCACTACTATGGATAATCAACTGGTTTTTGATGTCTTTAGTAATGCTGTTTCAGCTGCTAAAATTTTAGAAATAGATAATGAATTTACCGATACTTTGCAGATATTAAAAGAGAAACTGCCACCAATGCAAATAGGGAAACATAATCAGTTACAGGAATGGATTAAAGATTGGGACGATCCGGGGGATAAACATCGGCATGTTTCACATTTGTACGGATTATGTCCATCGGCTCAGATTTCACCATTTAAAAACCCTGAATTGTTTAAAGCTGCCGAGCAATCATTGGAGTATCGGGGAGATATTTCTACAGGGTGGTCCATGGGTTGGAAGGTAAATCTTTGGGCTCGCTTGCTAAATGGAAACAGGGCATATAAACTTATTAAATCTCAGTTAACACTCGTTGATAACGATTCAAAATCCGGAGGAACCTATCCAAACTTGTTAGATGCACATCCACCGTTTCAGATTGACGGTAACTTTGGTTGTACTGCGGGTATTGCAGAAATGTTGATACAATCGCACGACGATGCACTACATCTTTTACCTGCTTTACCAGATGGATGGAGTAATGGTAGTGTAAAAGGATTAAAAGCTCGTGGAGGTTTTGAAGTAGCATTGGATTGGGGGGATAATCATCTGTTATCAATTCAAGTAAAATCAAATTTAGGAGGGAATCTTAGATTGAGAACTACCGAAACCCTTGTTGATTCAAAAGGGAAAGAATTGATTATGGCCAAAGGAGAAAACCCGAACCAATATTATAATGTACCAACGATAAAATCACCTATAGTATCATCTAAGGCAAAGAAAAACACATTAAAATTACCAGAATATAAGCTATATGATGTGGAAACTGAAGCAGCGAAAGAATATGTTTTTAAAGTACAATTGAAGAAATAGAATTACCAAAAATGAAACTGATAGGATAAAAAATCATCAAACTTGCTTTCCGTAGGGAGGCTATGTGACTATTGAAAAACAACAAAATTAAACATATGAAAAAATATATAATTCCAATTTTTTTAACGCTTTGCATAGTTCCGTTCGGAGTTTTTGCACAGTCTGATTCTGCCATATATGAAGGGATAGAATTTGATATGCCCAAAGTACAAGAACCTGTTTTTGCTGATTATTCAGTGTCGATAGTGGATTTTGGGGCTGTTGGCGACGGACTCCAAAAAAGCACCAAGGCTTTTGCAGATGCCATAGACGATGTAGCCGCCAAAGGTGGTGGAAAAGTAATTGTTCCCCGCGGAATATGGCTCACCGGACCGATAATTTTTAAAAGCAATATCAATTTACATTTAGAAGAAGGTGCTTTGATTGTTTTTAGCCGGGATTTTGACGACTATCCTTTGATCAAAACCAGTTTTGAAGGCTTGAACACTGTGCGTTGTATTTCTCCCATTACTGCTCATGAGGTAGAGAACATCGCCATCACCGGAAAAGGAGTGATCGATGGTAATGGTGATGCATGGCGACCGGTGAAAAAAGGAAAAATGACTCCCGGACAATGGAAAAAACTGGTGAATTCCGGAGGCGTACTTTCAGAAGATGGAAAGATCTGGTTTCCTTCCGAAGGTTCCAAAAAGGGGCATGATAGTAGCACAAATTTCAATGTTCCGGATTTGATAGGTGACGAGGAACTGGAATCAGTAAAAGATTTTTTACGTCCGGTGATGGTGAGCATTATGAAGAGTAAAAGAATTTTGCTCGATGGACCTACCTTTCAGAATTCCCCGGCATGGAATATCCACCCACTGATGAGTAAACATATTACAATCAGAAACCTGAACGTTAGAAACCCTTGGTATTCACAAAACGGTGATGGCTTGGATCTGGAATCTTGCAAAAATGTAGTTATCTACAACAATACTTTTGATGTGGGTGATGACGCGATCTGTTTTAAATCCGGTAAAAACAAAGATGGTCGCGACCGGGGGATGCCTACTGAAAATGTGATTGTAAAAAACAACACGGTTTATCACGGTCATGGAGGTTTCGTCATCGGAAGTGAGATGTCGGGCGGAGTGAAAAATGTACACGTTTCCAATTGTACATTTATCGGAACTGATGTAGGTCTTCGTTTCAAAAGTACACGTGGTAGAGGAGGTGTTGTGGAAAATATCTTTATCTCAAATATCGATATGATCAATATTCCTACGGAAAGCATTCGCTTTAATATGTTTTACAGCGGAAATTCCCCCGTTTTGGAGGAAGATCAGGATGCTGAAGACGAATCCAGGGATGAAAAATTAGAACCCGTTACTGAAGAAACGCCTTCATTCAGAAACATTTTTATGAAGAATATCAGGGCAACTGGATCCAAAAAAGCGGCATTTTTTATGGGGCTTCCCGAAATGAATTTGAAGAATGTACAACTTGAAAATGCAGTTCTCCATGCCAAAGAGGGAATAACTGCCATTGATGCCGACGGACTTAAACTTACCAATGTAAAAGTCCTTTCAGAAGATGAAGCATTGACCATATACAACAGTAAAAATATTGATGTGAGTGGTTTTTCATACGGAGAAAATCAAAACCCGGTAAAAGTTTTAGGAGCAAAAACCAGTGGAGTTGTGTTCTCCAAAAAAGACTTTTCTGATGCTGATAACCAAATTCAACAAGGGAACGGAGTTAAAAAAGGGGCTGTGAAAATAAAACATTAAGGAGCAAGACGAGACTGTCTAAAAAGCTGCAAATTCAGATGTCATGCTGAGCCTGTCGAAGCATAATTTACTGAAAATCAACATGTCTTCGACAAGCTCAGACTGATAAATCAAGTTCACTCAGGGCTTTTTAGACAGCCTCGTCTAAAATATTAGTTCGAACCTTAATCCCTTAGCGTCCCTACCTATCAATAGGTAGGTTTACGAGAGAAAAACAAAATAATAATAATAAACAAATGAACAAGATATTCCTCTATGCCATATTCGCATTTACCGTACTTTCGTGTAATGATAAAGTACAGGAAGAAGACAAACCTAAAAAGGAAGGAAATAAAGTAACAACCGTTTACCTTATCGGTGATTCAACCATGGCAAATTATGCTGACAATTACGATCCCGGAAAAGATTATATGAAAACCCGTTATCCGGTAACAGGTTGGGGTCAGGTGTTTCAACCGTTTATGAGTTCGGATAACTTGTACAAAGTGGAAAGTTTAATAAATGCTGATAGTGTTATTGTAGACGACAGGGCGCGTGGCGGACGAAGTACACGGACCTTTTTTCAGGAGGGTAGATGGCGTTCGGTGTACGATAGTTTAGAGAAAAACGACATTGTCATCATGCAATTTGGGCATAATGATGCAGCAGAAAACAAACCCGAACGTTATGTAAATATTGAAGGCTATAAAGAGTTTTTGCGTTTGTTTGTAACCCAAACACGTCAAAAAGGAGCGTATCTGATTATCTTAACGCCTGTTGCGCGAAACTACCCGTGGAAAGATGGAAAGCTCGAAGACGTTCACGGAGAATACGATCAGGCGCCTAAAGATGTGGCCGCGGAAATGAATGTCATGTTGATCGACCTGAATAAAAAGTCAAGGGATTTTTTCACCAAAAAGGGAAAAGAGTACGTTACAAAAAACTATTTTATGAATCTGCCTGAAGGCAAATACGAAGCCTATCTTGACGGACAAAATGATAATACGCATTTTCAACCAAAAGGAGCTACAGAGGTGGCACGCTTGGTGTTTGAGGGAATGCAGGAGTTAAGTGTAGGAGGAGAATAATAATTAAGATGATTATTTTAAAAGAAATCAATGAATAGCTATAAATACATAAGCCTGTTTTTGATTTTGCTGAGTGTAAACCATGTGTTGTTTGCTCAAGAAAAGCTTAATCCGAGTCCATATACCATAGAGACTACTTATCAAAAGCTTAAGAAGGATCATCCTTTTATAAAACCCGTACAGGAGCTTGTTTCAGAAGAAATTAAAGCCAAAGAAGATGTTACCTATAGAAAAGTAAATAGTGTTACCCTAAAAGCCGATGTATATCGTCCGTCGAAAAAGAGAAGAGGAGGATACCCTGCGGTGATATTGGTTCATGGTGGCGGCTGGGCATCAGGAAGTAAAGAAAATGAAAGGGTGATGGCACAACACCTTGCCCAAAACGGCTATGTGGGTGTAAGTGTGGCCTATCGTTTGAGTGAAGTCGCAAAATACCCTGCCGCGGTACAGGACATAAAAGCTTCGATACGCTGGTTGCGGAAAAATGCCCGGAAATATAATATCGATGCCGATAGAATTGCCATTTTAGGTGCTTCAGCCGGAGCACAATTGGCAACTTTGATAGGGGTAACGTCTAACGATCCTATGTTTTCAGAAGGAGGAACAAAATATTCAGATGAGGTTCAAGCTATTGTTAATGTTGATGGGATCGTATCGTTTATTCATCCTGAAGCTGAAGAAGGAAAATATGCTGCGTATTGGTTGGGAGGAGGTAAAGAAACGAACTTTATAACATGGAAAGTCGCTTCACCATTGGAATATGTAGATGAAAACACCCCACCAACCCTATTTATTAATAGTGCCCAGCCGAGATTCCACGCAGGAAGGGATGATATGATAGCGATACTCGATGCCAACAATATTTACAGTGAAGTACACACCATTCCGGAATCACCACATTCTTTTTGGTTGATGCATCCGTGGTTTGAGGTTACATTGAATTTCACCCTCGATTTTTTGGATAAAACTTTGGGAGAACGGTAAACTTATTGGACATGACTAGAGTGTCTTTCCTGATATTTAGCCCGGTATTGCATGGGCGATAATCCGGTTTCCCGTTTAAAAATTTTCCGAAAAGCTTCAGGGTCATAATACCCCACTTCAGCTGTAATTTCACTGATGGTCAAAGTGTTCTGTTCGAGTAATTTCTTGGCAGCTTCTGCCCTCATTTTTTGAATATAGGTAATCACAGTATGATTAGTTGCTTTTTTAAACCTCCGCTGAAAGGTTCGTTGCCCCAATTGAGCCACATCTGCCAACTTTTCAAGGCTCAATTTGTCTTGATAATGACGCTCAATATACTCCTGAACCTTATGGATGGCATCCTCATTGTGAAACCGGCTCCCTTCAAAAGTAGTGTACGAACCTTGATCCTCTCTATCGATATCCACTTCAAAATATTTACCCGTCTGTACGGCAATTTCATGATTGGAAAACTTGCCCACCAGATAAATTAACAGATTCCAGTATGAATTAGCCCCACCACTGGTGTAGAGTCCTTTGTCATCAGTAACGACTTTATCAACAAGCTGTACTTTGGGGTAATACAATCTAAATTCATTAATCGTTTTCCAGTGGGTAGAACACCTTCGGTTATCCAATAAACCGGTTTCGGCCAATAAAAATGCACCTACACATAGGCTGGCTACTTGTGCCCCTAGTTGATATTGGTGTTTGATCCAGGGAATGAAATTCCTATTGATATCAATTCCCTCCCGCATATCACCACTTACCGGAGGGATAATAATAAGGTCGGTTGTTTCTAACTCATCAATGGTTATATCCGATTGAATTGTATAGACCCCATCATTAAGTTTTACCTCATTGGTGAGCCCGACGAGCTGCACATTAAACATTTGAGGCGTCCCGCTCTCTTCCAGAAAGTCATTAACCTGACTGAACATATATTTTGTGTTTCCAATGGCAGCGATCAGTGAGTTGTTAGTGACAAGTATGGATATATGTTTCATATTTCAAAGCTATTAAAAAAGCATAAATTGGCAATATCAATAGGCTAATTTGTCATTTTTGCCTGTTTTAAGCTAATGGTATGCTAGATAATTTTATCAGTTAGGTTTTAAACTAATAGCGTCCAAAACGTTTTATTGAATTTTTTAAACATACTGAATCTGCTGAGGTTTTGATGAAATTTCAACGTTTGTGGTTTGATTCCGGCCTACGATAAAAATATTGAAAATCAAGGAAGCAGCGGTGGGTTAAAGATAAAAATCTGTTTGAGTTCCGCCCCAAGGCGGAATGAGTTATTTTTATCTGTGGCTGGGGATTCCGTAGTATTTTCTTATGTTTTTATCGTCAGCCTAGATTTTTTTGGTTCGTTTTTTCATCAATGGAAAAAATGAACAGATAAAAATTTATTTAGGACAGAATTGGTTTTAAACAAAAAAATACTCGTCAAGTTTTCGGTTGCTGAACGAATTTCATAGGTGTTTTTTTGCTTTATGAAATTACAACAGAAAACACGAATTATAATTTTATTCAGTTTGTTACCGATTAGCCTAATCGGACAAGAACTAAAGTCTAATTTATTTTTGAGAACTCCTCAAATTGTGAATTACAACTTCGATCAGAATGAAGTTAGCTATAGTCCTATTGTATCAATTGGAACAGGGTTTTCCCATAAGTCTAAATTCATCGAACTCGCAATTTATATCAGTGATGATGATATTTATGGATTTTACACCTTTTTTGGAACAACGCTGAAAACAAAAGAATTAGAGGGGAATTGGAATTTTAACACAAACTGGTTTGGAGAAGTAATTTATGTACCTAATCAGTCGTTGATGTCAGATTCATTTACCTACACTACAGGACTCTGTTTTTTTCTAAGCTATAGTTTCGATTGGGGCTCAATCGGACTTCCCTTATGTGTAGGAGTTGCTTATAATCAAAAAACGATCAGTTTGAATACAAGGACAATATTTAACATATCACTGAATCTTAATTAGATGGAATTTAAGAACTTACGCAATAAAAACAAGCCTTTGTTTATTGATGAGGTATGGAATGTACCAAGTGCAAGAACGGTTAAAAAGCTACTAGATCAAAAATCATTTAAACCCATTTTCTAAATGTCAATAATAGAAAACAATAAAATCGAAACCTATTATAAAGCTTTACTAGAAAGGAAACAGAGCTTTGTTGGTGTTTTTTTCGTGGGTGTAAAAACCACCTCCGTTTTTTGTATTGCTACATGCAGAGCAAGGAAACCAAAAAAAGAAAACGTAGAGTTCTTTTCTTCATTCAAAGAAGCATTAGACAATGGATACAGACCGTGCAAAATATGCAAACCCACCGAAAACGCAAATCAAGCACCTGAACAGGTTGAAACAGCGATAAAAATGGTCAAAGAAAACCTTAAAGGGAAAATAACAGATTACCAACTCCGTAAGAAAAGCATAAGCCCGGAGGTAGTACGTAGGTGGTTCAAAAAAAATTATGGTATGACTTTTCATGCATTTCAAAGAATGTATCGCATAAACAATGCTTTCCAGGAATTAAAGAATGGAAAGAACACAACCCATACAGCTTTTGATAATGGCTATGAATCCCTAAGCGGATTTGGTTATACTTTTAAGAAAATCATAGGTGAATCACCACAAAAAAGTACGGATAAAAATGTAATTTTAATCAGTCGACATACTACTCCGTTAGGACCAATGTTTGTATGTGCAACAGATAACGGAATTTGCTTATTAGAGTTTGTAGACAGGCGAATGTTGGAAACAGAATTTAAAGATTTGCAAAAATTACTAAATGCCAACATAATTGCTGGTGAAAATGAACACATAAAGCAAGCGAAAAAAGAAATTACAGAATATTTTGAAGGTAAGAGAAAAAGGTTTGATGTAAAACTTGAAACACCAGGAACAGATTTTCAAAATTTAATTTGGAATAGTTTACGGGAAACGGAATACGGCAATACCGTGACATATCAACAACAAGCAGAAAAAACAAATAAACCTAAAGCAGTAAGAGCGGTTGCAAGAGCAAATGGATTTAATAGGGTTGCCATTATTATACCTTGTCACAGAGTGATAGGAAAAGATGGGAAAATGACCGGATATGGCGGTGGAATAGAGCGAAAACATTGGCTGATTGGGCATGAACGAAAAAATATTGATGTATAATGCTCGTTGCTAATAATTAAGAAAAATAATTTTAATGGATATTTTACAAGATTATCAATCAAAACTATTTCCTTATGCCTATAATATCCTTGGCAGTATAGATGATGCGAACGATGTTATACAGGATGTAGTTGTAAACTATATTGAAAGCAATAGGGATGCTATTAAAAATGAATCGGCTTATTTGATCAAAAGTGTCATCAACAAATCCATCAACCTAAAAAAAAGGAGTAAAAAGATGGTTGGTCAAACCACATGGTTGCCGGAACCCGTTGCTACCGAAAATGCAGATACAAAAATCAATAGTCAGGAAATCATATCATACTCGATGTTGGTTTTGTTGGAATATCTGAATCCAAAGGAAAGAGGGGTTTTTATCTTAAAACAAGTCTTTGACTATTCCCATCAAGAGATTGCTGAGCTGTTTTCTATTTCTATTGAAAATTCAAGGAAACTATTGAGCCGAGCAAAAAACACCTTAAAAAAGCAAGATTCCGATTTTAAATTGAGAGGCGCACCCTCTAACGATTTCCTGTCGGAATTTGTAGACACCATCAGAAAAGGAGAAGTGAAAATGCTGGAAGAAATGCTATCTGAACACATTACTGCCCAGACTGATGGTGGCGGCAAGATTAAGGTACTAAGTGAATTTACTTCTGGCATCAAAGCTGTTGCCCTTTTTGCTGTTAAGGTATATGATCTGTACCTGAAGAAATGTAGGATTGAATTCAAACAGCTTAACCATTCTCCCGCTCTGTTATTTTACAAAGGAGATAGATTGAGATCTTGCGAAATACTCGATATAGATATAAATACCGGTAAAATCAGCAATATATACTCCGTTGTTGATCCCAATAAACTAAAAAGAATATAAAAAAACAGCTTTTTTGTCACGTTTCGTCATTCTTGTTTGCCTTATGAGCAGAAACCTTTAAAAACAAGAAAACATGAAACAGCGATTAAATTTAAATGAAAAAGGAAGTAATGCTTTGAAATCCTTGTATGGTATTTCAAAGCATTTGTACAATTCCACTATCGACAAGCAACTTTTTGAACTCCTTTACTTCAGGGTGTCCCAGATAAACGGCTGTGCTTTTTGTTTGGACATGCATTCCAAAGACCTGCTAGCCAAAGGGGAATCTGCACAGCGATTGTTTGTATTGGATGCGTGGCGAGAGGCACCGTTTTTTTCTGAGAAGGAATGTGCGGCGTTAAGCTGGGCAGAAGCCGTGACTAAATTAGATAATGGTCATGTCCCTGACGATACCTATGAAGAAGTATCTAAACATTTTACAGAAGCCGAACTGATCGATTTGACCTTAGCGGTTACTGCCATAAACACCTATAACCGTTTCAACATCGCTTTTGGAACTCCGGCAGGCACCTATGAAGTGGGTCAGTTTAGTTGATACAGAAAAAGCTTAGCATAATATGATAAAAGTGGTCTTATTCATAGATAAGGGCACTTTTATTTTTTCTGATTGGCAATATTAAAAGGTTAATTTGTCATTTTTGCCTGTTTTAACTTGATTCTAAACAACATAATTTTATCATCATCAATCAAAAGACAAACAGTGAAATTTAATTAGGTATAGGACAGCGCTCTGATAATTAGGGCGCTGTTTAATGTGGTTTTTAGAATCTCAAAACCATAAAAGTTCAAAAAAAACTTGCGCAGTTAAATAGTTGCGTATATATTTGCAGTCAAATAACTGCATAAATGAAATTAAGAAGAGACGTATTTCAGGCCATAGCCGACCCAACACGCAGAGCGATTATCACATTGGTGGCTGTTAATGCAATGACCCCAACAGCGATTGCCGAAAATTTCGATTCGTCAAGGCAGACCATTTCAAAACACATTCAAATTCTTACCGAATGCGAAATACTCAAGCAAAAGCAAAAAGGAAGGGAAATTTACTATCAGCTTGACCCAAACGGAATGAAAGAAATAGCTGACTTTATTGAACCTTTCAGAAAAATGTGGGATGCCCGATTTAACACCTTGGAATCCGTAATGAAAAAACGCCAACTAAAAAAATAGAATAATGGAACAAAAAACAAAGGTCAATGCTGAGGAAGGCAAACAAGAAATTTTAATAACTAGAGAATTTGACTTACCGGTAGAGCTCCTTTTTACCGCTTATGCAGAACCGGAAATAGTAGAGCAATGGATGGGGACAAAAGTGTTAAAACTTGAAAGTAAAAAACACGGCTGTTACCAGTTTGAAACCACAGATCCTAAAGGGAATAAACACGGCTTCAATGGTGTGATTCACGAGTTCTTACCTAATCGGAAAATCATACGGACTTTTGAAATGGAAAATCGTCCTTTTGGTGTTCAGCTTGAAGTGTATGAATTTGAAAGATTGACCGAAAACACCAGTATATTAAAACAACAAGTCATCTATCAGTCGGTTGCATATAGAGACGAAAATTTAAAATTACCGTTTAAACAAGGCATTAACTGGGCGCATAATCGACTACAAGAAATTTTAAATAATCTAAAATAACATATCATGACAAAAAGAAACAAAATCATTTATTGGGTGTCCACCATTTTTCTTGCATTTGGAATGTTAGCAGGTGGTATACAACAATTGTTACAAATAGGCGGCTATGTAGATATTGTCAGTCAATTGGGTTATCCAATCTATTTATTGTCCATTTTGGGGTTCTGGAAAATACTAGGGGTGGTAATCGTGCTTATTCCAAAAGTCCCTTTACTCAAAGAATGGGCTTACGCCGGGTTTTTCTTTGCTATGTCCGGAGCAGCAGCCTCACATATAGCGATGGGGCAATCGTTTCAAGACGTTGTTCCTTCGTTAACACTTTTAATTATGATTGTAGTATCCTGGTATTTTAGACCAACCGATAGAAATATTCGTTCTGTAAAACAATAGTCATAAAATGAAACTAAAAAGCGTTGATGTAAAGCCAATAGGTTATATTATTTCACAATTGACCGATCTTAAGGATTGTCCTTTACAGGAATCCGAAAATGCCCCGGAAGCATATTTAGAATTGCAGCCGCAATATACAGAAGGGATTAAAAACATTAAGGTTGGGGACAAAATAATCATACTGACCTGGTTTCATTTGGCTGATCGAGAAACATTAAAGTGTCCTAAGCGTTACATGATTGGTTCAGAAGAATTTGGTGTGTTCTCTACGCGTTCTCCTGATAGGCCTAATCCCATTGGCTTGCACACGGTGACTATCATAGAAAAATTGAATAAACAAAAGATTAAAATATTCCCCATGGAAGCACTCGATGGAACACCTGTAATTGACATTAAACCAGTTTGATGTGGCAATATCAAAAGGTTAATTTGTCGTTTTTGCCCGTTTTAATCTAACTCTATACCATATATTTTTGTAAGAATCATCATCATCCTGACGATAAATGTCAGGATAAAATCAAAAAAAGACGCTTATGCAAACAAAGACAAGCAGCTTTAAATCAAGTAAAGATGACAGAGCTAGACTACATGTATTGGTGTTTGCGTCCACGATTAACCAAGAAGACAAAGTAGATAGGATATCTTGTGAACTACTTAAAATCGAAGGGGTTTATAGTGTGAATGTGGACCTAGAAGATTGGGAGAATATCCTTCGTGTAGAATGTGAATCGGAAAGACTTTCAGAAATCATTAAAGAAAAAGTATCAAAATTGGGCTTTGCATGTAAAGAGCTAGTGTGATAAAATCAGGTAATTATGAGATTGTATATTTTAACTGTTGCCCTTTTGGTTTCTGCTCAAGCATTTTCTCAGAACAATATAAATGCCTTTTTTGAATATGACATTAAAGATGGCATGAAAGAAAAGTTCATCAATGGTTACGAAAAAGACGTGGCATGGCAACTCTCGCAAGGTGACGATTGGTTGTGGGGAGCTTGGTTTGTTTTAAATGGAGAGCGCAGAGGCCGGTTTATAGATGTTACTCCCAATCACAATTGGGATGATTTTGATAATTGGATAATAAATGGCGCAGAAAATTCAAGACATAACAACATTCATTGGATTCCTTATGTGCAAAATCCTTCAGGCAGTTACCAAGCCACGCTATTGAAACATAGTAATTATAAAGAAAACTGGTTCACATCAAAATACCTTCAGGTCTATAAACTGGAAATAGAGCAAGGGGAGGAAGAAACTTTTAAGCATTTTTTACAAAAAGTAAAACCTCTTATGGAGCAACGACTTCAAGGGCTTACTTTTCTATGGATGCAAAATATATCTGGCGGTAATATAAATGAACATTGGTTTCTTGTCTCTGTTGATGGACTAAAAGATCTCAAAAAGTGCGAAAAACTATTCCTGTTTTCAAACGAGCAAAAAACATTGTCACAGCTTTACGGTAAAGCAGTCAATAAAAATATATCAGAATTATGGAAACATGTACCGAAGCTTAGTGTGTATGATAAAATTCAATAAATAATATGGATATCGAAGAAAATAAAGAGGTAGTCCTTCGTTTCAATAAAGAGTTTATCGAGCAGGGAAATGTAGATGTACTCAATGAGGTTGTATCAGAAAAATTTACCAACCACACCGTGCCTTCCGGTTATCCAAGCGACGTAAATGGGCTCATTCAATTTGCTGAAATACTTCGTAAGGAGTTCCCCGATTTAAAAGTATTCGTTCACCAACAGACAGCCGGAAGTGACATGGTTTGTACACATAAAACCATTCAAGGAACCCATCTCGGAGAAATTATGGGACACCCACCAACCGGAAAGAAAGTAAAAATGACCGTAACAGATATGGTTCGGTTGAAAAACGGAAAATACATTGATCATTGGGCTGAAAATGACATCATACAAGTGATACAGTCACTATAGCGAAAAAAATTAACTCGTAAAACAACTAAAATCAATTTATTATGACAACCAAAATCAAATTTTTATTGAGAGTCTTCGCCTTTATGGGCTTGATAAGTTGCAAAAATAGCCAACTTGAAAACCCATATATCTCAAATGGGATATTCAAAGTGGCAATACTTTACCCGAGCGGGGAAGGCAAAACCTTTGATATGGACTATTATGAAAAGAAGCATATGCCCATGGTAGCCGATTTTTTAGGCGAAAATTTAAAGTTCTATGAGATCGATAAAGGCGTAGCCGGCAGAATACCTAATGATAAGGTCCCTTTTGTAGCTATAGGCTATTTTTATATTAATGATGTTGCTGAATATAATGAAGCAATAGGACAAAATATAGATACAATTAGAAATGACTTTAAAAATTATACCAATATTAAGCCCGTTATACAGATAAGTGAAATCAAACAGGTAGAGTACAATGACACAAAATAAGGAGTAGGGACAAGGTATTGTCTCGATAGAGTACTGAAGGAAAATCAAGATAAAAAACATTTGACTGAAGAACATAGAAAAAGATGGATGAGCCTCCTTTTTTCTTGAAACAGCAGATGAAATTCAATTGCCCAACGGAATGAAATCGGGAGATATTCTACAACTAAATGGGCAATCAGAATTTTTCTTTAAAGAAAACAAAATTATAAAGATTAAGGATAATAACTAGAAAGAGCCCTTTAAAACAACCAGCGGATGATTTTTAGGAACATTGACAGCATTCAATACTTCAAAAGACAAGCTGATATTTGACAGTCGGTCAATGGTTTTAACTTCAAAGGTGTTTTCGCCGGGTTTTATAGTTAATAAATCTGCATGATCATGAAAGGTGTAATCAGACTTATTTTTTAGGCTAAAAGTTGTGCTACTTAAGTTTTCTATCGTGACTGTTAATACGTTTGATTTACCTGAATAAGAAGCATTTTTAATTTTTAATGAAGATTCAATTAATGGAATTAAAAACTCATCTCTCCCGATCAGTAAATCGTTAAAAGAAACAACGGTTCGTCTATTTTCCAAACCTTCTTTAATAGCATCCGCATTACGTTCTTTTGCAAACACCAGGGTTACAGGTCGGTGACCACCTTTGTTTACCTCGTAGTCCCAATCGATCAATCCGTGAATATCACTTGTACCCATGATGGTCATATTGTTGTCTAAGGCTATTTGTAAGGCTTCATCAGAATAGGTATACATATTAACTACTTCGATTCCGTTCAGGAGCTCTTCCTTTATTAACATTTTGTGCATATCCGTAAGTTTAGCGACACCATCCGGGCGTTGGCTGACCCACGCAGGGTGATTCCAGAAAACGAAAGCTCCTTGTTTTTTGGCTTCTTTAAAAACAGCGACTGAGTCATCAATCAATAATTTATTGTTATCCTCCAGAAAAATAGCATTGTTGTGGCCCGGCGGCATGCTTCGGGTTATTTCGGAACCACGAACGATGATAAGGTCGTGATCCTTGGCCTCTTGAAGGGCTATTTCATGACTTCGATTACGATCAGGATGAGGGATGTCAGCTTTATGGGGTTGATATTCCAGATGTTCTGTCAGTGATATGGCATCCAAACCGTCCATCAAAGCTTCCATCACCCGGATATTGGGCCATACTTGTCCGTCAGAAAAAACAGTATGTTGATGAAAATCACATTTTAGTGTTTTATAAGCGGGGATGTCCGGAAATTCCAAGGCGCGCCCTAATCGATGATCGTGTTCAGATTGTGCACATAGCATTGTGCAATAAAAGCTTACTAGGAGAGGTAGGATTTTTTTCATGAGAACCGTTTTTATTTCTCATAAAGTTACAGAAAGTAAGATTAATTCAGGATTAACAAGATGTAAATTAACTTTCAAATTAGATGCAGAGCCACTATTGATGCTGAATTACACCTTAAAAACAAAGAAAAGTTAATAAATAACGGCTCCTTTTAGGGATCGATCATACATGACAATACTACCAGCTACAGCAACATTCAAACTGAAGGTAGATTTAAATTGTACTAGCTTATGGGATTTTTTAATGGCTTCATTACTCAAGCCGTGATCTTCAGCACCTAATAGGTAAACAGCTCTTCTCGGATGTTGAAAAGTTTCTAGCGGCTCGGCATTTTCATTTAGCTCGACACCAATCAACAATGCACTTTTTGGCAGGTGTTGGTAAAAATCATCAAAAGTATCATAATGGAAATAGGGCATGGCACCAACCGCTTTATGAGTATCGCTTGCTTGTTTATGATATCGATTACCAATAGTGAAAATAAAGCTTGCTCCCATATTTTGTGCAGACCGCCATAACACCCCTAGATTTTCAGGTGTCTTCCCGTTTTGAATCCCGATACCAAAATATCCTTGTTCTAAGTTGTCTACAACCATAAAAATTTATTGACCGCTTTTCTGTTTGGGTGTAAAATTAGATGTTTCCGGTATCATACTCAAAAAAGTACTTTTATTATTTTCCAAAGTTTTATGAAATTCTTTTCTGTAATGTGAATGTTCTGATGAGATATATTATTTATTGCACTCAAATCTCATTTGAGTCAATTTTATTAATACTTAATTATAAATACATTTAAAAATGAAATCTGCACATTATATATTGTTGATAATTGGTGTGCTTTTGCTACAGTTTACCAAAGCATAAACGAAGGCAATATTAACAATCTACCCATACACAAGTATCATTTAATCATTAATAAAAAACGGTTAATTATACCGGTATAGCTGTTGAGGCAATGACTATAGATGGGGGTATCCCGGAGCTTGTTCCGAATGATTCTCCGAAGAAACAATCAGTGCAGTGAAAAGTATAACAGCGAAAGAAATTTTCAGGCCTCATCCAGAAGTGAAACAGCTTCTTTGGGGTGGAAAATTATGGATGAGCAGATATTATGTCAATGGCAATATGCCAATGAGGAAGTCATAAAGAAACACCTTCATAATCAAGGTATTTCGGATTACGAAAAGATACATTCAAGTCAACTGTGGTTGTTTTGATATCTTGACGGCTCTGTCTTGAAGTAGTTCATTCTAGAATTCTGTGTTATTAAAAAACAAAACCGCCTTAAAAAGACGGCTATGGGGGTCAATATTTTATGAATTATAGGCTCGCGGAATGGTTACCAATGTTACCAACAGTGTTTTTGTCCTTTTTATTCTAACACTGTAATACCTGTCAAATTTGCTTGGTTGTTTTTTAAAAACGCATAGGTTATTTTGTCCACCCTACAGTTGATAAATTGTACTTTTTTAAACTTTCTGTTATACTTAAAAAAGGTGTTTAAAATAGTTGCGTTTTGAAATTTAACATTATAAAACGCACAGTTTTCAAATTGGCAGTCCTCAAAATTGCCTTCAAAAACGACATCACTTATACCTGTATTTTTAAATGAAGTAAGTTTCCACACTACATTTTTAACAATATTGCTCTCGAAATAGCCTTCAATAATCTCTGCACCCGAAAAGTCTGCCTCAGAAAAATTACATTTTCCAATATTGTTTTTCAAAAATACGGCATCTATAAAGGAGCAATTATTAAATTGATTATTGAGTAGGTTTGAGGACTGAATTTTACTGTTTCTTATATTCGAAGATGAAAAATCACACAATTCAATATTATTTTTTCCAAGAATAAGTCCCGACAAGTCGGCGTTCATAAACTTGCAGTTTTTCATATTTGAAGAACTGAATTTTTCCGTCAAATTCTTTAAACCTGAAAAGTCAGCGTCAACCCAGTTTCCTTGAGACATATTCCAATTCCAGTCAAAATTTTTATTAGGTTTGGATATAGGGTTTTCTACTGTTTGCGTGTTATACGTCTCATATTTGGTCGTTTCAACGTCAACGGTCTGAAAGCCATCAGAGAAGTAGTTAAGGTCAACTCCTAAAATTTCTGCAAGTCTGTTTAAGGTCGTGATGTCTGGCATAGATTCGCCACGTTCCCATTTACCCACTGCTTGTGGACTGATCGAGACATGTTTTGCAAGTTCCGATTGTGAAAGATTAATTTTCTTTCTTGCTACGGCAATTTTATTGCCAATTGATTTTGAATTTAGCATCATATTATTATGTTTTTTTGATGCTACAAAGTTATTTTGCACCATTGTCGTCATTCAAATAAAGTCCGCTACCATTAGTTGCTTTTACGCTACTTTTAGTTGTATTCCGACAACTATTCATTGTTTTTGATGTCTTTGGGTAATTTCTGTTTCGATTTTGTCATTAATTGTCTTGGTTGTCCAACATTGCTGCTAACTCGTTATAGCATTCCAAATATAATAACTTAACGGGGTTATTTTCCGGATAACAGTACTTTTTGGTTTTCTTTATAAATCCAAAATGGACATAAATATAAAACAAAATCTCCCCAATCTTCCAGAAGGAATTTTCCCCAATTCTCAAAAAAATCGTTTGCAACCAAAACACTTAACAGTTTCCTATATGAAAACAACATGCCCAGCTTAGCCAACACGGCGTTCATGTTTGACCGTACGAGCCACATGAACGCTTAGTTGTTGTAGGCAGTTTTTTATCGCGGTATTTCTTCAACCAGAATTTTATTTCCTGCTTTGTCGAAGTAAATACAGGTCATTTCGTCCATACAAACAGCCCATTTTTCAATGCCCGATTTGGCTGCGTCATTGCAAAAAGTTGGATAATCTGTCTTGCCATCCTGATGGGCTTTTAAGTCAGTTTTAAACTGTTTTTCGTTAGACGTTTCCGCTACTGTCAGAATTTCGTATTTCGCAGGAGATTTCGTCTTATAGTCATTCGCTCCATAATAGTCGGTATGCCCGTCTGCTACAAAAGTTTCGTAATACGTTACTCCTAACTTTTTCAGGTCTTGAATGTATGCAGGGAAGTCCGCACCTGATTTCACTTTGCTGTGAGCCTCTTTGATTTGTTCTACTGTAAACATTGTCTTTTTATTTTTTCATTTTGGTTACAATGCAAAGATGCAATGGCTAAAATCTCTGTAATTGTAAAAAATCGTTTTTCTACAAGAAGCGTTTGAAATTTTCAGGTGTGGTTCCTGTATACTGTTTGAAGTTTTTAATGAAATGGGCTTGGTCGAAGAAATTATTTTCGTAGCAGATTTCTGTAAGCGATTTGGTCTTATTCAGATTATCAAGAACTGTGTTAAAGCGAACAATAGAAGCAAATTTCTTGGGTGTTGTCCCGACAACTTTTCTAAAGCGTTTTTCAAACGGACTTTGACTGATAGATAGTTTTTCGTTGAGTTCTTTTATTCGGATTGTTCCTTTGGCTTCGTAAATGAGTTTCACAGCGTCTACAATCAGTTTATCGGTTTTCAGGTCTTTGAGTTGAGAGATTAAAAACTGTTCAACAATTTTAATTCTCTGTTTGTCTGATGTGGCGAAGTGTAATTTTTCTTCCACTTCGTTGACGCTTTCTTTATCAAATATATCTTCTAATGAAAGGCTTAAATTGAATAATTCGTATGCAGGATGAGAAGTAAAATGCGTAAAACCGATTTCGGTAAAATAAACCAATAGAGGTCAGTATTTAAATACGTATCTTCAATCATAGTAAATATATTAAAAAATGGACATATTTAAAGGGCAAAACCTTCTGGAGTTCTCCGATCGC
>NZ_JAPFGA010000060.1 GCF_026241135.1 Galbibacter kalidii
TGACACTATCCCAAAAAGTGTGTAAGTTATAAATCGAGGGTTTGGTTTTTTTAGAGCTGAACCCTTTTTTCAAATATAGTTAAAAATTGGTTTAAAATAATGCCCCAATTTCTAATAGGTATTGACCATTTTTTGGTAGCCTCCCTGAGGGCTAAAAACGTGGATTTCATTACAGCTTCATCTGTTGGGAATGAGAGCTTGTTTTTAGTGTACTTTCTAATCTTTCCATTGAGGTTTTCAATTAAATTTGTAGTATAAATTATTTTTCTGATTTCTATGGGGAACTCATAAAAAGCAGTAAGTTCCTCCCAGTTATCCCTCCAACTTTTAATGGCGTAAGAGTACTTGGATTCCCATTTTTGAGCAAAGTCGTCTAGAGCAGCTTTAGCGGCTCTTTTCGTAGGGGCATCATAGATGTTTTTCATATCCTTGGTAAACTCTTTTTTGTCTTTCCATACTACATACCTACAAGCATTTCTAATTTGGTGAACCACGCAAATTTGGGTCTTGGATTCAGGAAAAACATTTTTGATGGTATCTGTAAAGCCGTTAAGGTTGTCTGTTGCTGTGATAAGTAAATCCTGAACGCCTCTGGCTTTAATATCCGTCAACACGCTCATCCAGAAGGCTGCCGATTCGTTCTTGCCCAGCCATAGCCCTAAAACTTCCTTTTTACCATCTCTACGCAACCCTACAGCGATATACATAGTTTTGTTGATGACTTTGGAGTTCTCACGTACCTTGAAGGCAATACCATCCATCCAGGTAATTAAATACACTGGTTCTAAAGGTCTGTTTTGCCATGCCACAATATCATTAGTTACCTTATCTGTAATACGGGATATGGTAGAAGTGGAAACATCAAAATCGTATACTTCACGTATTTGTTCTTCTATGTCTGAATTGCTCATGCCCTTAGCATAAAGGCTGATAATGACATTTTCGATACCATCAACCATGTTGGTGCGTTTAGGCACCAGCATCGGGTTGAAAGAAGCCTCCCTATCCCTAGGTACTTTAATGTTGGTCTCGCCAAGAGTGGTCTTTACCTTTTTTGAGGAATAACCATTGCGGGAATTTGTAGTATCGGATGGTTGGTGCTTGGTATAATCCAAATGAGCGTCCAGCTCGCCTTCAAGCATTTTTTCAATGCCGCGCTTTTGAATGGATTTTAGAAAGGAGGTAAGTTCTTCTCCTGTCTTGAACTGTTTTAAAAAGTCGTCGTTTAATAAATCTTCTTTCTTCATAAGTGTATAAAATTTAAAATTAATCAAAAAAAATCGAGGGTTGCAACCCTCGATTTTTTTAAACTTTACACACTTGGTGAGATACTACC
>NZ_JAPFGA010000061.1 GCF_026241135.1 Galbibacter kalidii
GGTAGCATCTCATAAACTGTGTAAATAGAAAATATCGGGGGTCATGACCCCCGATATTTTTTTATTAATTTTAAATTTTACACAGTATGAAGAAAGAAGATTTATTATCGGACGACTTTTTAAAACAGTTCAAAACCGGAGATGAGCTCAATTCTTTTTTGAAGGAAATACAAAAAAGAGGTATTGAAAAGATGCTTGAGGGTGAGCTCGACGGACATTTAGGCTATCAAAAGCACCAAAAATCCGACACCTCCAATGCCCGCAACGGGTATTCCAGTAAAAAAGTGCGCACCTCCTACGGGGAGTCGGAGGTACGAATCCCCAGAGACCGGGAAGGTTCTTTCAACCCCATGATTGTCCCCAAGCGCAACAATATGGTCGATGGGATCGAGAACGTGATCGTATCGCTCTATGCCAAGGGGATGAGCAACAGCGATATTGAAGAGCAGATCCGTGAGGTGTACAATTTTGACGTTTCCACTTCCACCATATCCCGTATCACCGAAAAGGTGACCTCTGACATCGTAGCCTGGCAGAACCGCCCCTTGGAACCTGTTTACCTGATCGTGTGGATGGACGGTATCGTCTTCAAGGTCAGGGAAGACTCCAAGGTCATCAACAAGACGGTCTATATCGCTGTGGGACTGCGCAGGGACGGCAAAAAAGAAGTGTTGGGGCTTTGGTTGGGAAAGAACGAATCCGCTGCCTTTTGGATGAGCGTGCTCACCGATATGAAGGCCAGGGGTGTCGAGGACATCCTCATAACCGCTACGGACAACCTGAATGGCTTTACCGGCACCATCAAGAATGTGTTCCCTGAATCCAAGACACAGATCTGTGTGGTCCACCAGATCCGTAACGCTTCCCGGTATGTGGTCTGGAAAGACAAAAAGACCTTTACAGCTGACATGAAGCATATTTACAATGCCCCCAATGAAAAGGCTGCCAAGGCCGCCTTGGAAGACTTTGCCCAAAAATGGGACAGCAAATACTCCTATGCGGTAAAAAGCTGGCGGGACAACTGGGAAGACCTGACGGTGTTTTTTGAGTTCCCCGTGGAAATCAGAAAGATCATATATACCACCAACCTCATTGAGAACCTTAACGGGAAGATCAGAAAATACACCAAGAACAAATTGTCTTTCCCAACCGATGAAGCTGTGATGAAATCCGTATATTTGGCCATGAGAGAGGCAACCAAAAAATGGTCCATGCCAGTTAGGAACTGGGGCATTATTTTAAATCAGTTCCT
>NZ_JAPFGA010000062.1 GCF_026241135.1 Galbibacter kalidii
TGTGGTGTTTATGGCCAAGACCTTCCGGAAAACCCAGAGCCGGGAAAATGTTATGTACGTTGTACAACCCCCGATGTCTATGTCAATGAAGACGTACAGATTATGGTAAAACCTGCATACAAGGTTTTAAAAACGTACCCTGCTGAGTACAAAACGGTTACAGAGCGGGTTTTAGTAAAAGAAGCAAGTAAGAAACTGAAGATTATTCCTGCAAAATGGGGAACAGAAACAGTTTCTTATGTATCTAAGGAACCTTCCAGTGAGCTATCGGTTGTTCCGGCTACATTTTCTTCAAGTTCTGAAACCATAGAAATGAAGCCTGAATATGCACAGTGGGAATTAGGAGCACCTGCTCCTGATTGTGAATCTCCTAATCCGGATGATTGTAGATACTGGTGTTATAAAGGATACCCGGCGGAATATCAAACATTCCCAAAAGAGGTATTGGCTTCTGACGCAAGTACAAGATCAACTCCTGTGGCTGAAAAAAAATCTACTTATACAAAGCAAGTGATTACAGAGCCTGCAAGAGTAGAGGAAGTGGAAATTCCGGCTCAATACGACGAAATTACCAAAACAGTTTTGGTAAAAGATGCTTATACTGTTGAGGAAACAATTCCTGCTGTACATGAAACAGTATCAAGAGAGGTATTGAAGCAAAAAGGTGGATTGACCACCTGGAGAGAAGTAGAATGTGCTTTGGTAGAGTATAATGCTTTGCCTATCAACTGGAATTTGGCCAGTGCTACGTTAACTCCTGAAGCGAAAAGAATTATCGACGAAAATTTAATGCCTGTTTTGAAAAATAACCCGGGTGTTAAAGTTGAATTGGCTTCGCATACCGATTCAAGAGGTACTACCTCAAGTAATCAAACATTGTCTGAAAGAAGAGCACAATCTGTTGCTAATTACTTGATCTCTAAAGGTGTGAATCCTAGTCTGTTGGTAGCCAACGGATATGGAGAGTCCAAATTGAAGAACAGATGTTCAGACGGAGTTTCATGTACAGAGCGTGAGCACGCCGTAAACAGAAGAACAGAATTCAGATTGATAAATAACTAATATCAACTCAGGATTATAAATATGAAAAGAGCCGCAATCTGTGGCTCTTTTTGTTTTT
>NZ_JAPFGA010000063.1 GCF_026241135.1 Galbibacter kalidii
GTAAAATATGTAAAGCTGCCGAATTGTTGGATGTTAAGGTACTTGATCATATCATCCTTGCACCCGATGGCAGTTATTACAGTTTTGCGGATAATGGAGATTTATAATAAAGTACACACCATGAAAGGTACGGAAAAAACGGAACTTGAAACACGGCAGGAAGAAGGGCACGACCTAGGGGATTATCCCGATGGTTTCGCCCCTGACCTGTACGACCTGTGAACAACTTTAAATTCAAAACGATGGTCTATTTGAATTATAACAACCTCGATGCCGATACCCAAGAACGTTTGCTTTCCATGTCCAAAAAAGATGTGGAAAGCCGTTTTGGGGAACAGTTATGTGACTATGCCCGCAAGCATTATATCAGCTATGATACCCTGTTGGAAGAAGAAGCGATACGGAATCTATACAATTATAAGTATGTTTTCAAAATCTGAACAGTAAATTACACTAAACAAGCCCATTTATTATGATGGGCTTTTTCTATGCGCAATCCCCTAAATTCCATACCTTTATAGGGTTGGAACGAGATACGTTTTCCAAAGGTCATCGCTTAATTTGATTTGACTTTCCTTGATGGCCATACCCATAGAAATGTAACATAAAAAGCAACCGGCTTTACGGTCAGGTTGTTTAGAAAATTTTGCCCCGCCGAAGGCGGGGATGGAGAAGCAAGAGGGTAGCGCGCTCACGCGGCGCTACATGTTTGTTTTGCTCCGAAAACCCCCTGTTTATAGGGGTTTGGGAGGATTAAGTAAAATAGGGGCCGGTAGGTTTTTCACGGAAAAAGCAACCGGGCCCAATAAAACCAAGGGATTTTTCACGAAAAAATGGACAAGGGATATGAAAAAGAACGGTTTGTAAGCCTGAGCATCAAAAGTTCGGTGGCTAGAAAGTTTAGGCGGTTCTGCAAAAGAAAAAGAGCATCACAGTCGATGGCCCTGCTTTCCATGCTGGACTTTTTTGAGATCAACGGCGTCTCCCCGGAGGACCGGTTGGGGGAGACCATAACAAGCCTCAAAAGACAGATCAAGCAGCGCTTTAATGCCGTGGTCGCCATTATCCGGGCTGTTGAAAAAG
>NZ_JAPFGA010000064.1 GCF_026241135.1 Galbibacter kalidii
GTGACAGCGCACATATCCGACATATTCCGGCAAAGGCGATCGATGGAATGAACCAGAAGCGTATCACCAGGGCGTAATTGCCCCAGGAGTTCCTGTAACCCCGGGCGGTTTGTGTCCTTCGCGCTGGCATGCTCAACACAAATTTTATCAGGCTGAAAACCCGCCTTTGACAATGCCTCTTCCTGACGGGCCGTATTCTGATCGGCCGAGCTTACCCTGATGTAGGCATATTGCACGCAAAACCTCCGGAAGGTCTTTAAACATCATAGAGATTTAAAGAATAATCCATAAACACTGATTTAGGGAGGTTTATAGACATTTTTTCGGGGATCTGAGAGGCATGCTGAAAACGTATACCTTTATAGACATCAGTCAGCGACGACGGCCCAGCCAGATAACTTCAGGCTCCAGTACCGGAGATGCAAGGTCGAGCCTGCTCAGTTGCCGGTTGATTTTGTGGCGGTTGAACCTGACAGCATCCAGGTCGTCAGCAAAAGGGCGGATCTCGCCGACCGTTGTTTCATCATCCGCATTAACGATAGCTTCAAGAAACGCCAGGGTTTTATCGAACTCATCCGCAGCTGTGGCTCCGGGCATACCATGGCCGCTTATACAAAACGGCGCTTTCAGCGTAGAGTTTTCATAAATGGCCTCAACACGAATGTCATGAAGCCAGTGCTCAAAGAAATTGTATTCATAGGTAAAGCGATCGCCAGCATCAAAAGCAAAATCATCAATCACGACCCGGAACGGATTATCGACAAAACCGATGCCTCCTTCGTAGGAGATACCGTAATCTTTGCCATAAATGTGAAATTGATGGAGATGGTCGTCCCCCCAGCCCTGCACTATCTGGAAAATGAAGTGAAGCGCGGCCAGTGACGTGTCGGCAGCAATTCTCAGCCGACGCCAGACCATCGGACTGACTCCATGAACTGCTATTTTGATGACGTAGGTCTTCATAGTCAGGAGGTATTGTTATGAAATGATGGGGGGTATTTTAGACCCTGAAGATGGGATGATTCGATGG
>NZ_JAPFGA010000065.1 GCF_026241135.1 Galbibacter kalidii
GGACATTAACATATAAAGGATCACTATTTAATTTATCAATTTCAGCATCATCTAACTGTAGACTCTTCGAGATGTTTATTTGATTATTATCAGAAACTTCAAGATTTAGAAATCCATCGCCGTTTTCTGTGGAAGATCCTTCATGAATATACCCGCCAGTAATTGCATCACTTGCTGCCAGGTTATTGATATTGATTTCTACTCTATAGTACAGCATGTCATCCACAGTCCTCATATAAATAACTCCCTCTTCATTTCTATTGGTAACAGGAGGAACTTCATTATTTCGAGATAAAGCAACATCATAAGCATCATCAATATCATGACCAACCTGTCCCCTAATTAATCCTTGAGGACTTTCTTCGGAATGTACATTTAGATATATGCCCTCTCCCTGTAGAAGCGATACTTGATCTTGTGTCAGTTGTATAGTGCCGCTTGCGAAATTTCCTGAAAAGGATATTTCGTTTCCACCCACTAATACAATTTCAGCAGCTCCAGTAGATACTACATCTCCACTGTGGATACGGGAAATATTTAACTTATCGGATGAAGAAAGATTGTTTACCATAATAGCAAACATCAATGTATTATCGTCGTATAATTCCAGTACAGCTGTACCGGACTCATTTCTGTCGGCGACCATTGGAATAGAATTAGCAGATTTTAGAGTGACCTCAAAAGAACTTAACAGGGTTTTGGCCGGACCATCATCACTGCAACTTATCACCAATGAAAGGTTAATACATAAGATTATCACCAATAAAAGGTTGATACACAAGAGTAAACCAAGGATTCTTTTCATAATGAAATATTTTGTTTAATAAAAAACATCTTATTGTAACAATAATTAAGAAGATTGGGTTAATAAATCATGGTAAAGTAAATGCCAAATTTTGGATATAATGGTATCACATTGATAGCTTATATAGAAACTGTGAATTTCATTTGCTTTTATTGTTACCACCAGATTTCATAGTCAATGGCTAGAACCCTATCTTCATCAATTATA
>NZ_JAPFGA010000066.1 GCF_026241135.1 Galbibacter kalidii
CGGCTATAAGGGCTGTGGCAGTGGCCGTTGTGGCCCCGTTGGACCAGGCTATAAAATAGTCGCCACTGCCCCCGTTTACCTGTACGGTGGCCGTACCATCGTTCCCCGCCCCACAGGAAATGGCCGTGCTGGAAAAGCTTAGCGTTAAAAGCTCAGGCTGCCCAAGGTCGTATACTACATCTGTTGCTTCCACTAAGGTATTGCCCTGATATACCCCAATGACATTGCCCATACTGTCTTCCACGTTCAGGGCATAGTTCCCAACAGAAAGGTCTGCTGCTATTTCCGAGGTCTGCTCAGGTAACACCACCCAATTGCCGGAAGCATCCTGTTTTTTCCAATGATAGCTATAGGGTTCACCGGTATCAAAAGGCACCCCACCCTCAACAGTGGCCATGATCACCCCGTCCGAAAACGGGTTTTCAAAACTGTTGGCACTGTTACAGGATATGGGCAGCACCTCTTCAATGGTGGCCTCGATAGGCTCGTAAAGGGTAAAAGGGCTTTCCAGGACCGTACAACCGTCCTTAGTGGTGGCCGCCCCGTAATTGGCATCTTCCACGGTCAGGGAATAGGTCCCTGAAGGAAGGTTGTCCAGTTGGACTTGATAGGTGCCACCTCCGGTAACCGAAGCGGTGGCCTGCCCGTTTAGGTCGCTACCGTTTTCATCACGCCAAACATAATTGTAGCTGCCGTCGGCCAGTGCGGTGCCGCCCGTGATTTCTGCCCGTATCCAACCATCGGAAGCCCCGATGGATGTTGGACGGTCAAAGGCCGTATAATCTATTTGTAAAGGTTCCATAGGAGCGGTAATGGTCACACTTCCCGATACCTGGCATCCCCGGCTGTCGGTGACCGTGACACCATATGCTCCCTGTGAAAGATCCGTTGTTTTTGATATGGCGGCATTATTGTCCCATTGGTAACTATAAGGCGGGGTCCCCCCTGATACCACTGCTTCCGCCCAACCGTCATTGCCGCCATGGCA
>NZ_JAPFGA010000067.1 GCF_026241135.1 Galbibacter kalidii
CGGCTATAAGGGCTGTGGCAGTGGCCGTTGTGGCCCCGTTGGACCAGGCTATAAAATAGTCGCCACTGCCCCCGTTTACCTGTACGGTGGCCGTACCGTCGTTCCCCGCCCCACAGGAAATAGGGGTACTGGAAAAACTTAGTGTTAAAAGTTCAGGCTGCCCAAGGTCGTATACTACATCTGTTGCTTCCACTAGGGTATTGCCCTGATATACCCCAATGACATTGCCCATACTGTCTTCTACATTGAAGGAATAATTGCCCACAGACAGATCGTTGGCGATCTCGGATACTTGATCAGGCAATGCCTGCCAATTACCGGAAGCATCCTGTTTTTTCCAATGGTAGGTATAGGGCTCACCGGTATCAAAAGGCACCCCGCCCTCAACGGTGGCCATGAGCACCCCATCCGAAAACGGGTTTTCAAAGGTATTGGCACTGTTACAGGATACGGGCAATACTTCTTCAATAGTGGCCTCAATAGGCTCGTAAAGGGTAAAGGGGCTCTCCAGGACCGTACAACCGTCCTTAGTGGTGGCCACCCCGTAATTGGCATCTTCCACGGTCAGGGAATAGGTCCCAGAAGGAAGGTTGTCCAGTTGGACCTGGTAAGTTCCATTACCCGTCACCGAAGCAGTGGCCAGCCCGTTTAGGTCGCTACCGTTTTCATCATGCCAAATATAACTGTAGCTGCCATCGGCCAGTGCGGTGCCGCCCGTGATTTCTGCCCGTATCCAACCATCGGAAGCCCCGATGGATGTTGGACGGTCAAAGGCCGTATAATCTATCTGTAAAGCTTCCATAGGGGCAGTAATGGTCACACTTCCTGACACCTGGCAGCCCCGGCTGTCGGTGATTGTAACACCATATGCTCCCTGTGAAAGATCCGTTATTTTTGATATGGCGGCATTATTGTCCCATTGGTAACTATAAGGCGGGGTCCCCCCTGATACCACTGCTTCCGCCCAACCGTCATTGCCGCCATGGCA
>NZ_JAPFGA010000068.1 GCF_026241135.1 Galbibacter kalidii
TGCCATCAGGGTCAATTGCATTAACAACATTATTGGCAACATATGAAAAAGGAGATAGGTTTGTATATTTTTCAGCCAATGGATCAAGATTCATCCATCTGCCCAATGCAGGATCATAGTTCCTCGCCCCAAAATCATAGGCATTGATATCAAGGCTCTCATCAAACTCCTTACCATTGTATTTCCAACGTTGTGCTACATCGTTTCCTAACGAGGATATACTTGGTCCATACCCCATGTGCTTCAGTCCAAATGGATAATAATTGCTCTCTTCAACAATCTCAGAAGTACCCACACTTCCGTCCCCATTGGCATCGGTATAGCTTAAACGAATATTCCCTAAGTGATCTTTATATTGATAGACATAATCATAGCCTCCGCTGCTCTTCGGGGTCACATAACCCTACACATGGGCAAGGAATTGCAGTACAGACCCAGACCCTGTATGGTCATCCTCATAGATATAATTCCCAGCATAGTCAGTCGTTTTTGTCACAGCACCGCCTTCGTTCACCTTTTTTCTCAGTTTTGTGCCTGAAGCATCGTAAATATAAGAAATATTTCCACCACTGATAGCTATGCTTGTCGGTAAATTCAAATGATTGTAAACAATACCTGTGATTCCCTTGTTCCTGTCCCGTATGGTATTCCCGTTGGCATCCCTACCATAGTCGTTGTCGGTGTTGGCCCCGTCCTTAAAGCCTTCAGGGTTACCACTCCCGTCATTCACCCTGACCAAAAAATTCCCACCATTGTAATAGTTATAGGTCAGGTCATCCATCGTATCGTATGAGCTGCCCACCTTCCCTTTGCGCTGCAAGGCCTTGATGTTCCCGTTCTTGTCATAGGCCACATTGTGCAAACTGTAGCGGTCGTACCAGCCCCCGCCCGCAAACTGGGCATCGGTGATCCTGTTCAGGGC
>NZ_JAPFGA010000069.1 GCF_026241135.1 Galbibacter kalidii
GGGAGCCTCCAATCTCGGCCAAGAGATAGGATGTTCCCAATGAGAGAGTACCAGAGTCTTTCCCATACGACATGGAATTGCAGGTATCATGTTGTTTTATACCTAAAAAGCGTAAGAAAATGATTTTCGGAAGGATACGCAAGCACCTTGGTGAGGTGTTCCATGAGCTGGCACGGCAGAAGCCCGCCTCTTTCATCAGGCCCTTTGCTGAGCAGCACTTCCGGCATCTCAGCAACGCTCAGCCAGTTCCTCCACCATCTCGCTACCGAGCAGCGAGATTCTGATAGTGCGAGGCTTTTGAATCCCTGACTTGTCATTCCCATAGGCTATGAATCGCTGTCGATGGCCCGCAGGTAGGCCTCGGCGTGACGCCGATGGGGTGCTCAGCCGGGCTGTCGTGGAGAGGGCTACGACAAGGCGGACAATCGGGGGAGCGCCTTCAGCGTCGAGGGCCACCATCGGTCCGCAGCGGCGCCCAGCCGCAGCCTGATCTGGCGAGCGTGCACCGTGATCGTCGCCGCCACCTTGAGGACCTGCTCCCGTAGTCGTATCAGGCTCCAGCCCTGGCGCGTCTGCGTCTCGACCAGGCAGCGCAGCCCGTGCAGCACCTGGTAGGCACAGAGACTCAGCAACAGGTTGGCCTGATTGCGTGCCATGACCTGCTGCACCGTGGAGCCGCCACGGTCCGTCGACGAGAGATGGACATTGAGCGCCGACTTCAGCTCGCCCATGTGGGCCTCGGCCTTGCCGCGCTTGCGGTAGAGCGCCAACACCTTCTCTGGCGGGTAGTCGAGCTTGTTGAGGTTGGTGACCAGGAAGAAGGCATGGAACAGCAGGTCCTCTGGCTTTTCCTGGACGACGAGCACCACGCGACGCGGTGACTCCCAGCTTTCCGCCTGGTACTCCAGGTCATGGCACC
>NZ_JAPFGA010000007.1 GCF_026241135.1 Galbibacter kalidii
TTCTTCATAAGTGTATAAAATTTAAAATTAATCAAAAAAAATCGAGGGTTGCAACCCTCGATTTTTTTAAACTTTACACACTTGGTGAGATACTACCGGCAAAATATATTTTACCACTCTGTTTGTCCTCAAGGGGACAATTAATTTTCACTTTGATGGAGATATAAAGTAACCAGTAGCAACCAAACTTTACTCATCAAACAAATCAGATGACAGATAACGATCGCCACGGTCGCAGATAACCACGACAATCACCCCTTTTTTGATAGTTTTAGCGAGTTTTAGAGCTGCTGCAACGGCACCGCCGCTGCTCATTCCGGCAAATATACCTTCTCTCTTGGCGAGTTCTTTGGCCATTTCCCGGGCTTCTTGTTCGCTCACCTCAATCACCTGATCTACCTTTTTCGGATTAAAGATCTTTGGAAGATATTCCTCGGGCCACTTCCGTATTCCCGGAATTCTTGATTCATCCGTAGGCTGTACCCCAACAATCTGAATCTGATGGTTCTTTTCCTTTAAAAATGTAGAAGTACCCATGATAGTGCCCGTTGTTCCCATGGAAGAAACAAAATGAGTGATTTCACCTTCAGTATCCCTCCATATCTCAGGACCTGTGGTTTTATAATGCGCTTTCCAGTTGTCGTCGTTTCCAAATTGATTCAACGAGACATAACCTTCGTTTTTCACCTTGTTTTCGGCATAATCCCTCGAACCTTCAATACCCACATCAACAGAAGTCAAAGTCACCTTTGCTCCATAGGCACGCATGGTCTGCACCCGTTCTTTGGTGGAATTTTCCGGCATCACGAGTTCGATATCCAATCCGAATAAAGAAGCGATCATCGCTAGGGCAATACCCGTATTCCCACTGGTAGCTTCGATGAGTTTGGTATTTTCAGAAATATCACCCCGCTCCAAAGCACTTTTTATCATATTGTAGGCCGGTCGGTCTTTAACGCTTCCTCCCGGATTGTTGCCTTCGAGTTTAAACAGTAATTGAATGTCGGGGTTGTTGATCAAAACTTTGGATTCTACCAAAGGGGTATTTCCTATCTGGTCTAAAACAGAGGGTCTATTCATTGGTTACGGTCTTAATTTTAATATCAGGTTTGTGGGAAACTACAGAATTGGCAGGAACCGATTTTGTCAACCAGACATTACCCCCAATGATGCTATTCTCACCAATGACAGTCTCGCCTCCCAAAATAGTGGCATTGGCATATATGGTTACGTTGTTTTCGATGGTGGGGTGTCTTTTTACGTTTTCCATATCTTTGGCTACATACAAAGCCCCTAAAGTAACTCCCTGATATATTTTTACATTATCTTTTATCACAGTGGTCTCTCCTATAACCACACCGGTAGCGTGATCTATAAAAAAGGATTTCCCGATTTTTGCCCCGGGGTTAATATCAACACCGGTGAGTCGATGGGCATATTCCGTCATCAACCTTGGCACCAATGGAAATCCGCTTACATACAATTCATGGGCAAGCCTGTAGATAGCGATAGCATAAAACCCGGGATAGCACAAATAAACCTCTTCTATGGAAAGGGATGCCGGGTCGTTTTTGGCAATGGCTTTGGCATCATCATTTATCATTTCGAGAATATGCGGAAGCTTGGCGATATAGTTATCCCACACCTTGGAACACGGTTTATCGACATTCCAGCAGGCAAGATCAACCAATTCTTCAAACTCATCTTTCAAAGCCTCCATGTTTTCTTCTACCGGGGTTTCGGCATCAAAAAGTGTACGGAAAAGATGTTTGGTAAACCTTTCAGCAGTTTTCTTCAACCTGAATTTTAAATTGGGCTGTTGCTTGTGTTGCTTGATACTTTCAACTATTGAATTTCCCATGGCAATTTCTTTTATATCAAAATTAATAATAATTACTACCAAAGCAGCTTCAAATTATATAACTTTATGAAACTATAACAAACTTTTAAGTCGAATGAACAAAACACACATTTCACCTTCTACCTTTGAATTTTTAAAAAAATTGAAAAAAAACAATGAAAGAAACTGGTTTAACGAACATAAAAAGCAGTTTAAGAAGGAAGAAAAGCAGGTAAAAGCGTTTTTTAATACGTTGTTGGAAAAGTTAAGAACCCATGATGAAATTGAAGAAGTTAAAATGTTCAGGATTTATCGGGATGTAAGGTTTTCAGCCAATAAGAAACCGTATAAAGAGCATTTAGCCGGTTCTTTCAGAAGGGTAAAACCCCGGTTGCGTGGTGGTTATTATTTGCATTTGGAACCGGAAAAATCCTTTGTGGGATGCGGATTTTGGGCACCTGAAAAAGATGATCTGAAAAGGATACGCAAGGAATTTGAGGTTGATGATAGCGAAATAAGGGCCATTTTGAAGGACAAGAAGCTTAAAGCCACATTCGGGGAGATGAAAGGCGATGAATTAAAAACTGCACCGAGGGGTTTTGATAAAGAGCACCCTGCTATCGACCTGATCAGAAAAAAGCAATTTGTATTTACCAAAACTTTTTCTGATGCTGAAGTCCTTTCACCGGATTTTATCGATCAAGTGGACAATGCTTTTAAAGCTGTTCGACCGTATTTTGATTATATGAGCGACGTCTTGACGACCGACCTTAATGGAGTTTCATTAATCGATTAAAATAATAGCTTCGTATGCCTGTTCAAGGGCTTATTCAGCGAGGAAAATCAAGCAAATATTTCGCTCTCCAGCAATTGAACCCGGTCTTTTAGCTTTTCGATCACTATACTCATCATCCGTTTGTTTAATGCTGAAGAGTTTTCAATATACGTTAAGTACTCGTCAACGGTAAACTGGCCTATCACCATGCCTTTTAGTGAGTTCCTGAATTTGATGTCTTTTTGAATGGCGTTTTCGATATACTGAAACTTTTTTTCAAGCTCCAGCTCAAAGAAAACCCCTTTGTGCTTGTTGGCATAATTTCGAAATGCCTCAAGCAGTAAATCTTTTTGAAGTTTAATAATGGGCCTCAATGTCACGTTCTGAAAACGCTCATCTTTGCTCATATTTTCATAAACTGTTTCTGATGGAATTTCTGGACGTACGCTGAGTAAATCCGCTGTTCTGGTATCCATAATAGAGAAGTTTTCTTAAAGGTATGAATATATAAAGCTGTATATCGGACACTTAATTGATACTTTTCAACGGGTTATAAACAATTGGGCAGCATGGCACATATAAGGGATTAGGCTGATTTTAGCCTTAAAAATAGCTATGAAAAATGGTACTATATGAAATTTAAAACTTGTGGGCGCAGAATAGGGAAACAAATTATACAGGATAGATTTAAGGAACATTGGGGAACAATATATACCACCCTTATGGGGTTTGAAACATATCAACAGATAATTCCCTATAAATATTAAGTTCATTTGAACCCCGTTAGGGGTCGCATATTCAACTGCACAAGAAAAGTCTGTGCGTTACGACGAAGGAATTGATTAGGTAAAGAATTTTGTGTACTTTGAATTAATAAAAAAAGAAGATGATACATTCCATAAACCCCTATACCGATAAAAAAATATACAGTTTTTCAGAATTGACAGATGAAGAGGTCAGTTTGAAAACCGACAGGGCCGATGATGCTTTTTCAACATGGAAAAACACTTCTTTAGAAGAAAGGGCAAAGCTGATGTTCAACGCGGCAAAGGTATTGCGCGAACATAAAACCGATTATGCCAAAACAATTTCCATGGAAATGGGAAAACCTGTAAAACAAGCCGTAGCCGAGATTGAAAAATGCGCTTGGGTTTGCGAGTATTATGCTGAAAATGCTGAACCTTTCCTTGCCGATGAATCCATAGTGACAGACGCCCATAAAAGTTATGCCAAGTTTGAACCTTTGGGGGTGATTTTGGCTGTAATGCCGTGGAATTATCCGTTTTGGCAGGTGTTTCGTTTTGCTGCGCCCGCTTTGATGGCCGGAAATGCAGCGGTATTGAAACACGCTTCATCGGTAATGAAAAGCGGCAATAATATTCAGGAAGTCTTCGAAAAAGCTGGATTCCCTAAAAATCTATTTCAGAATTTAATCATCGGGAGCAGTAAAGTAGAAAAGGTGATTACAAACAAAAAGATCAAAGCAGTTACATTAACCGGAAGTCAGCCTGCGGGTAGTGCAGTGGCATCGGCAGCAGGCAGGGAAATCAAAAAATCGGTTTTGGAACTGGGTGGAAACAATGCTTTTATTGTTTTGAATGATGCTGATCTGGATGCAGCAGTTGATGTGGGGATCAACGCACGTTATCAAAACGCGGGACAAAGTTGCATTGCGGCCAAACGGTTGTTGCTTCAGGAAGGTATAGCCGATGCGTTTATGGAAAAATACCTAGAGCGTGTTAAAGCATTAAAAAGCGGGGATCCACTGGATGAAAGCACATACATAGGTGTCATGGCTAGTGAAAGTCATGCTGTCGAACTTGAAATGCAAGTGGGGATTTCGGTTAAAATGGGAGCTAAGGTTTTAACAGGAGGGAAACGGGACAAAGCTTATTTCCCCCCAACGGTGATAACAGATGTTACAGCTGAAATGCCAGTTTTTAAGGAAGAAACCTTTGGTCCGATTATGGCTGTAAAAACATTTAAAACAGTTGATGAGGCTATTGCAATATCCAATAATTCTTCTTTCGGTTTGGGTGTATCCCTTTTCACCAAAGACATAGCGAAAGCAGAAGAATTGGTTTCAAGATTTGATGAAGGCGCTGTTTTTATCAACGAATTGGTGAAGTCCGACCCGAGATTACCCTTTGGAGGGATCAAAAAATCTGGATTTGGAAGGGAATTAGGTATCTTTGGGATCAGGGAATTTGTAAATATAAAAACAGTTTTTATTCAGAAATAAAAAAACAAGAAACAGATGAAATTTGGAAAAACTGACACTCCGGAATTGATAGATTTCACTTTGCCGGAAGATCATCCTGAAACAAGTGTTGTATTATCAAAGCATAAAAACAAGTCTAAAACCCCTCGGGTATATGTGGGTTGTGCCAAATGGAACAAACAGGACTTGAAGAATTTTTATCCGCGGGGAACAAAAGATGAACTGAGCTATTATTCCACTCAATTTAATTCCATTGAGATGAATTCTACTTTTTACAGGAATTTCCCGATACCTCAATTTGAGAAGTGGTATGAAAAAGCGCCGGCAGATTTTAAATTTTTTCCGAAAGTGAATCAGATGGTGAGTCATATGAAACGATTGATCGATTTCGAGAAATACCTACCTGAGTATCTGGATGGGGTGGTTCATTTTAAAGAAAAGTTGGGTACTATCTTTTTACAGATGCACAATAATTTCGCTCCGAAAAACTTCGATAGGGTAGTACATTTTATTGAAGCCTGGCCTAAAGAATTGAAGTTGGCGGTGGAGTTCAGGCATACAGATTGGTTTAATGAAGAGGCGGTGGCAAAAGAGTTGTACCATCTTTTGGAGGAGAACAATGTAGTCAATGTTTTGGTAGATACCGCTGCGCGAAGGGACCTGCTACACATGAGACTTACGAATAACGAGACTTTTATCCGTTATGTAGGGGCAAACCACGAGAGCGATTACACCCGTTTGGACGATTGGGTAGATCGTTTAAAAAAGTGGAATGAAACGGGACTGATGAACATTCATTTTTTTGTGCATCAAAACCTGGAAAGGGCATCCCCTTTGTTATCAGCCTATTTTATCAAAAAACTGAACAAGGAACTCGGAACAGATCTCATCATCCCGAAGACAAAAGACAGTATAAATCCTAAGCTTTTTTAGTGAAAGCCTCACGAAGTCAGTTCGATTTCTATGACAAAACCAAACGATTTTGGTAATAAGTTTTATTTTTAATAAGTGCCATAGCAATATGTATTATTTTGTTTCTAACAGCATTTAAAACACTCATTTTGTTTTTGCCTTCTTCAACTTTGCGAAGATAGTAGTTTTGTAGGTCATTTTTCATTCTTACCGCTCTCATGGCTGCCATTTGCAAAGTTGACTTCAATTGCAAGTCTGCCATTTTGGAGACCCTTGGCCTTGTTTTCAAGCTACTACCACTTTGTTGTTCAAAAGGCGCCACACCGGAAAAGCAGGCTAGTTTCCTTGGGTTCATCAACCGTTGGAAGCCTTCTGTTTTGATGGCGATGGTCCAAGCGGTTATGTCCCCGACACCGGGTATTGATTTGATCCTTACAATATCTTTTTTCAATTTCGGGTCACTGTTGACCTCTTCTCTGATCAAAGCTTCTATCTCGGTGACATGCTTGTTGATTTCCTTGATATTTTTCAGGTTGATCTTGATCAGTTTTTGAGTCGATTTATTGAACGCAACAGCTTTTAGATCTGCTATTTGCTGTTTCAAGGCCTTTCTTTGCTTTACTTTGAACCGGCGTTGTGCCAATAGTATCTTAAGGGATTTTACGGTCTTGCTTATTGGCTGCCAGCAGTCAAGATCATGATGGTTCCTTTCAATGAACACTGCTATCCTTTTGGCGTCCACTTTATCGTTCTTGCCGCGGACAAGGCCGATACTTCTCTTGATATGCTTTGGGTCGATCACGTATGCTTTAAAACCAAAGCCTTCCAGTGCCTGGTAAAGGTTGAAGTTGTAATGGCCTGTGTTTTCCATAGCTATAAAGGCCTGGGGGTCTGATTTTGAGATGGCCTTCAATAACTTCCGGATACTCTTTGTTTCGTTCCCGATTTTGTGAAAGGTTTCTGACCCTGAACTTCTGACACAAAAATCCAATGAGCCCTTACTGATATCAACTCCAACATAAATACTTTTCATAACTTTGCTTCTAACTTTGTTAAAAGAGAGTAGTTCATCAATAACTCAACTCCTTAATAATGGGCTTTAAATCCCAAATTTCTATTAGAGATTGTTGATGAAAGCATGAACTTAAGTCTAAATCGAACTATGAATTTTTAAATTTTGAGTGCCATTAGTGTACTTAAGTTCAGCTCTCTTTTTTAATTAAACTTGACATAAATATACAATTGCAAGTCTAAAGGAGTGCCTTGTGGAATGTTGTGAAAACAACCCATTCCACGAGGTGTATCGAGAACAAATGATTTTAAATTGAACAGAAGTTGAAAATTAAAAGTCAAATCAAAAAAGATCAGACATATGCAAAATATCGTAGTGTTTTGTGGTAGCAGTGGCGGTTATAAACCGATTTATGGTGAAATCGCCTACGCCTTGGGAGAAAAATTGGCAAAAGAAGGAAAAACTATCATTTATGGAGCCAGCAAATTGGGATTAATGGGAAAAGTAGCCGAAGGCAGTTTGGCGCATGGAGGAGAGGTAGTTGGCGTAATCCCTGAGTTTTTAAAAACCAAGGAGGTCGTTCATACTGGAATATCACAAATACACACGACAACGAACATGCACGAGCGCAAATTATTGATGAATGAACTTTCTGATGCTGTGATCACACTTCCCGGGGGTTTTGGCACCATGGAAGAATTGTTCGAGTTGGTCACCTGGGCACAGTTGGGTTTGCATCAAAAACCGATAGGAATCTTAAATATCGACGGATTTTACGATGATCTTATCCACCTGCTAGACGGTATGGTAGCCAAAGGATTCCTCAAACAAGAAAACCGTGATCTGCTTTTGGTAGATGAAACCATTGAAGGATTGGTCCAAAAAATGGAAAACTACAAACCGATCATCGTCCCGAAATGGATCAATAAAGAGCAGGTTTAGATTTCTGTAATATACCTCCCTATTGACTAGACCTGTCAGGTTTTGAAACCTGACAGGTCTTTCTAGTTCTAGTTAATCGTGAAAAATAAGTTATATGCTGTAAATCAGTTAATTAATTCGTATATTTAATAAGATATTTCTACTTAAACCTGAGTTTAAGTAATGGCTTGTGTTTGGAGTTATAACTTACAAAATATTGTCGCGATGAATTTTATGGGTATTATTATTATTGTGTTAGGTGCTTTTTTGCTTGCCGGAATACGCATTATTTTTGAGTATAAAAGGGCATTAAAATTCAGGTTTGGAAAATATATAAAAATTTTGAATCCCGGATTTCGATGGATCATTCCAATCATAGAGACTATTCAGATAGTGGATATACGTGTTATCACCATCAATATTATTTCGCAAGAGGTGATGACTGAAGATAACGTGCCTTGTAGCATCGATGGTGTGGTGTTTTTTAAAATTGATGATCCAGAAAAGGCAGTGTTGGAGGTTGAAGAGTATGGTTTTGCCATTACCCAATTGTCTCAAGCCGCTTTAAGGGATGTTTGTGGTAAAGTGGAATTGGATACAATTTTATCCAAACGTGAAGAAATGGGAAAGAATATTAAGGCAATTGTGGAGATTGAAACCAAAGGATGGGGTATTGATATTATCGATGTAAAGATCAAGGATATTCAATTGCCGGAGAATATGAAACGTATGATGGCCAGTCAGGCAGAAGCCGAACGTTCCAGACGTTCCAGGGTAATTTTGGCCCTGGCCGAAGAACAAGCAGCGGGAAAATTACTTGAGGCCGGTAAATTGATAGATAAGTCGCCATCAGCAATAAAATTGAGGTTATATCAAACATTGTCCAATATAGCAGCAGAGAAAAATTCTACCATTTTATTTCCGTTCCCTGAAGAAGTACTTCCGAGAGATAAGTCATCTCAGAAATAGTTTTTATAGTTCTGTACCACCAAGTAATTTGAGTTCTTGTCCTTTTTCGGGCTGTCCGTCAATAACTGGCATTGCCTTCATGATGAGCGCTCTTATTTCTTCATCTTTCAACGAATTGTCATGATCTTCCTTCCGTTCCCAAATTTCAGTGACATAAACCGAGTTGGGCTCGTTCTCGTCTTTACTTACCACATAAAGTTTGCAACCTTTTGCCGTAGAAACCAGTTGAGAGGCTTCTATCAGGATATTGGCAAGTTCTTCTGCATGCCCCTCTTTTGCTGTGAGTTTTCCGTGTAATAGATATTTGTTCATGTTTTCATGATTGTCGGAATCAGTTTGTGAGAAACACAGACAGCTTGTAAGACATAAAATTAAGAATAGTGTAGTTTTCATATTTGTTTATTGGATTTTACTTTTTAGCATTACCGTTCAGTTATAAATTACTTGTTATTAGCTAATTAGAGATACCTTTCTTTAATAATATTTATATGGTGTATTTCATGCCCAATAATAGACTTAAGAAAATCTTCAAGCGTAACTTCATATTGGTTAGCCCAACCTTTTATTTTCAATTGATTTTCAGACAATGACTCAACAAAACTAATTGATGCCTTCCTTACATTTAAAAAATCGGTCACCAGTTGTTGCAAAGTTAACTCTTCAAAACGACTATTGTCGACCAGAAAGTTTTGGTCATAACCCCATAGTTGCACTAATTCATTTCTACTCATTAGAAATGCTCGAAATATCTTTATTCTTTCATGATCCGTAATGTGTCCAACAATTTGCTTAATACTCCATTTGTCTGGTGCATAGCGATAAGCCGCTTTTTCTTCATTGATTGAATTTAGAAATATAAAAGATGAAAGCGAAGAAAAAAGCTGTTGACAATCTGTATCCTTTACAAAGTCAAAATAATAAGGAAAGCCGTCTTTAGGTGTATATTTCATTTGTTGTTTTTGGTGTTGTTTTGTGTGGTTGTAATGGACTATAGCCCTCTTTGTAGTACTCATTTATTTTTTTCGGTATGCAATTAATTCCATTGGTCCGGTTGGGATAGCATATAGTTTAATAAATTCCGCTGTGACTTCTTTTATTGGAAAAGAAGCTTCTCTTTTACCAGAATAATAATTTGAAACAAAGAAAGTGGAATCTATTTGTTCAATCATCATTTTATGTCCTTCTTTTTTATTTAATAACTTCAGTGTTTCGACTTTCATAAGTTCTTTATTAAACTTGAACTCTATATTAGTTTTTTCGTCCTCTTTAAAGATATAAGTCAGTTTTTCAATTTCTTTCTTTTTTAACTCTGTTTTAGTGGGTAAGAGACGGTAAAAATCAAATTCAAATACAGTGTCTTTCCCATTAGACTTTCCGTTAATAAAAAGTTTGAGATGGTTATTGTCAATGAGTTTATAATCACCATACTTTTTATTTAATTCAGTTATTATTTGACTATCAACAATCTTCAATCCTAAAGTTTTTTCTGATAGAGAGAAATCCGTGTACAAATCAGCTTTTATGTTGTCAATTATAAGCAGTTGGAAACCTGGATAGGCTTCTACACTTTCTGTTCCGATATTAATATCTTTTAATAACCATTTTCCGCTCAAATTTTGTCCATTTATTGAATTAAGAATCAAAGTAAGTAATATTAAAGATAGGATTTTTTTCATGTGTGACAACGTCAGTCGATTTCATAACCTATTTTGCCATCCTGAGATTCTCTTATTTGAAAATTCTCAAAAGATACCTCCCGAATACAAAACTCAAAAAAGGGAGTTTTGAGACAGTCTGACGGTCTAGTACGCGTTCTTCATTCTTTTTTAATCTTCATTTTGTTGTTTCTCGAAGTAAAGTTCCGGCAAAATAATCTTTACTTCTTCTTCTGTTTCCTCGTTTAGCCAGTAAACAATGAAGTTCGTTTTTGCACTTTTCAATTCATATCTATTCCTTTTTTGCATTTCCATGATTTCTAGGAATTTTTTTGAAAACTTTAGAACTAAATCACCATTTGAATTTGCACACCCATCTTCTTTTATGATGAGCGGAGATCCACTCATCATACTCCTGATTCGATGTTGGACAAATTCAAAATATCCAAGTTGTACATCTTTGTGGGTAAGATGTATTGCCAATTCTTTTGGCGGTAAATAGATTTTGTTGTCCTTAACCCGCTCTATATTCTCTGCTGAAAGGTTGTCCAGAAAGGTAGCGTTAAGATGAACTGTTAAGTTCTGTTTTGCTCTTGTCATGGCAACATATAACTGTCGCTTGGCTTCGTCCGTTGTAGGGTTGAAATTTTCAAGCATCAGAAAAACATTGTCAAATTCTTTCCCTTTTGCTTTATGAATGGTTGAAACGAAAATTGTTTCTCCATTCTCGTTAAAGAAATCTTCCAACTTGGATTCACGAATGAAAACTTCCAAATCGGATTTGTACTTCCTTTTTGGATTGATCGCTTCAAAATCTTTGATGATGTTGTTGCAGACTTCCAATTTTTTGCTGCTCTGAAACTTGTTTCGCAGCTTCCGTTTTGCATTTTCCCATATATCATCGCTGATTATAAAAACATCATCAGCCAAATTAAATTGGCTTAAAAAGAACCTGACTTCGGAAAGATTATACAAACTGAATCCGTCATTTGTCTGAATTAGCTTTGCCTGCATTCCATTTTTCAAAAGCAAGCCTGTAATTTGCAATGCCTCTTCATTTGTCTTTGTAAGCACACAAGTTGTTCCTGCAAGTCCGGTCGTGAGCATGTCATGAACAAGCGGAGTGATGAGATTACCGCTTTGATAACGAACCAACTTAATCTTTCCGTTGTCGGTTTGCATTGGAATTATTGGAATGTCCTTCAATCGGTGGCTAATTCGTTTCACAAATTGATTTGTAAAATCAACAAGATTGCTTTTACTCCTGTAATTCTCAACCAGCTCATGTTTGGTGGCTTTGTTCACCTGAATAAACCGTTCCAGGTATTTTGAGCTTGCTCCCCTGAATTCATAGATATTTTGGTCGTCATCACCGACAGCAATCACCCGCATTTCCTCGTTCTGTTCCATCAAAACATTTATCAGGTTGAATTCATCTCCGTCCATGTCCTGTGCTTCGTCAATCACCAAAACGGTTTTGGTAATCCGGCTTGGTTCAACTTCTTTGTTCTTGATTCTTTCAATTGTCTTTTTTAAAATCGCATCTGACTTTTCCAAATTCCCAACCTTACCCAACAGGTCAAAGCAGTAGGAATGAAAAGTTTTTATTTCGATGTAATTGGAGGCATTACCAATTAGTTTTAACAACCGCTTTTTAAATTCTGTGGCCGCTGCTCTTGAAAAAGTAACCATAAGCAACTGTTCATGCTTTATGTCTTCCATCAAAAGTAACGAAGCAAGTTTATGTACCAGCACTCTTGTTTTTCCGCTGCCGGGTCCAGCGGCAACAACAATGTATTTTGTTTCATTGTCGTTAATGATTTTTAATTGCGTTGGTGAGAGTTCCCCGAAAAGTTGCCTGAACTTGGTCGGGGTCATTTTGAGTTTAAGGTCGTCAACCTTACTTCCCGGAAAATATTTTTTAAGAAAAGAAGCGTAGTTTAATTGAAAATAGTCTTCCACGAATTGCAAAGCATCCTTATAGTCGTCTATCATCTTCTTTGCATACTCACCGACAATATGTATTTGCTGAACCTTGCTTTCGTAAAACTGATTCAGTTTTTTATAATCATCTTTTGTATAACGTTTTTTGTTGTCCTGTTCAATTCGTTCGATGGTCAATCGGTTATACACGACAAGGAAGCCCCCTTCAATTTTGATTGCATCAATTCTTGACAAGTAAAACAGAGAGTCTTCAATATCATCAATGCTTATATTTAGTTTAAAGAGACTTTGGCTGTTTTCGTAAGCTGTTTTCAATTCATGAACAGAAAACTCAACCAATACTTCTTCTTTTCCTGCATTGTCCTCTGAAAAATTTAGGTTGATTTTTTCATAGAGAAACTCAACAATAAACCTAGCCAACTCATGCCGTTTCTCTAATTTTTCTATCAGCATTTCTTTCGGATGCAAGCAAAGCACTGCAACATGGTTCTTAGAATATGCTATGTTTTGCCGCTTAATCCAATTCTTGATTACCCAAAAATTGATGATGGTTTTAATCTTGTTGGTGCTTACATCTTCTAAATCTTTAGTTTCGGCTTCTTCGTTCAGTTCCTTGATGTGATATGTTTTTTCCTGTTCTTCAAATTCTGACAGTAAAAAATTTTCAATTTTGCTGAATGTTTCAACTATATTGAGAGAACGATTTTTGTTTTCTCCTTTCTTGATGAAAGCTGTTAAATCTTTTGCGTCAGCCAAAATCTTTTCTTCACGAAGGAGGTTCACTATGTTTATCACTTCCTCCTTTACAATTCCCAAATGGTCGCTGATATAATCTATTCTTGATTCGGCAACCTCTTCATTTAATTGTTTTCTGCTTTTGCTTGAAAAAAGTTTTTTAATAATTCTGATACCTTTTTCTTTTTGCTTTTCCTCAAACCTTTCTGAAGCATTGATTTTGTCAATAGCTTCCTGTGCATTTTTTGAAAGAATACTATTTGCAAAAACTCTCGGCATGTTTTGCCCTCGCTTCAAATAGCCGGCATCTTCTAACGCTGCAATAGCTGTCGTTACCCTTGTTTCAATTTCAATAATATTATCATCCCAACCAGCTTTTCGAGCAATCTCTAAAGCAGAGTTTGAAACCTTTGAACGGAACCTTGTAATTTGTTTTATTGCTTTCCAAACTTGTTGAATCTCTTTTATAGATAGCTTTGTTTGATTCAGCAGGATAAAATGTTTGCTAAGATCTTCCTCGTTGAATAAGACAAAGCAATCGGCAACAATATTTTCATCCCGTCCTGCTCTCCCTGCTTCCTGAATGTAGTTTTCCAATGAATCAGAAATCTCATAATGAATGACCATGCCGACATCTTTCTTGTCAACTCCCATTCCGAAGGCAGAAGTAGCTACCATGATTTGGGTTTCACCATTTATAAATGCATCTTGATTTTCGGACTTTTCTTGCTTGTCCATCTTTCCGTGATATGGTTTAGCATTAAAACCATCATTGGTTAATCGCTCAGCAAGCAGATAAGCTTTTCTCGTTCTGGATACATAAATGATTGTCGGGCAATTTTTCTCTTCAATTAAATCTCTTACTGCCTGATATTTTTCTTCTTCATCCCCCTTTTCAAAAACCCTATATTGAAGGTTTGTTCTCGATGCTTTTGAAGTGAACAGTTCAAGCTCAAGTGAAAGTTTTTCTTTGAAGTAGTCCCGAATATCTTCAATGACTTTTTGCTTTGCGGTTGCTGTAAAGCAGGAAACCGGAATTTCATCCTCAAGATTTTTCTTTTCCTGAATTAGCTTGATGAAATCACCAATGTATAAGTAATCAACTCTGAAATCCTGTCCCCATGAAGAAAAACAGTGTGCTTCGTCAATAACAAAGCGAACAATCTTTCTTCCTAAAATCAATCGTTCAATGGTACGTGAACGCAATGATTCAGGGGAGATGTAAAGAATGGATGCTGAACCGTCCTCAACTCTTTCAAACGATTTTGCCCGTTCAATTGGGTCAAGTAAGCCGTTTATTGTAACGGCCTCTGTGATTCCAATCTTTTCAAGATTATCCACCTGGTCTTTCATCAACGATTGTAAGGGAGAAATAACTATAGTCAAACCTTTTACACTTTCGCCACTCATTAATGCGGGTAATTGAAAAGTAACTGACTTTCCCCCACCAGTCGGAAAAACCGCAAGAATTGGTTTACTGTCAACTGCCGCCTTAACCGCTTTTTCTTGCAGCGGCTCTCCACCGTACGTTCTGAATGAATCAAAACCGAAAAACCTTTTCAATCCCTTGTGTATGTCCAAAGCGGCGTTGCAATACACACAGCCGCTTACGCAAGGTTTGTTTCGCAAGCGAAGCATAATCCTTTCAACTTCGGGATAATTTTTCAGGATCCAAGGTGGTGTGATGGAGTGTATTTTTTTGTGCTGAATGAATGAGTTGATGAGCGATAAACAGTAAGCAAGTTCAATTGGATATTCCGATATTATTTTTGTAAGGTCAACTTGTTTGCAAATTTCATTTTCAAACTTCTGGAGAATCAGTTTTTCAAGTTCCGTACTTGCACTTGTAAAAGCGATAAAACGAAAAAAGGAGCGGAATTCTTTTTTGTCGTTCAGCAGCAAATAGAAAATCTGTTTTAATGTTTCGTCAGTTTGCTTGAAGGCAGCAATTTCATCATTGAATAAATCCCTCGCTTTGATTGAATCGTTCAATGGATTGTTTGTGTCTTCTGATTGTAGCTTGTCGTCTTTTAGTAAAGCATGATAAGGCTTGGTCGGAAACAGCAACGGAGAGAGAAATAAGGTGTCAATTATGTTTGCTGAATTAACTCCTGAATCAGCAATTGCTTTGCCGATATATTTTATGTCATGGTTGAAAATGTTGTGCCCGCAAATGAATTGCGTTCCGTTCAGAAAGTGAATGAACTCAGCAACCGAAGTTTTGTGGAATGAGCTTCCGTCACCCTTGACACTTCCAATGTCAAGAATTTTTCGGCTCTTTGGCTCAATCTCGGTATCAATGAATGCAATTGAGTTCATATTCAGCTAACGCATTTCTATACGTTCGTCATTGTCAATGTTGTCCGTTGTCTTTTTTTGCATGTGCCCCAACTTAAATTTATAAACCCCATTAATACCATTTATCCAAAAAATAGGGTGAAATAAGTTTTATAGCATTTATTTCCCTTTCAAATATAGGATTTTTATCAAACAATGAGAAAGTATGTTTTGGGCAAAATTCCATCCCGAAGTCTCGGAGCAAGCACAATATCCTAAGTACAAATAAGGGTTTTTAACACCGTAAAAAATCCAAGGCTTATTTTTTACAGATTTTTCTTATATAAAACTAAGGGTAAATCCTGTTTATTCTTGTGTTTAAGAGCATATTTCCCCCTATCAACTTCCAGGTTAAGCCTTAGATAAGCCTATACATATACTAAAACAGTGTTTTTTTATGTAAAAAATATCCGGACGGAAACCTGTATAAAAAGATCATTTTGCAGTCAACCCGCCTGAAAGCCACCCGGCGTGTAGGCAAATTAAATAGGGTAAAAAGATTATTTTGTAGACAATTGGAGAAAGTTTAAATGAGTTCTATATTTACAACGAAAAATTTTATATCGTTTTGTGTTCTCAAAACCTTAGTTTACCCTTATGGATATAGCATCAAAAATCACATCGCTACGCGAAGAACTCACACAACACAATTATAACTATTACGTATTGGATCAACCGGAAATCTCCGACTATGAGTTTGATATAAAACTCAAGGAACTTCAGGAATTGGAGGCTAAACACCCGGAGTTTTACGATGCTAATTCGCCTACAATACGTGTGGGAGGGATGGTGACCAAGAATTTTGAGACGGTGACACACGAACACCGCATGTATTCTTTAGACAATTCCTACTCTATAGAAGATCTGGAAGATTGGGAAAAACGGCTTCAGCGTATTTTAGGTGATGTTGAGGTGAATTATGTTTGCGAACTCAAATACGACGGGGCTTCCATGAGTTTGACCTATGAAAGTGGGATTTTGGCAAGAGCGGTCACCCGTGGTGATGGTTTTCAAGGGGATGATGTGACCAATAATGTAAAAACCATCCGCAGTGTACCTTTAAAACTGAAAGGGGATTTCCCCGAAAAGTTTGATATCAGGGGCGAGATCGTTTTATCTCTGGAAGGTTTTGCCAAGATGAATCAAGAGCGGATAGAAGCCGGGGAGGATCCGTATATGAATCCACGTAACACCGCCAGCGGGAGTTTGAAATTGCAGGATAGCGCCGAGGTGGCCAAACGTCCTTTGGAATGTCTTCTTTACAATATCACCGGGAATAATTTGGCAATTGAAAGTCAGCACGAAGGTTTGTTGAAAGCCAAAGAATGGGGATTTAAGGTCCCTGAAGTTGCCCGACTGTGCAAAACCACTGCCGAGGTGATGGATTTTGTGAATTATTGGGAGGAGCACCGACACGACCTTCCGTATGAGATAGACGGAGTGGTGGTCAAGGTGAATAGTTTCCGTCAGCAAGAAGAACTGGGCTATACCGCCAAAGCACCTCGTTGGGCCATGGCCTATAAATTCAAGTCCGAACAGGCGTCAACCACTTTGGAGCGTATTTCTTATCAGGTAGGAAGGACGGGCGCCATTACACCTGTAGCCAATCTAAAACCGGTGTTGCTGGCCGGAACAATAGTAAAACGTGCCTCTTTACACAATGCCGATCAGATAGCAAAACTGGATATCCGGGTAGGGGATACGGTTTTTGTTGAAAAAGGAGGGGAGATCATCCCGAAGATCATCGCGGTGGATTTCACCAAGCGCTCTGTAAATGCAGCTCCTGTAAAATATCTAGAACATTGTCCGGAATGTGAAACGGAATTAATAAGGAAAGAAGGTGAAGCCCAACATTATTGTCCGAATCAATATGGTTGTCCGCCGCAAATCACGGGACGTATTCAACATTTTATTTCCCGAAAGGCGATGGACATCGAAGGTTTGGGCGGGGAAACGGTTGAATTACTGCATAAAGAAAAACTGATTGAGAATTATGCGGATCTATACATTTTAAAAAAAGAAGATATTATCCCCTTGGAGCGCATGGCGGAAAAATCAGCTGAAAATCTGGTGAAGGGTGTAGAAAAATCTAAGGAAATTCCGTTTGAACGTGTTCTTTATGCCCTCGGAATACGTTTTGTGGGCGAAACCGTAGCTAAAAAACTGGCCAAGGAATACAAATCGATTGATGCTTTAAAGCAAGCCTCAGTAGAAGAATTGGTTTCCGTAGATGAAATTGGAGTGAAAATAGCAGAAAGTGTAGTCGACTTTTTCCAGAACGAAAAGAACATCGAAATTGTCGATCGATTACGGAAATATGGAGTTCAACTGGAAATTTTGGCAGATAAGCTTGAAAATATCACTGAGAAATTTAAAGGAATTACTTTTGTCGTGTCCGGAGTCTTTGAAAAATTTTCCAGAAACGAACTTAAAAAACTGATAGAAGATAATAGCGGAAAAGTAGCTTCGTCCATATCTTCAAAAACGAGTTATGTTGTGGCAGGAGATAAAATGGGACCCAGTAAGAAAGCAAAAGCTGAAAAACTGGATGTCCCCATAATATCTGAAGATGAGTTTTTGAAAATGTTGCATGAATAAAGAACAACTGCTAAAAATATACTTCGTTTTTGGCGCTGTCTATTTGTTGGCAGTGCTGTTTGATTTACGCCTTCTGACCAATATCGCAAAATTGTCGTTGGTGCCCTTGGTGTTTCTCAGCTATTATATTTTTAATAAAAAATGCGAACTTATTCCGATTATCATTATGGGGTGCTGCTTTTTGGGAGATGCATTTTCCTTATATCCCTATAATATGATTAAGATTTCCTTTGTGTTTTTTGCCATTTCCCATTTGATCTTTGCCTATATATGTTTCCGTTCTATAAAAGACCTAAAGGTTAAAAAACTGATCTTTTCTGCGGTTCCGGTGATTATTCTTTGGTTTGTCTATTTCAATTACTCCATCAAAGATATTTTTGGCGATCAGATGGGCGATCTTTACTCGTTTGTTATTGTCTATTCTGTTGTTTTAAGTACGTTTACGATTCTTTCCCTCGTGAATTACTTTAATAATGAAATAAAAGTGAACTTGTATCCCATTATTATAGCACTTTGCTTTTTGGTAAGGGATATTATAATGGCGATCAACAGTTATATAACCGACTTGATCTTTTTTAGTGCAACTATGGTTGTCGCCAAGGTGGTTGGGTATTATTTTTTATTGCGATTTGTTACCACATTTGATTTTAAACGTCTAAACGGACGCTTGTATTAGTTTTGTCACTGGTGGCATCAAAATAGAAATCGATTCTTCCTAAATAGATTCCGTAACACCCCACTTGATTGATTAATACATTTTCGCCTTTTTTGTTTTTCTCCACAACGGGTTTGTCCATAAACGTGTGGGTATGACCACCAATAATGAGGTCGATGTTTTCTGTGTTTCTTGCTAATACAATATCAGAAACCTTATTGCTCTTGTATTGATATCCCAAATGTGATAAGCAGATAACGAGGTCACATTTCTCGTCTTCTTTCAGCTTTTGGGTTATATCTTGTGCCTTTCCTATCGGATCTAAATATTGGGTTTCCTTATACAGTTTTTGAGTCACCAGCCCATCCAATTCAATTCCCAAACCGAAAACACCAATTTTAAGTCCGTCTTTTTTGAAGACTTTATAAGGTTTCACCTGTGTATCCATAACCGTGTTGGTAAAATCGTAGTTGGCATTCAGGATTTCAAATTTGGCATTGGGGAGCTGAGCAAAGAGACCGTCGATCCCGTTGTCAAAATCGTGATTTCCCAAAGTGGCGGCATCATATTTTAACATGCTCATCAGTTTAAACTCGATTTCCCCTCCGTAGAAATTAAAGTAAGGAGTGCCCTGAAAAATATCGCCTGCATCGAGCAGCAATGTGTTCGGATTTTCATTTCTGATGGATTCTATAAGTGCAGCCCTTCTGGCAACACCACCCTGATTCGGATTCCTGGAATGATCGGCAGGAAAGGGATCAATATGGCTGTGCACATCGTTGGTGTGTAAAATGGTAATGTGTTTTTTCCCTGCTGTACTACAAGAAGCCAATGAAAGTCCACCGGCACTGATAAAAGCGGTACTGGCTATGGTATTGTTTAAAAACTGTCTTCTTTTCATTTTGGATGGAATTAAAAGTTAAAGAGATTGGTTTTTTATGAATCGGTTGTCTGTTGTTGCTTTGATCGTATCTATTTTTTCGAGATGATCGATCATTTGGTTGCGAATCAAATAATCCAGTTCTGTTTTGCTTACCGGATTGGCAAAAAAGTCCATATGATCACCGCCATCAGCGAGATAATTTGATGTGGCTACGTAATAGGTCTTGTTTTTATCGATAGGTTTCCCGTTTATCAACACACTTTTCACACTATTGTCGTGGTTCAAGACAAGTTGGAGTTGCTTACTAATGGGGTGTGCCACCTGATATTTGGCGAGGTAAGCGATGAGGTCATTCAATTTTTCGTGTGTCATTTCTATAACCACTACAGTATTTTCAAAGGGCATGATTTGGTAAATAACCCTTTGATTTACAATTCCTTTAGACATAACAGCGCGAATCCCACCGTGATTCAATAAAACAAAATCGATGTCTTTTCCGGTACGTTTTTTAAATACGGGATTGGATTCCTCATAAACAATATCGGCCATAAAATTTCCGATGGCAGAATTCAGACCACCATCGTTTTTGGCCATACCCTTGGGGTTGTAGGCTAAAGGTTCGTCCAAAATAGCTTTAATCCGTTCGCGATATGGTTTTATAAAGCTTTCAAGGCTGTCAACAGCTTGAATAGTATCGGTAATGTTAAGTTCTTTTCCTGAAATTTCTTTCAATGTAGAACTATTGGTGTTGCATGAAAGGCAACAAATAGTTGTTATGAATATAACAAACTGTTTTATTTTAATACGCATAAGATTGTTAATTTTGATCTTAGGATGCTTTGAAAGTTTTACATTTGTAAAAATAAGTTAAAAGTAAATGTTTTTTAAAGCCCTAAAGGAAAAATCCATCGAAAAAACGATAAAAAAAGAACTTTCAAAGGAGAGTTCTTTCCCGAGTTCGGGAGGCGTTTTACGTTCATTGGCTATTGTTATCAATTATGATGACCTTGTTGATTATAAACCGCTTTTGAATATTGCTAAAGCTATTAACATCAGCAATGAAAATGTGTTTATAACAGGCTATGTGGAGAAGTTGTATAAGAATGTGAATTATATGATTCCGGTCTTTTCGAAGAAATCCTTTGGAACGAGAGGGGCCGTAAAAAGTGAAGATCTTAACAACTTTTTAAATAGGGAATACGATATTGTGATCAATTATTATACAGACTCAAATATCTATTTGAACTTGGTTTCAGCATTGATAAAAAGCCCGATGAAGGTGGGGATTTCTGAAGAAAATGAGGCAGTTAACAATTTAGTGTTGAAAGTAAATGAAGGGGATTTTTCACGATTCAGTGACGAACTGGTGAAATACCTTAGCATTTTAAAAAAAATATGATAATGTCTAAGTTTTTAGGTACGGGAGTAGCTTTGGTAACTCCGTTTAAAGAAGATCTAAGTGTCGATGTAGACGCACTTAAAAATATAGTAAACCATGTTATTGATGGTGGGGTGGAGTATTTGGTGGTTTTGGGAACAACTGCCGAATCGGCCACACTGAGTAAAGAAGAAAAAGAATTGGTCAAGCAAACAGTCGCTACAGCCAATAATGGGCGTCTTCCCATGGTGGTGGGTGTTGGCGGAAACAACACGCAGCAGGTGGTGAACGAATTAAAAACATCCGATCTTTCTGCTTTTGATGCGATTTTATCGGTTTCTCCATACTACAACAAGCCCACACAAGAGGGAATTTATCAGCATTTTAAGGCTATAGCTGAAGCGTCTCCGCTGCCGATCATATTGTATAATGTTCCGGGCAGAACGGGATCTAATGTTTTACCGCAAACCGTGATCCGTTTGGCAAACGACTATAAAAATATCATCGGGGTAAAAGAAGCCGCCGGTGATATTGTCCAGGCCATGAAACTGATCAAAGGTAAGCCCAAAGACTTTTTGGTGATCTCCGGAGACGATATGGTCACCTTACCTATGGTACTTGTCGGTGGGGCAGGAGTCATCTCGGTTATCGGACAAGGTTTTCCGAAAGAATTCTCACAAATGGTGCGCCATGCTTTACGTGGTAATTTGGATGACGCCAACCATATTCATTTTCAAATGATGGATATTATCGAATACATTTTTGAAGAAGGAAATCCTGCTGGAATCAAAGCTGTTTTTGAAAACAAAGGTTTGTGTTCACCATATGTGCGTTTACCGTTGGTACCCGCCAGTAATGCTTTAAAAGAAAAAATAAGTAACTACGGATTGAAAGTACCCAACTTTAGGTAAGGGAATCCTAAAAGCCAAATTCCTCCAGAACCCTTCCAAAATTTCAAACTTTGGAAGGGTTCACAATCAACTTAATAATTCAATTACTTAATTAACGCAGGTTAGGTATAGCATTAATTTCACCAAAACCCGTCGTGTACAATTATTACAATTGCTTGAAAGGAAAAAGCCATTCGGTGTCTTCGGTAAGCTGTTCGTAATAGAGGTTTTGGGTCTGTGTTATTTTTTTTGTTTTCCCATTAAAAGTATATTGATAAAAGGTCTCATTTCCATAAGCGTCATAGGTGAACCATTCTTCATGTCCACGGCTGTCCTTAAAGTGAACCAAGAGATTTTCATCATTAAATTCTTGCCATTCTTCAATTGCACTTGTAGGGATTTCTCCTGTACTTGTTTCAACAGAACTTAAATAATCAGGGAGAATATCTTTCAGGTAAACTTGGTTTCCCCGCTCATCATATTTATAAATTTTTTCATAACCTGAAGAGTTTTTGAACTGTATTAACCTATCAGCTTGGTCATACGCCCATGTCTCTATATGGCCATCACCTGTTTTGCTGGAAACCAATCGTCCTTTTTCGTCATACTCAAATAGTTTTTCTCCACTGCTGAACTTGTGATATGTCTCTTTTCCATCACTGTTGTATTCCCACCATTCTTCAAGCTCGAAAAACTCACTCTTGTAATAGATTAGATTTCCCTGATCATCAAAATGATGTGTGTGAGTATCCCCTTCATAATCCTTTACAACATGCAAAGCGGGGAACCCATTGGGATGGTATTTATTATGTTCTTCATACCCAAATGAGCCTCGTAACTCTTTATAAATTTTTATGCGCCCATTTTCATCATATTCCCACCATTGCCGATAGTCTTCAGTATCTATTGTATGTATGGGCTTTTTCTCCGAATTATACGCACAAGCTTTTTCATAACCATCGCTTCTTATTGTTTTGACATACAAGCCATTTTTAAAAACAAACCATTCTTCTATGTCGTTTCTCTTTTCATAAATTTTGTCTCCCTTTTCATTAAAGGCAGTAAGTATTTTATCATTTTTTCCTTCACGTATTTTTTGAAAAATCTTCATTTTACTGTTCGTTTACCCTGTTTTTTAACGAATTCATTTTTGTTCAAAAGGGAAAAGCCATTCGGTGTATTCGGTAAGCTGTTCGTAATAGAGGTATTGGGTTTTTGCAGTCCATTGTACTTTACCGTTTTCAAGCCATTTTTTGTTGGTTTCATTTCCATAAGCGTCATAAGTGAACCATTCCTCTTTCCCGTCATTGTTCTTAGAGTGGATCAAGAGGTTTTGGTCGTTATATTCCCACCACATTTCCCACGGATCACCAGGTGGGAGCAAATTCTCTTCCCAATAGTCTGCAAATTCGGGGAGAACATGTGACTTCTTATAGATTTTGTTTCCCCGGTCATCATATTTATATATTGTTTCAGAACCGGAAGAGGTGATGATTTGTATTATCCTACCAGCTTTGTCATATTTTCTGTTTTCCTTAGAACCATCATTTTTTTCAGTAATCACCAAGCGTCCTTTTTCGTCATATTTATACAGCCATTGTTCTCCGTTGCTGTTTTTGTAAGATGTCTTTTTCCCTTTTTGACCATAAGTCCACCATTCTTCCTTGCCAATTGTATGGTATTTACAATAGACTTCGTTTCCCCAATTGTCGTAGCGGTATGTTTCAAAGGTTTCGCCATCCATTAAAAGTGATAAGGACACAAGATTTCCTTCAGGAGTATGTTCATAATGTTTCTCTTTCCCATTTGAGTTTTTATAGGATTTTAGATGCTCATTTTGGTCATATTCCCACCATTCTTCATAACCCTTGGTGTCTTTGGCATGTATGGGTTTTCCTTCAGGGTTATATTCCCATTGCCTTTCAAACCCTTTGTTGTCCTTTACTAAAAGGGGGTTTCCTTCAGCATTGTGCTCACGGTTTACCACAAGGCCATCACTGTTTATTACCTTGATGAGCAAGCCGTTTTTACGGACAAACCAGGTTTCCATACCGTAATTATTTTGATAAATTTCTTCCCCGTTTTTATCATAAGCGGTGAGTATTCTACCATCTGCGGATAAAGAGTCATATATTTTTTGAAAGATTTTCATTTTAAATTGTTTTTTTGAATGTTTGAAATATTACCTATTTGATGATTTCTCCTTCTTTGTTTAAAAGTTCTATTTTGGGAGTATCGTTTTCATCAATATATATTTTAATTCTGGGTCTGCCTTTTTTGTCATTTATAAAGAGGCCTACATTTTTATTGAAATTTTTCCCGATAAACAACCGGTCTTCCATCAACAGACTGTCCAGTTCCATTTTGTGATAGGCTTGTTTCTTTTCTGAATCGGTTTTGAGGTTTTCGATTTCCTTAAATCGGTTCATTCTTGCTGTATAGGTGTTTTCTTTTGGAAAATCCCAAATTTGCAATCCGTATTTTCTTTTGTGGTTTTTTGTGTTTTCCATATACTGAAGCTGCATGATTTGGTCGTCTTTAAACTTATCTACAGACAGTACCATTCCGGCATCTTTTTCGTTGCCATCATATATCAAACCGCCACACTCATCTCCGGATGAATTGAAAAAAATTATCCCCGATGGCCTCTCCCTTTCCTGAAACTCTTTCCCGTTCATCATTCCAGGGTGTTGCCGGGTTTTATTACTGATGACCATCCGTAAATTCTTACCGCTTTCATCAACAATATTTAAGCGTTTTATAGTTAACTCATCAAGGTTTTCTTTTTTCTCGGAGTCCCTAAACCCCATAAAAATGAATGTAATCAGTATAAGATTGCTTACAAGTACATAAAATGTGAGAAAATTGACTTTTCTTTTTAAGCTTTTATTGTTCATTATTTTATTATTTGATAAATATTAATGGTTTGATCTTCCCATGAGATTCCCATATTCAGGTCGGGATTATATGTGTTTATAAACACCTCCTTATCGTGAAGCAACACCTCCCCATCAAGGGAAAGTACAGCCAGGCCTTTTTCGTTTGGAACAAGGACAAAAGCATGCAAATCTTTGCTAAAATATATTTTAGCGTAGAATGCATTAAAATTATCTACGCTAACTTTCCTTTTAAGTTCTGGCTTATCACTATTTATTTTATAAAAATGTATTTCATCATTTACCCTTGTTTCACTATTAACTTCTTCTTCTCCTTCTTCAGATGCATTGTAAACTACGGCTACTGTTTCATTATCAACCCAACAAGCTGGCCTGTTGCAATGCTCCCAAATATCTAAAAGTTTATCTGTTATCCGGTGGTTATGAATAAAGTCGTCTACATTATAAACACAATACGAATCATTCGATCCCCAAATCCAACCGGCACTTAAAAAGTGTTGTTGGTCTGGCGACATTTCCAGCCTGCCATAAAAATAATCGTATGCTCTCGGCCATTTGATGGTATTGTTGATTTTGTACTTTTCCTGAAGTTCTAAATGCCTTTGCTCTGCGCCTTCTTCTATCAAAGATTTTGCTGCGGTTAAGATATGTAAGGTATCCAGATTTATGATTTGAAGATGGTTCCATTCTTCGGAATAGATTAAATGAGGGACTTCTTCTTTGTTTTTAAATAATGCTATGGGATATTGTGTAATATTGGCATGACAGTCGGTCCTTCCAAAGTGGAGGGCTTCATATTTCCCCGGATGGTGTATATAGCCATGGCATTTAAAATCATTTACAACCACTACAATATCATTTATAGTATAGATGGAAACGGGGTCGTCTATATCAAAACACCCGTCTGAATATTGAATGCCGTTTTTTACAGAAAATAAAGGTGTTGTTTTATCCGCATCTATTTTATATCGTAACATAAGGCCGGAACTCATGAGCATCACTAATTCATTAGGGGCTGACAGGGCTGCAGCCTTTATGGTTTCGTCCGTATTAAATGTTAGCCTGTGGGTTTTATGTAATTTGATGGTTTTCATTTTTTTAGGTGAATGCTTCTATTTGATAAACCTTAACCGTTTTATCTTCCCATTGAAGGCATAGGTTCAGATCGGGATTGTATGTATCTATTTCTATTTCCTTATCGTGAAACCAAATTTCCCCATTAAGGGAAAATATAGCCAAGCCTTTTTCGTCTCCAACCAAGACAATGGCATTTAATGCCTTACAGAAATAGATTTCGGATTTAGAGAGTTCAAAACCTTCTACCTTGATTTTTCTTACAAATTCAGATTCCTTATCGTCGATCTTGTAAAAGTGTATTTCGTCATGCCATTTTTTTTTGTTTTCATCATAATCGAAATGCCCAACAGCAACGGTATTGTTGCTTACCCAGCAAACAGGTCTGTCACAATGTTCGCCCGCATATACATCTTTATAAGAAATGCGGTTGTTGTTTATGAAATTATGTACATTGTAAACATTGTACAGATCGAATGAACCCCAAATCCAACCGGCGCTTAAAAAGTGTTGTTTGTCTGGTGACATTTCCAGCCTGCCATAAAAATAATCATATGTCCTCGGCCAGGGATTCATGTCAGAGAAATTTTCTGCCCCATAAACATCCCAATGTTTTTCTTCTGCATCTACTTCTATCAGTGATTTTGTGGCAGTTAAAAGCATCCGGGTGTCCAGGTTCATGATTTGAAGATGGTTCCATCCTACCGCATAGATCATATGGGGGATTCCGCTTTCATTTTTATATAAGGCAATGGGAAACTTTGATGCCCTGGCATGATAATCTTTTCTGAAGATATGCATGAGGTGGTATTTTCCCGGATAGTGAATATAACCATGACACTTATAATCATTTACCACCACCACAATATCGTCTAATGTATATAGGGTAGAAGGGGCATTTATATCAAAACCGCCATCGCTGTATACAACATGCTTACTGGCTATGGTAAACAAGGTTTCTGTTTCCTCTTCTTTTATTTTATGACGCACCACATCTCCCGAACTCATTAACATGACCAACTCATTAGGCGCTGATAGGGTAGCGGTCTTGATGATATCGTCTGTTTTTAGAGTTATTTCATTACGCTTTTGTATTTCTATCTTTTTCATGGTAGGTTTTTGTTTATACGGTTTCAATCCATACTACAAATTCTTTTACTTTTTCCTCACCATTGGCTTTCACGTTTAGCGCTACTACCTGTTTGTCATATCCCGATTTATGAATGATTATGGGTTTGTCTATGTTACAGAATTCTTGAACGTTCGGAATTATGCTAACCAGTTTGTTTATAAAGAATCGTGTAATTTCCTTTCCTTTTTCAAGGCAACCTGCTTTATTTTTTTCGTACTCCTCATTCGTATAGTACAGTTCTTTATATTTTGAGTATTTATTTAGTGGTTCTCGTGCTTTGATGTCGTTTTTTGTGCAGATTTTCAACTGATTGTCTTGCAGCCAAAATTCAAGGTTCCATTTGGCTTCCTGCTCAGTCTTGGCATTTTCTTTTACTGAATTAAAATGACTTGTAGTATTATATCCCAAGGTGGCAGTGGGGTGTCTTGGATCATCATCGTTAACAAAAAGCGAAAACGCATAAATGTCCTCTTTTTCGGCTTCGGGTATATATGACAAACGGGTTAGTTTATAAAAGATATGCGCATATAAATCGCCCCCATATTCATTAATTTCATCGGTATACTCTTTTACCAGTTCTTTACCATTGGCTTGGATATTGTATTCGGTTTCTCCTTTATATGGTGTCAGCTCGTGGATGATAATAGGTACATTCAGCTCATATTGTTGATGTATTTGCCGGACTACCCGAACAAGTATCTGGATAAAACGTTGTGTAATTTCCCTTGCCTTTCCCATACAGGTATCCCTGTCTTTCCACGACTCTTCTTTATTGTAGTACAATCCTATTCCTTCAATCCAATTTTTAATCAGTTCTCGACCTTTACTATCGTTTGCAGCTCCAATTTCCACGATTTCATTTTGGAGCCAAAAAGCATAATTCCACTTGGCTTCCATGTCATCATCAGGCGTTGTTATGTAATCGAAAAGCGTTTCCGGTTCTTTCCCGTCATTTGCCGATTCCAGCACCGACCTGTAATGCTCCATCGTATTGTATCCTAGGGTTAAGGATGCGTTTATGGGATCGGAAAAGGCATCGTAAATAAAAAATGAATAGGCGTAAATTTCATCTTTTTCAGTCTTGATAATCCCTTCGATCTCTTTTGTTACTTTATCGAAGATATGTCGCTCTAACTCTTTAGTGTTTTGGTCTTTCATATTGAACTCATTTAAAAAAGGAAATTATTGCAGATAGGTTTTGTTTATAGGGTTTCAATCCACGCTACAAATTCCTTTACTTTTTCCTCACCGTTGGCTTTCTCGTTTAGCGCCGCTATTTGTTTGTCGTATCCCGATTTATGGATGATTATGGGCTTGTCTGTCTTACAGGATCTTTGGATGAATGGAATAATGCTAACCAGTTTATCTATAAAAAACTGTGTTATTTCCTTTCCTTTTTCAAGGCATTTTGCTTTATCTTTTTCAAATTCCTCATCTGTATAATACAATTCTTTGTATGCTGTATAATTGCCTATAATCTCCCTTCCTTCGGGTTCGTTTTCCGAGCAGAGTTCCTTAATATTGTTTTGCAACCAAAAATCAAAGTTCCACTTGGCTTCCTGTTCGGTCTTGGCATTTTCTTTTACCGAATCGAAATGGCTTAATGTATTATACCCCAGGGTAGCCTTGGGCCATCTTGGGTCATTATCATCAACAAATAATGAATAGGCATAAATATCTTCTTTTTCATCTTCAGGCATATATTTCAGCTTTAATAATGCATAAAGTATATAGCCGTACAGATCATGTGAATATTCGCCAATTGCATCGGTAAACTCTTTTGCCAACGCTTTGCCATTGGCTTGGATATTGTATTCGGTTTCCCCTTCATAAGCTTCAAGTTGGTGGATTATAATGGGTACTTCCAGTTTGTATTGCCGATGGATTTTCTGAATTACACGAACAAGCATTTGGATAAAATGTTGCGTGACTTCCCTTGCCTTGTCCATACAGGCATCAGAGTCTTGTGCGTATTCCTCTTCAGTATAGTAAAGCCCTATTTCCTTTACCCAATTTTCAATTAATTCATGACCTTTACTATCGTCATAAGTTCCAATCTCTATAACATTATCATTTACCCAGTCGGTATATTCCCCCCATTTCACATGGGGATCATGGACATTATCCCCTAATTGTTCTATAGTGTTGTAGCCCAAGGTTAAGGAAGCGTTTAGCGGATCGGCAAAGGCATCGTAAATATAAAATGAATAGGTGTAAATGGCACCTTTTTCAGTTTTGATAATCTCTTCGATTTCTTTTGTTACTTCATCGAAGATATATTTTTCTAAGGTTTTTGTGTTTTTGTCTTTCATAAAATTTTCTGTTGATGGTTTGTGTATGAGGACAATTGTATTTTTGGACTAATGCTTTTCATGGGAGCATTGTTGTTGATAATTCTTATTTTTTCATTTTTATTACAATCGGGTATCTTTTTCCGCTAATGTTTGTCCATCCAGCGATTAAAATCCAATTTCCGTGAAGATTCAAATTAATATTAACATTATTATGCTCCATAAAATATAAAGCTATTTCATAATGATCTTGATTGTTGTCGTTGATTACAATGTGTCCTTTACTTCCTAAATCAAGTTCTCCCACATAAAATTCAGGGGGATAAAGTGCATATCCAAATTCGAATTCATCTGATTCACACAAATTATCAAAAACGAATTCATTCGCTTTAATTGCTAAATCGACAATTTTATTTCCTTCTATCTGAATGCTACAGTTTTCCTTATCAAATGAAAAGTCATATTCCCCAATGGAAAACTCTTCTTTTATGTCATCCATATTCTTTTAGAATAAGGTAAGTTTATAGTTTTCAATTTACATACAACTAAGGGTGCCTTTCTGGGCACCCTTAGGTAGGTATTCACAAATTAATTAACACAACATTCTTTTATTAATTGTTTTGTTTAGAATAGTCCTTGTATAGTTTCATAGGAGTGTCACTATCATTGTCCGCACTAGGATACATATACGCTTTATCGTTAATTAATGGCGGATATGCAAAATAGGATCCACCTCCCCAACCATCGTTTTCATAACTGAATGTGTTCCAGTTTTCTTGACCCTTAATTTCATTGGTTTGTATAGTAAAGGATCCGGTGGCTTCGTTTTGAATACTTTTTTTATGGCGTAACACCACACCGTCATATTCATTTGGGATACCTCTAAAACGGACTAATACATCATCGCCGATTTCTACCATCGTCAATGTTGCGGAACCCCCTGAATAGGTAACAACGTTTTCTGCCAACAAGGACATATCCGGAAGAGGTTCTTTAACTACCTCTGGTTTGTCATTTTTGAAAGCTTCTATTTCAGCTGTGATTTTTTCGGCTTCCTCTTTTTTCGGCGGATTCTCATCCAAGGATAAATAGTATTGAATTTCGTGAAGTACGTCGTCTGCCAACACTAATTTCCCTTCTCGGTCATCACGTGCTTCATATTCTGCCAGTTTCTCTTGTACGGTTTTCCATACTTTTCCGGTTTTTTCTTCTAAAGCTCTTTCTTCCCATACCCCTTTCAACGACTCGATCATGATGTTGTTTGGGAACGACTTTAAGGCTTTCTTTATATTATCCAGAACGGCATAGGCAGGTGCTTCGGTAGTGTTGAAAAGTTCTACTAAGGTATCAGAAATGCTTCCAATCCCTATTCCGTATAAATTATTATAATCCCTTATGATCAATAACTGTCCCTTTTTTAAAGCCGGGAATTCCAACTCAAAAACATGCTCAGCTACCTGTACGATCTTAGGCTCGATCCGATTGGTGTAGTCGTGGTTGACAATATCCAGATCTTGGGCAAAAAAGGATGTGTGTTCATAATGCCATTTTGGTCTGTAAACTACAACCTTAAAATCTTTGTCGGCCGGGACGTACTTTAGGCCTCCTAGTTTGTTAAAACCAAACTCCATTTTAATGGGATATGGGTCAATAGCATAAAAAGTGCTGTCTACCATAATATAATATCCGTATTCGGATAGTTGCGGACTTGTGTTAGCCAATTGTGAGGTTTCTCCTGATGATGTTGGTGTTTGTGCCATGGTAATTGGATTAAAAATTAAAAAATGCGATTGTTATAAGTTTTCGTATCGTAATTATGAATAGTGTAATCATTATTTCTTGATCACTCTATTTTCGAGCAATATTAAACAAGTCCGTAAAAGAAAATGTGCCACCCGAACGAGTGGTACGTCTTTTTTAAATGGATGTTATCTGTATTTTCCTTCAACCCATTCCACAAATTCTTTAACTTTTCCCTCACCATTAGCTTTGGTGTTTTGTTCTGCTGTTTGTCTGTCATATTTTGCTTTATGGATGATTATGGGGTGGTCAATGAAATTGAAATCTTGAACCAATCGTACAGCTTCAATCAGTTTACGTGTAAAAAATTGGGTTATCTTATCTCCCTTTTCAAGGCATACTGCTTTATTTTTGTTGTATTCCTCATCTGTATAGTATAGGTCATCGTATTTTGTGTGTTTTTCCACGATTTCCCGGCCGTTTCGATCGTTTTTAGTGCAGAGTTCCACAAGATTATTTTGTAACCAAAAATCAAAATTCCATTTTGCTTCCTGTTGAGTGTTGGCGCTTTCTTTTTTAGTATTGAAATGACCCCATGTGTTATACCCTAAGGTGGCAGTGGGCCATCGAGGGTCGTCATCTTGAATAAACAGCGAATATGCATAAATGTCCTTGCTTTCTTCTTTAGGTAGGTTTTCCTGCACTTCCATTAATACATCTGACATATGTCTGTACAATTCAAATTCATATTCTTTATGCGTGTCCAAAAACTCTTTTACCAGTTCCTTCCCATTAGCTTGGATATTGTAGGCTGTTACTCCCTCAAAAGTTTCAAATTGATACATGACCAGTGGTACATTCAACCGATATTGTTGATGGATTTTCTGAATTATTCGAATGAGCATTTGCATAAAACGAAGAGATATTTCCTCAGCTTTATTCCAGCAGGCTTCTTCATGTTCCCAAGCTTCTTCTTCGGTATAAAAAAGACCCATCTCTTTGATCCAGTTTGTAATTAATTCGCTGCCTATACTATCATCTATTGTTCCTATCTTTACGACTCCCTCTTTCAACCAACCCGCTATTTCCCATTTGATATCCGGGTCATCAACCTCGCCTAAATGTTCTATGGTGTTGTATCCCAGTGTTAAGGAGGAGTTTATAGGATCGTTAAGAACATCATAAATTAAAAGGGAATAGGCATAGACTTCACCTTTTTCTGTTTTGGAAACTTCTTTGATCCCTTTTGTTATTTCATCGAAGATGTGTTTCTCTAATATTGTTGCGTTTTTATCTTTCATGAATCTTCCCATGATTTTAGATTGGTTCTTATTCATATTAATTGAGGAATAATATTAAGTAAGTCCATAAAAGAAAGCGTACCACCCGAACGAGTGATACGCCTTTTCTATAAATCATATAAAATGATGAAACTTCTTGTCTTGTACTTTTGCCTTATCCCAATGAAATTAAACTCTTATTTTCAGTTCTTTGTACTTTTCGACAACGTCATCACCCAATATTTTCGCTCCATTTCTTCGCCTGATTTGCTCTTTATGATTTCAGTATACAGTTTTGTGCCTGTTAGCTTTAATTCACTTTTTTCTATCAATTTGCTAAATGTATTCTGATCGTATTTTGTAAAGCCGTAATCTGTAAAAGGCAATCGGTTCATTGTTTCTTTATCAACAAATGTTATACAAAGAATTCCATTAGGTTTTAAAACCCTTTTTAACTCGTTGAGGAGATCGTTGGGTTTTTCCCAAAAATAAAGGGTGTTTACGGTAAATATTTTATCAAATGAATGGTCTGAAAAAGGAATATTCGTCCCGTCGTATAGCTGGAAGGTAGATTTTTGGTTAAAATGATGTTCAATACTGAAGTTTTCAGCTTCTTGCTTCATCAATTCAGAAATATCCAATCCAAAATATTGTAAATCACTCGCTTTGTTAAAAATTTCAGTCAAATGATTTGCATTGCCATGTCCAAGCTCCAAAATTTTGTCGTTATCCTCAAGCGATAAATGTTCCAGTGTTTTCCTAGTCATGGAAATATTAGATTCATTCATCATTTGTGCGATCTTTATCCCTTTGTCACCCTCGGGTTTTCCGAGTTGTGATGCCAGTTCTTTCAGTTCTTTTTCAGACATCTCTGTTATTTTATCCTTTTTGTTTTTCATTTTATGATTATTGATAGATTCTTACATAATTGATTTCCATAGTTGACCCTGTGAATTCCGGATCGATCTCACCACCTAATGCGGGGAAAACACGATGCAGTATTCTAAGTGTCTTCACCTTACCGATATTGATCTCAGAAGCATTTTTTTCAGAGGCTTGTAAAAATGTTCTTGGTAATATTTTCGGATTAGATCCAAATTTAATTTGTGTTTTTTCTCCTACGTATACTTAAGTTTTATGTCATTGATAGTTATGCAGGTTAGAGCGAGGGACTATTTATGCAATAGCTACTTTCGGGGTAGGGCCATTTTCTTTTATTCTGATTCGCCATTTATTTTCAATGTCAAATATATTTGTCACTTTGGAGAAATATATTATATCAGGAACAAATTTGTTAGCACCTCTGCCTCTGCCTTTCATTTCCCTGGTTTTTAATCCTCGTAAATATGTTTAGCTTTTACTTTAGTATTACCAGAGAATTGTTTCCAATCCTTTACTGTTATTTTTCCATCCTTGTGTTTTATAAATCGTGTTTCCGTTCCAGCAAAATCTCCCATTTTTGGAAAAGAAGACCAAAGCTTCATCCTTAATTCAATACATTAAAAAGAAAGAAGATGAACTACCTAAAAAGTAAGAATAGTAACTTTAAAGAACTGAACTGGTGCTTTTCATAGGATGAGTTATTGGCGTGTCGTATTTTTAATAATGTGCTCAAATCAATCTTACTTGTTTTACTGAAACAGCTTGAATTTTTTAACAAAATCTCCTTTTTACTTGTTGTCAATATTGAGGGCAATAATATTAAAATCACTTAATCTGTTTTATATTAATCCACAAATAAAATTGGGATAGCTATATACGAAACTAAATTATTAAAAAAATGCATTAACATAGCTGGATAGAGACTTTCAAATTTTATGTACAGAAAGATTGGAATAAAGGCACCAAAAAATATATAGATCAAAAACCCTGGACCTAAAAATAGATGTACACTGGCAAATACCAAAGCTGCTATAATAGCAGAGGTCTTTAGTTGAAACTTTGAACGCAGGGCATTTAGCAAATATCCTCTAAAAATTATCTCTTCTGTTATGGAAGCAAGAATTACTGGGCCGAGCAATATTAGAATAACATTTATTGTTGAATTAGGTTTGATAAAATCAGGATTTTCTTCCCAAAACATGTCAAGCCCAAGATTTTCTACTATGAGCTGGATAACATAGAACAATAAAAACGCGACAATCCAACCCAATAGTGCAAATAAGACTGACTTGAAGGTCAATTTACCTTTGATGCCAACATCGGACCATTTGAAACTGTTTTTGTGTAATAAAAGGCCAAGAAGAAGCACAGTAAAAACAGAACCGATTATAGTTAGACCAAAGGACACAACGGCACTTTCCAATCCTAGTTCAGTCAAAAACCTTTTGGGACTGCCCTTTGAAACCAATCCCAAAAGAGTAAAGACCACAATTGTAAATATGAAACTGAGCCAAGGTAAATACATCCATTTTAATGGTAATTTTTGATTTTTTAGGGTCATAATATTATTTTTAGATTTATGACATTGCTTTTAACTCATCAACTTTGTTGGTCACTACTTTTAAGCATTACCATAGTCTTTTAATTAATTGTTTTTTTTGTCAAAAAACAATTTTATAGAGTCAAAATATAATTCTTTCGCTTCAAGATTTAAGTTGTGTGAAGCGTTTAGGATTATTTTTAGTTCTTTTTTATCTTCGGAGAGCCCTTTTAGACCATTGTAAATCATATTTCCTTGTTCAATACCTATGGAATAATCATATTCCCCCTTGTATAACAAGAACCGGCTTATTAATTACCGCAATCTCATCAATTATATTCAAATGGTTATATGAGGGGGTATTACGGAATACCCGGTTTACAAATTCATATTTTTCCATTACTCTATCAAACTCTGCTTTCGTATATAGTGCCCTTGCGTAATAAGCGGAATCCTTCCCCCAATTCTACTGTTACTTCTTTCGCCTTTGAATTGGCCCAATAAACATCGAAGCCCAACTCTTTGGAGAACTTGTGCTTGAGTAAATTCACACCATTAAAAAACTGATCAAAATCGCTTCCTCCTGAACAAGAGATTGCCAATATACTTAGAAAGCTGAATAGGGTGTGTATCATTATTGTTTTCATTTCATCTTGGGGAGGTGATTTATGTGTTTTATAGGTGTCGATAAACGAGGTTATATTTTGTATGTTAACGAAGATACACAAAAAATTAAAAGGTAAGTAGTAGAGGAGGGGGAGAGTTAAAAACGTTATTTTTTAATAGTAGAAAGATATACCCAAACGATAAACAAGAGCTGTAAGGGGATTCTAAACCACAAATAGGACAACCCCGGACCATCATGCCCTCCAGTTTGATAATTCAGGTTTTCCATGGAAGCCTTTATGTTTGCCGGAAGCAAGAGAATAAAGAAGACGATTAATGCCCATGCAGTTAGATGCCTGTAATTTGGGAGTAACAATCCAATGGCAAAAATCACCTCCAAAACCCCTGTTAGAACAACGATTTGTTGTTTTAACGGCATAAAATCCGGGATCATAGCCGCCATTCCTTTAGTAAACATAAAATGTCCCATTGCCGTAAAGCACAGCATAACAGCCATGGCAATTCTGCCGGATAAAGTAAAGTTGTAATTACTGCGGAATATTTTGATGGTGACAAGGGAGATTACAAATACGCTTAATAAGACAATGAGTGGTTTCATATGTATATAATTTGTAAATTTTTAATAATCAATAAATTAATTGACCTATGGAACTCACCATAGCAATCTTTACTCATGTGTGTTTGTATAAATAAATTTCTTATGGTTCGTTTTATGTTTCTTTTTTGTTTTATGCAAAGTTGAACCTAAATTGACTATCAAACAATGAACCTGAGTTAAGAAACTCATTAAGTGAGATTTGATTCCGATAATTATTGAACTTGCTTTACAATCCGTTTCCGAATTCTGCTTAAGGCTTGTGGTGTAATCCCGATATAGGAAGCGATATATTTTAACGGAATTTGCTGAATGAGCTCTGGCCTGTCTGTAAAAAGCTTGAGGTAACGTTCTTCAGGAGTGTCGTTTAACAAGGAGAGTTCTCTTGATGATTTTATGAGAAATAGATCTTCGCTTGCTTTTCTGCCGATTAGATTTCCAATATCACTTTCCGTATAAACCTGCTGAAGATTTTGGTAGGTGAGTTGCCATAATACCGAATTGGTAATGGTCTCCACACAATAGGGAGAAGGTTTTTGGGTTAAAAATGAATCATAGGCACTGGCAAAAGCACCTTGGAAAACAAAGCCGAAAGTGATGTCGTTTTCCTCTTTTGGAATGTATAAGCGAACAATTCCTTTTTCAACAAAAGAGAGGTGGTTTTCAGTTTCACCAAGATCAAGGATTTTAGTTTTTTTAGGAATTTCTTTTCTTTTAAATCTTGAAGAAAAGAGTTTCCAATCCCGTTCAGAGATATCAAAATGTTCTTTATAATATTTCCGGATCTGTTCCAAGTTTTATTTCGTTCAGTTTTGGTATGCCACTAATGGTTTAAAGATAGAAAATTCCGCCTTCATTTCATCAAACGGTACGTTGGGGGTAGGCTTCCAATTCTTTTTTTAGTCCGTTTGCAGCTCTTTTCAATTCTGCATTGTTCATTTCACAATCTACAAAACATTCTTTTTCGTTCTCCACATCCTTTTGTTGTAATTCCAGATCAAATTTTAACCGGATGGTCTTAAGGTTGCCTTGATTTTTAATTAATTGAAACGCAATATTTGGCTCGAGAAAAGAGAGGTTTGTTTCTGTTGTTTGGTCGGCATAAAGGTCATTGAACCAATCGATTATCCTTTCTACCTCCCAAGTGAATAGCGAAGGGTCGGTCGTTTCCCAGTTCCCACAATTGCTTTTAATCTTTAATTGGATGAGTAGCCAATTGGCGTCATATTTACAATCAGTTATTTCAGGAAACTCATAATTGGTTATCCTCAGTTCCACACTTTGATCGTTAATTTCGTTGAATATCATTTTGTTTTCTCAGTTTGTAGACCTTGAATAAATCAAAAGGGCGCGGATTAATAATATTTTCCTTCTTCACATTTGTTGGTGTTCCAATGTTTTGCGAGAAATTCCCTCAACTTCTGATTCTCTTTAAGGTTGGCTTCCCCGCCATAAAGTGTGTCGCTTCCACAATTGAGTATAGTAGCGCCAATAGTAATTTTCCTCTCAGGTGTGCTAATGTTTTCCATGCTGATGTTATGGGCTGTTTTTTTACCCCTCATACTTGTGAAATTCAGTGATGGTTAAATAATAACCATCCGGATCCCTAAGTGAAAATTCCTTTTTTGTTGAATTTGGATTTAAGTGAATATCTTCCTCAATAGCGCAACTCAGTTTTCCTGCATTTTCCCGTATTTTCTCCATGTTTTCAGTTCTGAAATAAAGGATGAGCCCGTTTCCGGGTGTAATGTTTGGATTTTTCATTGTAGGATGTTCGTGTTCTCCCCATTGGTGAAGGCAGAGTGAAATTTCATCATTTTCCGAAACTAAAACAGCAAATTCCTTTCCACCATGAGTTCTTCTGAACCCAAAAACTTGTTGGTACCATTTAGAACTGACTTCAACATCTTTTACAGCTATTATCGGGTCAATTTTTGTCATTGAAAGTTTGTTGCGGTAAAACATCCGGATCACCGAAGATAGTAAAAAGCTCTAAAATAGACACTACCACTGAAGTCGCTGGTCTGGTAGTTGTGTTGTGATGCTTCCATTTTCTTTATTGTAAGCATTAGAAAGCGTCCCTTTCCTAATGAGTTCATTTCTAAGTTTTATATCTTCTTTTTTTTAAGTCTATGATTTTGTTGGCAATTTTTTCAAAGCTCATAATAATTAAATGTTCTAAACAGGTATAATGATTTATTAATCACCATTTGTAATTTGTGCAATTAAATCTACTTCTAACTTGGCATTGGATTCATACAATCTACTTACTTGCACCCAACTAGCTGCTGGAAAGTCGCCTTGATAAAATTCTTTTCTCACATCATTGTGTTTTTTCATTGTTTCTATGTCAGTAGTATAAAGTGTTTCTTTCACCACATTTTCCGAAGATGCTCCAAAGGCATTTAAACATTCCTCTAATGCTTTGTATACTTCCGCTATACCATTTGGACTTAAGTCGTTTGTAGGAACACCCGATATATAGATTGTACTTCCAACTTTTACGACTTGTGCATAACCTGCATTTTCATTTTGTTTTTTTTCATTACCCCAATGCCATTTTTCCTTTACTATTGATGTTTTATTATATTCGGTTTTTACTTCTTGGTTTTTTAAGTCGGTATCGGTTTTGCAACCATTGTTGATAAATAGAATTACAAAAAAGCAAAAGAGTGCTACAATCTTATTCGAGTGAAAATTGTTGAAGTCAATATTTTTTCTTTTTGAGTTTTTCATTTTACTCTAAATTTGATGTTGTCTTAAATTGCCCCTAACGATTTTATTTATGGTCTCGTTGCAGGTTTCAATGTACAAATTTTTCAGATTAGGGGAGCGTTGGTTTGTAAAAAAGCTGTTCCAGCTGCAATGATTTTGCCATCATCTTCCAAATTTTTTCCTGGCTCTTGGATAAAGAAATAGGCTGCTTTGATTTTCCGATTAGCGATTAGTTTATTTAATGTAATTACTTTTATATTGCCACTTTACTCCGAATTTGTTATAGGGTCCGATGTTGTGTGTAATCTTCACTTTTCTATAAATTCAGTTATTGTTTTGATGTACTCTACTTCATTCTCCCACCAAATTTCATGACCAGCATTTTCTATGAATTCATATTGACTGTTCGGGTATAAGTCAACATACTCGTAAGCTGACGCAAAAGAATGATATTCGCATTGTCCTTGCATAACCAATACGGGTACTTCTACCTTTTGAACCTTATCTCTAATTTCAGGATAGTCATCACTATTTGTGGCGATATAGGCATACAGCCCACCGCCACCTTCTTCTGGAAGTACATTTTCGGGGTCACAGACCATACCTTTAGTGAACTGTGATGCCAAAGTATTTAACATCCTATCCATTTGTTTATCAGAAATAAGTTTTTTATCAAATAATAGGGCTCCAGTCGAAGCCACCATAGCTTTTGGTTTCATTGCCATGTTGTCTACATCTTTAATGAAGTTATACGGCTCTATAAAATTCAGGGAGTCAGGAGTTGAGTAAATTGAGTCTATATCAGCATAACTTCCTGCTATTTTCCTATAAGGTCTGAATGTGCCTGGGGAACTAAAAATGATTTTTTTTATTCTATCATTGTGTTGGGCAGAATAATGCGCTATTATAACACTCCCAAAGGATTGACCAATCAAAATTACTTTCGAAGCTCCAATTTTTTGGGTTATTATTTCATGTAGGTCATGTAAATGCTTCTTAAAGCTTACATCGGAATACTTGTCAAGCCTATCAGATAATCCTGAGCCTCTCTGGTCATAGAGGTAAACATCGTGTCCTGTTTCAGTTAAGCTTCCCAATGTTTCAATAATGCTTGAATGTACATAACCACCAGGTCCACCATGTAAGAATATTACCGGAGCTTTATTCAGGCTATCTATTCCATTTAAATGGGTGTAGGCGATGTTGAAACCTTCACTCATTTCCCAATACTTTGTATTTTCTCTTGGCTCAATCGGTGGGATAGTTTCACTTTCAGGTATGATCACCAAAATGGAGAAAATCAACAAAACTGCCCCTAGTAATATTCCTGTCCACTTAAATATTTTCTTTATTCGCTTCATTTGTAAAATTTATATTAACTATGACGCAAAAATTCACCTTGAGGTTACAATCTAGAGAGATTGATTACATACAACGGTTTTGAGGTATGAAATCTTTGGGAGAGCGGGTTATATTCGTATCCCACCGTTGCAAAAAGTTGATGCATGGCAGAATGCTCAAATAACCACTTCACCCCAAATGTTTTTATGATCGCATGTTGTATGCAGTTTTATTATTAGTTTCTATTTTTTTAAGATCAATTCAATCGAAGTCAGGGTTGTCCATCCAAAAACAATTCCAAATATTAGTCGATGAGTTATTGGCATAGACCACAGTCCGATTACAAATCCAATTATTGATAGTACGAGAATCACAGCAGTGAAATTTGCTCGGTTTCTAATTTTCTTTTTTAAATGTCGATTATAACCAAGTCTTGAAAGTCCGAAGAACCAAAATGCTAATCCAAGACAAATTGACACAATATGGGCTTTTGAAACGGGTGTGTTTGATATTTGCATATCTATTGGTATTGCAGTGAAAGCAAATCCTAATCCGAATAGAGATAACAGAATTGACAATAATTTATCATTCTGTAATTTTCCATAAGTCAGACCAAATATAAATAATAATAATCCCACAGTTATAAATCCAATTAAGTTGAACAACAAAGCGTTCGGCTCTCCACTCGCTCCAAGTTTACTTATAAAATCATTAAGAAAACTAAATTCGCTGTTCAAATAGCCAAAAATCAATAAGGCAATAACCAAAATCAAGACAGATAAAAGTCCAAAAATCCCAACTGTTTTTTCTTTAATTCTCATTTTGGTTATTCAGTTTTCAATTCCGACTAACGGTAAATTTAAACAACTATATTCTGTATCTCTTTATTCATAATACTCTCAAAACTATCAATCTGCTCAAAAACTTGAAAAAAAGCTTCAAATTTTACGTTAGCGACAGAAGTAATTTCTGTTTGCAGCGATGTGGTAAATTGCATACAGTGTTGATTCAAATCGTTACAATTTTTAAGCGGGCTAAAACTGTTCGAATACGCATTTTCTTGACCATTGTGTTTATTCTATTTTCATGTCAAATACAATCTTGTCTCCATTAATCGCTGGTTCGCTTAAGTCTTCAACATTGTAGTATTTAGAAATCAGTTTTTTTGATTTTTCAATATTCTCCGTATCTGCTTTTAAAATATCAGGGAAAATGAATAATTCATTAAAACGGAGTTTTGTACTTAATTGTCTGTTGTCAGTTTTTGCATACTTAGTGCCTTCAAACTCAAAATCTATTGAATAATGAATAGTTGCTTGTATTTGGTTATTTGAGATTTCTCCAAATTCAATCCTTGTAACATCCAAGGGATTATATACATGAAACAAATAAATTGAGCCATCAATATATCCATCAGTGGAATTTACAGGAAAGTCATAAGTTTTATTTTGTAGTTCCCGAATACTTTTTATTTGAAGCTTAATATAATCTAAGACAATCATTGTCTGCACTATACCTTCTTCAATCACGAAGTCTTCCAATTCAATCTCCATATTATATAAAATTGTTCTTGGGATGTTTACATGTGGATTTTCAAAAACCATGGCACCTATTTGTCCCCCTTTAGGAACAATCAGTTTTTTGTCAAAGAATTTATTTTCAGTCATAGCTTTACTCTTCTTATCGTTATTTAGGTAGCCTGTCAAACAAAGAATCACCAATATTATCAAACTACTTTCATCATGTCACCGTCTCCTTAAATGTCACACAACAGTTTGTATATGAAATGTAGTGTGTTTAAAAGACACTGATTATTTGGATTAACACAGAGCCGAATTTTTTATATTTTGTTTTTATCACTTATCAACTATGTTTTATACATGTTACCTGCTGGCTTTTATTCAATCAATTTCTATAATTCACGAATTTTACCTATCAGAGGTATTATTTCTTTGTCGATTTTCAAAAAGCAATTCACAGTATTATCTTTTAAGTTAATAACTTCACTTACACCCAATCCATCTTGTTCAACCCACGAAATAAAAAAGGTATAATTATTCAGTCGCTGTGTGGAATAGGTTTCGTCAGCTTCTTTTCCTTTTTCATCTCCTTTTATACATTTCCAATGCAGTTTATTTTCTGATTTGAAATTTACTTTATAAACATAATCACCATAATTGTATTCAAGTATTTTTCCTGATAAAGAGACAATTTTTTTAGGTATACTTTTTTCCTCTTGAGTTACTTCTACTTTTCTGGTTTCATTTTTACAAGATATGATTGTAGTTAAAATCATAATTGCGAAGATTGCGTTTTTCATATTCATATTTAATGTTCTGTAAGTTTTAAATGTTAGTTATTCATTGTTGTTTTTCAGCTTGCAACGGCGGTCAAGTATAAGCGTAGTGCGGGATTCTGAGCGATTCACTGCCCGTTTGCGCTAAACTTTATTAGATGCCAAAATACTCAATTTTAGCCGTTCAGCTCTGACGGAGTCTGACACTCGTCAGAGTCGTCTGACCCGCCTGTCTGCCGACAAAGGCAGGCATTACGCTTATACAATGTGCCTGTTGCACAACCAAAAAATCGGTTATTTATAGTAAAAAGCAATCATGTTATAAAATCTAAAATATTTATTTTCAATCAATTAGTGTTTTTATTTTTTTGTAAGTGGCTTTACTTTTAAAAACTAGTGGCTTGTGCAACGGTTACCATTGTTACCAGCAGGTTTTTGTTTTATTTATGTAGTTTTTAGTTGCAGTCTTGTTCCTGAAATTCTGTCATAAATACCACCTTGACCCTTACTAATAACTATGCTAACAAAGTATATAAACACCATAATTTGTGGTACAATTAGAATAACCCAAGTCCATATTGGTGTTTCTCTTCCAACTGATTCGAAATAAATCATCCAATGAACTCCTGTATGAGCAAGTTCCCAAGGTAAATATTTCAACAAATTTCTTAGCAAAACGCTTTTAAACGTCTTATTTTCACGATTCAAAACCATTAAATTTAATATTCTTTTTCCAATGGTTGCTTTCCATTTGCTTTTCTCTGTCAAATACGAATATGCTATTACTGGCAATGTCAATGTCAAAAAACCGATTAGTTGTCCAAAGTATGGGTTTAAGCTTGCTTGTTTAAACTCAAAGAACAAACTTGTCAACGTGAAAAGTAAGACGGCATACAAAACAATAATGCCAAAGTCTATTGTCCAGGCTAAAATTCTATTTATGAGTTGTCTAGTCATTTACTTGCTGGTAACGGCCAAGTATAAGCTTAGTGCGGGATTAGAAACACTTCACTTTCGGTTTTACCTTATGTTTATTAATATTAAATTCGTTTAAATTTTACACTTTAGCCCGTACTACGCTTATACAATGTTGGCAACCGGCTTTTTGTTTTCTCTTCACATTATCTTAAAATATCAATTTTGCACTTCTTTTTCAACACTTTCTTATAAATCCAGAACAGCAGTAAGGTTCTCAGAAGTCACGGGAGCCGATATATGTTGATGAACCACTTTCCACCCATCTTTAAATCTTGAGAATCCGATTGTAATTCTATTTTTCATACTCCTTAGTACTGTTCCTTGAGAGGAAATAGCTTGAAATTTTATCAATCCACTTGCAAATCCAATTGTATCTGACTTAAGGATTTTTATCATTTCAAAGTCAACTTTCACTTTTTCCTCCCCCAAAGAGTCTAACCAGTTTTCAATTTCAGGTGTCCATTCCTGTAGGGTTGTATAGTAACCCTTGTCCCACATATCAAATTGAACAACCTCAATATCGTAAAGCTTCAGTAAAGCGGCTGCATTTTTTTGCCAGACTGCATTTTTATACGCAATAAAAAAGTCCTCAATTTCCTTCATCATGTTTGTCTATAAATATATACATCTAAATGTTCAAATAATTTTTTAGCTTGTTGCCAACGGTTAGTATATGAAAAGTAGGCGATTTCGAAGCACCAAACTTTCGGGTAAGCACAAGTATGATACGAGCCAAAACTCTTGAGTTTACTGCTATTTCGCCTATTTTTTATATACATTGTTATGTGCTGACATTACTTATTTTTATCTATCCAAATTGGAATTTCCACAAAACTATCATTATACCACTTCACTTCCAATGGTTCGTTCGCATCATTAATTGTTTCTTTGCTCACTTCTTTTCCAGTTCCATAATTTATTTCAGAAAATGGGTTTTTGTTGATATTAATGTACACAAGTAAACGACTGCCTTTACTTAATTTCTTGCTTACCAAATGTGTATTTGAAAAAGGAATTGTTTCTATTTCATTTGGATTGAGTAATTTTCTTTTCGTTATGTCTTTTGCATAACTTGCTCGACCGATAATGTATGACAAATGGAAATATTTTCCATTAGGCATTACTTCGTAAAGTGTAACACCATAGTCAAAATCCTTTTTATTGATGCTTACCTTTAGTTCTCCAATGAAAGAGCCGTTTACCAAAATGTCTTCTTTTAAAGGTTCGCTGATAAAATTATAGCCGTTACTCATATCCAATTCCTCACGGATTATTGGGTCTGGATAATAATCGTTGTTGCTGATTTCCCTATCTGCAAAATCCACTTTTTGGGTTAGAAAATCATTTTTTACAGGTTTTTCTCCTTTTAAGGAATAAATGCCCTCAAATTTTTCGGTTGTAAAATACAATTTTAAGTGGTCATTACTCATCGCCTCAATGGATGGAGCGCCTCTCCATTCATTTGCGCCCATTACTTGATAATTAATTTTGTCTTTTAGTATTTTTGGTTTTTCAGCATTGTTGAATATGAAATCAAACCACTTATAGGTTATTTCGTTTGTATTTATTAAGGCATCAGCATCAACTTTGTAACCGTTGATTTCTTCTGAACCATTGCGTTGCGCTCCGAAATGACTATAAGGTCCAATAATTAAATAATGCTTTGCATTTGGATTGTATTTATAATGTTCCCTCAAGTAATACAAACCTGAATTTTGTGAGTCATTATAATAACCATCGATAGAAAGCACTGGAATATCAATTTGTGAAAAGTCCTTTTTATAAGGTGCCATTTTCTGCCAATAGTCATCAAATGAAGGATGGCTTAGCCATCGTTGAAACCACTTATTTGCCGTACCGTCAATACTGTCCATTTTGTTATAAGCTACACCAGTTTCCCACCACTTGAACATCATATTTCTAAATCGCTGTCTGTCATTTCCTGCGATCGTATCTAAATATTTGTTGTTGCCTACATAAAACGCCCACTCATAGTTTGGATTAATGAAGATGTTGTTTTCCATTGGCAAGCCCATTCCGGGTCTATTGGCAACATAAGGAGCAATAGTTTTAAGTGCAGGGTGTAGTTTTTTGGCAGCCGCCCATTGTGTAAAACCGTTGTAACTACCTCCAAACATTCCTACACGCCCATCGCACCATTTTTGTTTACTTATCCAATCAATTATATCGAAAAGGTCATTGGCATCATTTTCGTATGGCCATATCTCGTTTGGACTAAAACGTTTTCCTCTTGTATAAGCAATTACACCTATATAACCTTTGTCAGCAGATTCTTTTAATGCATCCAGGTCACGGCCTTTATCTCTTACATAGATAGTACTTTGTAATATTGCAGCTTTTGGTTCAATGGTTTCTTTTTTCCGCACTATGATTGCGGAAATTTTCGCTCCATCTCTTGTTTCGATTAGAACATCTTGAATATTGTAATCTCTATTTAAGTCTGTTAAGTGACCTGTTTCCTTGTTTTGACTTGATGAATTAAATCCAATTAGAAGGAGTATAAATAAATTCAGTATTAATTTCATTCGGTTGTTTTTGTTAAGGACAATTGTTTAATTGCAATGTGACATTTTTTCTGCTTGCACATAACGGTTTAAATATGGTGCGTTTGGCATTTCAACGCTCAAATTGTTCAGTTTATCATAATACTTATTTATTACTTTCATCTTCATTATTAGCACTATCTGCCAAATGCACTATATTTTTTGTTAGCCTTTGTTGTTTTTCAACCAAAAGGTGTACCTATAACGTGAAAAACAACATCAAAAATAAAATGTGCCAGCATAGCCATTATCAGACCATATCTCCAAAATATCCAACCAAAGGTTGTTCCTGTTATTACATTTCCCAATACAGTGGTTCCGATTACGATTGGTGTAAGTTCATAATACTTTCCCGACATTGGAATGTGGATTAGTCCAAAAATCAATGCCGTTAATAAAATCCCAATCCATGTGGTTTTATTGGAGGGTATTTTTGCCTTAGTCAAATACAGGATTGCAGTTATAATCAACGACATAATACCTAAACGAAATATTATTTCTTCAGTAATTCCAGCGGAAAATGAAGCAAAAAGGTTCGGTATTGCTGAAGGGTGGCGAAAGTTAGCTGTTTCCATGGGGAGAATATATTCTTGAACCTTTAGGAGGAGTAGCAATAAAAACCCTACAAAAGAACCAATTAAGACAGTTGTAAGAATTGTCTTTCTGTCGAAGGTGTTTGAAAATGTTTTACCTGTAAGTTTTTTCACTATAAGTGGTGCACCTAAATTTGCTCTGGCAGATACCCATAACCCAATCCAAATAAATACAAAACCTAAAATCAATGCGGCACCGGCATTACCAATAATAGATTGGAGAATGGATTGATGTTCAAAATCACGAGCTTTGGAAGTCAATTCTTTAACAGCCCTTGCATGTGGAATATTAGCTACAGCTGCGGAAACAAACATTATTAATAACCACCAAAAGGTTTTCCAACGAAATTTGACTTGTTCTTCCTGGTTGCGTACTATTGGTTTTGGTAAGTATCTAATCATTTATTGAGTTTTCTAATAAAGGCTAACGGTAGTATAACCGTCAGTTACGGTCTAGTATGCGTTAATTTTCGGTTTGGCACGGACGTTAGCAATTCCGAGTGGATTCGGACGTAGTCGAATCCGCCGTAATTGCGGTTATACATTGTTGCCCACAGGCTTTTCTCATTAGTTTAACTTTGTCTCGTATTCTCCTAAAACCTCCCAAATTTTGTCAAGGGTCGGTCGTACTTCTTTGTCAAAATCCGTGTCGGTATTTATGATGATTACTTTGCCTATTAAGTTTTTGGGGTTGAAATACATATAAGCCATAAGTCCCGCATCATAGCCATTGTAACCGATTCCTCTTTTTGAGTAGTCCATAAAAATTCCAACGTTCGCATCCACACCTTCTGGAAGTTGAGCTTTGTTTAATTGTTTCTTAAACAGTTCTTTATAGCTTGCTTTGGTCAAATCCTTTACCCGAATAGCCCTTGATAATCTCTGTCAAGAACTTGCCCAAGTCGGTACTTGATGTTATCAGTCCGCTCGAAGGAAAATCAACTGTTGTGTAATCTGCCATTACTAGTTCATTTGTTGCATATAAAGTCGAACGATTTTGTGAATTCACATCTTCTATTGTCCAACCAGACGAATCCATTTTTAGGGGTTCTAGAATATATTTTTTTGTAAATATTTGATATGGTATTCCCATAGCATTTTCAATTATTAAAGCACAAAGGGTTGAACCAATATTTGAATAGTCGAATTTTTGGTTCGGCTCATTTGTGGAATAACTCTCACCATTGTTCAATTTGCCATCTTTGGAAAGTAGTTTTTCCATAAACTCGGAAATGGGTATTTTATCCATAGACTCGTTAAAATACTTTGGGATGGCAGCACCCTTCGTATGGTCTTTATTAAGGAGTAGATAATCGTTTTCCCAAAATTTGTCAGAATCTATTATGGAAGAAGTATGGATTGCTAGCTGCCTAATTGAAATCTGCGATTCAGGGAAGTTTGGATTTACCACCTCAAAAGGCAGATACTTGTTTATCGGTTCGTCAAGATTTAATTTACCAAGTTCTTGTGCTTTGAAAAGTGAAATACCAATCAAAGTTTTTGAAATTGAAGCAACATATTGAATTGTATTTTTGGAGTATTCTTTTTTCGATGCCTTGTCTGAAAATCCAAAACCTTTGTTGTACAAGGTTCTCGTTGTATCGACCATCACGACCGAAAATCCTACAATTTTTTCTTGGTCGTTAATTTCTTCGATTTGCGCAGTTAAAGAATCTGTTGTTGCTAAATTGTCTCTTACATTATTTTTTTGCTCCTTTTTTTGTCCGCACGCAGCAATTAAAATTAATAGTAAAATGTAAATAGTTGGTTTTGTCATTAAGTTCAGTTTTTTGTCTAGCTTGTGGGTAACGTCCCATATAAAAACAGTGCGAGCCGGTGAGCTTGATTGTCCGCCGGACAATCCGCTAAGCAAGCGAGCACAGAGTTTCGATAAGAGACAGGTTTTAGCATTGTTTTTATACGCTGTTGGCAAAAGTTCTTTCTTTACATCAAGGCGCTCTCGTCAGAATCAAATTTATTCAAGTTCTTTAAAAATCAAAAGGATAAATCTCGGAAGTCGGAACCCGAAATTCTATCAGTCCGATATCTTTTCCCTGGCGGTCGTAAAATCAGTCGCGAATTTGGGTTATTCTAAAAGTTCAAAACGTCAGACCATTTTAGAATATACATTATTAAAAATGCACCTCCTGTGCTAACAAATATTGAACTTTGCCAGAAATAAACTTTGTTTCCCCAAATCTTTAACCACTTTTTACCAAATGCGTTTCCCACATAACCCCTCATACTTTTATAGTAAATCAGATTGATTATTAAAAATGTTGCTATCGCTATTAGAAGTACCCAAATTTTTTCCATTTTAAGAATTTTTATTGTTTATGACTTTTAATTTTTGCCAACTTGTTTATATCCCCATATTTTTACTGCTTATCCCGAAAATTTGGTTGGCTATGCACAGGTTTTGTTGTTTTTATATTGCACATTACAATTGATTTTTCAGAAGTAAAGAAACATAGGTTATGTAAACATAGTCAAAAACTCATAAACTGTCAAACGGATTTTTTATGTTTTGAAGCCTGTTTTCGCTAACATGTGTATCGAATACCTAAAATGATCCTCCCTTTCCAGACCCCGTTTTTACCCTTAACACCACCACGAACAAGTATCAATGAACAACTAGCCCAATACAAACTTCCAATATTTTTTCCATATACAAAAGTCAGCTGTCCGTCAAGCTACAAAAAGACCTGTTTTGTCCATAAAACAATAGTTTTGGTATAAATAAGCAGTAAATGGCCTTTTTCAAGGACGGGTCAAAAGGCAAACACCCCCATAGATACTTCTGGGGTAAGCCTAGGATAAGCCACGGATAGTCCATGAACTGTTAAAGAAATTCCCAAAAAGGGGAGTGCTTTAGGTCAATTTTTGATTATTACTGAATTTTCTTATGTTTTTATCGTCCGCCTAGACTTTTTTGATTCTCTTTTGGGCGATGCAATTGCGAAGCACATCATGAACACCTATTAAAAACAATAAAAAAGTAGTGAATAAAAAAGAACAAATAAAAATTTATTTAGAAGGGATTTGATAAAACAGACAAAAGTGCATGATTAAAAAAATATTGAGCATATAAAAAAATACCTCTAAAAAGAATTATGGCAAGCAACACGGATTTTCTTATTTTTATAAACTAAACATGATGTAAAAATGAAGAAAACAAAAAAACTTACCTTCGGCGTCATTATCGTTATCGCCATAGGAATCATAACGGCCATCACCGTTACCCAAAGAGGGAAGTGGGCTACTACAGAAGTGCTTGATGGTTATGACAGCGAAGCTGCCGCCAAGGAAACCCCGGTAGAATCGTTTAAAGATGCCGATGTGCCCAAACAAAAAGCACAAGCAGGAGTCAATCCACCACATGGGCAACCGGGACACCGATGTGATATAGCAGTGGGTGCTCCTTTGGGTTCATCGACCAATAATACCCCGTTGGAGGCAAATGCTACTTTAAATCCGGCTCACGGTCAGCCCGGACATCGTTGTGATATTCCTGTTGGGGCGGCATTGCCGAATTAAGTGATTAACCCAAATCTCAAATTCCAATCCCGATAGCTATCGGGATCGAAACCTTAAACCTTGAACTTTGAATGACTATTAACTCAATCAACCAACAACGAACAACCAACAACTAATGATCTCATCCCAAGAACAAAGCCTGATACTCCTAAAAAAATATTTTGGTTTCGATGCTTTTTTGCCTAATCAGGAAGCCATTATCAACAGTATTCTAGACAGAAAGGACCTTTTGGGGATTATGCCTACCGGAGGCGGAAAATCGGTCTGTTTTCAGTTACCAGCCTTACAGCTTTCCGGTACGGCCATTGTAATTTCCCCACTTATTGCCTTGATGAAAGATCAAGTGGATGCCTTGAGTGCCAACGGAATTCCGGCAGCGTTTTATAACAGTAGCCAAGCAACGGAAACACAAAACGAAACCCTTAAAAAATTGCAAGCACAAGAGCTGAAACTTTTATATGTGGCTCCTGAAAGCTTGTCGTTTTTAATGCCTTTTTTAAATGAAGAAAATGTCAGCTTGTTTGCAGTGGACGAGGCGCATTGTATATCGGCTTGGGGACACGATTTCCGTCCGGCATACACCCAGTTGGGGCAGTTAAAGGATTTGTTTCCGAACATTCCCATAGCGGCTTTTACTGCAACAGCCGACAGCGCTACACAAGATGATATCCTAAAGCAATTGCATATTGAGGATGCTGAAAGACATATTGCTTCCTTTGACAGGAAGAACCTATTTCTTGAAGTACGCCCTGGGACCAAGCGTTTTCCACAAATCGTTCAATTTTTGGAATCCCGTACCGATCAAAGCGGAATTATCTATTGCCTAAGCCGAAAAGGAACTGAAAAACTCGCTGAAAAATTAAACAGTAATGGATTCACAGCACAGGCCTATCATGCCGGAATAGATACCGAAACCCGTAATCGGGTACAGGAGGACTTCGTTAATGATCGCACCCCGATAATTGTGGCGACCATTGCCTTTGGAATGGGGATCGATAAGAGTAATGTTCGTTGGGTGATTCATTACAACATGCCCAAAAATATTGAGAGTTATTATCAGGAAATAGGCCGTAGCGGACGTGATAGATTACCGGCACATACCTTGTTGTTTTACAGTTTTGCTGATGTGATAACTTTGCGCAAGTTCATAGATGAATCACAAACAAAAGAAGTGCAGTTAGCAAAGCTGGAACGTATGCAACAGTTTGCTGAAGCCCTGAGCTGTCGCCGGATTGCCTTGCTTAACTATTTTGGCGAACACGTTTCTGAAAGTTGTGGCAATTGTGATAACTGCAAAACACCTCCTCAATTTTTCGACGGTACTATTTTGGCGCAGAAAGTCTGCTCGGCGGTTTATCGTTTAAAAGAACAGGAAGCTTTGACTATGTTGGTCGATGTACTTCGCGGTGCACAGAATGCCAATGTTTTTGATAAAGACTATCAGCATATAAAAACCTACGGTGCTGTCAAAGATGTGTCTTGGCAGGACATGCAGCAGTACATCATTCAGATGGTCAACCAAGGGATTCTGGAAATACGTTTTCATGAAAACGGACGTTTATTGCTCACTCCTTTGGCCAAGCAAATCTTGTTTGAAGACAGGAAAGTGCAGCTTGCCACCCTTCAAAAAGCAGAAAAATTAGCTAAAAAAACCAAACGAACGGAACAAACTAAAGCAGGTTTGTTTGATAAGCTCAAAACACTTCGCACAGAAATTGCTGTGGAAGAAAAGGTGCCTGCTTATATTGTGTTCAGTGATGCCGCGCTGCGCGATATGGAAGCCAAACTCCCCGAAACTGAAGCTGAATTTATGGAAGTAAGCGGAGTAGGGGAAGCCAAAAAAGATAAGTATGCTACACGCTTTCTAAAAGTGATAAATGCTTGGGTAGCCTCCAAACAAAGTACACACGAACTCTCGTTTTCTCTTTTTGAAAAAGGACTGACAGTCCCGGAAATTGCAGAACAACGCGGACTGAAAAAGGACACCATCTACGGACATTTTCAAAAAATGCATCAAGAGGGGGAGTCTGTTGACTTACATCAATTTATTTCCGAAGAAGAAATTTCAAAAGTTAAAAAGGCAAAAATCGAATTAGGCGATGAAGCTGAAGGCCTAAAACCCTATTTCCAGTATTTTGATGAACAAATGCCCTACTGGAAAATCAGAATGGGGTTGTATCTTTTAGGAGGACAGAGCGTTAAGAATTAGTCCGGTGGACTAATTTAGCGAATGGGCCAGGTGGCGCGCGGGCATTGAATTGAGTGAGCCCTTCAAGGTTTTGAAAACCTTGAAGGGCTTTATGAGAAGGGTGGAATGGATTGATCCCTTCCAAAAGCTTTTGAGTTGAGCGAGCCCTTGAAGGGCTTTATGCGAAGGGGCGCAATATTAATAGGAAAACACACGGAAACATTTTAAGATCATGACCCCCTTCACATTTTTTTCTTAGCTTTATTGAATAATTGAAAACCAACCTATTAGAAAAATGAACCATTACCCAAACCGATTATTCATAGTTGTTCTTTTGTTATCATTGCTAAGTTGCAATCAGAAGAAAAAAGAAACCGAAAAAGAAATCACCACCACTGAGGTCACAACCCAAACTTCTGAGGCTAAAACCAAAAAAGAAACTCCAAAACCTATCGAACCGGGTACCAAAGCACCGGATTTCAATCTTCCGGGTGTAGATGGCAAAAACTATTCTTTAGCAGATTTTAAAGATCACGAAACTTTAGTGGTTTTATTTACCTGTAATCATTGCCCGACAGCACAGGCCTATGAAGACAAATTCATTAAAATAGTTGATGACTACAAAGACAAGGGAGTCGGTTTTGTGGCCATTTCCCCAAATGCAGATGATGCGATTAGTCTATCGGAGTTAGGTTATTCTGATATGAGTGACAGTATGGAGGAGATGAAATTGCGAGCCGAACAAAAAGGATATAATTTCCCTTATTTATACGATGGAGAAACCCAGGAAACTTCATTGGCATACGGACCTTTGGCTACGCCTCATGTATTTGTTTTTGATGAAGATAGAATCTTAAAATACAGCGGAAGAATAGATGATACCGAAAATCCGTATGTAGAGCCCAAAACAACCAATTTGATCAATGCTTTGGATGCGATGATAAGCGGAGAGGAAGTCCCGATGGCTAAAACAAAGACTTTTGGCTGTTCCATAAAATGGTCATGGAAAGATGAATGGGCAAAAAAACAACGGGAAGAATGGGCAAAAGAGCCTGTTGCTTTAAATGAAATAAGCTTGAGTGAAGTAGGGGGTCTCATAAAAAATGATTCGGATAAACTTCGTTTGGTTAATTTCTGGGCTACCTGGTGTGGACCCTGCATCATGGAATTTCCTGAATTGGTCAATATCAACAGAATGTATCGTGACCGCGATTTTGAATTCGTTTCTGTTTCGACAGATAAAATCAATAAAAAAGAAAAGGCTTTGGAAGTGCTACAAAAGAAAGAAGCATCAAACATCAATTATATTTTTAGTGGGAAAGACATCTACGAACTCATTGAAGTGGTCGATAAAGACTGGCAGGGGTCACTTCCGTATACGGCATTAATAGCTCCGGGAGGCGAAGTACTCTATAAAGTAGAAGGCACCTTTGACCCGCCTGTACTTAAAAAAGCCATTGTTGAACATCTGGGACGGTTTTATGCGGATAACGATTGAAGTACGAAATAAGAAATACGAAGTATGTACGTTGTACGTCCCTGATATAGGCTGATCGCGGAATTTAAGATTTTGTTTAAGTACTAAATAATAATAAAACCAAAGAACGGCTCCTCTCTTCTGATGAAGGGAGGTGGATTCCGGAGCTATGCGGAGGAAGACGGAGGGTTTTGAAATCCCAAACCATTGGCAAAAACAGAATGTTTGGTGTTTTAACCAAGGCCTGCTTTTGTCGGACAGGCTTGCCCCGCGAGGCAGTTGATTTTAAAAAACTATTGTATTGATATAACCCTTCAAGGGTTATATAAACTTCGTACTTCCAACTTCTGTACCCCCACTACTTAATCCCCCCAAACGCCCCAAAACACATATTCTTATGTAGGATTTCAACTTTTTTGAACCCTACTTTTTTCATGAGGTCTAACTGATAATTCATCGACCTAGGCGAATCTTCTTTTTCAACATAGGCCAAAACTTTTGAACGGTATTCTTTTCCACCTAATTCTTCGATATAGTCACCATATCTTTCCCAGATGTAGTCGTTCAAGAGTTCTGTATCTTGGGTGATTAAGTCTGAAATCATTAAGCAGCCACCGGGTTTTAATAGTTTATAAAGCTTAGCAAATGTGGTTTCCCAATCTTGGTCGTCCCGCAAATGGTGTAAAACGGCTCCTGCTAAAATAATATCGTAATGTTGCTCCTGTAGTTCAACTTCCCTGATGTCACCTTGTAAGACTTTAACACTGCCATTGGTGGCTTTGGACACCCTTTCGTGTGCTTTGTCGAGCATGGGCTTGCTCAAATCTACCAAAGTACAATTCAGGTTTTGAAGTTTTGAGAGCATCATCAAGGAATAGTTTCCCGCTCCACAACCTACATCCAATAAGTTTTCAGCATTGGGAATAATCCTTTTTGAAGCTTCAGTGATCAACTCCAAGGATATTTTTGCATCAATTGTGGTTTGTTGTCCGGTGTCAAGGTTGGAAAAGCGTTCCACATCCTTGTCAAACCGCTCTCTGATTTCTGTTGTGGTTGATTTGTTCATGATAGTTAAAATAATGAGACCTTCAAGGTTTTCAAAACCTTGAAGGTCTGTATAAAATTTCAAAATTTCGTACTTCTAATTTCGTATTTTATATAATCGTCGATTGTCCGTAATCGATATTTTCCTGATTGTAGTTGATGATCTCTTCAGCATTGGCGATATAATCCGCAATAAAACTCCCTACTTTTTCAGTACCATATTTGCTGTCTTCTTCCAAGTCTGATGTCACCACTTTCATCTCCAGGGCTTTTTCAACAGCCTTGTTGATGGCTTGTGCTTCTTCGTGTAAATTGAAATGTTCCAGCAACATCGCAGCTGATAGGATAGAGGCAATCGGATTGGCAATGTCTTTTCCGGCGCCTTGTGGGAACGAACCGTGGATAGGCTCAAACATGGCATTTTCATCACCTACGGATGCTGAAGCCAAGAGTCCGATAGAACCACCGATAACACTTCCTTCATCTGAAATAATATCCCCGAACATGTTTTCAGTAAGAATCACATCAAACTGACTCGGGTTCAGGATCATTTGCATGGCTGCATTATCCACAAAAAGGAAATCCAACTCCACATCTTCATAACTTTTACCGATGTTGGTCACTATTTTACGCCACAAGCGTGAAGTTTCCAATACATTGGCTTTGTCGACCAGAGTAAGTTTCTTCTTGCGGGTTCTGGCCGCTTTGAATGCCAAATGGGCAATGCGTTCTATTTCGTATTCTGAATATTCACAAAGATCAGAAGCTGTCGTGCCTTTTTTGTTCAATTTTTTCTCCCCAAAATAAATCCCACCTGTAAGTTCGCGATAAATTACCATATCTGTACCCAGAATACGATCTTCTCTCAAAGGAGACCTTTCAATAAGGGTAGGATAGGCCTTGATGGGTCTTATATTGGTGAATAATCCTAAGGATTTTCTCAACTTTAATAAACCTTGTTCCGGACGCACCTTAGCTGAAGGATCGTTGTCATATTTTGGATCTCCGATGGCTCCAAACAACACGGCATCTGAATCCAAACACAATTTCAGTGTATCGTCGGGCAGGGGATCTCCGGTTTTATCAATGGCAATAGCCCCCACGGGAGCTTCAGTAAAAGAAAAGTTATGGTTATACGCTTCTTCTACGGCCTTTAAGGTTTTAATGGCTTGTTCTGTCACTTCAGGACCTATGCCGTCTCCAGCTAATACAGCTATTTTTAAGTTCATTTTTTCTGTGTATTAAAATGTTCTCGAAGCTTCAAAAGCTTCAATTTTGTCTTTATTACTGACTAAAAAATCAATATCATCATATCCGTTCATCATGCACATTTTTTTGTAAGCATCGATCTCGAAAGATTCCTTTACATCTGTTCCTTCAATGGTGAGGTATTGTTTTTCCAAATTGATCACAAGCTCAGTTTCGGGGTCTTTTTTGATAGTCTTCAGCAATTTTTTCAGCGTCTCGGGACTCACTTGAATAGGTAGTAGGCCATTGTTAAGGGCATTACCTTTAAAAATATCAGCAAAATAACTGGAAACAATCACTTTAAAACCGTAGTCGGTCAAAGCCCAAGCGGCGTGTTCTCTACTACTTCCGCAACCAAAATTATCACCGGCCACCAGAATTTTTCCTTCATAAATATCCTGATTCAATGCAAAATCCTTGTTTTCACTACCGTCTTTATTAAAACGCCAGTCCCTAAAAAGGTTTTCACCGAAACCTGCTTTACTGGTCGCCTTTAAAAAACGCGCCGGAATGATCTGGTCGGTGTCTATATTTTCGATAGACAAGGGGATTGCTCTTGATGTTAATGTTACAAATTTTTCCATTTTATGTCTGTTGCAACTTTTTTGTTTTATTATTGTTAGGATGCTATTCCTACACAACTTTTTCTGGTAAATTGTCACACTGAGCTTGTCGAAGTGTTTTTTGTTATAGACCTAAATCCTTCGACAGGCCCAGGATGACATTAATATTTGTTAATCGTAGTTGTTGTCAAACAACTAAACCAACTCCAATTCTTCAATTTCTTCGCTTACATCCACTATTTTTCCAGAAATAGCGGTTGCAGCGGCCACTAACGGACTTGCCAAAATAGTTCTGGCGCCTTGTCCTTGTCTTCCTTCAAAATTCCTATTGGAAGTGGAAACGCAATATTCCCCTGCAGGGATTTTATCTTCGTTCATTCCAAGACAAGCTGAACATCCACTTTGACGGATCTCAAAACCGGCAGCTTCAAATATATCTTGGATACCTTCTTCTTTTATTTGTTTTGCCACTTGCTGCGAACCCGGAACGATTAGCGCATTTACATTGGCTGCTTTTTGTTTTCCTTTGATATAGTCGGCTGCAATCCTGAAATCTTCAATACGGGAGTTGGTACAGCTACCAATAAATACATAGTTGATGGTTTTCCCAAGGAGTTTTTCCCCTTTTTGGAATCCCATATATTCCAATGATTTTTCAAAGGAAACGTCATCTTTACTAGGAATGTTTTCCGATATTTTGATACCCATTCCGGGGTTGGTTCCGTAGGTAACCATAGGTTCGATATCTTCTGCGTCAAAGCTGTATTCTTTGTCAAAAACAGCATCAGCATCCGTTGGAAGGGTTTTCCAATAGGCTATTTTCTTTTCAAATTCGGCTCCTTTTGGAGCAAATTCTCTTCCTTTAACATATTCAAAAGTAGTTTCATCCGGAGCAATCATACCGCCACGTGCACCCATTTCAATGCTCATGTTGCAGACGGTCATCCGACCTTCCATACTCATATTTTCAAAAACATCACCGGCATATTCTGCAAAATAACCTGTACCGGAGTTGGTTCCCAGTTTGGCGATGATGTACAAAATAACGTCTTTGGGCAAAACACCTTTCTTCAGCTTTCCGTTGACGGAAATACGCATGCTTTTGGGTTTGGACAGCAAAAGACACTGACTGGCAAAAACCTGTGCTACCTGACTGGTTCCGATTCCGAAGGCTATCGTACCGAAAGCACCGTGGGTAGAGGTGTGGCTATCTCCACAAACCATGGTCATTCCCGGCTGTGTGATCCCCAATTCAGGAGCCATAACGTGCACAATCCCTTGGTATGGATGTCCGAGTCCGTATAGGGTAACATCGTGTTTTTTACAATTCTCGGTAAGCATTTCCACTTGCTTTTTAGACAACAGATCCTGAATAGGAAGGTGTTGGTCTTTGGTAGGCACATTGTGGTCTGCCGTAGCGACAATTTGGTCTTTTCTGAATAGAGGGATGTTTCTCTCCTCAAGTTCTGCAAAGGCTTGCGGACTTGTTACCTCGTGAATTAAATGTTTGTCAATATACAATATCTGTGGTCCGTCTTTTACCTCATCTACCACATGACTGTCCCAAACTTTATCAAATAATGTCTTACTCATTGATTTTAAGCGATTGCTTTAGTATCTATTTTACTTATTTCGATGATTTGGTGAATATCCTTGTCACCGACTTCTTTTTTGCGGTCTGCAAAGTTTAAAAATTCTTTGTAAACTTCATCCAATTGGAGCTTGGTAAGATTATAACCTACCTTTTTGGCCCTGTATGCCAAGGCTGCACGACCACTACGGGCAGTAAGCACAATAGCAGATTCTGTTACTCCAACATCAGCCGGATCCATGATTTCGTAGGTTTCCCTGTTTTTGATTACCCCGTCCTGATGGATTCCCGAACTGTGTGCAAAGGCATTAGCCCCTACGATAGCTTTATTAGGTTGCACCGGCATTCCCATACTTTCTGAAACCATTTGACTGGTGCTGTACAGTAGTTTTGAATTAACATTGGTGTCCAAATTAAGGGTAGGGTGCTGACGCATTACCATCACCACTTCCTCAAGGGAAGTGTTACCGGCACGTTCTCCGATTCCGTTGATGGTACATTCTATTTGTCGTGCCCCGTTGACAATCCCGGCGATGGAATTGGCAGTAGCCAAGCCCAAGTCGTTGTGACAGTGACAGGAAAGTATAGCTTTGTCGATGCCTTTTACGTTTTCTTTGAGGTACTTCATTTTCACTCCGTATTCTTCAGGAAGGCAATACCCGGTGGTGTCCGGAATGTTAAGTACTGTAGCCCCGGCCTTGACGACCGCTTCACAGACACGGGCCAAAAATTCATTGTCGGTACGCCCGGCATCTTCAGCATAAAATTCGACATCTTCCACAAAGGTTTTTGCATATTTCACGGCTGCAACAGCGCGTTCAATGATATCTTCACGTGTGGATTTGAATTTGTATTTTATATGTGAGTCTGATGTTCCAATTCCTGTATGGATACGCGGTCTTACTGCATGTCTGATGGCTTCGGCGGCGACTTCAATATCTTTTTTAACAGAACGCGTCAATCCGCAGACCGTAGCATTTTTGACGACTTTTGAAATCTCTTCGACCGAAGTAAAATCTCCGGGGCTGGAGATAGGAAAACCGGCTTCAATAACATCAACACCCAGTTCGTCGAGACGTTTGGCAATAACAAGCTTTTGCGCTGTATTCAATTTACATCCGGGCACTTGTTCCCCGTCTCTCAGTGTTGTGTCAAAGATTTGGACTTTTTCTTTACTCATCTTGATTATTTAATGTAATTTCAACTTTGTTTTACGAATTTATATTTTGTATACTTAATTTATACTTTACTTAACTATTTCTTTACAATGTTTAAGTATAGTTTTAATCTTTTAAATAACTGATTATCAGTAAATTGAATTTTTATTTTTACAATGACAAGTTACCAAAAAGACACGCTTTTTATCTTGGTTAAATCCCTTTCGAAATCTGAAAAAAGGCAATTTAAATTGTATGTAAATCGATTGGGGGTAAATGCTGATGCTAAATTTTTGGCATTGTTTAACCTGTTGGACAAGATGCATCGCTATAGTGAAGGGGAGATATTAAAAAGCGGCATCGTTAAAAAACAGCAATTGTCAAACCTGAAGGCGCATTTATACAAACAGATATTGGTAAGCTTGCGTTTAAATCCCGTAAATCAAAATGTTCGTGTGCAAATACGCGAACAATTGGATTTCGCCACCATTCTCTACCATAAAGGACTCTACAAACAAAGCCTGAAGTTATTGGATAAGGCGAAATCCATGGCTATTGAAAATCAGGAAAAAGTGGTGGCCTACGAGATCGTGGAGTTTGAAAAAATCATAGAAACACAATATATTACCAGAAGTATTAGTGGTCGGGCTGATGAATTGGCCATACAGGCAAAAGAATTGAGCATTCAGAATGTGTTGACGAGCAAGTTGTCCAACCTTTCACTACAACTCTATGGGATCATGCTGAAATTCGGTTATGTAAAAAGTGATGAAGAATATAAATGGATCACCGATTATTACTCGGCACATATGCCAAAATTCAAACTTTCTGAATTGGATTTCAGGGAAAAACTATGGCTTTACAAAGCGCAATTGTGGTATAGCTTCCTGATTCAGGATTTTTTATCGTGTTATAAATACTCCTTGAAATGGGTGGAACTTTTTTATGAAAACGAACAGATGATTTATTTGAATCCGGTGTTTTTCCTAAAAGGGAATAACTATTTATTGGAATCGATGTTTTATGTGAAATACCGCTCCGGATTTGAAGAAACCCTCGACCGTTTGGAAGCTACCATTAACAACAAAAAATTTCCGAAGAACGACAATATTGAAGTATTGGCATTTCTATACATCTGCAGCAATAAACTGAATCTTCACTTCCTTGAAGGCTCTTTTGAAGACGGACTATACCTGGAAGAGGAGATTGTGGATGGTTTAAAACAATACCGCGATAAAATAGATGAACACCACATTATGGTGCTTTATTATAAAATTGCTTGTTTGCACTTTGGAAATGGCGATAACAAAAAATGTATTTCATACCTGAAAAAGATTATCGAAAACAAGAATCTCAGCATGCGTGAAGATTTGATGTGTTTTGCACGGGTATTGAGTCTGGTGGCGCATTATGAGGCAGGAATGGACTATCATTTGGAGGTACAACTCAAAAGTACCTATAAGTTCCTGCTCAAAATGAATGACCTGCACGAGGTGCAAAAGGAAATGATCAAGTTTTTGAAAAACCTCGGGGAGATCTATCCGCACGAATTAAAAGATGAATTCAAAAAATTGCACAAAACCCTGAAAAAATATGAAGACCATCCGTATGAGAAACGCGCTTTTCTATATTTGGATATTATCTCTTGGTTGGAAAGTAAAATAGAAAACCGGCCTGTGGCTGAGATTATTCAGGAAAAAGCCAAACAATTCATCCGATAACTCTTCTTTTTGATGCGGAACAACCAATATTTCAAACACATTTTAGAAATCAACCTTGCGGTACTTTTCATCAGTACCTCGGGTGTCCTCGGAAGATACATCACATTACCCCCTGAACAGACGATTATGTTTAGGGCGATGCTAGCCATGGTTTTTGTTTTTCTTTTTTGTAGATACAAGAAATACAATCTCGGGATCGAGAAGGGGAAAGACCTGAAGATTGTTATTCTTTGTGGTGTTTTCTTTGGAATTCATTGGGTGACCTATTTTTACGCCTTACAGCTTTCGAGTGTAGCCATCGGAATGCTTTCCATATATACCTATCCGGCAATTACTTCCTTTTTGGAACCACTTATTTTAAAGACAAGATTCAGGAAATCCCACGTAGGCTTAGCAGTGTTGGTGCTTGCCGGAGTTTATTTTTTGGTCCCCGAAGTAAGTTTCAAGAATCAACATTTTATTGCTGTGTTATTTGGGGTGACCTCGGCTTTCTTTTATGCCCTTCGGAATATTTTAATGAAACCCAAAGTAGAAAAATACAACGGATCGGTCTTGATGCTCTATCAGCTTGTGATTATTTCTATACTTTTGAGTCCGCTGCTCTTTAAAACCAATTTTGTGGATGTAAAACCGCAATTGTGGGCCATTTGTTTTCTCGCTCTGTTGACCACCACTGTCGGACATACACTTTTGTTGATGAGCTTTAGGCATTTCAGTGCTACTACTGCGAGTATTATGAGCAGCGTACAACCCATTTACGGGATATTAATGGGCATGTTGTTTTTAGGGGAATTCCCGGCATGGCATACCATCATTGGGGGAGCATTGATCTTAAGTGCTGTTTTTATTGAAAGTATACGGACGGTGAAGGATAACAAAAACAGTGACGAAAAAACTAAAGTTTAGGTTAATAATTCTGAATAACTCACTAAGTGAGATTTGACATGATTAGCACATTTAAATACATCTTACTCACTACACACATCCCAAACAGGATCCTTGGGCAGGGGAGCGGTAAAGAACATTTTTTCTTTTTTTACCGGATGAGTGAATTCGAGTTTATGGGCGTGTAGATGTATGCTTGCATTTTTGTTACTTCGGTCAAAGCCGTATTTCAAATCGCCTTTTATTGGACTCCCAATTGCGGAAAGCTGTGATCGGATTTGATGGTGCCTTCCCGTTTCCAATTCAACCTCAAGTAAAAAGTAACGGTCTAGCGCTTTGATGGTTTTGTAATGTAAAACTGCTTTTTTGCTGTCCGGTACTTCGTTTTTATGGGCGTAGGATTTGTTTTGTTTCGGATTGCGTTTCATCCAGTGAACAAGTATGTCGGATGGTTTTTCGGGCTTGTTTTTTACTACTGCCCAATAGGTTTTTTTGGCTTCTTTTTCTTTAAAGAGTTTATTCAGTCGAGGTAAGGCCTTGGACGTTTTGGCAAAAAGAACAATACCGCTCGTGGGTCGGTCCAGGCGGTGAACAACCCCCAGATATACATTTCCCGGTTTGTTGTATTTCTCCTTGAGATAGCTCTTTACTACCTCAGACAGAGGTTTGTCGCCCGTTTTATCTCCTTGAACAATATCCCCCGCACGTTTGTTTACCACGATAATGTGGTTGTCTTCATAGAGCACCTGAAGATTGTTTTTATTGGAGAGGGCTTTCATTGTAGATTGTTAGAGAGTTAGACTTTTAGAGCTTTAGAGCTTTAGATTTATAGATTATTAGATTATTAGATTTTTTGAGTGTTAGATTCATTAGAATTATGGGATTAACCTTTTCCTTGTTTTAACGTTGATTTGAATTTGGAAATCATTTTTATAACTTCTTCTAATTCGTTGGAATGGATTCTTAATTTCTCTTCTGATATAAAATTGAGATCAAATGAGATAAGTAATTGTGTTTGTATCTCATAAGTAGAACCAATGGCGATTTCAATAAAACGAGCAAAATCTTTGTTAGAATGTCTTGATGACCCTTCGGCTATATTGGAAGGTATTGAAACAGCAGCCCTTCTTAACTGATTTGTGAGACCATACTTTTCAGCTTTAGGAAATTTTGATGTGAGCTTGTAGATACTTGAGCAAAATACCCTGCTTCTTTTCCATATTTCTAAATCTTTAAACCGATGCATAAAATTATATCTAAAAATCTAACAATCTAATATTGCTCCTCATCATTAGGGAATTCCCCGGATTTTACGTCTTCTGAGTATTGTTCAAAGGCATTATTCATTTCTTCATATAAATTAAGGTAACGACGTAAAAAACGCGGATGGAATTCGTGTGTCATTCCCAACATATCATGAGTCACCAAAACTTGTCCGTCCACACCATTTCCGGCACCGATACCAATAATAGGGATAGAAACTGATTCCGCTACTTCTGTGGCGAGTTTCGCTGGGATTTTTTCTAATACGATGGCAAAACATCCGGCTTTTTCCAAAAATTTAGCGTCTTCTTTCAATTTTTCGGCTTCTTCTTCTTCTTTGGCCCTAACGGTGTATGTCCCGAATTTATAGATCGACTGGGGGGTGAGTCCCAAATGGCCCATCACCGGGATTCCGGCATGTAATATTCTTTTGACGGATTCTTTTATTTCTTTACCACCTTCCAATTTCACAGCGTGCGCCCCACTTTCTTTCATGATCCTGATGGCAGAGCGCAGCGCTTCTTTGGGATCGGATTGATAACTCCCGAAAGGAAGATCGATCACCACCAAAGCCCTTTGTACCGCCCTGATCACCGATGAGGCATGATAGATCATCTGATCCAGGGTGATGGGAAGGGTAGTTTCATGTCCGGCCATGACATTACTGGCGGAATCACCAACCAAAATAACATCAATACCAGCACCGTCTACAATCTTTGCCATGGTAAAATCATATGCAGTCAGCATAGATATTTTTTCATTATCCTTTTTCATTTCTACCAAGGATTTGACGGTAACTCTTTTGTATTCTTTTTTAACTACAGACATTTTCTTGTTTTTTTTCAAAGTGATAAAATTACTGTTTTTCAGGAGAAATTATCTATTTATTGATTAAAGAAATTGAGTGTCGACTTACTAAGTGAGATTTAATCCCGATAACTATCGGGAGCTTCGACGCCTGCCTTTGTCGGCAGACAGGCTTGCGTCAAAATGTTTTTTAGGTTTTCTAACAATTCTGTCCTAAATAAATTTTTACCTGTTCATTTTTTAGCTCACGCCCTTTTCTATTTTTAATTTGAGTTCGTGAACCTCCGTTGTCGGTTTCCATTGATGAAAAAACGAACCAAAAAAATCTAGGCTGACGATAAAAACATAAGAAAATACTACGGAATCCCCAGCCACACCTACCTGCCGGCAGGCAGGGATAAAAATAACTCATTCCGCCTGAGTCATTATTCCCTCGCGCCGGCTGGCCCCGTCGCTAAAAACATCCACTGGATGTTTTTTTAACGCTTGGTCCTATCGTAGGCCGGAACCAAACCACAAACGTTGAAATTTCATCTAAACCTCAGCAAATTCAGTATGTTTTAAAAATTCAATAAAAACGTTTTGGACGCTATTAGTTTTCTAACTAATATCTTGTGAACCTATCCTATGGTAGTTTACTGTTCATCACTTTCAGGAGTTGATAATTCACGATAAAGCGTATTCAGTAAAGTGCCATTATCGGCATGATATTCCCAAAACATAGCACCGCCCATTTTCTTTTCTTTGATCAGTTGGGTTTTTTCTTTCAGTGAATTTGAACTTTCATACGAAATAAAGGTTCGTGTTTTTTTATTCCATAAAAATGGGGCTTTGGCCTTTTTATCCCACAATTGTTGAAAATTCCCTTTGGCAATACTATCAGAAATGTCCCTATACGGAATACTGAAACCGCCTTTGCTTGCCCACTGATGCAAGCCATTGTTCTCTTCTTGAACTCCATACCATCCACGACCGTAAAAAGCGACGCCCATAACCAATTTTTCAACAGGGGCCCCTGCTTCAATGTGTTGATTTATAGCTTTTAGAACACTACGTTTGTTAGCGGTGGTGTCTGTAGCTGATTCATAAAGGTTACAGTGGTGTCCCGTTTCTGTGTTCCATTCCCCGTGAAAATCATACCCCATGATGTTGATATAATCGAGGTAGTGGTGAAGCGTGTCCATTTCTATATGATCCAAATACTTCTGATTAGCTCCACTGGCGATGGTGAGCAGGTAATTTTCATCGGTAACACTCGTAAGCGAATCTAATTTCTCGCGAATGCGTTTTAAAGCGAGCGTAAAATTTCCCTTGTCTTCAGACCTGTACGTGTTTCCCTCACCGGGTTGTCCGGGATATTCCCAGTCCAGATCGATACCGTTTAATTTGTGTTTCAGAATGAAATCGGCAGCACTGTTAGCAAAAACCTCGCGAGATGTTTTGGTGAGCACTGCATCCGAAAAGTGATCGGACCAAGACCATCCACCGACAGAAACCAAAAGTTTTAGGTCCGGGTTTATCGATTTCATGGTATTGATCTTGGCCAATCGCAGGGAATCTTTGCTGTGCCCTTCTATAATTTTACCATCTTTTATATTGGCAAAGGCATAATTGATATGCGTTAGCTTTTCAACTGCAATACTGTCGGCTGTATTGTTTATGTGTCCGCTATAAACATACCCCACAATGGTATAGGTTTTTTGGTCTTGACTGTGCCCTAATGCATAGATCAACAGGAAAATACCTGTGAAAAAGATGCCCCTCTTCATAGCTAATTAATGTTAGTTGATAGTTATTATCTCCCTTCTTAGGGATTTACTCTATAAATTTAGTAAGAATTTATAACGTATAGGAATATGAGGGTCAAAAAGATATTTTTTAAACTATTTTCCCATCAACCATGGTCATTTTTCTGTCGGCCATATCAGCCAATTCTTCGTTGTGGGTGACGATGACGAAAGTTTGTCCGAATTGGTCACGGAGCTCAAAAAAGAGTTTATGAAGCTTGTCGGCACTTTCAGAATCGAGATTTCCGCTGGGTTCATCGGCAAAAACGATAGATGGGTTGTTGATCAATGCCCTGGCAACAGCCACCCGTTGTTGCTCACCTCCCGAAAGTTCGTTGGGTTTGTGATTCATCCGGTATGACAATCCGAGGAAATCCAAGAGCTCACCGGCTCGTTTTTCAGCCTCTTTTCTTGGGGATTTTTTGATAAATGCCGGAATGCAAACATTTTCAAGTGCTGTAAATTCAGGTAATAATTGATGGAATTGAAAGATGAAACCAATATGTTCATTTCTGAATTTGGCCAGGTCTTTATCACCGAGCTTACTTACTTCCTTATCATTTATATGGAGCTGTAGTTCTTTGAGCTTATCAGGCTTGTCCAATGTGCCAAGGATTTGAAGAAGGGTGGTTTTTCCGGCACCCGAGGGTCCCACAATAGAAATCACTTCGCTTTTGTCGATATGGATATCAACCCCTTTTAGGACTTCCAACGTTCCGAACGTTTTGTGAATATTTACAGCTTTTATCATAATTTATATTGTACTCCGTTTTGTAGTTCACAAAGGAAACAAAAATAGCCAGATTTCTGATTTGATTGGCCTTTATTTACTTTTTCTTGCCTATTTTTAAATCGGTTTTGATTTAAAAACCAGAAATTTTAGGTATATTTTCCATTGCAAAGTAAAGATTATTGAGTTATACAAATAAATACTATTTACAATTTTTTTATTACCAAGAAGATAAATATTATATGGTAGTTTACATTAAAATTGTTGATTCTCTGCGTTTTTTGCGATAATATCGAGACACTAAGAATCCGTAAAAAGCGCAAAGAGTATATGGAACTTAATAAAATAACTCTAAAAGATTAATATTCATTTTTAAATAAAATAAATGGCATACAAAATACTAGAGGAGTACAATATCAAGATAACTGATAAGGTACGGGATCAATATAAACAAATTATAGAGGACATTGGGGAGGATTCCGGCCGTGACGGACTCATAAAAACACCGGAAAGGGCAGCAAAAGCAATACAATTCCTAACTCAGGGGTATCATCAGGACGCCTCTGAAATTCTTACAGGGGCCATGTTTAAGGAAGATTATAACGAAATGGTGATCGTAAAGGATATTGAAGTGTACTCTTTGTGTGAACATCATATCTTGCCATTTTTTGGCAAGGCACACATCGCTTATATCCCCGACGGATATATCGTGGGATTAAGTAAGTTGGCCAGAGTGGTCGATATTTTTGCCCGTCGCTTGCAGGTACAGGAGCGACTTACACACGATATTTTGGAGTGTATCAACGAAACACTAAAACCTCAAGGGGTTGCCGTAGTAATTGAGGCCTGCCATATGTGTATGATGATGAGGGGTGTACAAAAACAAAATTCGATGACAACCACTTCGGGGTTCAGGGGGCAGTTTGAAAAACAAGAAACCCGTAACGAATTCCTAAAACTGATAAGCTCGGACCTAGCGTAATATTTTGGCATTTTTATTGTTATTCAATATGCATGGAAATCAATTAATTAAAATATGACGGAAAATAAATACAAAAAACTGTTTTTGGGATTGTTGTTTGACGCTTTTGGGATGCTTTCTTTTGTTATCCCCGGCATAGGGGAATTCTCCGATGTGATTTGGGCACCCGTTGCCGGATGGTTAATGACACGTTTGTACAAAGGCAGGGTAGGGCAAACAGCAGGAGTAATTGCATTTATTGAAGAGTTGGTTCCCGGAATGGATGTTGTTCCTACTTTTACCATTACATGGCTTTATACTTACGTACTTAAAGGCAAGAAAGCAGGAAAGACAGCTACTTCATCAAAATAATTTACACACTAAGCGAACCCTGGGGAAAAGAAAAACCCCGAAAACTTTTAAAATGCTTTTCGGGGTTTAACATATAAACTTGGGGGAATTACTTTCCTTGTTTTTTTATTGATAAATAAAATACCTAGAGAACAACACTTAATCCAACGTTGATGTTCCTGCCGATATTGTATATACCGTCTGTTTTTAATCGGGACAAATGAGAAACGTACTCCTTGTCCAGGATATTATTGGCCGTTACTTTTAGATTGACAAATTGTTGAAATAACTTTATGTTGGCTCCAAATCCGGTATTGATTAAGGTGTATCCACCTGTTCGGGTTTCAAACTGACCTATATTGTCTTTGTCAAAAACACTTTGCATGCTTACAAACGCATATTTTTTGGTAAAGTTGTCGTTGTTGAATTCAACCCGAAAAGTATTGGTCAATTTATTGGCAGGAATAAGGGGTAAATACTCATCACTATCGGTCAATTTTCCGGTTACGGTTTCAAAACTACTTTCCAAATGCAACCAATCCAAAGGGTGGGGGTGGATATGAAATCCGGCTTCCCCTCCATATAGATTGCTGTTGGCTTGTACGTATTGATATACAGGATCCTCTTCTATAAATGTCCCTGTGGGTTGTAAATAAATGTAATCGCTTATAGTGTTATAAAAACCGTTGACAAAAAATTCAAAATGTTCATTTTCATATTCCAAAGAGAGATCAGTTTGAAAGTTTTGCTCGTTCTCCAACTCGGGATTTCCTATTTCATATCTGTTGGCTCCACTATGTCCACCGTTTGACATGAGTTCCCCCAAGTTGGGCGCACGGAATCCGGTAGCAAGATTGAGTCTTGCTATAAAATTTTTCATTAAATTGGCTCTGTAACCGGCAGATACATTAAAGCTATTAAAGTTTTTATTTAACTCTGAAAAATAGGATTCCCCTTCAGGCTGACCGGTTTCTTTGGTGTCGATCTTTCGGGTATCAAAACGCAATCCGAATTGAATATCACTGTTTTTCATGTGATAATGTGTCGTTGCCATAGCACCAAAATCGACTGTACTTGCATCGGGAATCAGAAGCTCTTCTCCAAAGTTTTCATTGCTTTGATGCATCCCCTGCACACCTGCGATGGTTTCAAAACTCCCAATTTCAGGCATGTGATATTGTACATTATAGCTTAAGGTATGAAGCTTCATATTCAACGCAGCTTCTTCACCTTCTTCGTGTTCGTCCTCATGCTCCTCTTCTTCATGTTCCTCTTCTTCCTCTTCATGGTGATGGTCTTCAAACTCCCTTCTATTATTGGCGATATAACCCAAAGTGACGTCTAAGTAACTGGTGTCAAAAAACAGTGTACTCCTAGAGCTTACCACATGGTTGTCTATTTCCTGATATGGCTCCAATAGGTTTCTATCCCTATTTTGAACACCGATTTCTTCAGGAATACCAAGGTTCGATCTGTTGAAGTTATAACGAACTTCAGTTTTAAAGGTGTTGTCTTGGTAGCCAAAACCGGATTTGATGTCGTATTCGTTAAATCGGGAATTGGTAGTGTAAAGTCCGTTTCCGGCTTCATAATCGGCATGAGAGGCATAAGCCCCGCGGACTAGAAATTTCAACTTATCTCCTGAGGTTTTAAACCCGGCATTGGCGTTATAACCTTCGGTATTGGTGAAATAATTAAGGTTGATATCCCCTTCGGTATCGTTTTGGGCTGCAAATTTTTCAGGATTCAAATAAAGAACTCCACCCAAAGCATCCGAACCATAGAGTAGGGAAGCAGGACCTTTAATAACTTCTACGCTTTCTATACCAGCATCGTTGACTCCGAGTCCGTGCTCGTCTCCAAATTGTTGATTTTCCATACGGATACCCTGTGTGTAAACCAACACCCTGTTGGCGCTTAGTCCGCGAATCACAGGTTTACCAATACCCACACCGGTAGAAACGGTCTCTACTCCTGCAATGTTGGTAATACCATCTGAAAGCGTCATGGCACCTTTGCTTTTTAGTGCTTCAATACTTTGTCGTTCGATTTTCATCACGTTTTCACTCTGTAGTTTATGAAAAGGTGTGGAAACGATCACCTGTTCAATTTCGATGGCCGATGGCGATAGTTGGATGTTCAACAAGGTCTTTCCGGTGATATTGACGTTTTCTGAATGGGTTTTATACCCAACGGAAGAAATAACAATCTTATATGTTCCCTCTGGTAGATTTTCCAAGATGTAGTTTCCCGATTCGTCAGAGTTGACACCTTTGTCCAATTGCGGAAAATGAACCGAAGCAAAGGGAACAACCTTATTGTTTTCGGCATTTGTAATAGTTCCGTTGATCGAATTTTGTGAATATATAGTGGTTGCTATGCCTATAAATAGCATAAACAATAAAAACTTATTCATCCTTTTTATTTTAAATTTTTAAGACCTCTGTTTTCCTTATAAGAATAGGGTTCCAAATATTATTGTGGTTGGTGGGTTATGATGCTAAAGACATTAGCATGCTGGAGGACCACGAAGCAAAAAATGGGGTTGTTGATATTCGCCTAAAAAAAGATAATGGTTGAAGCTCTGTTTTGACGGAATTTCAAAAATGTCAAACGTGATTTCTTCAGGAGTGAATGCTATTTTACTGTTGTAGTGAAACTTAAAAAGCTTACAGTCTAGATCCGTTTCGTGAAAGTGTACTTTTGTATGATCACTACATTCAACATGGGTGTGTGAGAAAAAAACATGAGAAAACTTTAATGCAGAAGGGAGTAGTAGTGCTGTGATGAGCACTGAGGAAAAGAATCCGACTATAATGTGCTTTAAGATTTTCAAAATAGGTTTTTTTATTACAATATTCTCCCGAAAGCTTTCAGAAAAATATGTCCCCTCAAGTCCCAATAGCTATCGGGATTAGGGATATTTATTTGATTTTAATGCCAAACCAGCGTAGCATTTTCTTTTCGAAGTTCCAAAAAAACTGAAACTGTCCGAAAAGCCATCCAAAGAAAATCAATAATACTTGATAAATAGGAAAGATTAACAAAATTCTAACAGGCCAATATATCAATGGATGTAGTGTTTCTTTGTCAAGTCCGATAAGCGCTGCCAGAGGAGCAGCAAGTTTAGCTGCACATGATCCCGTGATGGCAAATACGACAAAAATGACAAAAAGCTGGAAGTTGGATGTCACGCCCCAGCGCTGTTTTAATTTTTCCATAAACAATCTTTCGGCACAAAAGTACATCAATTTTGCCATCTGTAAAAAGTCTTGTTGTGGATTATTAGGGTAAGTGTCAAACAATCAAATCATAATGAACTATAAAAACCCCGTTAGGGGTGAAATATTAATGGAAAGAAAGAATATGCGTTGACATATTTTTAAGCCCTGTAGGGGCAACATATAAACACACGGTTTTTTCATTCCCAATATCAATTTCATCAAATATTTATTTGTACTATATTTATGCTAAATCCAAGAAACCCATGAACAGACGTGATTTTATGAGTAAAACAACCTTAGGTGCACTAACCGTAGCAGTTGGTGCTCCTGTAGTTTACGGACATTTGATGCCCAATGGTTATAAACCTTTGGCATTACAAGACCCGGATCCTTTTAGTTTGTTTAAAAAGGATAAGGAGATGAAGGTTTTAAACGATCGCCCGTGGAATATAGAAGCAAGGGCACATTTACTGAATGACAAGATAACACCCAATCATTCCATGTTTATTCGTAACAATGGTTTACTCCCTGAAAATATAGATATAAAACAGTGGACGCTTACCATAGACGGTGAGTCGGTTACTGAGCAAAAAACATATACGCTTGACGAATTAAAAACACGTTTTAAACACCATACCTATCAGCTTACTTTGGAATGTGCCGGCAACGGACGAAAAGAATTCAATCCGCCGGCGAAGGGTAATCAGTGGGGGCTTGGTGCTGTGCATTGCTGTGAGTGGACAGGCATTCGTTTACGGGATGTGTTGGATGAAGTGGGGATAAATGATGCTGCTGTTTACATCGGTTACCATGCCGCTGATATTCACCTGAGCAGGGATCCTGGAAAAGAACCGATCTCCAGGGGTGTTCCGATGGCAAAAGCATATCAGGAGGAGACTTTGTTGGCTTTTCAGATGAATGGGGAGGACATTCCCATGGCTCATGGCTATCCGTTGCGATTGATCGCCGGAGGATGGCCAGCCTCGGCTTCAGGAAAGTGGATCAACCGCATTAGCGTGAGAAATCAAGTGCACGATGGCACCAAAATGACAGGAAAGGCTTATAGGGTGCCGTGTAAACCGGTAGCTCCCGGATCAGAAGTAAAAGACGAAGATATGTGCATCATAGAATCCATGCCGGTCAAGTCGCTGATCACCTATCCGCGTTCGGGTGCCATTCTTAAATCAGGACAACAACTGAATATCAACGGACACGCCTGGGCGGGGGAACTGGAAGTTTCTAAAATGGAATATTCCATCGACTTTGGAGCGACATGGAAAGCATGTGATTTGGAAAAACCCGTCAACCGATTGGCATGGCAGCATTTTTCGGCGAGTGTTTCGTTTCCGGAAGTGGGTTATTATGAAGTTTGGGCGCGGGCAACCGATTCAAAAGGTCGAAGTCAGCCCATGCTACTCCCGGGCTGGAACCCAAAAGGATATTTGAACAACGCCTGCCATAGAATTGCAGTAAAAGTAAGTTGAGTATGAAGAATGAAGAGCATTTTATAGAACAGGTCAAGGTGATATATCGAAGTCTACTGTGGTTTTGCATTGTCTGTTTCGGACTCGGGTTTTTGATTCTTTTAATACACTTCAACCCTGATCTGATTAAAGAAGAACCCACAATTACAGCAATAGAAGAGGAGGTAAGCTCAGATATAACTGAAACGATTCGAGACAGCATCCATGCCGATACCGGACTTATCAAAGCCGATGGACTGACCGAAGTGATAAACAATTGTACCAACTGTCATTCAGCAAAGATCATCATTCAAAACCGGATGACCCGTGAAAACTGGTTAATGAGCATACGCTGGATGCAGGAAACCCAAAATTTATGGGATTTGGGAGAAAACGAAAATATCATCCTTGACTATCTTGCCACCCACTACGCCCCCAAAGAAAAAGGTCGCCGCGAAAATCTGATTGTGGAGGAATGGTATGTGTTGGAGAAGGGGCAGTAGGCAGTATGCGAGCACAGCTCAATAGAAGGATTGTCCCCTTGAGGACAAACAGAGTAGCAAAATATATTTTTCCACGAGGTTTGCGAGCGCAGCTCATTAGGGGTGTTTTTTTGAATGCTAAATTTTAATATTGAAATTTGTAGTTCACTAAGAAACCCTTTCACAACAAATTTCCTGGGGTTGACAACAAGATTGCTGTTATTCAGAAGAAAATATATATTTTAGCGAGATGATATACAGGCTTGTGGTTATAAACTAGTTGTATATAATATGAAACACACAATCTGTTTGATATAGATTTTGATGTATAATTAAGTTGTTAAAATCTAAATAAAAAAATGACTGAAAAGAAATATTTTGAGAAAGCCAAGTTTATTTGGCAAAATTATGTGCCCGAGTCAGGGCAGTCAAAGTATGTTCAAGGTGAATTATTAAGAGCAATTGAAAAATTGCGTGATGAAGCTCATAGAAATGGTAATATAAACTTCAATGAAAAATGTCACGGGATATTGATTGACTATCTAAGAAAAAAACTATCGGACAAAAAAGTGTTTAACCAAAAAACAATTGAACAAATCAACACTGATTTGGATAAGTTATCAATTGAAGATAAACCTTATTCAGAAGATGACATTTTTGACCGAATATCTAACAGGGTTGTAGATTGGTGTATGTTATACCATGAGCCTATTTCTCATGAAGAGAATGATGAATTATACTGTTAACGTAAAAAATTACGTATAACAGTACATCCTATGAAAAAACCAACCTATGATTACCAATTACACCAATGTTGCTAAATGGCTATCAAAAACTGATAAGGAAAATGTTGGGTAATTGCATATAATTCGGCTATACCAATACATACCATCTAAGACAAACTGTCGACAAACTCCCCTTTTTCATTGACGACTTGGTTTCCCCATTTGGTAATGGCTTCCAGAACGGGAATAAATGATTTCCCAAAATCAGTTAAACTATAGACAACTTTTATGGGTGGTTTTTTTCCATAAACCTTTCTTGAAACCAAACTGTCTTTTTCCAATTGCTTTAACTGTAAACTTAAAGTCATTTCTGTTACAGCGGGCATTTCCCTACGGAGTTCACTGAATCTTTTTTTACCATCTGCTAAATGATATAGGATAACGGTTTTCCATTTTCCGCCAACTAAATCCATTGTCAAACTTACAGAACAGGGGTAGGTTTTTCCTTTAAGCCTGACATACTCACCTTTACATTCATCCTTCATATTTATTTGATTTTAAACCTATCTAAATTGATAGTTATTGCAAAAGTAAAAGGCTAAAATTAGTTTTGCAACTATAATTATTATAGTATTAAAATTTAAAAATTATGGCATTAATTATTTTAGGACATCCAACTTTTGAGAAGTCCTTAGCGAACAAAACCATTATTGATGAATTGCAAAAAAGCGATTTGGAAATAGAAATCAGGAACATCCAAAATCTGTATCCTGATTACAAAATTGAAGCAAAAGTAGAACAACAAGTGTTATTGCAGCATAAGACAATCGTGTTTCAATATCCGTTTTATTGGTATAATATGCCAGCTATTTTAAAGCATTGGTTTGATGTGGTATTTGAGCATCAGTTTGCCTTTGGTTCAAAAGGTGATAAATTAAAAGGCAGAAACTTTTTGGCAAGTTTTAGTATAGGTGGTAAGGAAAAGGAATATAGCACATTAGAAAAACACCATTTTCGAATTCAAGAATTCTGTAAAAACCTTGAGCAAACAGCCTATTTTGCTCAGATGAATTATATCGAACCATTTTATTTTTATGAAACTTCCCTTGCCGATGGCTATACAGAAAATGAAGTGAAGACAAAGGCTAAGGACCACGGCAAGAGATTGATTAAGCTTCTGAGTGAACTAAATTAGAAACTGCGGAATTTCCTACTCAGAAATTCAACTCATTTTCCTACTTTTACTCACTAAGCGAGATTTTAAATATTCTGATGCTTGCGTTGAAATGTTTTTTAGGTTTTTCCGCCTAATGCCTCGTGGCCTTGCCCCGAGGTAGTTGATTAACGCAAACATAAAGCATTAACACCAAGTCAAAAACCATGAAAGACTCCAACATCCTTGACAAACCAAAAATTCATTCAGAAATAGAAAACAAATCTGAAGAAATCGGGTTTACCATGCCTTCAGATCTTTATATCGGGAGCTTGTTGAAAACATTGATAACATCGAAGCCCAAATCGAATCTATTGGAATTGGGAACAGGCATCGGACTTTCCCTTTCCTGGATGGTTGATGGTATGGATCCGGAATCAAAGTTGATAACAGTGGATAATGATCCTAAACTGATTGATATTGCGAAGCATTATTTTGGAGCGGACAAAAGAGTAGAAATTGTATGTGAAGACGGGACAGAATGGATAAAAAATTATGACGGAGAAAACTTTGATTTAATTTTTGCCGATGCCTGGCCGGGAAAATACAGTGAACTCGATGAGGTTTTAGAATTATTGAATGTCGGTGGATTTTATATCATTGACGATATGACAGCACAACCCAACTGGCCTGATGGACATCAGAAAAATGTAGATCAATTGATTGCTGATCTGGAAAAACGAAAAAATCTAAACCTAACCAAGATGAATTGGTCCACTGGAGTTATTATAGTCACGAAAAAGTATTAAACGAGGCACTAAAGAAAACAAATGAAATACCTACTCCTCTTCATGCTGGCCCATCATCATCAAATAGGCTTTTAGGAATTCGTCAATGCTACCGTCCATTACCGCATCTACATTTCCGGTTTCGTGTCCGGTTCTAACGTCTTTAACCAGTTTGTATGGATGCATCACGTAGTTGCGTATTTGTGAGCCCCATTCAATCTTCATTTTTCCAGACTCAATCTCTTCTCTGGCAGCCTGGCGTTTTTTCAATTCGATCTCATACAACTGTGATTTCAGCATTTGCATTGCCTTTTCGCGGTTTTCAAGCTGCGAACGGGTTTCGGAGTTGTGAATGATAATTCCGGTAGGGTGGTGCGTTAGGATGGCCTTAGTCTCCACCTTGTTTACATTTTGTCCACCGGCACCGCTCGACCGAGCAAAATCCCATGAAATATCAGCGGGGTTGATATCAATCTCGATAGAATCATCTGCTAACGGATAAACATAAACAGAGGCAAAAGAAGTATGTCTTTTAGCATTACTGTCAAAGGGAGAGATACGTACCAATCTGTGCACTCCGTTCTCACTCTTCAACCAACCAAAAGCATAATCCCCATCAAATTCAAGTGTAACGGTCTTAATCCCGGCAACATCGCCCTCCTGATGGTTGAGTTCTTTGATCTTAAAGCCGTTTTTTTCACCCCACATGAGGTACATCCGCATCAACATCGCTGCCCAATCACAACTTTCGGTTCCTCCAGCGCCGGCTGTGATTTGGAGTACAGCACTCATACTGTCACCTTCTTCAGAAAGCATGTTTTTAAACTCCATACCTTCAATCAGGGTCTTGGCTTTTTCATATTGAGAAACCACATCGTCTTCGGTAGCTTCGCCTTCTTTATAAAATTCATACAACACGTCAAGGTCACTTACCATGGTCTTGGCAGTGTTATAATCTTCTACCCATTTTTTCAGGCCACGCAAGTCCTTCATAATAGCCTCAGCCTTCTTGGAGTCATTCCAAAAATCAGGGGCATAGGTTTTCTCCTCTTCATTTTGGATTTCGATGAGCTTTTGCTCTATGTTTAAGTATTTTTTTAGCTCGGTTGTCCTTTCCTCAAGATCTTTTACCTGATCGGTAGTAATCATATCATCATATTTTCCTCAAAAGTAAAATACTTTTTTAAATGATGTACGTTTGTGGTGATATTAATATCAAATTCCAAAAAAAACAAGCACTAATTCCGACAATTATCGGGATCAAGAGCCAAATTAAAAGTTCTGACTATCGGTATGTCATCTACACAACGCTATTTAACTTTCAATTCAGTTGTGATGTTCAATTTTTTATCAGAGTTTTTGTCTTTTAATCTCGCGACCAGTTTACAAGGATTGTTTATTTGTCCACTGGAAAAAGTAATGGTAACGGGAAGTTGACCTTCGGTGAAAGCTTCAGCATTGATACCCTCTAGTTCATATTTACTTAAAACATTTGAGTCGGAAATGATTTTATTTCCATTGTTATCTATAAGGGCTATTGACAAAACCGGATATACATTTCCGTTTTTTACCGTTAAACCATCAAGTCCTTCCAGTATTAAAGCCAATTGATTTTCTTGGTTTACTTGATTGTCTAAAACAGGTTGCTTTAGGCTTTCATTCCATAAATAGATGTGCGAGTAGTTTATATCTTTAGAATCAATATTCAATAGCTCATTTTCTTCTACTGTAAAAGGAAGTTCATATAAAAAAGTTCCTTCTCCTTTTTTATCCCAAATACTGACTTTGACTTTGTATTTTTCTTTGTTTCTATAAGGTAAAACGGCTATGAAATTCGCCTGAAGTTTGATAGGGGATAGCGCTGTTCCTTCTTTCAAGTCTTTTAATAAATCAGGGTAAGTAAGGACAGTATCTTTTTCATTTTTGGTGATAAACAATGATAGTCCGGGAAATATTTTCCCCCCTTCTTTTTTGAAGCCACTTATGTTATTGAAAACGAAATTCACTTTTTCCCCATGAACAAAATGATTTCTCTTTTCATTTTTTCCATTGACTTGGATAACCACTTCGTCACAACTAATTCCATCACCCCTTGAGTAGGCACCGGAGATCATGTCTTTGTTTACAGATTGGTTAAAATTACAAGCGTTAAAAAATAAGGAAAGTAGGATAATACCAGCTAAAATTGTTCTTTTCATAATTAGTTCTCTATTGTTTCTTAGTTTATTTATAAGCACTATTAATTGAGCTCTAAACTATGAACTTTATCCTAAAATAACCTCCATTTTGTTGTGAACTGTAGTTATATTGTTGTGAAATCATTTATCTCGGAAGAGAAACATCGGAATAATAGATCAACCACAAGGAATGGAAAACGAACGTGCCGGAACACGATTGTATCGTATCAGAATCAAAATGTAACGAGTTGGAATGCAATGGTAATGAGCCTGAACATGATTTAGGATTTATCCAACCAAATTTTAAGGGATAAAATGTATTTTAGTGGTTCATATTAAGTTAGCGGTTATTGTAGAACGACAGTGTGATAAATCCAACAGGAAAAAATAAATACTCAAATAAAAGACATATAACAAAATGGAGCAGAGCAAATTACCGACAGTAGAATGTCAAATGTTGATAAAACTGAAAACTAAAAAAACCGTATTTTTTACTGAAATATGATCAGTAACTAGATAAATTAGAATTTATAAGATGAGTATGATAGAAATAAAAACAAATTCCAAAGTAGAAGAAGTTCTTGGCAATTACCCGGATACAGTTCGTGATAAAATGCAATTCTTAAGGGAACTGATCATAGAAACAGCAGGGGAAATAGAAGGCATAGACAAACTTGAAGAGACATTGAAATGGGGCGAACCAAGTTTTGTAACCAAAAATGGGAGCACCTTGCGAATGGATTGGAAAGAGAAGGTACCAAACCAGTACGCAATGTATTTCCAATGTACAAGTCGTTTGGTTGATACGTTTAGAAGGGTATTTGAACATAAATTTCAATATGAGGGAAATCGGGCCATTGTTTTTCAATTAAACCAAAAAATCCCGGTATCGGAATTAAAACAATGTATCAAAGCAACTTTGACATACCACAAGGTAAAACATTTGATAACATTGGGGATTTGAAAAAAACGTTGCTAGAGCGAACTTCCCTTTATTGACTGACAGGTCTCGCTCGTACTGAAACTATAAAAAAAGCACAAAAAATACAGAAATAATAATAGATAAAATTGAACTCAAACCAAGAAAGAATCAAAAACCTATTAACCAATTTGGTAAATGGTAATGACGATTATGCCTTTAAACCGGCTACTAGGCAGCAAATAAATACTTTTGTACAACGCGCCGAAGATTATGGCGTTGAAGACACGACAATCAAACAACTAGTCGATTTGTATACTGTTGCAGACGATTTTTCTTATGAAATAATAATGGCCTTTCACCCCAGTGATGATCTGGTGATATTTGAATGGTGGGAAACCAAAGAATTATGGCTGGGACAAAGGGATTTTTATTCTTTGCGATGGGCAAATGGGAAATTCTGTTTGGGTGATGCAGCCAATGTTAGTTTTTCTGAAGACTATGAATGTGACACATTAATCGAACTCATAGAAGTCTGTATAAAAGACATCGATGAAGCAAATTATTTTGGTGACTGAGAAAAGAAAAATAGAATAAAATGAAATGTCGACCCCTCACTATCATTAGTGTCACCCCAAGGGCTAGCACAAACCTCTTGACTTGTGCTATAACAAAAAAAGGCACAAACATAAATGCTTGCGCCTTTGGTATATATTGTTTACTGCAAACTGTTTTCTGAACTACCCTAAATACATTTTCAGAATCTTGCTTCTGGAATTGTGTCTTAGTCTGCGTATTCCTTTTTCACGGATTTGTCGCACGCGTTCGCGGGTAAGGTCAAATACATCACCAATCTCCTCTAGAGTCATGGGTTGTTGATTCCCTATTCCGTAGTTCAAGCGGATGACATCAGCTTCACGAGTGGTAAGGGTTTCCAGCGCCCTGTTGATCTCAATGTGTAACGAATCGTGCAACAGGGTTTTATCAGGGTTTGGTGACTCACCCGATTTTACAACATCGTATAAATTGGAAGTTTCCCCTTCTTTAAGCGGTGCATCCATAGAGAGGTGCCTACCTGAATTCCGCATGGATTGTTTTACATCCTTTACGGTCATATCAAGCTCTTTGGCAATCTCTTCCGCAGAAGGTGCGCGTTCGTGCTCTTGTTCCAAAAACGAATAAGCTTTGTTGATCTTATTGATAGAACCGATCTTGTTGAGCGGTAATCTCACAATTCTGGATTGTTCAGCAAGGGCTTGCAAAATAGACTGACGAATCCACCACACGGCATAAGAGATAAATTTAAATCCGCGTGTCTCATCAAAACGCTTGGCTGCTTTCACGAGTCCGAGGTTTCCTTCATTGATCAAATCAGGAAGTTTCAGCCCTTGATTCTGATATTGTTTTGCAACCGAAACTACAAAGCGTAAGTTGGCTTTAGTCAGTTTTTCCAAGGCGACTTGATCGCCTTCCCTGATCCGTTGAGCCAATTCGACTTCTTCGTCCGCGGTAATCATATCGATCTTACTGATATCCTGAAGGTATTTGTCTAGTGATTTTGATTCTCGATTGGTTACCTGCTTTATTATTTTCAGTTGTCTCATATATCTTGTGTAATATTTTATTATAACCTCGCATTAATACCATTTTTTTTTCAAAAAAGCAAATAGATCAAGGAAATAGTGCTAAAGAAGCGAAATTTTTAGTAAAAATTTATGATTTGTAGGAATCCATCTACGAAACTTAACAGAAAATGCCCGAGAAATAACATTTCTCAGGCATTAAAAAAACATATTTTCAAAAAGAAAATTATTTGATCTCTAAAACTTCCACTTCAAATGTCAGGTCTTTTCCTGCTAGTGGGTGATTGGCATCGACTACGATAGCTTCATCTTTAACATCAGCTACAACCAATTGGATTTCCCTTCCGTCCGGAGTACGGGATACTAAGCCCATACCTACTTCTGGATCGATATTTTCCGGAAGCTCACTTTTAGGAACTTCTTGAAACAATTCTTGCTTCACATCGCCATAAGCTTCAGTAGATGGAATATCGATAGTCTTTTTTTCGTTAACCGACATGTCTATGATTCCTTTTTCAAATCCCGGGATCAATTGCCCTTGTCCAAGTGTGAATTCCAAAGGTTCTCTTTCCAAAGAACTGTCGAATACTTGTCCGTCTTGCAATTTTCCTGTGTAATGAACTTTAACCGTGTCGTTTTCCTTTACTTGACTCATAAAATAATTTTAATATGCCTACCCGTTGGCAAGCTTCGTTTTTATTTAAAACGCAAAATTACAGGAAATTAGTTAAAATACCATAGCTTTTGTGTTAAGTGTTGTAAAATACACGGTATTTATCAAGTTCTATGTTTTTCTTGGGCGTGCCTCTCATCGCGCCTCCTCGGGTCGGGCCTGCCTTTGTCGGCAGACAGACTCTCGCTACTCGCTTCCTTCCGCAAGGGCTCTGGGCGAGCTCAGACATGCCGCTCCATCCCTCACGCAGGTAAAATTCCAAATCCCCCAATTCCTCCAATTAACCCATGATCAAATCTTCAATCTTAAATTTTAAACTTTCAACCTTCAACACTGATCACCCAACTTCCAAATAAAAATCACTATGTTTACTGTCAACCAACTAAAAACACTTTAAGTTTCTATGAATTGTCCGCTTTGCGACACCACACTTACCGAAGAAATAGATGAAGGTTATTATAATTGCAGTACCTGTTTTGCGATCGTAAAGGACAAGAAAGACTATCTGTCACTGGAGGTAGAAAAAGCGAGGTATGAAACCCATAATAACGATGTGAACGATGTGCGGTATCAAAATTTTACTTCGCCCATTACCGATTACGTACTGGAAAAGCAGAAAGCAGAACACCTCGGATTGGATTTTGGTTGCGGCACCGGACCGGTCATATCAAAAATGCTTGAGGATAATGGGTATCATATCGAACAATACGATCCGTTTTTCAAACCGGACACCGTTTTATTGGACAATACCTATGATTATATTGTGTCTTGTGAGGTCTTTGAACATTTTTTTAACCCGAAGGAGGAAATCGACAAGCTGTATAAACTGCTGAAGTTAGGAGGGAGGCTACTAATTATGACTTTGCTTTATAGCGAAAGTATTGATTTTGAGAAATGGGAATATCGAAATGATGCCACTCATGTTTTTTTCTACCGAAAGAAAACCATTGAATATATCGCCAAGCATTGGGGATTTAAGATCGAAAAAGTAACAGATCGGTTTATTGGGTTGAAAAAACTGGAATGAACAAATTCCAAGTAACAAATTCCAAAAAAAACAGCGCCATACCATATTGATTTCTTCCCTCCTTTGGAGGGGTTGGGGAGGGTTTTTTCACCCCTGACTTCCGGCTTCCAACCTCGGTCTCCATACCCTTCACAAACTTTTAAACTTTATAATTTCACATTATCGTTAAAACGAATTAACTTTGTTCGCTTAACCGATTACCATTAATCACACGTATGTTTGCTATTGGAGAAGAAGAAGAAAAAGAACTTTACGATTACCAAAAAGGGGCGATAGACCAGATTTTTGAACGCATCCACAACAAGCCTCACAATTACCACCTTCTCTATCAATTACCTACGGGAGGAGGGAAGACGGTTATTTTTTCCGAGATTGTAAGAAGATATATTCAGGAAACCCAAAAAAAGGTAGTGGTGCTCACCCACAGGATTGAATTGAGTAAGCAAACCTCAAAAATGCTTGAAGAGTTCAAAGTAAAGAACAAGATCATCAACAGCAAGGTGAAGGAATTGCCCGATCAGGATGAATATATGTGTTTTGTGGCGATGGTGGAGACCTTAAAAAACCGACTTAATGAAAAAAAGCTGGAGATTGATGATGTAGGTTTGGTTATTATTGATGAAGCACACTATAATTCTTTCCGAAAATTACTGTCCTTTTTTAAGAATAGTTTTATACTTGGGGTAACAGCGACACCGCTCAGTTCCAACATCAAACTTCCGATGAAGGATAATTATAACGAACTTGTCATTGGAGAGGCAATCAAAACATTGATCGAAAAAGGTTTTTTGGCAAAAGCGGAAACATTTACCTATGATGTAGGACTAAGTGCTCTTAAAGTCGGGATTAACGGAGATTATACTGTAAAATCGTCTGAAGCTTTGTATTCGAATTTTGAAATGCAGGAAAAGCTCTTGTATGCTTATGAAGAAAAAGCCAAGAGAACCAAAACATTGATCTTCAACAATGGTATCAATACGTCGTGGTATGTGTATGAAATGTTTAGGGAAGCCGGTTATCCGGTGCGACATTTGGATAATACGCATAGCAATAAAGAACGTAAAGAAATATTAAAATGGTTCAAAAACACTCCTGACGCCATTTTGAGTTCAGTAAGTATTTTAACCACTGGATTTGATGAACCTTCCGTAGAGACCATTATTCTGAATAGGGCGACTCGTTCGTTGACCCTTTATTTCCAGATGATTGGAAGGGGATCGCGAGTGTTGCCAAATAAAAACAAATTTAAGGTGATTGACCTTGGGAATAATGTGGCGAGATTTGGTTTGTGGAGCGAACCGGTGGACTGGCATCATATTTTCAGATATCCTGATTTTTATTTGGAAAACATCAAGGATGATGAAGAGATTGAAAGTAATTTCGTTTACGAGATGCCTCAAAAAATAAGGGAGATGTTCGGTAAAACTGAAGACGTCACTTTTGATATTGAAGATGTTTATGATGAAAGCATCAAAAAAGGCTTGAGATCGAAAACCGTTTTGGAAAAATCTTTAAAACAACATACCCAAATGTGTGTTGAAAACAGCGAAGATGCCTATGATGCCCGTATGTTGGCCATGGAGCTAAAAGACGATATTGAGAGTAGGATCAAACGGTATTCCTATTGTATCAGTAAGAGTACGAAGAACTACAGGGATTGGCTGGCAGAAGATTATTTCAGAAAACTGCGAATGAATATCGTTAAAAAATATCAGTAAAAAAGTAAAATTTAACCCTGCCTTTGCCGGCAGGCAGGCGCAAGGAGCGCAAAGAAATACAATACGCAAGGTTCGCAAGAACAATAGATAGAAAGTAAAAGCCCAGTAAATCTCATGATTTACTGGGCTTTTTGTTTTGGTAAACACTTAATATGTCTTACTCACAACCTGAGGTAAACCCTGTAGCATCAAATTCTGATTCGATTGCTCCTTGCTCTTCACCTTTTACAGCTTGGATCACCAGTTGGTTAACACCACTACCATCCCTTTTCGGACTACAATATTCAAAGAGGTAATAACTATGTGCTTGTCCGGCCACATTTTGTGAAATTTGTCGGAAGGTAGCTTCCAGTTCTTCTTTGTTTTCGGCAACCGCATAGGCGGTTTTTCCGATGGCTTTCAAGACATTTTCGTCGATTTCGCTTCCTAGACCAATACTAAAGAACGAAATGTTTTCATTGGCATTATTCACTTTGTTGATGGCATCACTTTCTTTATATCGGGCTGCTTGATCGGTTCCATCGGTAAAAACAACAACGGAAGAAGCCGCCAAAATATCATTATCTTCATTTTCTTTTAGGATAGCTGTAGCCGAATCGGTTGCTTTTATTACAGCTCCGTAAAGATCGGTCGAAGGGTCATCACTTATATCTGCCGTGATGCTATCGATCGATGCTTTAAGTTCTTCGCTACTGGAGGTCAGTGGGTTCAATTCGTGTAAGGCATCTTCTCCGTCGAACCAATAAATAGCCATTCTGAATTGTTCATCGGGTGTGGCGGGCATTACTTCATCAATAAAACTTACAGAAGCGGTTTTCAGCTCCTCAAGGCTGGTGCTCAACACACTGTTACTCAAATCCAAGACCAAAAGGGTGTTGGTGTTGAATACTTGTGAGTTAGGCGATATACGTCCGTTGGATTCCGAAGGGGAAATAGGTTTGTAGCAATTGTCGTTTCTCCCTTTTTCGAAAATATTAAAATTGCTGGCGGTCAATCCCGGAACAGGATTACCATCCATGTCGTTTACCTTAAAGAAAATCGATACTTTTCCGGGTAAGGCTGTAAAAGTTTCCTGAATGGAAAGCCTGAATTGATTCTCTCCAAGTCCGAGGCATTTATCTACTTCGGGACCTGATCCAAAGTCATCATCCGACGAACTACAGGCATAAAATAAGCCGATTAGACACAATACGCTTAATGCTGTTTTTATTAGTTTCATATTTTAACTGCTTTTTGTTCTGCTGTTTTAACGGTACAAAGCAATTAAAATTATATCAGTTTGATTAAATGTTTTATAAAGCAACCTCTCGACAAGCTTTGCTTGGTATCTTCAATTCAAAATATATTTTGAATCATTGATAATGATCGAGGTGACACTTTCTATTTTTAAACTTGCTCAAAATTGATGTCCTTTTAGTGTATTAAGGGGTAGTTTTAAGAAACAATAGTCCTAAAGGTTAGATTGATACGTGGACTGTTCACTTTTTTAGTGGGAGGAAGGCTGTGCAGCCAGTGGGTTTGGGTTATGCCTTTCATGAGGATAAGACTTCCGTTTTCCAGTGTTACAGCCACTTTTTCTTTGGTCTTTTTATGTTTAAAGACAAATTTTCGTTCCGCACCTAAGCTCAATGACGCAATAGCACCGTTCTTTTGCAGTTCTTTTTCGTCGTCACTGTGCCATGACATGCCTTCACTTCCGTTGTGATAGAGATTCAACAGGCAGGAATTATAGGTTTCTCCGGTTTTTTCTTCGATTAGCTGTTTTAACTCCATAAGCTCTTTTGTCCACTCGAGGGCTTGCTTCGTTATATTTGAATAGGTATACGTAAACGGTTTGTCCCCATACCAGGCCACTTTTCGTTTGGTAACGATCTGTTTTCCAAAAAGAATGATTTTGTCGTGCTCCCAGGTAATGCTATTCAGAAGAGAATCATACAAATCGGAAGCCTTCACATGAGGAATCACATTTCCGTAATAATTCACAATACCGTCATATGGCAGTAAATTCTGATTGGGATCGGTATGGATATCGAATAGTTTCATTTCTTATCAGCTAAAATAATCAATTCGTCAGGGCTGTCTCTTGTTTATGACAGTTTGTCATTTTTTTGGTCATGGCATAAAGATTGACTTTTGTATTGCGATTGAAATAAAGAATTTTCAAACACTATAAAAATATAAACATGAGTAAAATTATTGGAATAGACTTAGGAACAACCAACTCTTGTGTTTCCGTAATGGAAGGTAACGAACCGGTTGTTATACCTAATGCTGAAGGAAAAAGAACGACACCTTCTGTCATTGCTTTTGTTGATGAAGGAGAAATTAAAGTGGGGGACCCTGCAAAGCGTCAGGCGGTAACCAACCCTCATAAAACCATATATTCAATCAAACGTTTTATGGGTAATAAGTTCTCTGAATCTGCAAAGGAGGCAGGACGAGTACCTTATAAAGTTATAAAAGGAGACAACAATACACCCCGTGTAGATATAGACGGGCGTTTATACACACCTCAGGAATTATCGGCTATGATTCTTCAAAAAATGAAGAAAACTGCTGAAGATTACTTGGGACAAGATGTAGCACAGGCGGTTATTACCGTTCCTGCTTATTTTAACGATGCTCAGCGTCAAGCTACAAAAGAGGCCGGAGAGATCGCAGGTTTAAAAGTAGAGCGAATCATCAACGAGCCTACAGCTGCAGCATTGGCATACGGATTGGATAAAAAAGGAGAAGACCAGAAGATCGTGGTATTCGACTTTGGTGGAGGTACACATGACGTTTCTATCCTTGAATTGGGAGATGGCGTTTTTGAAGTACTTTCAACAGACGGAGATACTCACCTTGGTGGGGATGATGTAGATGAAAAGATCATCAACTGGTTGGCAGAAGAATTTAAAAAAGATGAGGATATCGACCTTAGGAAAGACCCTATGGCGCTTCAACGTCTAAAAGAAGCTGCGGAGAAAGCAAAAATCGAATTGTCATCTGCAAGCCAAACTGAAATCAACTTGCCTTATGTTACGGCTACATCAAGTGGTCCTAAACACTTGGTGAGAACCTTGACACGCTCTAAGTTTGAGCAATTGATCGCTGATTTGGTAGAAAGAACCATCGCTCCGTGTGAAAAAGCATTGAAAAGCGCCGGACTTTCTAAAAGCGATATCAATGAGGTTATTTTAGTGGGTGGTTCAACAAGGATTCCTGCAGTTCAAGAAGCTGTTGAGAAATTCTTTGGTAAGAAACCATCAAAAGGAGTAAACCCAGACGAAGTTGTTGCTATTGGTGCAGCTATTCAAGGTGGAGTGTTGACCGGTGATGTGAAAGATGTAGTGCTATTGGATGTTACCCCACTTTCTTTGGGTATTGAAACCATGGGCGGTGTAATGACCAAACTTATTGAGGCCAATACGACCATTCCTTCTAAAAAATCGCAGATATTCTCTACAGCGGCAGACAGTCAGTCATCAGTGGAAATTCACGTGTTGCAAGGAGAAAGACCAATGGCAGCCGACAATAAGACCATCGGACGCTTCCACTTAGACGGAATCCCACCAGCACCAAGAGGAGTTCCTCAAATTGAAGTGACTTTTGATATCGATGCCAATGGTATTATCAATGTTTCTGCTAAAGATAAAGGAACAAACAAAGAGCAAAACATTCGTATCGAGGCTTCTTCAGGATTGACAGAAGAAGAAATCGAGAAAATGAAGAAGGAAGCTGAAGCCAATGCTGAAGCGGATAAAAAGGCTAAGGAAAAAGTTGATAAACTCAATGAAGCTGATGCCATGATCTTCCAAACTGAAAAGCAATTGAAAGAATTTGGCGATAAATTATCTGACGATAAGAAAAAGCCGATTGAAGATGCTTTGGAAGAATTGAAGAAAGCATACGAAACTAAAGATGTAGATACTATTCAACCTGCATTAGACAAAATCAATGAGGCTTGGAAAGTAGCATCTGAAGAAATGTACAAAGCTCAAGCGGAAGCACAACAAAATGGTGATGCAGCTGCAGGAGACGCTCAAGGTAGTGCCGGGGGTGACTCTAAAGAAGGAGAAGATGTACAGGATGTAGACTTTGAAGAAGTGAAGTAAATAAGTCGGAAGATGGAAGTCAGGAGACAGAAGTTGAAAGACAGTAGTTATAAAAAATCCCCGGTGTTTGCCGGGGATTTTTGTTTTTATCAATCATTATTTTTCTTAAGTAAATAAAGGCCAACTTCTTTAATCAGCCAGATGACTATACCAAGGAGGGCTGCAAAGATTCCTATTTGTATAAGTACTGTATCCATAACATATCATTTAGTATTAGTACATATACGATGCAAAAAGAACTAAAGGTTGCTTAAGAAAATCACAAAAATTCTTAAAACTTCTCTTATCGAGCAAGCCATTCTTCTTTTAAAATACCATAACAGCAGGTGTTTCTTTTGTAACCATCCAATAAGTAGACATTTTTGCGAAGAATACCCTCTAGTTGGGCTCCTAATTTTTCCACGGCTTTTCTGGAACGGATATTGCGTTCGTCAATCCTGAATTCTATTTTTTCAAATCCCATCTTGTAGAAAACATAATTGATCATCAAGTTTTTCATGGCAGTGTTGAGTCCGTTACCGTGAAACTCCCTGCCAATCCATGTCGAACCGATATGAAGTACCTTATTGTCCCAGTCAATATTCATAAAACGCGTACATCCGGCATATTTTTTTGCTCTTTTGTCGTAGATAATAAAAGGAATGGCAGTTTTCGCTTCTTGGAGTTCCAAAGCCTTTTTTACATACTGCGTTAACGCTTGTAAAGTGGAAATATTTGAAGGAGAATATTGTACGAGTTTGTCTTCAGAAGCGATGGTATATAGATTTTTATAATTTTCCAGCGTAAGCGGAGCAAGCTGTACGATTTCATTTTCCAAGGTGGGTGTATTCATGATAGTTGTTGTATTTTTACAAATCAAATTTAGAGATATGCATCCTGATAAAGAAAAAATATTGGCGCTTATTCGTGAACGTTGTAAAAACACGTTGATGGAAACACTTGACATAGAATTTACTGAAATAGGAGAGGACTATCTGATGGCCAAAATGCCGGTAACGCCCCGTGTTCATCAACCGGATGGTGTGCTTCACGGTGGGGCCACTGTTGCTTTGGCTGAAAGTGTTGGGAGTGCCGCTTCGTATATTTTTCTTGATACGGACAAGTTTTTTATCCGCGGGATTGAAATTTCTGCCAATCATCTTAAAAGTGTTAAAGACGGAGTGATTTATGCTAAAACCTCTATAATCCACAAAGGAAGAACGACGCAATTGTGGGAAATAAAGATAACGGATGAATCCGATAACCTGATATCGCTCTGTAAACTCACCACTATTGCCTTGCCGAAATAAAATAGTTTATGACGATAGCTGCAGATCAATTTTTTAAAAAGCTTGCATCACATTTAAAAAATGAGCTTCCGTTTGTGGTTTACAGGAAACCGGACGATAGAAATATCAATGGTTTATTGCAACATAACGATGATTTGTTTTTTGTTGAAGACTATACCGAAAGCGGTTTTGCTTTTGCTCCTTTTCAAGCCGATAAAAAGGCGATTCTCATTCCTCAAAACACATCAGAAACAATACAATGTCTTGTTGAAACCTATGAAAATGGTGTCTCTGCTTTCATTTCTGAAATAGAAGATGATAAGGCTAAGGAATCACATATCAAGTTGGTTGAAAAAGCGATTACTGCCATTGAAAATTCAGAAACGAAAAAGGTGGTTGTTTCCAGAAAAAAAGAAATAGGTATTGAAAAATTTGATATGCTCTCGGTTTTTAAAAAACTGGTTACCAAATATCCACAGGCGTTTTGTTATGTCTGGTATCATCCAAAAGGAGGGATGTGGATAGGAGCTACCCCTGAGACACTGTTGCAGGTAAAAAACAACCAATTTCAAACTATGGCACTGGCATCAACTCAGTCATATCAAGGATCGATGAATGTACTATGGGGTGAAAAAGAACGACAGGAACAACAATTTGTAACCGATTATATCGTAGGTAATATTCAGTCATTGGTTAAAAATATTTCGGTTTCTGATGTTGAAACAGTACGAGCCGGGAGTTTACTTCACTTAAAAACGAAAATTACAGGTAACCTAATTAGACATTCAAATCTTGAGCAAGTGCTTTACACTTTACATCCAACCCCTGCAGTTTGCGGACTTCCGAAAGAAAAAGCAAGAGCGTTTATTTTGGAGAACGAAAATTATAGGCGCGAATTCTACACTGGTTTTTTGGGAGAGCTCAACCTAAAAGAAATCCGAAAGCGGAACCCCAACCGACGTAATGTAGAAAACAACGCGTATGTATCGGTAAAAACAGTTTCCAGATTGTACGTTAATCTACGTTGCATGCAGTATAGAAATAAAAAACTGGAATTATATGTTGGTGGCGGGATCACCAAAGACTCTGATGCAGAACAGGAATGGCAGGAAACCGTAGACAAAACACGAACCATGTTGGATGTTTTAAAAGGATAAATATTACATGGCTTCTTTAAAGTATAATAGCTTTTTGTGCATTGTGATGTTTTTTGGAAAGAAATGTCAGGGCACTCGGAGTGAGGGTAAAATAAAATATATGAAACCTATTGTGCATTTATATTAAAAACACAAGACTTTCGGAAAAGCAGACTTTATTCAGTAATTTTGCCCTCCGATAACCACCTTAGTTTTATATGACATATTCAGACATACCGTTGGCACAAACGGTCGTTGCTTTGTGCAAAGCGAAAGGAATTCAGCATATTGTAATCTCTCCGGGTAGTAGAAATGCGCCTTTGACTATCGGATTTACAGAAAATAACTTTTTTAAGACCTACAGTATAGTCGACGAGCGTAGTGCCGCCTTTTTTGCTTTGGGAATGGCGCAGCAATTGCAGCAACCCACGGCTGTGGTGTGTACTTCGGGTTCTGCCTTACTCAATTATTATCCGGCCATAGCCGAAGCGTTTTACAGCGATATTCCATTGGTGATTTTATCAGCAGACAGACCTCCGTACCGAATCGATATAGGGGATGGACAAACCATAAGGCAGGATCATGTCTTTGAACGGCATATTTTGTATTCGGTTAACCTAAAGCAGGATGTTAGGGGGGATGATCAAAAAGTTTTGAACGAGGGTAAAAATTTGCCAAAACTGGATAAGTACATCAATCCCACCCAGCTTCAAAAGAGCATACAGGGCTATAACGAAGACGAACTTAACAAGGCGATCAATACGGCTTTTGAAGAAAAAGGGCCAGTACATATCAACATTCCATTTGAAGAGCCTTTATACGGAATGACTGACACCCAATTTGTGACTCCACAGGTAAAACAACCTGAGAAGAGTTATGAAAGACTGAGTGATGAATCGCTACAAGCCTATGCTGATATCTGGAACAAGGCGAAAAAGAAAATGATACTCGTAGGGGTCAATCCGCCGAATGCACTCGAACAGCAATTTTTGGATATAATAGCTGAAGACGAATCGGTTGTGGTTTTTACGGAGACAACATCCAATTTACATCACCATCGTTTCTTTCCGAATATCGACAAGATCATAGCGCCTTTGGAAAAAATAAAGGATGGGGTGGATTATTTCAAGGATTTACAACCTGAAATCTTACTGACTTTTGGAGGAATGGTGGTTTCCAAAAAAATAAAGGCTTTTTTGAGGAAATATCAACCTGAACACCATTGGCATATCGACTCTAAAAAGGCATATGATACTTTTTATTGTCTCAAAAAGCATTTTAAAACCACTCCAAACCTCTTCTTTGAGCTTTTCTTCAAACTGATGAAACCTCAAAAGAGTGAATATCTACAGTATTGGCTCAAGATAAAAGCCAAAAGGAGTAGTGCGCATAAGGAATATGTGACACAAATACCATATTCAGATTTAAAGGTCTACGAAAGGATATTAAAAAACATTCCAGAGCAGTACCAATTACATTTGAGTAACAGTTCGACCATACGCTATGCACAATTGTTTCAGTTGAACGAAACGCTTGAGGTATATTGCAACAGGGGAACGAGTGGGATAGACGGAAGTACAAGTACAGCTGTAGGGGCGTCGGTGGTATCAAAAAAACCGGTTGTTTTTGTAACGGGAGACCTGAGTTTCTTTTATGATAGCAATGCATTGTGGAATACTTATTTGAAGTCAAACTTCAAAATCATATTGATCAACAATGGAGGGGGAGGTATCTTCAGAATCCTTCCAGGTCATAAGGATTCGAAAAATTTTGACAAATATTTTGAAACGATTCATAAGTTGAACGCAAAAGGTATTTGTGAGACACATAATATAAAATACATGGTTGTAGATAGTGAAAAAGATTTAACAGTAGCACTTTCAGGCTTTTATGACGATACTTCAAGGCCTTCTTTACTCGAAATTTTCACCCCTAGAACAATTAATGATGAAATTTTACTCAATTATTTTAGTTTTTTAGGTAAAAATCAATAAATTTAAGAACTAGTATTAATCAAAAACTTAAATCATGAGTAAAAGAGACGAGTTAATTTCTAAGTATGCCGCCGACTTAAAAGAAAAATGTGGTGTTACTGCTGACGTGGATTTGTTGACTAAAGTCACAGTTGGACTTGGGCCATCAATCTACAATGCAGACGCTTCTACAGTTTCAGGATCAGATGAAAAAGAGCTTGAAACAATTAAAAAGAACTTCCTCATTAAAAAATTAGGACTGTCGGATTCTGCAGCTTTGGATAGTGCTATTGGTTCCGTTATCGACAAATATGGAAAATCCAATAGAAACAAGTACAGAGCTGTTGTGTATTACTTGTTGGTAAAACACTTCAAAAAAGAGTCTATATACTAGATCATTTTTCGTAAATAAATTTCAGAAGACTGTCTTAACTGATCGATTTGATTGCCCTTGGCATGATATTTAGGTTGATAAAACCACGTAATATTTAAGACAGTCTTTTTTATGCTCAAAAATTAATAATTAATCACTTCCTTTGCATAGCGGTTATAAAACAAGAAAGATTTGATACAGATAGGCGAATACAATACCCTGGAAATACTGAGGGAAACCTCCGTAGGACTTTTTTTGGGAGATGAAGAAGGAAATGATATTCTCTTGCCCAACAAATATGTCCCAAACGATTATGAAATAGGGGACACCATAACGGTTTTTTGCTATTTGGATCACGAAGAAAGACCGGTTTCAACCACATTGACCCCAAAAATAACCAAAAACAGCTTTGCCCTTTTACATGTAGCAGAAACAAGTGGGATAGGGGCTTTTTTAGACTGGGGATTGGAAAAACAATTGTTCGTGCCTTTCAAAGAGCAAGCGCGAAAAATGGAAGCCGGGAAATGGTATCTTGTTTATGCGTTTTTGGATGAAAAAACCAACCGAATGGTGGGTTCCAGCAAAACGAATCAGTTTTTAAGCAATGAAGAACTGACAATTACTCCAGATGAAGAAGTGGATTTGATCATATCCCGTTTTACCGATATAGGGGTGGAAGTAATTATCAATGAAAAACACAAGGGCCTAGTGTATAACAATGAGATTTTTCATGACTTGAAATTAGGAGGACGTCAAAAGGGCTATGTAAAGAAAATCCGTGAAGGAAATAAAGTGGATATCAGCTTGCAGCCTATTGGTTATAAAAATCTTGAACCGGTATCACAAAAAGTGATGGATGCCTTGAAACGTAACAATGGTTTTTTAGGACTGCATGACAAAAGTGATCCGGAGGATATAAAAGCAATTTTGGGCATGAGCAAAAAGAGTTTTAAAAAGGCCATTGGCATACTCTACAAAAACCGTCAATTGCTTATTAAAGATGATGGAATTCATCTTATTTCTTAAAAAAATCTTAAATCTTCGTATAAAAACGGAAGATCAGGGCTTTTTTATGGGAAAAAGACCCAAAAAACCATTCGATTTGTTTAGAAGTAAAACAGATATCTCTTACATTTGGGGGAAATACCAAAAAGTATGAGTGTACCGCAGTGGAAAACTGTTAAGGAATTTGAAGATATTACTTATAAAAAATCAAATGGAGTAGCCCGAATCGCTTTCAACCGACCTAATGTTAGAAATGCGTTCAGACCACAAACCACAGGTGAATTGTATGAAGCGTTCTATGACGCACAGGAAGATACAAGTATAGGAGTTGTATTACTGTCAGCTGAAGGGCCTTCTACAAAAGACGGTGTTTATTCCTTTTGTAGTGGTGGTGATCAACGTGCCCGCGGACATCAAGGATATGTTGGAGAAGATGGGATGCACCGCTTGAATATTCTCGAAGTACAGCGTTTGATTCGTTTTATGCCCAAGGTGGTTATTGCCGTAGTTCCCGGATGGGCCGTTGGAGGCGGACACAGCCTACATGTGGTTTGTGACATGACTTTGGCCAGTAAAGAACACGCCATTTTTAAACAAACCGATGCCGATGTAACAAGTTTTGACGGTGGGTACGGATCAGCTTATCTCGCTAAAATGGTGGGACAGAAAAAAGCACGTGAAATATTTTTCTTAGGAAGGAATTATTCTGCCCAAGAGGCTTTTGACATGGGTATGGTCAATGCTGTAGTTCCACATGACGAATTGGAAGACACTGCCTACCAATGGGCTCAGGAAATTCTGGAAAAATCACCGACTTCTATAAAAATGTTAAAGTTCGCGATGAACCTAACCGATGATGGTATGGTAGGACAACAGGTATTTGCAGGTGAAGCGACACGTTTGGCCTATATGACGGAGGAAGCTAAAGAAGGAAGAAACGCATTTCTGGAGAAAAGGAAACCAGATTTTAAAAATATAAAATGGATTCCATAAAAATGATTGTTTAATTAAAAATTCATGATATGCCCTACATTGATGAAAATCACTTAGTTAACCTGCATAAGGTTATCGAATCTAAAGAGATTTCCGAGGAAAAGCTTTTGAATGAATTGAGAAGGCAGAGAGAAGAAAAAGATAGGATTCACCGTTCCAGAAATGTGTTCAGGTGGACATCCGTTTCTTTGATTGCTGTATTGTTTGTTGGAGTACTTTTGTATTTTGTAAAGCCATCGGTATATGTAAACGATTCGCTTTTACAATCGCAGAACAAAATGCTGATCGATAAGAACGACCTACAATCTTATAAAGATCAGATATCACAATTAGAAGGTCATATTGAAAACTCAAACCATCAATTGGACGAAATTGATTACAGGAATATTGATAAAGAAGTAATTTATGCTGTTCAAATAGCAGCACTGGAAAACAAAGATCTTTCCCTGTATTCAGAAGAGTTGCGAAATATCAGTCAGTACAGAGACCAACCATACAACAAATATTCCCTTGGCAATTTCACTTCTCTGGACGACGCCAAAACATTTAGAAAAGAATTGGTCGATTTAGGGTTTAACGATGCTTTTGTAGCATCCTATAAAGATGGAAAACGAATAAAAATAGAAGAGGCTTTTTAATTTTTTAATGACAAAATCTAAAACACTGCTATCAGCCGCCAGGCTGAGGACATTACCACTTTCTGTTTCCGGAATCATAGTAGGTTCTGCCATAGCATTTTCAGAAGGGTATTACAATCTCTACGTTCTTATTTTTGCTTTGACAACCACCGTTGGCTTGCAGATACTTTCCAACTTTGCTAATGACTATGGGGATGGAGTTAAGGGAACAGACAACATGGATAGGGTAGGGCCAGTAAGAGCCATCCAAAGTGGGGTGATTACCAACAAAGAAATGTTGAGTGCCATTGTTGTGACTGTTGTTTTAACGATCATATCGGCCATTGTTTTGATCTATTTTGCTTTTAGGGGCAATAATTTCACCTATTCCCTTTTCTTCTTTTTACTGGGTATCGCTGCTGTTGTGGCTGCCATAAAATATACGGTAGGAAACTCTGCATATGGCTATAGCGGATTTGGAGATGTTTTTGTGTTTATATTTTTCGGTTTGGTGAGTGTTGCGGGATCTTACTTTCTATATACCCAAAACATGAACCCTGATGTGCTGTTGCCCGCTTTTTCCATCGGACTTCTGAGTGTTGGGGTTTTAAACCTGAACAATATGCGGGACATGGAAAGCGATAAAAAAGCCGGAAAACACACACTTGTGGTTAAAATTGGAGCTGGAAAAGCAAAACAATATCATTATATAATTCTTATATTAGCCATGTTCTTTGGTTTTATATATTTATTATTTAATTATAGGTCTCTCATAAATTTACTGTTTCTTATTTCATACATACCTATAATTCTACATTTAAGAAGAGTGTATGTTAATAAAAATGCAAAAACATTAGACCCTGAATTAAAGAAGCTTGCATTGAGTACCTTTTTCTTTGCCATACTGTTTTTACTGAGTTATAATATTTTTTTGTAGATTTAAAGAAGAATTTAACCCTAACATATTTTGAACCAACCAATTAAAGTTCTAATTATCGAGGATAATGTCATTATCGCCGACGATATGCAATCCATGCTTGAGGATATTGGATATGAAATTGTAGCCAATGTAGTTGATTATGAAAGTGCGGTTGAAGCACTTGAAAAAAATGAGGTAGATCTTGCTTTGGTTGATATCGTTCTTGCATCAAAGAAAACAGGGATAGATTTAGGGAAACACATTAGGGAAAACTACAGTATTCCATTCATTTTTGTAACTTCAAATTCTGATAAAGCCACTGTTGAAAATGCCAAAACGGTAAAACCTAACGGATATTTGGTAAAACCTTTTGAACAGCAGGATTTATTCACTTCCATAGAAATAGCCCTTTCTAATTTTAATGAAGAAACCGCATACTTGTCCAATAAACAAATAGAAAAAGAGGAGGATGAGGATGACAGTAAATTGGTATCGAATTCGGTTCTGAGGAATTCTATTTTTATCAAAAAATCACAACACTATTACAGAATCCCTTTTGACGAGATTCAATATGTCAAGGCAGATAACGTCTATTTAGAGGTTCATACTGTTGATAAAACCTTTTTGGTTCGTTCAGCTTTAAAAGATTATTTGGAAAAATTACCGCCCAAACAGTTCTATCGCGCTCACAAATCGTATATCGTAAATTTAGATCACATAGAAGCTATCAACACGAGAGATATTGTGATTAAAGGAGAAAACATCCCAATTTCCAAGGAATTTAGGGAGTTTATACTTTCCAATATGAACTCTTAAAACCCCTTTTACAACATTAATAGTATACTTCACCACAAAAAGGGAGCAGTTGACAACATATTTTTTTTAATATCAAGCTAAGGCTATATATTTACATCAGTTAGTTAATGTATTGATACTGCCCCGATTCTTAACTAATACCTATTGCATACAACTACCTAACAAATGGTAAATTAGTAAAAAGAGCTTTAGTTTTCTATTGCTCTTTTTATTTTTTATCCCCCTCCAGCTCCCGCCTTGGGCGGGGAGAGTGAAAAAACACTAAATTTCCAGTTTGCATCCATATTCTTTTGAGGAGTTAGGGGAGGGTTTAAATTCCAATTTGACACTCCTAATTTCGTACTTAGTATTTCAGATTTCGTATTTCAAAAACATATAATAGTTCATTTCACAACAAGAATTGGACAGTTCACAACAAAAATTATTTTATCCGGGATATATGGGTTAAGTTCGTCCTGTTAATAATTAAGTCGGTTAATGCACAGACAACTTGTTTCATAATGTTGCTGAAAAGAGTTTTAAGGTTCTCCTTAAGACTCTTTTTCAGTTTGTGCAAGATACATCCTTCTCTTTTTATTGCTTTAAAGCCAAAATACTGAGCTGTGTTTGAGGATAATACATACCTTATCTGTTGATTTACAACAACTTTTGCTTTTCACACAACAAAAATTTAGTTTTTTTACCAATTTGATTTAAGTTTATCTTGCTGTTAAGATGTTAGTTATATAATCTAGAGAAATGGTTATTATATAAACTGTCTGGAAAAGCCTAAACTAAAATTTAGGCTTTTTTTAAAAGATGTTATACCTTTAAGGGTTTTATAAATGTCCATATTGTCACAATTACTTAAATATAAAAAAGAAACGCTTTTTATTGTATTGTTGCTTATGGCAGTAATGCCTTTTTATGCGCAATCGACTAATACCAATATAAAAGAAAAGGATCCCTTAGAGGTTTTTCTGCAACAACCCACTGCACAGGGGAAATTCAACTATTTTTTTAATACTGAAGATAAATACAAAGTAAGCTCGGTTTACACTTGGCTTGATTCTATTGCTTCACCTATGAGTGTGGCAGAAATCAGGAAGGACTCTGTAAGTATTTACAAATACAGAACTGTCTTATCACAGCTTTATTATGATGTTGGAAACTATGACAAGGGAATTTTAATAGCTGAATTGCTCTACCAAAAAAATGAAAAGCTGGATAAGGATGTCAAAACCCGACTTCTTAAAATAATGGATAACCTCTATGGGTCACTTCAATTGTATGATAAACAACTGGAAGTGAGAAGGGGGCTAAAATATTCAGGAGAGGACGTTGTGCTTTATGATATATATGCAGATCTAGGTTTGTATAGACAGGCCATGATGGAATATATCATGAGCAACAAGGAGGCTATGGAGAGTAGTGGGGATCAATATGAAAAGGCAAAATATTATAACGATCTTGGGTTTTATCTGCTTAAAGACGGTTCGATCTTTACTGCGATCAAAAATATTGAAACCGCTAAACACAGCATTAATCGTTATCTAATGGATAATGAGAAAATAACGTCTGATCAATTTGATGAAGCACTTTTTTTGGAAGGACAAATAGAGAGCAATCTTGGAAAATGCAGAATGCTCCAAAACAAGTATAGAGAAGCAATACCCTATTTGGAAACGGGTGTTTCAGCCGCCAGGATATATGATATGGGAAGATACTCCCAAACGATGGTAGATTTATGGGGGGATTTGGCCGAGTGCTATCTCGAAACGGGAAACTTGAGGTATGCTAAAGCCTACCTTGATAGCATCGTTAGCAAACAACAAATCGTAAAATCACATTCAGTAAACTACAATCGGCTTAGGGCTAATTATCATTTAAAGGACAGCAATCCGGATTCAGCTTCTTTGTTTTTCAAAAGATATGTAAAACTGATAGACTCTTTGGATTACAACAGCAAAAAGAAGCAATTGCTCAGTCTCTTGGTTCAGTTTGATTTGAATAATCAGAAGGAAACCATAGCGCGGCAACGCTTAAATATAGAGAGAAATAAAGCAGAGATTCTTGAGCGTGAAAAAACCATTTATGTCAGTGTGACCGCACTCGGACTTTGTGTTGTTTGTGTTATCGGTTTGATCGTGGCCTATATTATCAGTATTAAAAACAAACGACTGATTGAAAATCAGAAAATGATCATCGAAAACTCATTGGTGGAAAAAGATTCGCTTCTTAAGGAAATCCACCATAGGGTAAAGAACAATCTTCAAATGGTTTCCAGCTTGTTGAGTCTTCAAACAAAAAATACGCGAAGCCGGGCGGCGATCAGTGCTTTGGAAGAAGGAAAGAGTAGGGTGAAGGCTATGGCACTTATCCATCAGAAATTATATCAGAATGAAGACCTTTCCGTGATCGAGATGCAGGAATATATTGAATCCCTATCGGCCAGTATACAGTCGGTGTACAAAAAAGAAGGATATCATATTTGTATGCATATCAATGCCAAAGGAACAGAACTGGATGTGGATAGGGCCATACCTATTGGGTTGATACTGAATGAATTGATATCCAATTCCTTCAAATATGCTTTTGAAAACAACAAAAAAGGGAATATTTATATCAATCTCAAGCGGGAGGAAGGTATTTTCTTTGAATATATGGATGATGGTATAGGTTTCCCGGAAGAATCGGTAGCGGTCACTTCCAATTCCATGGGAATGAATCTCGTAAGCCGGTTGGCCGATCAGCTTCGCTCCAAACTTCACATAGATACAGGCGTACAAGGCGTTCGTTTTTGGTTCTATTTCAATTAAAATTCATTAATTTAGGCTTTTATTAGATATGGAGCACAGCGATTCCATGTGTGCAACATCCCAAAGCTTCGGGATTGCACATTTTGGTCGGTGTAAAAATTTTAAACACATGAAAATTACATTTTACGGACATGCCTGTCTCGGAATAAAGGTTGATGATGTACATCTGTTGGTAGATCCGTTTATATCAGGAAATGAAAAAGCAAATCATGTTGATATAGAAGCCATCAAGGCTGATTATATTTTGGTGACCCATGCACATCGAGACCACACGCTTGATGTAGAAACCATAGCTAAACGCACCGGAGCAATGGTCGTTTCAAATTTTGAAATTGCCGGTTATTATGAAAATAAGGGTTTTGAAACTCATGGTATGAATCACGGTGGTCATTGGGATTTTGAATTCGGACTTCTTAAATATGTAAATGCTATTCATACTTCTTCTTTTCCTGATGGCACCTATGGCGGACAACCGGGTGGGTTTATTATAGAAGGCGAACATAAAAACATCTATATCGCAGGCGATACGGCTTTGACAATGGATATGAAACTGATCCCCATGCGAACGAAATTAGACCTGGCCATCCTTCCTATTGGTGATAATTTTACCATGGGCATAAAAGATGCGATTATTGCATCAAATTTTGTGGAATGTGATAAGGTGCTGGGATGTCATTATGATACCTTTGGTTATATCGAAATCGACCATGAAGATGCCAAAAAACAATTTTACAATAGCGGGAAAGACCTGATGCTACTCGAAATAGGTGAAAGTATCGAATTATAGATGAAAGCAAGTTATAAACGATACGTATTGAATTTTAAACGTCCCGGAGGAACTTCCAGAGGGGTGCTTACTCAAAAAGAAACATGGTTTATCATTATAGAAGATCAAAGCCACTATGGTATTGGCGAATGTGGTATTTTACGGAAGCTGAGCATTGATGACCGACCAGATTATGAAGAAAAACTGGATTGGACCTGTAAAAATATCACCCTGGGGAAAGAAAAACTTTGGGAAGCACTAAAAGAATTCCCGTCCATTCAGTTTGGGGTGGAGCAGGCTTTTGTTTCTTTGAAAAATCAACAGCCTCAGGGAAAGACCGCGAAGTATAAATCGGAACCTCCCCAAAAAAACATTTCAACGCAAGCGTCGGGTCATATTAAATCTCACTTAGTGAGAAGGTCCCCTTTTCAATTATTTCCATCCGATTTTAGTACAGGAAAAGCGGCTATCAACATCAACGGTTTGGTTTGGATGGGTGATGAAGCCTTTATGCGGGAACAGATCACGGAAAAAATAGCTGCGGGTTTTGGGTGTATCAAAATGAAAATAGGTGCGATCGATTTTGAAACCGAATTGAAATTATTACAATCCATTCGAAAAACATTTTCAGCTAAAGAAATAGAATTAAGGGTAGATGCCAATGGGGCTTTTGCGCCGAATGAAGCATTGGACAAACTCAGAAGACTGTCAGAACTAGAACTGCATTCCATCGAGCAGCCCATCAAACAAGGACAATGGGAAGAAATGGCAGCATTGTGCAGGGAAACGCCTTTACCGATCGCCTTGGACGAGGAATTAATCGGCGTTTTTGATGTAACAAAAAAGAAAGAATTGCTACAAACTATTAAACCACAATACATCATTTTAAAGCCGAGTTTGGTGGGTGGATATCGTGGTGCTGAAGAGTGGATCAACCTATGTGAAGGAATGAACATCTATTGGTGGATTACCAGTGCGCTGGAAAGTAATATAGGGCTGAATGCCATTGCTCAGTGGACATACACCTTAAACAACAACATGCCACAAGGTTTAGGGACAGGGAGTTTGTTCACGAATAATATCGAGAGTCCACTGGAAGTAAAAAACGGTGCTTTGCAGTACAATTCGTCAAGGGAATGGAATTGGCAATCCACAATATTATAAAAAGACATTTATGTTTATAAAACAAGCTTTTAATTACAAGTATAAATTTCCGCGCTATATCATTGGACTTGTTTTGGTGGTGTTTTTCTATTTTATGGGACAGATTCCATTGGGAGCTGCCTTATTTTTAAGTGGCAAGATGGATGAAATAGATCCTAATGATACTGCAGCACTCCTAGGCTTGTTGGAGCCCAATCTTGGGCTTTTCTTGATGTTATTGTCTCCTGCCTTTGGTTTATTAGTATTATTGCTTTGGGTGAAATTCGGACATCAACAACCCATCAGGGCATTGACCACCGCCCGTAAAAAAGTGGACTGGAAACGCATTTGGTTTTCGTTCCTGTTGTGGGCTTCGATTTCAACTATACTAGTCTTTGTTGATATATGGTTATCCCCGGAAAGTTATGAGTTCAACTTCAAATTATACCCTTTTTTAATCTTGGTAGTTATCGCCATAGTGATGCTTCCTATACAAACCAGTATGGAAGAATACCTCTTCAGGGGATATCTGATGCAAGGCTTGGGGACACTACTGAAGAACAAATGGGCGCCTTTGGTGATTACCTCGCTTATGTTCGGATTATTGCATGGTGCTAATCCGGAAGTGGATAAACTAGGCTGGGGCATTATGGTGTATTATATCGGAACCGGACTTTTTCTGGGAATCATCACTTTGATGGATGACGGTATGGAGCTCGCTTTGGGTTTTCACGCGGCCAACAACTTAACCGCAGCTTTGCTCGTTACTGCTGATTGGACAGCCCTACAAACACACTCCCTCTACAAAGATATATCCGATCCCGTGCTGGGGTATGACGTCTTAGTTCCTGTTTTGGTTTTCTTCCCGATTATAATACTCATCTTTTCCCTGAAATACGGTTGGAATGATTGGGTAGAAAAATTAACCGGGAAAATAGAGAAGCCTTTGATGCCAGAAAAAGTAAAGAACCTCGAAATGGTTGATGAAAAACCGGAAACAAATACCTTGTAAACCTTTGTTTCCAGGAAAAACCGTTTTAAATTTATTGCACTAACGAATGGACTCGTTTATGAGTTCAATAATTAAAAAAACGGTGACAAAACTACCTAGCTTTGATAAGATCCATTTACGGTTTAGGCTAAACAATACCTACTACAGCAGGGAAGACCTAAAAGAAGTGGCCTATAGCTTCGTAAAAGAAGGAGCGCCCTATGAGCAATCTGTTGGTGATTTCCTGATTGATTGGTTGAACGATAAAGATCATCTGTATGTGCGGACTTCTGGTTCTACGGGAACGCCAAAAACCATTCGTTTGCAAAAACAATATATGGTCAATTCGGCCGTAGCCTCGGGGGATTTCTTCGGGATCTCCGTTGGGGATTCCGCTCTTCATTGTTTACCGGCTGCCTATATTGCCGGAAAGATGATGTTGGTACGTGCTATGGTCCTCGGTTTGGAAATAGATCTGGTAGAACCCAGCCTGCATCCGATGCAGAAAATTGAAAAAAACTACGATTTCTCGGCCATGATCCCTTTGCAGGTGTATAATTCGTTAGGACAGCTCAATCAGATTAAACAATTGATCGTAGGTGGTGCTCCCGTGACCAAGGAGTTGATAGAAAGCGTTCAAGGTAAAATAACTTTTGTTTATGAAACCTACGGAATGACTGAAACGGTAACGCATATCGCTGCCAAACAGATCAATAATTTTAAATCTGCTGAAGAAATAGAGGTCGCACACTTCAAGACCCTGCCCAATGTAAGAATAGGGCTAGATGACCGAAAATGTTTGGTGATCGATGCACCCTATATCGCTGAAGAAACTATTGTAACCAACGATATAGTTGAATTGATCGCTGCTGATGAATTTGAATGGTTGGGGCGATATGACAACATCATCAATTCCGGTGGCGTAAAACTGATTCCCGAACAGGTGGAAGAAAAACTCGCAGCAGTTATCAAAGAACGTTTTTTTGTCTACGGAATAGAAGACAAAGCCCTAGGTGAGAAATTAGTGCTGGTTGTTGAAGCCGAAAAAGGAAAATATGACACAGAAGCTCTTTCCAAAAAGATAAAAAGTCTCAAAAAACTTGACAAATACGAAAACCCAAAGGAAATCTATTGTACCGATGCCTTTATAGAAACCGAAAACGGAAAAGTTATTCGGGAAGCGTCTTTACAGAAGGCGTTGGGGTAAAGGGGGCAAGGTTTAAAGTTTAAGGTTTAAAATTTTAAGTTTATAAACTGGAAAAGAGCTGATAACGTGGATCTACCTACCTGACTGCCGTCAGGCAAGTTCGGAAGACAGGTTTGCAATCCGTGTATGAACGATGCCTTGTACGGAAAGCTTTTCTGCGCTATCGAGTTGTAAGTGCAATGATAAAAAGATAATAATGAAGTTTATATTTATCGACAAAAAAAGTAAATACTATAAAGAGGCGATTGATTTGAGAATATCATTATTCTTTAGCGGTATGGATAATACCAATGAACTAATAAATGACACTTATGAAAATCAAAGCCAACATTTAGTTTGTTTAAATGAAAATAAAGTTGTTGGAACAGGAAGATTGAGCATTAGAAATAATCAAGGAATTATTTCTCAAATGGCCATAAAAAAAGAGTTTCAAAAGAAAGGGATTGGTTCCGAAATATTATCAAAACTATTAAGTCAATGCTCAAGCTTGGAATTGGATAAAATAAAATTAAGCGCCAGAAAAACTGCAGTTGATTTTTACAAAAAATTTGGATTCCAAGATTATGGTGAGGATTATAAATCAAAAAAAACAGGGATAATCCATAGAAATATGAGTAAACAAGGGAGCTGATGAATAGCATTTGCTAATACCGAATATAAAAAATAGGGTGAGAAAGCACTAAAAACCGAAAACGGTAAGGTTATCCGGGAAGCGTCTTTACAGAAGGCGTTGGGGTAAAGGGGGCAAGGTTTAAGGTTTAAAATTTAAAACTCGGAAAAGAGTTGATAACGAGGATCTACCTACCTGACTGCCGTCAGGCAAGTTCGGCAGACAGGTTTGCAATCCGTCTATTAACAAAGCCTAGCCCGGAAAACATTTCCGGGCTATCGAGTATGAAATATAACACTTTAAGTAAGTAGCTGAGCATTTCGCGTTGTTGTTTTCAATCATAATTTTAAAACGATACAGATTTTTATTTCTACATAGATATATTTGACATCTAGATAAATAAATATCAAGTCATGAAAAAAATTCTAATAACAGGAGGATTTGGAAAAATAGGGGAGTATTTCATAAAAAACTTCAATCATAAATATGATATAACAGTTGCTGATTTAAAGGTTACTGAAGGGATTTTCCCTAAGCATGTGAGAATCGAAAAAGTTGATCTAACCGACTTTTCGAGTTGTATGAAAATTTGTGAAGGGATAGATACCGTAATCCATTTAGCCGGGATTGTTGACCCTGTTTCTGAATCGGATGAAGTTCTTGACATCAACATCAAAATGACGCAGAATATTTTTAAAGCAGCAGTAAAACTCAATTGTAAAAGACTGATATATGCTAGTAGTGCTCAAACTATTGAGTCTTATCCAGAGGATGTTCAGGTTGATAAAAATATGTTGGTGAAGCCCAAAAACTTGTACGGAGTATCAAAATGTTTTGGTGAAGTTCTTGCAGCTTACTATTCCTATAACAAGGGGATATCCACCATTTGTTTAAGAATCGGAGCTTATGAATTCCCAAAAGATTTTACAGCGATGAATGCCAGGGATTTGAGTGCATTTTTACACCCGGACGATTTTAATCAATTGTTGATGGGGTGCATTGAAACAAAAAACATTCAACACGAAGTACTCAATGCAATCTCAGATAACAGGTACAAAAGGCTTGATATCCGAGAATCCAAAGAAAAAGTAGGGTATACCCCAAAAGCAGATGCTTTTAAATTGTTCAAATTGGCAACAGACTAAAAGTAGCAAAGAATGAAGCGCTTAATTTTCACTAAATTTGGAATAGAAGCTTTTAAAGTGATACATCTCAAAATAAATTAAGCCATGACTAAAACACTCGGGAGAAACGATCCATGCCATTGCGGTAGTGGTAAGAAATACAAACGTTGCTGTATGGGAAAGGAACGTTTAACAAGAACAAGGAAATCAAAGATGGCCTTAATTGTTGTTGTAGGAGTGATACTCTTAGGTATTGTGCTTGTTGTAGTCTCAATGATCAACAGCGGCAATTAATCCACATGTCCTCCCGGAAAAACCTGGTCGGATACACATCAACACTGTCATTAGAGACTACGGTAGCTAATGTCGGAGCAGGAATGTCCCCTATCGGAACAAAACTGTAACGCGTCGGAATTCAACTGCAATGAGTCGGAACACAATTGTAACGTACCGGAACAGGAATGTAACAGCGTGGAACGCAATTCGATCCTATCGGAATGGGATTTGAACGTGCCGGAATAGAACTTGAACCAGTCGGAACGCATTTTGACCCTATCGGAACGGAACTTAAGCCTGTCGGAACAGGAATCTAATCATAAGCAATAGAAAAGTAACCATAAGCAACTTATGTCCCATTAATAAAAAGCTTATTATATTTACAGAAATCAATCAAAATGACTTATGAATAAACCTACTAAGGCATGCAACAATTGCGAAAAGACATTTGATGTTTCTTATGATTTTTGTCCTTTTTGCGGACAGAAAAAGGAAGATAAGCTTACTTTGGGCGTGTTGTTTTATAACACGATAAGCAATTATTTTTCATTTGATGCCCGGTTTTTCAAAAGCTTTCTTCCGTTGATGATCAAACCGGGTTTTTTACCCGAAAAATTTATCGAGGGAAAACGTCGTACCTACATCCATCCTGCGCAATTTTATTTGTTTATATCCATTGTCTTCTTCTTTCTATTTTCGATTTCCATAGATTTTTCCGGAGGAATAGACTCAGAAGAATCCAATATCAAAGTCAACACTTTAGTTGATAAAGAATTAAGGGAAGAGCTGAATGATTCTTTGGACTTGGAAAATGAACAACTATCGAAAACCGTGTCCAGTGCAATTGACAAAGTTACAGAAGAATCCAAGATAGATTCCATGATACAAGCTGGTGCTCCAAAAACTGAGATTTATAGCGCTATGGGAATGAATGAAGATGCAGGGTATTTTGAGCGAAAAACATATGAACAAATGTTGCGGCTTCGAAAGGGCACAGGAAAGAAAGCCATTGCTCAAGCATTTATTGATAGTTTTCCAATTGCTATGTTCTTTTTATTGCCAATTTTCGCACTATTGCTCAAGCTGTTTTTTTACAAAGACAGGCCATATGTGTGGCATTTGGTGTTTAGCTTTTACTTTTTTTGTTTTGGGTTTGCACTATTGTCTTTTGATTATTTAGTGAGCTATGTCGTTAACATACCGACTTGGATTAACGCTCTTCTGTTTTTAGCCTTCTTTGTGTATTTGATTTTTGCGATAAGACGCTTTTACAAACAAAGCTACTTGGTGAGTGTGATAAAAAGTGGTGCGGTCAGTATCCTGTTTTTATTGGTGGTATTGCCTGTAGCTTTTGCTATAATGGGGCTCACTGCCTTTTTCTTTTATTAAATTTATTTAAGCTTTGGAATTTGATGCTTGGAGTTTGGGATTTGAACTATAATGTACTTGCGTTATGTAACATTGCTTTGGTAAAAAGCAACCTCAACTAATAATCTTCTGAAAAGTTTTCCGCCTAAATTTTCTTAAAAATGTAATAAACACTCTTTGCCGGGAGTGGTAGTAGGAGGGGAGGGCAATGTGTGTGGAATGGGGTGTAAGGATGATAAAGGACAAATCCAAACCAAAAAGTATTATGTGTGTTTTGAGTATTTCATTACGAGATTTTTAAAATTTCTCTGAAAAGTTTTCTCTCCAAAACGTCCTTTAAATTCAGGAAAAAACGAGGGGTTATGAGCCTAACACTAATGTATAGTCCTTCGTCTGCTGAAAATTTTTAAATATCTCTTCGGATTTTTTCATCAGTAATTCATACTGCTTAGCGCCATGACTGATACGTTTTACTCCCAGCTTTCCCAATGTTTCATAATCCGGTAATTTTGGTGTAGTGAATACATTCAGCGGCAGATCTACTTTCGTTATAAATGATTTAATATCCGTTTCTTTTTCTATCAGCGGTAAAAATATGCCGTCTGCACCAGCTGTTTTGTAGATCAGTGCCCTGGAAACCGATTCGTTAAGGCTGTCTGGATGTTTGGTTGTATACGTATCTATCCGGGCATTTATAAAAATAGCTGTGGTTGCTTTAACGGCTTTAATTTTTGCCGCCAATACTGTCGCATCACCGAGTATACGCTTACCCTCTTTTACAACGCCGTCTTCCAGGTTAATACCGACCACGCCAATATCCGCAAGTTGCTTCACATACTTTGCCACCTGCTTCGGATCGTCCGCATATCCTGCTTCAAAATCGACCGATACGGGCACTTCCGCAACAGCTACGATGTGCTTCACTACAAAAAATAATGCCTCAAAGTTGATCTCTTCTCCATCTTTAAATCCTAAAGAGTTGGCAATGGCATGGCTGGAAGTTCCCAATGCCGTATAGCCGGCTTCCTGTGCTAATTTTGCTGTATGTGCATCCCATACGTTGGCCAATAATAATGGAGTGTTGTTTTGGTGAAGCGCTTTGAAATTACTTACTATGCTCATAATTGTTTTTTTAGGATTAGAATGTTAAGTAATGTACTGAATATAATTGAAGAAAGCCTGTAACTAAGAAAACATTATAATTATATGTAGTTTGAACTATAATGTACTTGCGTTATGTAACTTTGCTTTGGTTAAAAACGAAAGTTGTTACTAAAGTTTCTTGAAAAAAATTATTCTCAAAAGTTTCTTCTACAATGCTAATGGAACACTTTTTACGCGACGGCGTAGGAGGGAAGCGTAATGTGTGTGGAATGGTTTTAAAAGATGTTAATGACAAGTTGACATAAAATTATCATTAGTAAACAAATAATTGATAATTCTTAATTTTTATGTTAAATGGTATAGATGTTGACTTGATAATTGTTTTATAATTAACAGTTTAGAACATGAAATATATTACTTCAACAGACATAAAACATTGGGCAGATACTCTTGAATGCAAAAGCACCTTGCCTTTACTGATTAGAAAATTAATACTTGCTGGAGTAGAAATAGAACATATAAAGAAAATTGAATTTCCTTATGGTGATGATGTTCAAACTGGTGGTTATGATGGTGATTTAGAAACTGAAAAAGGCAATCTGTTTATACCTTTAGGAAATTCAGTTTGGGAGTTTGGAGTAACTGAAAGAAAGAGAGAAAAGGCTGATGATGATTACGAAAAAAGAAAAAAGGATACACTAGGAAAAGTTCCTAAAGACACGACATACGTTAGTGTTACGGCTAAGAAATGGACAAAGACTAAATCATGGTCAGAAGCAAAAGAAAAAGAAGGTTTCTGGGCTAATGTAAGATGTTATGATGCAGTAGATTTGGAACATTGGTTAGAATTAGCTCCTACAGTTGAAATTTGGCTTGCAAAACATTTAGGAAAACCAATTGAAGGTGTCTATTCTGCTGATGATTATTGGAAAGATTGGGCGACAAAAGGAGCAATGAAATTTCCAGCAGGTTTATTGGTTGATTCAAGAGAAGTACAGTTAAAAGTATTACAAGAAAATTTGTTAAGTAAAAAGCCTGTTGTTCATTATATTCAATCAAACACTAAAGAGGGTTCTTTGGCATTTATATTAGCCTCCATAGACAAGTTAGAAGAAAATATTAAAGATAGCATTCAAGCCAAAACTTTAGTCGTTGAAAATAGAAATAGTTTCAACCAATTGATTGAAAACAGACAGCCGTTGATACTTTTGCCAAAGTTTGATGAAGAATATCTTGACATAAACAAAGCTATTACAAATGGTCATACGGTTTTAGTTCCAGTTAGTAATAGTTTTTCATCAGATAAAAACAATCTAATCAAACTTCCAATCTTAAGTAATGAGACATTAGTAGATTGCCTAAATCAAATGGGTATTGATAAAGAAAAATCAAGATTGTTATCTAAAAATTCGGGAAGAAACATATCAGTCTTAAGAAGAAGTTTGGAATTTACATCTAAAAAACCAAGTTGGTTGAATAATCCAAACTACATTAAATTCATACCTTTTTTATTAATTGCCAGATTTAATTCTGCCTCTGAAGAAGATAGAAAAATAATTGAGCAAATTTCAGGTGAAAAATTCTCTGAATATGAGAGATTTTTGAAAGAATTAGAGTTCAGTGACGAAAGCCCAGTTTATAATATAGGCTCAAATTGGAGATTAATTTCGCACTCTGACACATGGATTTATTTAGCAAAATATCTATCTATAGAAGATTTAGAAAAATTTAAAGAAATATGTATTCAGGTATTGACTGAAGAACATCCAAAATACCAACTTTCTTCAGATAAACGCCACATGGCATCTTTATATAATGCGATGCCAAAATATTCTCATGAAATTAAGAAAGGAGTTGCAGAAACTCTTATTATTTTATCTGTTTTAGGAAAAAAATATGGAGTATCAGCAGTTAATGAACCTAGAGTTTTTGTTGATAATATAGTAAATGAGGTATTAAATAATGCCAGCCCTGAATTATATAGGTCTTTAGGATATAATTTAATGCTTTTGGCTGAAGCTTCACCAGAAGTTTTCCTTAATCAAATTCAATCAATAATCGATGATAAGAAAGTAATGTCATTTTTCGAAGAAGAAGGAGGGATAATGGGTTCGTCTAACGATTTACCATATCTATTGTGGTCGTTAGAAAGCATAGCGTGGATACCTCATTTGTTAACGAAAGTTTGCTTGATAATTTGCCAATTAATAGAACTTGCTCCTGAAAAATTACCAACTTTAAATACTCCTTTTAATACATTAAAAAGCATTTTTAAAACGTGGTATCCACAAACTAACGCGTCTTTTGAAGAAAGAAAGCAAATTCTAACTATACTTTCTAGTAAATATCCAATTATCGGTTTTCAACTGTTAAATTCGTTAATATTCAAACGTAATGACCATGCTTCTCCAAATCATAAAATGCAATGGCGATTATTTGAAGAAACGAGTGAAGTATCTCTAACTAATCTTGAGGTATATGAAATGGAGAATTTTGCAACAAATAAAATGATTGAATTAATTGAGAAAAATAATGATATCAATCAAATACTTACACTAATCTCAAAATTTGATTCATTAAGAAAAAATAATATTGATTTATTCCTTGAAAGCCTAAAAAAACTAGATAAATCTAACCAAGAAAACAATGGAAAAATATACAATGCATTTAGAGAAATAATTGGCAGGCATAGGACTCATTCAAAACAAAACTGGGCAATTCCAGAAAAGATACTATCAGAAACTCAAGAAGTTGCCGATTTGTTTAAACCTGAAGATATAATACTTTCGAATGAATATTTATTAAGTCATCATCCCATTCCAATGGAAGGAAGAAATAGTGATTTGGGTTATGATGAACAAAGTAAAGAGCTGAATATAAAACAAAAAGAGTTTGTGGAAAAAGTGTTAACTGATTATTCAATTGAAAAGGTAATTGAATTGGCAGTTAATCTTGAAACACCTGGGTATGTAGGTTATCCATTGGCAAGTATTAAATTGTCAGAAGAAGATGAACATAAAACATTTCAACTTCTAAAATCCCAAAAGAAAGAAGATTTAAGCTTTGTTCAAAGTTTTGTATATGCAATAGAGTCAATAAATGGACAAAAAAAATCTCTTGATATTTTTAAGAAACTTCAGAAAAGTGGCGATTATGACAATGAAAGTTTATCAAGATACCTTTTAGCGTTAAGATTTGACATTAAACTCTGGAAATTCATTGAAGGACTTAAAATTCCGGATATTGAAAAGTACTATTGGGAACATTTTAATGCATTATACATAAGCGATGTTGAGGAAATCAAGTATAGTATTAACAAATTAAAAGAATACAAAAGAACAATTGCTGTATTAAATATTTTAGGGCATATACAAGGTGTAAGCAAACTTGATAGTGATATGATAATGAATACATTGGAAGAATTATCACTAACAGATTATGTGGAGCATTCAAATTTGCATCTTGACCATTACGGTTTAGGTAATGTATTCAATGATTTATTTTCGAGAGGAGAAGAAATTGATGCAGAGAGAATGGCGAAAATTGAATTTACCTATTTGTTTGTTTTTGATTCTACAGGTCATGGAGTGCAACCGAAATATCTTTTTACTGCTATTGCCAAAGACCCAAATTTGTTTATGGAATTAATTAAAAATGTCTATGTTCCAAAGAATCGAGAATTGACCGAAGAGGAAGTTGAAAAAATTAATGACCAAAGTCAGAAAACCTTCATAGAGTATTCATATACTTTATTAAGAAATTTTAATTTAATACCTGGATTAGAACCTGATGGAGGCATTGTTGAAGATGAATTAAATACTTGGATAGATAAAGTAAGGGAATTGGCAGCTGAATGTGATAGATTAGAAGTTACTGACCAAAAAATAGGTGAAATATTAGCTAGATACCCAAATAAGGAGAAAGGTATTTTCTTTCCAGATGAAATTTGTAATACTTTAGAAAGAATTGATAGTAATGATATGTATATAGGATTTAAAATTCAAATAACAAACAGGTTAGGCTTTACCTCAAGGCCATCAGGTGCTGGAGGCGATATTGAAAGGTCTAGAGCTAAACATTTTAATAAACTCGCTGAAGAAAGAAAAATTTCTCATCCTACGGTGTCATCAGTATATCGACAGATAGCAGAAAGATACATTCAAGATGGACAAAGAATGGATGAAGAAGCAATACAAGATAGTTTAAGATAGTTTTTTATGGAAAATAATATTTGTGTGTTTGGATATGGTTCTATAATTTGGGATAATAAGGAAGTTGAGCCTATAAAAATGGTTGATGCTAAATTAATTGGTGCACACAGAAGTTTTAATAAAAAATCAACAGAATCAAGAGGAACTAAAACTAATCCAGGTCTCGTATTAGGTCTTGAATATGGTGGTGAATGCACCGGAAAATTGATTTGGATAAATAAAGAGAACTACCCAAAAGTACTTAAAAGAGAAGGAGGTTATATCCCGATTAATACTTCAAACAATAAGCAGTTAGAAGTTGTAAATGAACAGAATGAAATTTTTGAAAATTGCATTGTGTTTTTTCCAAATCCAAAAGGGCCAAATTTCGTCAAATCAGATGTAGATTTGAATGAAAAAGCGAAAATCATTTTAAATGGAAAAAAGGGATTGAGAAGCGACTCTAAAGAATATTTATCAGAAATTAGAAGCTATCTAAAAGAATATGAGATAGTTGATAATGAAATAGAGAGTCTTTACAAACTTGTATTTTATAATATTATGTAAAATAGAATCTCGATGTTAAACTTGGCCACATAAAATTTTGGTCAAAACAATAGGAGAAAAAAGCGTCCATATTTTAGGCTATACAAATGCAATTATCCAGTGGATGATTGTATTTGCATACAACAATTTACTAAATGTTCGTTTCAAATCGTATTTAGCTAAAAATGTCTGCTAGACATTTTCTTAACGCCAAATAGTCTAAAATATAGCGAATGAGCCGTTAATTGTTTCCAAAATTATATGCAGCCTTAAAAAAAAGATTAATTGAAGTTCTACATATAACAAGTGCATAGAATTTTATTTTTCTTAAAATTTATGCTCTTGTGGCAATCCACGAGAATCTCCTAAAATTTTTTATGACGTACATTTATCGAATACGCGATTTTTAATAAGTGTAAAAAGGTTAGCTTTTATTTTGGCGTTGGCAAGCGATGGATAATTGTGTGTAAAATAAATTGCCTGAGTAATTTGATTTTATAAAACAATCTAGCGGTTGGGCGCGGCAATTTTACATAGCGACTAATTATAGCTTACGAATTTTAATAAACATTCCAGTAAAACGGCTTTGACATAATATCTGCCGATATAGTGCTGCGCCCGATAAACTAATTTGTACTATAATTTATATTATGTAAAATAAAATATTTTTAAACCCTGTCCTACTTTTATGTAATTGGGTGTTTTATTTAAGACTATTATAGATATAGTCAATCAAACTATTCGGATCACTGCTGTGGTTGTCGTCATATTCCGCAGTCAGTGACATGGCTTGTGTTTCTTCCAGGGTTTTCCCGTCGTCTTTGGCTTGTTGTACGCGTTCGCGTATGGTGACGAGCATTTCCCGATACTTTTTAAGTGTACTTTTATCGGTTACTTTTCCGTGACCCGGAATGATCTTAGTATCGTCGTTTACGATAAACAATGCATGGTCAAGTCCTTCAATAACACCATTTATGGAACCTCCTGAGCTTAGATCGATATATGGATACCTTCCGTCGTTAAAAAAGACATCGCCCATGTGTATTGCATTTTCAGAAGGAAAATAAATTAATGCATCCGTATCGGTATGTGCGTCGTGTACGTGCATAATCATAATTTCGGTATTCCTGTCCAGGTGCATCATCATATTATCCGAAAAGGTAATTTGTGGCAGCGCCATATCAGGAGCAGCTTCCTGAACCCTGCCTCCACCTCTGTCTTGCCTGACACTCATACGCTTAAAAACATTGTTATGGGCAACGATCACAGCCCCTTGTTTGGCCATGTTTTCATTTCCACCGGTGTGGTCGCCGTGCCAATGGCTGTTGATCAGGTATTTTACCGGTTCATCGGTTATGGTTTTGATTTTTTCCAATATTTTGGGGGTGAGTTCTGCAAATTGGTCGTCGATCATATAAACACCGTTGTCGGTCACCGCCAATCCGATATTCCCGCCCCGTCCGTACAAGACATACACATGATCTGATATTTTTTCTGAAGTAATGGTGACATCCTGTGCCATAAGGCTGTTCCCTATAATGGTGAAGATGATGATTAGGGATTTTATTGATTTCATGATGTTGATTATTAATTAGTTAGATTAAAGATAGTGAAAATATTGATTCGATGTCAGGTTGAGCGCAGTCGAAACCTATAGATAGTTCTCGATAAGCTTCGCTTAGTATCTTCAATTCAAAATATATTTTGAATCTCGATAATGCTCGAACTGACAATGTCCGGTTTCTACTCGTTCTTAAGGTAGCCGGATTCCCAATGGCTACATTTATCACACTCATTATTTGCACAAACAATTATATACGCTTAATTTCAACTCTGCTAATCAACAATAATTATAACAGAGGGATTTAAAGTGTTTAATATAAATCTAATTCGTATGAAAAAAAATAACTTGGTATTGCTATGCGCCTTTTTTGCCATGGTAACCCTGACTTTCTCTTGTAAAGAGGCTGCTAAAAAAGAAACTTCGGAAAAAGAAATAACCGAAGATCAAATTATAGCCAAGGCTAAAGAAATCCATGCAAACGTTATTACGCTGGATACGCATTGCGATATCAACGTAAACAATTTCACCGATTCTATTAACTACACACAACGACTTGACAGTCAGGTGAATATTCCGAAAATGGAAGAAGGCGGACTCGATGTGGCTTGGCTTATTGTGTATACCGGACAGGATACCCTCACCGCCGAAGGCTATAAAAAGGCCTACAACAACGCGATTTCCAAATTTGAAGCGATTCACAGGCTTTGTGAAGATATTGCTCCCGGGAAAATCGGTTTGGCTTTGAATTCTGAAGATGTGCGCCGTCATCACGTAGCGGGTAAAAAAGTAGCCATGATCGGTATTGAGAACGGCTACCCTATCGGAACCGACATCAGCAATGTAAAGAAATTCTACGATCTTGGCGGACGTTATATGTCACTTGCGCACCAAGGCCACAGTCAGTTATCCGACTCCAACACCGGTGAAAAAGACAGCGTTTGGCTTCACAATGGGTTGAGTGAACTCGGAAAAGAAGTTATTACCGAAATGAACAAATATGGGATGATGATCGATGTTTCCCACCCTTCCAAAGAAGCAATGAGACAGATGATCGAACTGACCAAGGCTCCGGTGATCGCCTCCCACTCCTCTGCCCGTGCGCTATGCAACCACAGCAGGAATCTCGATGACGAACAACTACAATGGCTTAAAGAAAATGGCGGCGTGGTACAAACTGTAGCTTTTGCTTCTTATGTGGACACTGAAAAAGCCGAAGCTTTTAACGCATTGGCGGATAAAATATTAAAGGAAGAAGCTGAAAAGAACAATTTTGCCATTCTAGAATGGGACGATGTAAGAGCGTTGTCTGATGAAGCGAGAGGTGCCTATTATAAGGAATATATGGCATTACGCGATAAAATAAAACCACAAATAGATTCCTTGTCCGAGGCCGGTAATCCCGTAGATGTAAGCGATTTTGTAGATCATATTGATTATATGGTTGAAAAAATCGGGATTGACCACGTGGGAATCAGCTCTGATTTTGACGGTGGCGGCGGTATCTATGGATGGAACGATGCTTCTGAAACCCTGAACGTAACCATAGAATTGGTAAAAAGAGGTTATACCGAAGAAGATATTGAAAAACTGTGGAGCGGTAATCTCCTACGTGTTCTTGATGAAGTGCAGGCCGTTGCTAAAGAAATTAGTTAAAGGTTAGATATAGGCTATTGTATGGTCAAAAAAACTCTCTCCTGTCAGTTCGAGCGCAGTCGAGAACTATCTATAGGTTTCGACTGCGCTCAACCTGACAATCAAGTAAATTTTAATGTATAAACCACAAAAAATGATCAAAATATACCATAATCCACGTTGTAGAAAATCCAGGGAAGGGTTGCAATTGTTGGAAGCATCAGGAAAAGAGTTTGAAATTGTAAAATACCTTGAAGATGTTCCTTCAAAAAAAGAACTTCAGGAAATAATTAACTATTTAGGAATCCACCCTATTGAGCTCATCAGAAAAAATGAAGCAATCTGGAAAGAACAGTATAAAAACAAGGATATGACTGACGATGAGATTGTTGAGGCTATGGTTTCAAATCCAAAATTGATAGAGCGTCCAATCGTAGTAAAAAATAAAGTAGCCGTGATAGGCAGACCGCCCGAAAACATTAAAACAATTTTATGAAAAGTTTAACCTTTTAGGCTTAAACCATCATCTAAATTTGGCGTCTGACTTACATCAAGTAAGAAAAAAAACTACTAATTTTTACATTCACTATGAGATTTAGACGCTACTGCTTTTTTGCAGCTATTTTGTTTTCAACATTTCTATCTGCACAAACTCCAAATGGAAATGTCCCAAAACAAATCAAACTTACCGGTAAGGTTGTAGATGCCGAAACAGCCGAACCCTTGGAATATGCCACCCTGGTATTAGAAAGCATTGACAACCCCAGCCAAGTAACAGGAGGGGTTACTGATGCCAATGGTTATTTTAATGTAGATGCTAAAGCCGGAAACTACAATATTAAGGTTGAATACATATCATACAAAACACATACCCTAAACAATCAAAATCTAACGCAAGACAAAAACTTTGGAGTCATCAGGCTGTCTTTGGATGTTGCCACATTAGATGCTGTAGAAGTTACAGGGGAAAAAACAACAGTGGAAGTTCGCCTTGACAAAAAAGTGTACAACATAGGAAAAGATTTGACTACCAGCGGTGCTTCCGTAAGTGACGCATTGAACAATGTCCCTTCCGTAACTGTTGATGTAGAAGGCGCCATTAGTCTCCGGGGGAATGAAAATGTGCGTATCCTTATCAACGGAAAGCCTTCTGCCATGGCCGGTTTTGGTTCAACAGATGCTTTACGCCAACTCCCAGCCGATGCCATCGAAAAAGTAGAAGTAATCACGAGTCCGTCTGCCCGTTATGATGCAGAGGGAACTGCCGGGATATTAAATATTGTTCTTAAAAAAGAGAAAACGCGAGGTTTTAATGGCTCTGTCAGTTTAAATACAGGCTACCCTATCAGAAGTAGGACGAATGCCAATTTAAACCTTAGGACAGATAAGTTCAACCTCTTTACCACTTTAGGATATTCCTATAGCGAACCGCCAGGAAATGCTTATTTTGACAACCACTACTTCAGTGGAGAATATGACAGGATTATCGAAGACCGGGATATGTTCCGAAAAAACCAAGGGGTGAATGCCAATATCGGTTTGGAATATTTTTTAACCGAAAGATCCTCGATCACAGGTAGTTTCTTCACCCGCTTTTCTGATGAACAAGACGTTACGGAAAATAATACATCTCGATTTGTTGATAATGCACTGAACAGTAGAACCATCCGTAGGGAAACTGAAAATGAAGACGATAAAACCTATCAGGTGTCATTGAACTATACCAATAATTTTAATGAAGACGGACATAAATTAACAGCCGATTTTCAGTATTCGTTTGACGATGAAGCTATTCTTACCGATATTGATGAGAACAGAAATTTTCCAACAGACAGCCTTCTGGCCCTCGAACTGATAGACGAAACAGAAGTACAAAATGAATATTTGATACAAGCCGATTATGTGCTACCCATGGGTGAAGCACAGTTTGAAGCCGGATATCGCGGGAATTTTGAAGAAGAAGTAAACGACTATCAGTTGGACATCTACAATCCGGAAACAGGTGATTTTGAAACTGATACCGGTCTCACCAATGAATTCACCTATACCGAAAATGTCAATGCGTTTTATACGCAATACGGAAATAAACTAGGAAAGAAATTCTCTTTCTTGTTGGGTCTACGCTTGGAGAACACACAAATGAAAGGAAAAGTGGAATCTGAACTGAGTGAATCCGATCTCAGTGAAGAATTGGGTGTTGATTTTGACACCAATTTTGATAAAAATTATCTGGGCCTCTTCCCTACCATCAATTTAGTTTATGAATTGGCTGAAAATGAAAATATCTCTTTGGGGTACAACAGACGTATCAACAGACCAAGGGGATGGTTTATCAACCCCTTCCCTTCCAGATCAAGTAGAACCAATGTTTTTCAAGGGAATCCCGACTTGGATCCAGCCTATGCCGATGCCTATGATATTGGGTATTTAAAAAGATGGGATAAGCTTACATTAACTTCTTCAGTTTACTACCAAAGGGAAACCAATGCTTTTGAGCGTGTTCAGGAAGAAACGGGAGAGCAGACTTCAGATGGAATTAACATCATCAGGTCGCTTCCTATCAACCTGTCAACCAATGAACGTTTTGGTGCCGAGGCAGGTATCATGTACAACCCTTCAAAGTGGTTGCGATTAAACGGAAGTTTTAACTTCTTTAAGTTTGCTACTGAAGGGATTTATAATGAAGTTGATTACGGAGCGGAAAATACGAGTTGGTTTGCGCGTTTTAGTTCTAAAGTAAGTTTACCGGCTAAGGTTGATTGGCAAACCAATGCGTTCTACATGGGACCAAGGGAGAACTCCCAAACCCGATCAGAAGGCATGTTCTCGTTAAATTTAGCAATGAGCAAAGACATTATGAACGACAATGCTACCATATCTTTTAACGTAAGCGATCTGTTGAACAGTAGAAAAAGACAATCGTTTACGGAAACACAGTTCTTTACTTCAGATAGTGAGTTCCAATGGAGACAAAGACAGTTTACCATTTCATTTATGTACCGTTTCAATCAGCAGAAAAATGGGCGTGAACGCGGTGGTAATAGGGAAATGCAAGATGATATGGATGGAGGAGGATTTCAAGGATAGAAATCGAGTAACATAGATACAAAAAAAGAAGCCGTTTTGGCTTCTTTTTTTATTTGTCTTGTTTTGCTTTTTTAGCGGCTCTCTTTTCTTTTATCATTTCAATGATCGATCCTCCGATCCAATAAGGAATAACGAAGGTCAACAAAAAGATCATCAACCAAAATCCTATCGTCAGGATGGTAAGGAATGCTAAAAAACCAAGATACTGATCAAATTCAAACATAGTTTCCGGAAATTTTTCTGAATTCGCTCCAAAGATAAGCACAATTCTTAATTTTTTGCCCATCTAGGCTGAAATAATTTTTTATTCATCTGTGCAATTCTAAATTTTAATCTTATTTAGAGTCCTCCCCTAACCTCTTCTGACACTATATCCCACCCGTTTTGAATCTAAGTCATTTTTTTTGTAAATTGGGATAAGAAACTATATTTAAATTGCTGTAAAACAACTACTTTGTAATGAAATCAATCATTTACTTTATTCCAGTTTTTTTCTGCTTCGGACTGCTGCTCAGTTGCTCTTCTAGTGATGATGGTTTGTCCAATCCCAAAATGGAAATGGAACAAGAAGACGATGAAAACAACAATGATGATTCTCTTCCCCAAGGCGATTTTGTAGCCGACGCCCACCCCACTTCGGGCACTGCTACTGTAAATGCTGATGGCGACACCCTTTATTTTATGGATTTTATGACTGATGACGAGCCAAATTTAGATGTCTATCTAGCAACAGACACCTCCGCTGGCGACTATGTATCGCTCGGTGATTTGCAGGGTATAGAAGGTGATTTTGATTATAACATTCCTTCAAGCGTCGACCTAGACAAGTACAATTATGTGCTTATTTGGTGTGTCGACTTTTCGGTAAATTTCGGCTATGCCGTTTTGGAGTGATTTTTTCGGAAACAACAACAGTTTTCCATAAAAACCAAAGCGCTTTCCCGCTTCAAAAATTACGTTAAAAAACGTACATTTGCTGGACTAAAACACTTCATGAATTATGGATTACAGAATAGAAAAAGACACTATGGGGGAAGTAAAAGTCCCCGCAGATAAATTATGGGGAGCACAAACGGAACGCTCCAGAAATAATTTTAAAATAGGTGCTCCGGCATCCATGCCTTTAGAAGTTGTATACGGATTTGCTTATTTAAAAAAGGCTGCTGCTTATACCAATTGTGAGCTAGGGGTGCTTCCTGCCGAAAAAAGGGATCTTATTGCGCAGGCATGTGATGAAATTTTAGAAGGAAAACACGACGATCAGTTTCCTTTGGTGATATGGCAAACCGGTTCGGGTACGCAAAGCAATATGAACGTCAATGAAGTGGTTGCGAACAGAGCTCATCAGCTGGCCGGGAAAAAGATCGGTGAAGGTGAAAAAACCTTACAACCCAATGATGATGTGAACAAATCGCAATCGTCCAACGACACCTTTCCTACCGGAATGCATATTGCAGCCTACAAAATGGTCGTTGAAAAAACCATTCCCGGGGTTACACAGCTAAGAAACACACTACAAAAGAAATCCGATGAATTTAAAGATGTCGTAAAAATTGGGAGAACACATCTTATGGATGCCACTCCCCTCACCCTCGGACAGGAATTTTCGGGTTATGTTTCCCAATTGGATCACGGATTAAAAGCATTGAATAATACTTTAGATCACCTTTCTGAATTGGCTTTAGGGGGAACCGCTGTCGGTACCGGATTGAACACTCCAAATGGTTATGCCAAACGCGTAGCTGAATTTATCGCTAAGTTTACTGAGCATCCGTTCAAATCGGCTGACAATAAATTTGAAGCCTTGGCGGCACACGATGCTTTTGTGGAAACACACGGGGCTTTAAAACAATTGGCAGTATCGCTCAATAAGATCGCAAACGATATCCGTTTGATGGCTTCAGGGCCCCGAAGTGGTATTGGTGAACTTCTAATTCCGGCCAACGAACCCGGAAGCTCGATCATGCCGGGGAAAGTAAACCCAACACAATGTGAAGCCCTTACCATGGTTTGCGCGCAAGTGATGGGGAATGATGTTGCCATTACCGTTGGCGGCACACAAGGACATTATGAATTGAACGTATTCAAACCCATGATGGCAGCGAATCTTTTGCAATCCGCCCGATTGATCGGTGATGCCTGTGTGAGTTTTGAACAACACTGTGCGAGTGGTATCGAACCTAACCAAAAACGAATTGACGAATTGGTGAATAATTCGCTGATGCTGGTAACCGCACTGAACACCAAGATTGGTTATTACAAAGCTGCAGAGATTGCCAATAAAGCACACCAGGAAGGCACAACCCTTAAAGAAGCTGCTTTGGCCTTAGGATATCTCACCGCTGAAGAGTTTGACGAATGGGTAAAACCGGAAGACATGGTTGGTGGGTTGAAATAATCAACCGATAAGCGTACATAAAAGTTACGTCAGGTCGAGTGCCCTGTGGAATAGGTTGTTTCACGACATTCCACAGGGTGTATCGAGACCCTTTGCAATGCTTCTCGATACATTTTTTTCTTCGCCAAGCTGCGAAAAAAACACTCGAAGTGACGAAAGAGAATACATTTTTTTACTTCGTCATAAATTCGTGAAAAACACTCGAAGTGACGGTTTTATTTAAACTTAAATATGTAAAATGGAACTAACAAACAAAAAAATCATCCTTTTTGACGGGGTTTGCAATTTGTGCAACAATACAGTCACTTTTGTCATAAAACGTGATAAAAAGGATGTGTTTCGTTTTGCTTCGCTACAAAGCGACATCGGACAAAAAATGCTGTCCGATCGCGGGATTGATCCTGAAGTTGTGGATTCCATTGTACTTATCGAACCCGGTGTGGCATATTACACCAAATCCGCCGCTGCTATCGAAATCGCCAGGGAAATAGGTGGTTTTTGGAAGGTTCTCAATGTTTTTAACCATATCCTACCGGAAAGTTTCCGTAACCTTATTTACGATCTTATCGCCAGAAACCGCTATAAATGGTTCGGCAAAAAAGAAAGCTGTATGGTTCCTACGGCTGAGTTGAAAGGGAAGTTTTTGTGAGGTTAGAGGTTAGAGGTTAGAAATGTGTACATCCCTGAATAAGGTTAACCGTGGAATTTTGATTTCAAGTACTAAATAATAATAAAAGTAAAAAATAGCTCCTCCCTTTAGACAAAGGGAGGTGGATTATCCGCCCAAAGCGGATAAGACGGAGGGTTCTGATGAGTCCGTTTTATAAATTGACACACTTTATGAAACGGACTCTTTTTGTACTGGGTTTTAAAAACTTCTAACAGCTCTTACATGATTTTCAAAACCTTTTATTCCAATATCATAAGTGGTTTGCAACCCATCATCTCCATTTCTGAAAGATTGCACCCAAGCTGCTTCATATCCATTAGTTTCATAATTATCTTGATCTTCAAATTCAGTGGAGCTCCAATACCAACCATTGCAACATTCACTTTCGCCATCTTCAAAGTCTCCAAAACCATTAAGGTGTAAGTTGCTGTATATCAAGTCAAGTTCATCTTTACTGGGGAGATACCAATTAGTGTAACCGTCTAAAGTTAGTTCATCACATATTTTAGCGGCATAATCTGATTCATTGCAAATTTTTACAATTTCATTAGTGTTTGATATTCCTGAACCGATTGATGAAAATTCAGCTCCCGAAACATTTGTTCCTTCACAACCCCATATGGCACCAGTGCTTTGGTCAGAAGGAGCAGCTACCATTCCATTTCCATTACTTGTGTCTAAATAAAAGATCAAACCTCCCTGATAAGTTAGTCCATACAGTTCTTCCAACAATGAATTATCGCTTTGATATATTTCAAAGGGTGTTTCCCCACTATCTAGCCTTTCTTGTAAACTTAATTCGTTAACATCGTTCAAATTTATAGTTACCGAAATGTTTTTAAATCTATCTTCAGTTTCTATTCTAACTGTAGCTGTGACCTGAGAATTGTTTTCAAAATCAAATAAACTAGCGTTCATAACAAATAGTTCTCCGGTTGATAGGTTTATTTCCATAGCATCATTTGGATTTTGTTCCTCAATAGAGAAAGACAAAGTCCCTTGATTTACAGTGGCATCAACTATGCCTAATGATTGATTATTCATTGGATTTTCATCTATTTCAGTTGAAAAATTTGAAGCTGTTATGGTTATATCAACTATTTCTTCGTCGCTATTTTCAGTACAAGAGATTACTATGCAAAATAATACTATAAACCTTATTTGTTCCATTTCGTATCTTTTTTTAAGATTCTAAATTCGTATTTTTCAGTCAAACTTTCTCTTATAGATTCAAAATCATAATTGTTTTCTGAACAAACTTGCTTAACAAACTTTTTAGCTTTAGAATATGAACAATGAAAAGTTTCGTGAGAATCTTGCCAATGTCCATCATGTTCATAATCGAGAGAAAAAGCATAGTTGTTTAAAAGTGAATTTGCTCTTGTTTCGATTCGTCCAGCATTTTTACTCTTAAGTGCAAATAGAACTTTCCAATCATTAAATCCAGCATAATTTGTTCTGTTTAATGATTCTGAACGTATTTCTACAGCTTTTGTGAACCCAATTTTAATAACATTTCCTGTCAAAGAACCTGCAATATATGTCACTCCAACAGAGTCGTTTCTTTTCTGAAAGGCCATGTGCGCTGTATTACATTGACAACAATGTCCGCTTCTTGTTCTTAAAGTGTGTCCTGATTTTTTACAAGGTGTTACATTATAAGCTATATATTTATTCAGCTCTTTCATTATTGGACGATACTTCGATTTAGACATCCCTTTTGCATTAAAAACAAACTTAAGATGAACTCTATGTTCGTTAAGAAAGTTAATTTGTTCTTTAGTTAAACCATGCATTTTGTTTCTTTTAAATTACCTACAATTCCATTATATAAGCAAAGTACCATTTAACAATCTTCATTATCAAATATCATCGCTTTTTTGGCATAAACATTCCCCCAAAATAATCAAATTAACTTTAACAACCCTTGCGGAATCCCGTAAAACTTGTATTTATTCCCTTCTAAACTATATTTTTTTCTCTTAAAAGCACAATTATTGTTGTGAAGGGTTGGGGATTTGTTGTGAAGGGTCAGAAGCCTGAAGTTTTAGGATTGGTGTTTTTTAGTTCTGGTTTGGGATTTCTTGCCTGCCCACCGGCTGGCCCGTTCGCTAAAACAGTCCACCGGACTGTTTCTATACGCTCCGTTCTGTTGTGAAAGCAGTTTTTATTGAAAATGTGTAGGCTGACAATCAAGTCTTATTTGTCCATGCGCCACCTGGCTCTATATGCCCACACGACAAGCCGACCCCTTCGTTAAAAATGTCCACCGGACATTTTCTTTACACTCGGTCCTGTTGTGAAATGAGGGAAGTCGGGAGTCGGAAATACAAAAATCACTTTTTAAACTCCACAAAAGTATGGTCTTCGCCATCTAGTTCTTCTGCGATTATTTTTGAAATAACATTCCAGTCCCCGCCGGCAAGTCCTGCTCCAATAGCAGGGTATCCAATTCGGAGTCCGGAAAACGATTCCTTTATTTTTTTAAAAGCTTCCCGTATGGCATCATAATCAGCCTTTCGACCACTTCCACGCCAATGGTATTGTGTATAGGCGTTAACAACCGTCAACTTACCGTTTGGTAATTCTATTTCCGCAAAACTCAGCTTTCCCAACTTTGGCCTATCCCCTTTTCCAGTTTTTAAGTCCGCCTCATAAGCTTTTGGGAATTTGAGTTTTATCGTTTTGGCAATTCCTGCCCCCATAGTACAAAAACAGTTGCATCCGTGTACAATTAAGTCAAACTCTCCGTCTAATGCCAGTTCTATTAAATCTCCTTGTATCGTTTTCAATTCGGTATATTTTATTTTGTTTGTTTCAGTTCTATAGTTTGTTCCTTGGTTCCACAAACGAGTTTTATCCGATTAACCCCCCAATGTCCAGAGGTGATGATATATTCATTTGTAAATTTAAATTTCTCAACAGCTCCATTCATTTTTTTGCCCTTTTTGACTGCAACTATCGGAGTCAATTCAATTATCCGATCACAATTTGGAGTCGTGTTTTTATTTAACCGTTCTGAAATATGAATTTCTTTTACATAAGACACCCAATCCCCATCAGGTTTTATTTTTCCATTTATGGTATAGGAAATCAAGGATTTGTTGTTGAATAGATTCAATTCACTTTGAATTATTTCTACTGAAAATCCCTCAATAATCAACTTCTCTTGATTTGACCACCAACCAACACGGAATGTCTCCGGAATTTCAATTTTAGGTTTTCTGGTTTTCTTCGATAATTTCTTTTTAAACACGCGTTAGATTTTAGATATGGTTTACAACTGGTAGAACTTAGGATCCTAGCTGTTTTATTTCACATCAAACCCCCGTCTTCCGACTTCAGACTCCCGACCAACCTCTAACTGATCAACTCATACGTTTGTTTCGCAATCTCCAATTCTTCATTGGTAGGGATGACCAAGACCATCACTTTGGAGGTTTCTTTGCTGATGATTCTGTTTTCGGTGGAGCGGACGTTGTTTTTGTAGTCTTCGAGTTCAATCCCCAGATAGTCCATATCCTCACAGACCAATCGCCTTAAAACACTACTGTTCTCCCCTATTCCAGCGGTGAACACAAGGGCGTCCACTCCGTTTAATGCGGCGGCATAGGCGCCGATGTATTTTTTGATCCGGTAGGCGTTCATCACCAAGGCGAGTTGGCATTCCTTGTTGCCTTTTTCAGCTTGTTCTTCAATTTCCCTGAGGTCACTGTAACCGGTAAGTCCGAGCATTCCACTTTTTTTGTGGAGGAGTTCGCTGACTTCTTCCAAAGAATAGCCCAGGGTTTTGACCATATAAAATATAATAGACTGGTCGATATCCCCGCTACGTGTCCCCATGATAAGTCCGTTAACCGGTGCAAAGCCCAGGGAATGGTCGATACTCTTTCCGTTTTTAACAGCGGTGATACTGCATCCGTTCCCCAAGTGGATGGTGATCAGTTTTGATTCTTTCCTACTGATGAAATCCAGGGCTTTTTCAGCTACATATCTATGGCTGGTGCCGTGAAATCCGTACACACGGATGTTGTCTTCGTCCAAAAATTTATTCGGTACAGCATATTTGTATGCTTTTTCGGGTAGGGTTTGATGAAAAGCCGTATCGAAGACTGCTACTTGTATGGCATCGGGAAAAACCGATTCGGCTACTTCTATCCCAGTATAGTTATGCGGATTGTGTAAGGGAGCCAATGGAAACAGTTCTTTGATGGCGTTTTTTACCTTGCCGTCGATCACGATAGTATCGGCAAATTCTTTTCCTCCGTGCACGACCCTATGACCTACGGCATCGATCTCTTTCATGTCATTCACTGCACCTCTTTCGGAATCCATCAGGAGTTTGGCGATTCGTTTTAACCCATCTTCGTGATTGGGAATGGGTACCTCGTCAGCGATGTTCATTTTTTTGGATTTGTAATGAATGGCCGAATTGTCCAAACCGATACGTTCTACCAATCCCGACGCCTGAACGATCTGCCCCGGTATTCTTATCAGTTGAAACTTAATGGACGAACTCCCTGAATTGATGACTAGTATTTTTTTCATGTGTATTATATGTTTTACATCCCCCTAGTCCCCTTCAAAGGAGGAATTTATTATTGCTCCTTTCAGCATAAAAGAACGGGTTGTCCCCTTGAGGACAAACAGAGTAGCAAAACATATTTTGCCACAAGGTTTGCGAGCGCAGCTCATTAGGGGTGTTTCACGGATGTTTGTTTAAAATATATTTTGTCGTTTTGTTTGTTAACATAGTTTATTAGGGATATCTATCTTCAAATCCCCTGCGCCTGAATGGCAGTGATGATAACGGTGTTAAAAATATCATCGACCGTACAACCACGGCTTAAATCGTTTACGGGTTTGTTAAGGCCTTGCAACATCGGACCGATGGCAAGGGCTCCGGTTTCCCGCTGTACGGCTTTATAGGTGTTGTTTCCGGTGTTCAGGTCGGGAAAAATAAGTACACTGGCTTGTCCGGCTACATCCGAATCTGGCAATTTGCTCTTTCCCACCGTGATATCTACTGCTGCATCATACTGAATGGGCCCTTCGATTTTTAGATCGGGACGTTTTTCCTTGACGATCTCTGTCGCTTTTCTTACCCGATCCACATCAGCTCCTTTTCCGGAGGTTCCGGAAGAGTATGACAACATCGCGATTTTGGGTTCTATCCCAAAGGCTGCACTACTCTCTGCCGAGGAAATGGCAATTTCAGCCAGTTCTTCGGAAGTTGGATTCGGATTGATGGCACAATCGCCAAAAATAGACACCCGATCCTCCAAACACATAAAAAATACAGAAGACACCACAGAAACACCAGGTTTGGTCTTGATGAACTGCAAAGCCGGTAAAATAGTGTGCTGGGTGGTGTGTACCGCTCCGGAAACCATCCCGTCTGCATGACCTTTATAGATCATCATTGTACCGAAATAGGAAACATCGCTCATCCAGTCCCTCGCAATATCCATATTCACGTTTTTGTGTTTCCTCAATTCGTAAAAGGTCTTTACGTAATCGTCAAAGTGCTCTGATTCCACCGGATTCACAATATTAACTTTATCCAGATCCAATTCGACCGGAACGCCCAAATTGGTGATTTTCTCTTTAATTTTTGCCTGATCCCCCAAAAGGGTAATATCAACAATATCAATAGCTGAAAGGCGTGCTGCTGCGATCAGGATACGATCGTCTGTTCCTTCGGGAAGGACAATGTGTTTTTTCTGTTGCCGCGCCCGTGTGATAAGTCCGTACTGGAACATCCTCGGGGTGATTCCTTTGGGTTGGAAATTGATCAACCGCTGAGCTAGTTGTTCAAAAGAAACGTATTTTTCAAACGTACTGATCGAGGTTTGTATCTTCGGAATGCTATCCGCATAAATATTCGGTTTGATACTCCCTACCCTGTTGGTCACGCTGAACGTACCATCCTTCACGGAAATGATCGGTACGATCTGTGACAGACCATCGATAAGTTTTAAAATGGAAGCTTCGGGTTTTAATCCGCCCGTTAGGATAATCCCCGAAATACGTGGGTAATTACTGGAGACATTGGCTTGTAGTGCTCCTAAAATGATATCGGCACGATCGCCGGGGGTAATCACCAGGCTGTTGTCTTTTAAATGGGTAATATAATTACGAAGTTGCATCGCGCCCACTCCAAAACTTCCGGTTTGGTTGCTCAAAAACTCTTTTCCGAAGAGCACTTCGCCTTCCAGTTCTTCCACGATCTCTTTCAGGGTCGGATTGGCAAGTGTTTCCACTCTTGGAATAGCAAAAACCTCTACTTCATCCGGAAGGAATATGCGCAATTCTTTTTTGATCAGGTCGAGGTTCTTCGGATTGATCTTATTGGCAATCATCGCCATAACGTTCACATCTTTTTCCACGAAAGTGGTATAGGCGAGTTGCAAACTTCCGGCGAGTTCGTCCTTTGTTTTATTCTTGCCACTTGCCACGAGAATTGCAGGAAGCCCCAGGTTTTTAGCAATGTGTACATTCACATCAAACTCAAAAACACTTCCCTCTCCCGAAAAGTCAGAACCTTCAACCAGAATAAAATCAAACTGCTCTTCCAGTTCTTTATATTTTCTGATAATGGTATCGATGATCTCTCCTGATTTCCCTTTATTCCGCTTTTGAATGATCTCATTCCGCTTGAAAGCATAGGCATTTTCATAAGGAAGATCTACCGAAAAATAAGAAAGTACTGTGTCGAGGTGATTGTCTTTTCCGCCTTTTTTGTCCTCATCTATGATCGGACGAAAATATCCAACCTTGGCTGTTTTTCCCAACAGCGTTCGCATCAAGCCGAGTGTGACCAATGATTTTCCGCTATCAGACTCCAGTGTGGCTATATATATACCTTTGTTCATTATAATCTGTATGATATATCAAAAATAGGTTATCTACAACAGCTTTCCTAAATGTTTTAATACCTTTATCCTTCAATTTATTCAGATAAAAAATGAGGACATTATTTATAAATATAAAAGAATTATTACAAGTACGTGAGCCTGAGACTATCAAGATTAGCGGAAGGGAGATGCAAACCATGCCGTCGATCAAAAATGCTTTTTTATTGGTCGACGATGATAAAATAGTAAGTTTCGGGCCTATGGTAGCAGCAAACAAGAACAAAGGCGGTCGTGTTGTTGATGTGGAAGGGAAAATGATCTTACCCGCATGGTGCGACAGCCATACGCATTTAGTCTATGCCGGAAATCGCGAACAAGAGTTTGTGGACAGGATCAACGGACTCACCTATGAGGAAATTGCCAATAAAGGCGGGGGTATTTTGAATTCTGCCAAAACCTTACAAGACACTTCTGAAGAGGATTTGTATCAGCAATCTGAAAAGCGATTGAAGGCTGTGATGCAGCTTGGCACAGGAGCTATCGAGATAAAAAGCGGTTACGGACTCACAGCCGAAGCGGAAATAAAAATGCTGAAAGTCATTCAACGTTTAAAGAAAAAATACCCCGTAACCATAAAAAGTACGTTTTTGGGAGCTCACGCTGTTCCTGCGGAATATAAAAATGATCCGAAGGCGTATGTGGATCATGTTATTGAAACGATCTTACCTCAAGTGGCCGAAGCTGATTTAGCAGAATACATCGATGTTTTTTGTGAGAAAGGATATTTTTCCGTAGCCGATATGGAAGCGATTCTGACTGCTTCCAAAGCATACGGACTCACCCCAAAAGTGCATGTGAATCAGTTCAACGCCATCGGCGGGGTGCCTTCCGCAGTAAAACACAAGGCCTTGTCAGTCGACCATCTCGAAGTGATGAATCCCAAGGATATTCAAGCCCTCAAGGGCTCGGAAACCATGCCGGTCGGACTTCCGCTATGTTCGTTTTTCCTGGGGATTCCTTATACTCCGGCACGGGAGATTATCAACAGTGGACTCCCCTTCGCTTTGGCTACCGATTATAATCCCGGTTCGTCGCCCAGCGGAAATATGAACCAAGTGGTAGCAACGGCTTGTATTAAAATGAAAATAACCCCAGAGGAAGCCATCAATGCAGCTACCTTAAATGGTGCTTATGCCATGGGCATTGCTGAAACCCACGGAAGCATCACCATAGGGAAAAAAGCGAATCTTATCATTACAAAACCCATCCCTTCATACGGTTACCTGCCTTATGACTTTGGAAATAACAATGTTGATAAGGTGATGATTGGTGGGGAGTTTGTAGGGGAAGAATAAGTTTTTATATTATCATCTTAGGCTCAGTACTTTAAAGTACATCCCCCTTATCCCCCAAAGGGGGAATTTTCAACGCCCTCCTTAATACCGTCACCGGATGCAGGGCTTCCCGTTGTGTTCCGTCTTTTATCTGATGTCGGCAACTGGTTCCGTTTGCGGCAATGATGGCGTCTCTATCAGCTTTACGAACTGCAGGGAATAATCGTAATTCACCAATATCCATACTGGTTTTATAGTGTTCTTTTTCATAACCAAAAGATCCTGCCATCCCGCAACAACCGGAGTTGATCATGGTCACCTTATAATTTTCCGGAAGGTTCAACACATCAAAAGTCGCTTTAATATTCGATTGCGACTTCTGATGGCAATGTACATGGAATTTAACGCGGCGCTCTTCAGCTGTAAAATCACCCGCATTGATATTTCCTTTTTTTATTTCTTCGGAAAGGAATTCTTCTATGATAAAACTGTTGTCCGCTACTTTTTGTGCTGCTTCCCTATCATTTGCCATTCGCAGGTATTCATCCCGAAAAGACAGAATGGCTGATGGTTCGATACCGATAATGGGAGAATTCGTATCAATAATTTCATTCAATCGTTCAATATTCTGATTGGCCAATTTTTTTGCCTGTCCCAAAAAACCTTTTGACAAAAATGTGCGTCCGCTTTCCCCGTAAAACAGCTCCACCTCATACCCTAGCTCTTTCAAAAGATCAATGGCGTCCTTTCCTGTATTGATATCCAATAATTCAGTAAACTCATCAATATACAGAATAACTTTATTTTTTGTAACTGATTTATTTTTAGATAATTGATTGTATTTATCGAAATTAAAGCTTCCAATTTTAGGCAATTCCCTTTTCGGGGCGATATTCAATGTTTTTTTCAATAAAGAAGCTGTTAAACTACTGTTTGTGACAAAAGGGAATTTACTTCCGAGTCGGTTTAATTTGGTGGTGTATGCAAAGGCTTTATCTCGTAGCGAAGGCCTGTTATCCTTATAATATTGATATAAAAATTCCGCTTTTAGCGTAGCTACATCCACGTTACTCGGACATTCACTACTACAGGCTTTACAACTCACACAAAGATCAAACACTTCTTTAAGTTCTTTGTTATTGAATTTATTAGGCTTATTTGAATGGGTTAAATACTCCCGTAAAGCATTTGCCCGTGCCCTGGTGGTGTCTTTTTCATTCCTTGTCGCGTGATAACTCGGACACATGGCACCATTGGAAAGCTCTGTTTTCCTGCAATCCCCACTACCGTTACACTTTTCCGTCGCCCTTAGAATTCCCAATGAATCTGAAAAATCAAGTAGTGTTTCCACCTCAGGCTCTACCCTATCTGATTCATAACGAAGAGATTCATCCATAGGCGCACTATCCACAATTTTCCCCGGATTGAAAATACTATGCGGATCAAAAACTTGTTTTAACCGTCTTAAAAGTTGGTAATTCTCACTTCCAATCATCAATTCGATAAATTCTGCCCTCACTCTGCCATCACCGTGTTCTCCACTCATCGAGCCATTGTATTCCTTGACCAAATGAGCGACATCGGTAGTGATCTGTCTGAACAATCCCACATCTTCACTCTTTTTCAGATCCAAAATCGGTCTTAAATGCAATTCCCCTGCTCCTGCATGGGCGTAATAGACCGCTTTTTGATCGTATTTCTTCATAATGGCCGAAAAACGGGTGATATATTCACTCAAGTCTTCAATACTAACCGCGGTGTCTTCGATACAAGCCACGGCTTTTTTATCGCCCACCATATTCCCGAGCAGACCCAATCCGGCTTTTCTCAGTTCTAATGCTTTGTTTATATCGTCTCTGTATAGTGACGGATTTGCATAGCTCAACTTATTTTCCTCCAGAGTTTTGATGAGTGCAGTTCGTTTTTCTTCCAGTTTTTTCTTGTCCGAATCACGTAATTCAAGCATAAGAATGGCTTCGGGATCGCCTTCAATAAAAAAACGGTTCTGCATTTGGGTTTTGTTGTTCTTTGTGCAATCGAGAATCACTTTATCCATCATCTCGCAAGTGTACAGATCGTGCTGCATCACAGCATAGACAGAGGCACAGCAATCAGCTACACTTTTAAAATGTGCCGCTACCATCACCGAATTTTCCGGCATAAGCGTGTCCAATTGAAGTTTGATTTTAGTAATAAAGGCCAAGGTTCCTTCACTTCCTGCGATAAGTTTACACATATTGAAATGACCTCCACTCTCAGTAAACGGTTCAAGACGGATCAATTCGTCAACAGCATAACCGGTATTTCTTCTGTGGATCTCCGGCTTTGGAAAGTTTTTCTCAATACGTTCTTTTATGTCTTTTGCTGATAATTCCGCGTGAATAGTGCGATAAATATCCCCTTCCAGGGTTTGCAAACCTCGTTTTTGATCAAATTCTGCAGCGGTAAGTGATTTAAAAACCACTTCGCTTCCATCACTTAGAATAGCTTCAATTTCTAAAACCTTATCCCGGGTCGTCCCGTATTTAATAGAAGTAGTTCCACTGGAATTATTTCCCGTCATCCCTCCTATCATACAACGGTTGGAAGTCGAGGTATTAGGTCCGAAAAACAATCCGTGTGGTTGTAGGTACATGTTCAATTCATCACGGATTACCCCCGGTTCTACCATTATGGTTTTGTTCCTCCTGTCCATGGCCATAATACGGGTAAAATGCTTGGAAACATCCACTACAATACCATTTCCTACACATTGTCCGGCCAAAGAAGTTCCAGCGGTACGTGGAATAAGAGAGGTTTCGTGTTCATTACAAAAAGTGATGATTTCTTTAATATCATCTTTGTCTTTGGGGTAGGCAACAGCCATAGGGATTTCCCTATAAACAGAAGCGTCTGTGGCATAGATTGTTTTATGGAGATCGTCAAAAAAAAGCTCTCCTTTCAGTTTTTTATTCAGCTTCCTTAACATATTTTTAAGACTCTTTTAACAAGTGATAATGAACTTTGACTTACTTTAGTATCGTATCTATTACAAATAAAAACTTTAATTTATGAATAAAATAATTTTGTTCTTTGTTTTTGCATTTGCATTTACAGTATCTGGATTTTCACAAGACATATCACCAAATGCTATTGGACTCCGCTTAGGGGACAGTGATGGTTTTGGTGCAGAAATCTCATACCAAAGAGGTCTTTCAGCAAACAACAGATTGGAATTTGATTTGGGATGGAGAGATGGTAATAATTATAACGCTTTTAGGTTAACCGGACTTTATCAATGGGTATTTCCTATTGATGCCGGGTTTAACTGGTATGTAGGTCCCGGACTCGGTATCGGCGGTTATGACTATGACGATGAATTCATTGCAGGCAGTGACGTTGACGACAGCGGAACCTTTGCATACGTTGCAGGAGATATAGGTATTGAATACAACTTTCCTATTCCCCTACTCCTTTCTTTAGACTTCAGACCGGAATTGGGTTTTGGGGATTTTAATGACGATCTCGATTTTGATATCGCCTTAGGAGTTAGATATCAATTCTAAAGAAATAAGAATAAAAGTATTAGAAAAAGCCTTGGGAATTCACTTCCGAGGCTTTTTTTGTGAATTCCCTTTACGGATTCAAATGAAATTTTAACTTTGTAGCTAACAGAAACTGTATAAATATAACTTAATGAGAAAAATTGGAAGTATTCTTTTGTTGGCCATAGCAATAGTTGCGTGTAATAAAGCAGAAGAAAACAAATACAACGTGACCGTCAGCGTAGATGGTGTTGAAGACGGCAAAAAAGTGTATTTACAAAAACCGGTAGACGGACAACGCCCGGAAGTGGTAGATACTTTAGAAGTAATAGCAGGGAAATTTGAGTTTTCAGGAACTGCCGAAAGCCCGGAAATACACTACCTTTTCTTTGATGGGTTTCAAGGTGTATTGCCGATTATCCTGGAAGAAGGAAATATTGATGTTACAGCTTATAAAGACAGTTTGAATTACTCCTTGATCGAAGGAAGTCCGTCTAATGAAGATTTCACGGCTTTTATTCAGAATTCAAGAAGCATCAGACAAAAAATATCTGATATCCAGAAACAAGGGATGGCAGCCCAGCAAAAGGGAGATACCGTTACCATGAATACGCTGAAAGAAACCTTTGAAGAGGTACAACAAGAAGCGAGGGATTATGAAGAATCTTTTGTGAAGAATAATACAGACTCTTATGTTTCCGTATTGGTACTTGAACAAATGATGCTCTCTAAAAAGAAAACAACAGAAGAAATTAACGAATTGTTCAATAATCTTTCTGACGAAGTAAAGGCAACGGCAAAAGGTAAAAAAATTGCTGAAGAACTGGAGAAAGTAGACAAGCTTTCCGTTGGCGCGGTAGCCCCTGATTTTTCGGCGCCAAATCCTGAAGGAGAGACCATTTCTTTAAAAAGCTCTTTAGGAGAAAAAATAACCATTTTGGATTTTTGGGCAGCTTGGTGCAAGCCTTGTAGAGCTGAAAATCCGAATCTGGTAAAACTTTACGAAGAATATCACGACCAAGGCCTGAATATAGTGGGCGTTTCTTTAGACCGTAAAGCCGAGGACTGGAAAAAAGCCATTGCGGATGATCAACTATCATGGACACATATGTCCAATGTAAAATTCTGGCAAGACCCTATTGCACAATTATATAATATCAAATCCATTCCTGCATCATTTGTTTTGGATGCTGATGGAAAGATTATCGCTAGAGATTTAAGAGGAAAAGCCTTAGATGATAAAATTGCTAGTCTATTGCAATAAGCAATAATAAGATTTGACAACAGACAATATAAAAAAGAGGCGTTCTAAGCGCCTCTTTTTTGTTTAGTAGACCTGTCTAGGTTTTGGAAACCTGACAGGTCTTTTTATTCTATTTCTATTTCAATTCAAAAGTAATATTGATCTTGGCTTCGATGGCCATTTCCCCTACGGCAATGGTTTCAGCACTATCGTCAGATGCCACAGCGGTTTTAGCCATAGACATTTCATACATAGGCCTTGGATTGCTCGCCACAGAGCCTTCTGAAATAACAATCGCTTTCCCGATGCTTTGTCCAAGTACGGACGCATATTCTTCTGCTTTCTCTTTAGCATTTTCAACCGCTTCTTTTCTCGCTTGTGTCTTATATTTTTCAAGGTCATCCGATTTGAAGGTCACGCCGTCTATCCTGTTGATTCCAGCATTCAATAAACCTTCTGTAAATTCAGCATATTTATCCAAATCCCTTAACAAGATCGACATGGACTGGTTTGCCACATATTTGTACTCCTTGGTTTGATAATTGTAATTCTTATTCAGATTCACATACTCGGTCCTGATATCTTTTTCATCAATTTTCATCGATCGGGCATATTTTATCACCTTATCAATGGCTATATCATTCTTGCTTTTCACCTCCTTGGCGGAAGTGCCTTCACTTTCAACCCGAACCTTGATCAAAACCTGATCGGGAACTACTTTGACTACCCCCTCTCCTATTACGGAAATGGCTGGTGTCGGTTTTTCTTGTGCTTGTAAACTACTCATACCTATAATTGCAGTTAGTACTAAAATTATTTTTTTCATCTGTTTTACTTTTTAGTTTTATAAAGTTATATGCCATATACAAACAAGATGCCAAACTATATTTTTCCTGTTTTTTCAAGGATAAATAAAATTATTATTGGTATCGCCAACAGAGCAACCATAAGTGGTTCATTGGTAAAGAGTGACGGACTAAACAGAAGCGTCATCACATACCCCCCTATAGCTCCACCAAAATGTGCCGTATGTCCTATATTTCCAGCTCTTGTTTTCATTCCGTAAATGGAATACAACAAATACCCAATACCGAAAATATAAGCCGGAATGGGGATTGGGATAAAGAAAAATGCGAGTTTCATCCCCGGTTGTAACAAAATAGCGGCATATAAAACCCCTGTTACTGCCCCACTGGCCCCTACTGCACTGTAGTGATATTCATCCTTATGAAAACTCAGCGACAATATGCTGCCTGCAAGTAAGCTGACAAAATAAATGACCACAAACTTGGGATCTCCAAAATGATTGACCACAATAGGTGCAAAAAAATATAATGTGATCATATTGAACAGAAGATGCGTAACATCTACATGCAGAAATCCGGAGGTAATATTTCTTAATTGCTCCCCCCGTCGTATGGCTCCGATATTGAACTTATAACGTTCAAAAAATGAAAAATCATTGAATCCTTTAATGGAAACTAAAACATTGGCGGCAATGATAACAATAGTAGCGATGCTTAAATTCATATATAATAGAAAGATTTAGCAGGGTCTGTTAACACTACACACTCAAAGCGGCTTTTTGGTTTATTTTCCGCCTATCTTCGTTATTTTTTCCTCATTTGACGTAGCCAAATTCGTCGAAAATGCCTCGATAAACATAAAATACCCTCAAAAATCCATCATTTCTGGTAGTGTTAACAGACCCTAGTCAAAACGACATCTTTTTTCTCATTGTAAATATACGTAAACAGAATGAACTTCACGTCTATTAATATTCCACTCCTAACGGAGCTTTTGTAGAATACAGATATGACTTATTATTGATATTTCGCCCCTAGCGGGGCTTTTGTCATCTTGACACTTAACTGTTTCTGAATTTATAAGGGCTTTAAAACAATTTCAACACTTGTAGTTTGGTTCCGGCCTACAATAAAAATATTGAAAATCAAGGAAGCAGTAGTGACAAGAAGATAAAAATCTGTTTGAGTTCCGCCCCAAGGCGGAATGAGTTCTTTTTATCCCTGCCTACCGGCAGGCAGGTGTGGTTGGGGATTCCGTAGTGTTTTCTTATGTTTTTATTGTCAGCCTAGACTTTTTTGGTTCTTTTTTGGGCGATGCAAAAAAGAATGTGTGGTTTGTTTTATCTGATTTATCAAATTACTTATTCCAGAGGAAATATAGTTATATTTGCTCAAAATACTCTCTGAATGCAATTACTTGTTTATTGGCTTGTTTACCCTTTTATATGGATACTGTCCATGCTTCCGTTTCCGTTTCTTTACACAGTTTCAGATGGTGTTTTTTTTCTGATCTATCATGTTGTTGGTTACCGAAAAAAAATGGTGCTTGATAACTTAAAATTGTGTTTTCCCGAAAAAACCGAGCAGGAATTATTGAAGATCCGAAAGAATTTCTATCATCATATGTGTGACCTCTTTCTGGAAATGATAAAAACATTGAATATGTCTCAGGAAGAAATGCGCAAAAGGACCGTATTTCATAATCTTGAACTTCTTGAAAAATATGCCAAAGAAAATCGAAGTGTCATTTTACTTTGTGGGCATTATGGGAATTATGAGTGGGTATTGTCATTGGGACTGCACATCGCACATAATGGTTATGGCATCTATTCGCCATTGTCCAATAAGTATTTTGATCGTTTGGTGAAGAAAATCCGTAATAAACACGGTGGTGAGCTTATCTCCAGATATAATACTGCTAAAAGAATTGTTAAACACCAACGCTCGAACCATCTTTCGCTCTACGGTTTTGTCAATGATCAATCCCCAATGGCAAACCACGCTCGGTATTGGCGCGATTTTTTTGGGGTGACAGTACCGGTATTCACTGCCGCAGAAACCTTAGCCAAAAAATTTGATATGCCCGTGGTCTTTTTCTGTGCAAGGAAAGTAAAAAGAGGCTATTATGAAACTACAATTGTCGATGTAGCTGAAAATCCGAAGGATTATCCTGATTTTCAGATTACCGATGTATACACCGAAATGTTGGAGAAAGAGATTCGCGAGCAACCGGAATACTATTTGTGGACCCATAATCGCTTTAAGCACAGGGACAAGGTTCCTGATGAATTCAAAAAACAATAACCAAGATGGACATAACTGACTTTATTTCGAATTTTCCTTTTGATATTTCAACTAGTGAGCCGTGGAAAATCACAAGTGAAATAAAAGAAAGAATTGAAACTTTGATTCAGCAGTTGGATAGCGAATTTGATATAGAAAACGGAATTGCAATCCATAAAACGGCTACCATCGAAAAAGGGGTGACCATGAAAGCGCCTTTAATCATTAATGCCCATTGCAGAATTGGGGCTCACTCCTACTTCCGGGAAGGTGTGTTTTTAGGAACGTATGTTAATATAGGTCCGAGTAGTGAAATAAAGAGCAGTATCATTTGTTCAGAAAGCGCTATTGCACACATGAACTATGTCGGAAACAGCATCATAGGAAGCCGTGTTAATTTTGAGGCAGGCTCCATTGCAGCTAACCACTACAACGAAAGGGACAACAAAGAAATTTCTATAAAATACAAGGGGGAGATACAATCAACAGGCTTAAACAAATTTGGTTCAATCGTAGGTGATGATTCAAAAATCGGAGCCAATGCCGTCTTGTCTCCGGGTACAATTTTAGAAAAGAGATCAGTTGTAAAAAGACTTGAGCTTGTTGATCAGATAAGCATATAAAGTTTAATCAATTCGGCGTATAAACCAATGTAGCCACGACCACACAATGATCGGTTATATACTCATCACAAATAATATCATAGGATAAAACCTTCCATTTTTCAGGCTGTGTAAATAAAATATGATCAATACAAACTGTCGGTCCTGTCGATGGGAAAGTAGGTGCTATTGAATTTTTATGATCAGGTTTTGAAAAAACTTCATAAAGTTTCTTTATGGTCTTACTGTTGGGTGTAGCATTGAGGTCACCGACCAAAATAGTCGGTAATTCTTCTCCCCGAAATCTATCAACCAAAGCGTTAGCCTGCATTAACCGATCAGTTTCATCACGTTGATGATCCAAATGTGTTCCTACAAATTGAATTTTATTCCCTGATGCAGTCTCAAAAACAGCAGTTTGGGCAGCTCTGGGTTCAGATTTAGTCTGATGTGGCAACTTTACCGTTTCTGTAGTCATTAAACTGAATTTAGACAAAATCGCTTCGCCGTATTCCCCTCCATCATAATACATAGCCCTGGCATACAGCGGCATCATTTGGGTGCGATACCCTAATTCCAAGGGTAAATTGTATTTCTTAGCCCTTTCTGTTCTATAATCCACTTCCTGCATCGCTACAAGATCCGGATGATACTTATTGATAAAACCGGCAATAGCTTCTAAATTGAAATCGCCTTTTGTTGTAGCTCCGTGAAGAATATTAAATGACATCACGCGAAGCGTGTCTGCAGATTGTTGTGCATTTAGAATAGTTGAAGCAATAAGGAACAGGGTGAAAATAATTTTCTTCATAGGTGATTGATTTATTGTCGGACTTCGATTCAATCCACAACGCTATTTATAGTATTATTACAATCTGGCTATTTCTTTGATTTCAGCAATAAATTTATCAGCAAGACTATCCGCTTCTTTTTGTGATTTAGCCTCTGTGTAAATTCGAATAATCGGTTCGGTATTCGATTTTCGCAAATGCACCCAGTTTTCTGGAAAATCAATCTTCACCCCATCGACAGTCGTTAGGTTTTCGTTGGCATACTTCTCCTCTATCGCTTTCAGAATGGCATCTACATCCAATGAAGGTGTGAGTGCAATTTTCTTCTTACTCATAAAATATGACGGATAACCGGCTCTGAGTTCGCTTACCGAAATTCCTTTTTCCGCAAGATGTGTCAAAAACAGTCCGACGCCTACCAAGGCATCACGTCCGTAATGACTTTCAGGATAAATGATTCCGCCGTTACCTTCCCCGCCAATAATAGCTTTGTTGGTTTTCATAAGCGTCACCACGTTCACTTCGCCTACGGCAGAAGCCTCATAAGTTCCTCCGTGTTTTTCCGTCACATCCCGTAAAGCTCTTGAAGATGACATATTGGAAACCGTATTTCCTTTGGTTTTTCCTAAAACATAATCCGCACAAGCGACAAGAGTGTATTCTTCACCAAACATTTCCCCTTCGTTGGTAATAAAAGCAAGTCGGTCTACATCAGGATCCACGACAATACCTAAATCAGCTTTTTCTTTGACTACCAATTCGCATATATCAGATAAATGCTCTTTTAAAGGCTCCGGGTTGTGCGGGAATTGTCCGTTAGGCTCACAATAAAGTTCTACCACTTCCACACCGAGTTCTTTCAATAACTTCGGAATGGCGATCCCTCCTGTGGAATTCACCCCATCGACCACAATCTTAAATTTTGCTGCCTTGATTTTTTCAGCGTCGACCAGAGGAAGGTCTAATACTTCGTCTATATGAATATCGATATAAGAATCGTTAATTGTTATTTTACCGAGTTCATCCACTTCAGCAAAAGAAAAATCTTCTTTTTCAGCAATTTTGAGTATTTTTTTTCCTTCTTCACCATTTAAAAACTCTCCTTTGCTATTCAGTAGTTTTAAAGCGTTCCACTGTTTTGGGTTGTGACTAGCCGTCAAGATAATACCTCCGTCTGCTTTTTCCAGGGGAACTGCGATTTCCACAGTTGGGGTTGTGGATAATCCAAGGTCGATGACATCAATTCCCAAACCGATAAGCGTGGATGAAACCAGATTTTGTATCATCTCTCCCGACAAACGGGCATCACGGCCAATTACAACGGTTAGTTTTTCTTTTTTGGTTTGTTCTTTCAGCCATAAACCATACGCAGCGGCAAATTTAACAGCATCCAAAGGCGTTAAATTCTCTTCGGTCTTCCCTCCTATGGTTCCTCGTATTCCGGAAATTGATTTGATTAGTGTCATGTAATATTTTGATTTGAATCCCACTAAATGGGTCTAGTTTATTCGTTTGAACCTGCCCGACTAACTCGTTCAGGCGGGTACCCCGTGGACCTGCCTCGAGGTAGTTGATTATTGATTTTTCTATATACGACGCCGTTTTTGGCATCAACGGCAACAAAGTGCCCATTTTCGACAAATATACAATGGAAGGCACTTAAAATTGTAATATTTCGATTAGATAATTATTAAGCATCTGATATTCAATAGCTTTATTTGTTCTTTGCATCTTTTGCTGATTCTTAAGCGAGCTTTGCGTGAAATTATTCCACGCAGAGACCACAAAGTTTATCGTAAAGAATGCAGAAATCAAGTTTTTCAATTAGCCTTTACGATTTAACATTATGATAATAAGGTGATTGTAAGCCATAATTATAGTATAGCTTAATTAAATCATCTACAAAACACCATTGTTTGGGTTGAATTTGTAAATTTAGGGAATGAATTTTCTAGCGCATATTTATTTATCAGGAGATAATCCCAAGGTGAAAGTGGCGAATTTTATGGCCGACAGTATTCGAGGGAAAAAATATCTCGATTACCCGCCGGATTTCAAAAAAGGCATCCTTTTACATCGCGAGATCGACACCTTTACCGACGCCCATCCCACAGTGAGAAAGAGCACTAAAAAGCTCCATAAGAACTACGGGCATTACAGTGGGGTTATTGTCGATATTTTTTACGACCATTTTCTAGCCAAAAATTGGAGTAATTATTCAGATAAACCCCTGGAAGAATATGTAGATGAGTTTTATGATCTCTTGGGGGAATATTATGACATCCTCCCAATGAATGTCAAAAAACTGATGCCATATATGATTGCGGATAATTGGTTGTTGAATTACGCCAAGCTGGAAGGTATTTCCCGTGTTTTAGACGGAATGAACCGACGAACCAAAAACAAGTCGAAGATGAATTTTGCCATCCTCGATCTTGAAGAACACTACACTGTTTTTGAAAAGGAATTCACCTCTTTTTTTGAAGAACTCAGAGCCTTTTCAGCACATAAATTAAAATCCTTGTAAAAAGTTGACAATGTGAAAAAAATATATCTACTCTTCCTACTCTCTTTAATTATCCTCAGCTGTAAAACGACTAAAGAAGCTGAGATCGGACTTGTAAAAGACAATGCCCTGGTGGTTTCCGCCAGGGTTGAAGCCTCAAAGATAGGGGCTGATATTTTACAGCAAGGCGGAAATGCCTTTGACGCTATGATCGCTACCAAATTTGCTCTAGCCGTTTCTTTTCCTTTTGCCGGAAATCTGGGCGGTGGTGGTTTTTTGGTATATCGAATGAATGACGGTACTACCGGAACGCTGGATTTCAGGGAAAAAGCTCCGCTTGCAGCAACCAAAAACATGTATTTGGATTCCATGGGGGAAGTTCTTCCTGAAAAAAGCAGGGTTGGTGCCCTTGCCGTAGGTGTTCCCGGAAGTGTCGCAGGATTGTTTGCTATTCATGAAAAGTTTGGCTCTATGCCGATGGAAAAATTGATTCAACCCGCTATCGACCTTGCTAAACATGGAGTGGTTGTTACCGAAAAGCAAGCCAGAAGAATAAAAAGCTATCAGGATTTAATTATTGAGGTGAATGGCGATAGTATTTTGTTTTCCAATACTTTTGAAAAAAATGATACCATAAAATACAAAGCCTTGGCTAAGACATTGGAAGCTATTAAGGAAAGAGGAAAAGATGGTTTTTACAAAGGTGAAGTTGCCCAAAAAATAGTGGATATCATACAAAAGAACGGCGGACTTATCACATTGGAAGATCTGGAAAAATATGAAGCCGTTTGGCGAGACCCCATTGTTTTTGATTACAAAGACCTGAAAGTAATCTCCATGGCACCACCAAGTAGCGGAGGCGTCACTTTGGCTCAGATTATGAAGATGATTGAGCCTTATAATTTAGCTGAATTCAAACATAATTCGGTTAAAGCCATCCAACTGATTACAGAAGCTGAACGCAGGGCCTATGCTGACAGGAATTACTTTTTGGGTGACCCTGATTTTTCCCAAATACCTGAAAATGTTTTAATAAGCAGTGATTATCTCAATGAACGAATGAGTTCGTTTAGTTTTGATCAAGCCACGCCTTCCTCAGAAGTTTCCCATGGCGAGGTAGAAATTGTAGAGAGTGATCAGACTACGCATTTTTCTATTGTAGATCAGTTTGGAAATGCGGTATCAGTTACAACAACTTTAAACGGCGCCTATGGTTCTAAGTTGTTTTCAGAAGAGCTTGGGTTCTTTTTTAATAACGAAATGGATGATTTCAGTGCCAAACCAGGGATTCCTAATATGTTTGGGCTTACCGGAGCCGAAGCAAACAGTATCGCACCGGAAAAACGCATGTTGAGCAGCATGACACCAACCATTGTGGAAAAAAATGGTAAATTGCTTATGGTTGTTGGAACCCCGGGTGGAGCGACCATCATCACATCAGTATTGCAAACTATTTTAAATGTATACGAGTTTGATATGGGAATGCAGGAAGCTGTAAATCAGCCTCGTTTTCACCATCAATGGCTACCGGATGAAATCCGCATAGAGCCTAACGGATTTGATATGGAAACCATTTCAACCCTAAAAAATTTAGGGTATGAGATTAACGAATCTAACTCACGAATTATAGGTATTGTAGACGCAATCCTAATGTTGCCAGACGGAAAAATGGAAGCAGGTGCCGACAAACGCGGGGATGACACTGCTGTTGGCTTCTAATTCACTTTAAACAATAAAAAATGATAAAGAAATTACTTAAATACCTAGTCATAATTCTGGTAGTTTTCGGACTTATTTGCGCCGTGGTTTATTTTACAATCCACGAACCGCTTCCAGTAGGAAAACAAGGTCCGGAAGCTGAAATGCTTGCTCAAAAGATGCTTAAAGCTGTCAATTATACCAACTACACCAAAACCCGTTTTATAGAATGGTCGTTTAATGGCAAGCATTTTTATAAATGGGACAAGCAAGAAGAATTTGCAGATGTAAAATGGGATAATAATTTGGTGAAACTCAATCTGAACAACTATTCCATTAGCAAAGTGTATAGGGACGGTGTGGAACTATTCATGGATCCAAAGGACGAATTGATAGACACTGCCGTGAAATATTTCAACAACGATTCTTTTTGGCTGGTCGCTCCCTTTAAGATCATGGATAAAGGTGTTGAAAGAAGTTTGGTTACCTTAAAAAATGGAGATGAAGCACTTTTAGTGACCTTTACCGAAGGTGGCACTACCCCGGGGGACTCATACCTCTGGATATTAGATGATAATGGTTTTCCTCAAAGTTTTAAAATGTGGGTGAAGATCATTCCCGTTGGTGGACTCGAAGCGAGCTGGGATAATTGGAAAGTGATGGAAACCACCACCTATTTGCCTACGAGCCACAAATTCTTGTTCCTCAATTTTGATATGGGGGAAGTCAAGGCCTATAATCAACTCCCTTAGGGCGAGCCATGAAAAATTTAAACTAATAAGTTTAGTTTATTACAATACAAATTGATAGAGAATTAAGCCCACTTAGTGGGTTAGACGAATCTTACTTAAAGCGGCTTCAATTTTAATCGATAAAACAGTAACTTTGCGGTTTTGGGTTTATATGACGAATTTTAATGAAAATATAGAAGTAAAAGGTGCCAGAGTGCACAATTTGAAAGATATAGATGTGACCATTCCCAGGGAAAAACTGGTGGTCATCACCGGACTTTCCGGTAGTGGGAAGTCATCATTGGCCTTCGATACTATTTATGCTGAAGGACAACGTAGGTATATTGAGACTTTCTCTGCCTACGCAAGACAATTTATTGGCGGGATAGAACGTCCGGATGTAGATAAGATCGACGGACTCTCCCCCGTTATCGCTATCGAACAAAAAACGACTTCAAAATCCCCTAGATCTACGGTGGGGACGATTACCGAAATCTATGACTTTTTACGTTTGTTCTTTGCCCGTGCGGCAGATGCGTATAGCTACAATACAGGTAAAAAAATGGTCAGCTATAGCGATGAGCAGATAAAAGATTTGATTCTAAAGGATTTTATGGGCAAACGGATCAACATTCTCGCGCCCGTAATCAGAAGTAGAAAAGGTCATTACAGGGAGCTATTTGAACAAATATCCAAGCAAGGTTTTGTCAAAGTAAGAGTCGATGGTGAGATTCGTGATCTTGAAAAAGGAATGAAGGTAGATCGTTACAAAACCCATGACGTCGAAATTGTGATCGATCGACTTCAGGTAGATGATTCCGATAACACTTCAAAACGCCTGAGTGAATCCATCAACACAGCCATGTACCATGGTAATGATGTGTTAACGGTTATTGAACACGGTACATCCGAAGCTCGTTATTTCAGCCGGAATCTGATGTGTCCAACTTCCGGGATCTCATACCCCAATCCGGAACCGAACACTTTTTCATTTAATTCCCCGAAAGGGATGTGTCCTACTTGTAGCGGTTTAGGGAAAATATATGAAGTAAACCTTCAAAAGGTAATTCCCAATGAAAATGCCAATATTAAATCGGGCGGAATAGCTCCTTTAGGTGAATATAAAAAATCATGGATATTCAAACAGTTGGAAGTTATAGCCCAACGTTATGAATTCAAACTTACCGATCCTATCAAGGACATTCCGAAAGAAGCCATGGAAGTGATTCTCAATGGTGGGAATGAAAAGTTTTCTGTGGAATCCAAAACCTTGGGAATTACCAGGGATTATAAAATTGATTTCGAAGGAATCGTAAGCTTCATCAAAAACCAATTTGAAGAAAGTAACTCCACCTCTATCCGCCGATGGGCAAAAGGATATATGGATCGTGTGGATTGTCCTGACTGTGATGGCAGCCGACTAAAAAAAGAATCGCTCTATTTCAAGGTCAACAAAAAGAATATTGCTGAACTCTCCGCCATGGATATGGTAGAATTAGCTGAGTTTTTCAGAGAACTTCCAAAAAATCTGTCAAAAAAACAGTTAAAGATTGCTGAAGAGATTTTAAAGGAGATTAACTCCAGAATAAGTTTCTTGCTGGATGTCGGTTTAAATTACCTTTCGCTTTCCAGAAGCTCAAAATCCCTTTCCGGAGGGGAAGCACAGCGGATACGCCTGGCTACACAAATAGGTTCGCAATTGGTCGGGGTGCTTTATATTTTAGACGAACCGAGCATCGGTCTACATCAACGGGATAACGATCGTTTGATCAAATCCTTGGAATCCCTGCGGAATATCGGGAATTCAGTCATCGTTGTAGAGCATGACAAAGATATGATCATAAGAGCAGACCACGTGATCGACATAGGCCCGGAAGCCGGAAGATTGGGAGGTGAAATTATTTCTGAAGGGCCTCCTTCATCCTTAAAAAACTATCACACCCTCACGGCTGATTACATCACGGGAACCAAGAATATCGCTGTTCCTGAAAAAAGACGAAAAGGCAATGGGAAATCCATCGCTTTAAAAGGCTGTACAGGAAATAACCTGAAAAACATTGACGTTGAATTCCCCCTTGGGAAAATGATAGGAGTTACCGGTGTTTCGGGAAGCGGAAAATCTACTTTGATCAACGAAACCCTCTACCCTATCCTGAATGCCCATTTCTTTAATGCGGTTAAAAAACCCATGCCCTACAAAAGCATCAAAGGCTTGAAAAACATCGATAAGGTGATCGATATCAACCAGTCGCCTATCGGAAGGACACCTAGGTCAAATCCGGCAACCTATACCGGGGTTTTTAGTGAAATACGACGTCTTTTTACACAAACCCCTGAAGCTATGATTCGAGGCTATAAACCGGGGAGGTTCAGTTTTAATGTAAAAGGCGGAAGATGTGAAACCTGTCAGGGCGCTGGGGTTCGCGTTATCGAAATGAACTTCCTGCCCGATGTTACGGTTGATTGTGAAACCTGTCAAGGAAAACGCTTTAACAGGGAAACCCTCGAAATACGCTACAAAGGAAAATCAATTGCCGATGTTTTGCATATGACCATCAATCAAGCTGTTGATTTCTTTGAAAACATTCCGAAGATACACCGAAAACTGATCACATTACAGGATGTTGGTTTGGGCTATATCACTTTAGGTCAGCAGTCCACCACACTTTCAGGAGGAGAGGCACAGCGGGTTAAATTGGCTACGGAATTATCCAAAAAAGACACCGGAAACACTTTTTACATTCTAGATGAACCTACAACCGGACTTCATTTTGAAGATATCAGGGTACTCATGGGGGTGTTGAATACACTGACCGACAAAGGAAATACTGTTTTGATCATAGAACACAATATGGACGTCATCAAAATGATGGATCATATTATCGATATCGGGATGGAAGGTGGAAAAAGTGGTGGGGATGTGATTGTTACCGGAGCCCCAGAACACATCATCAAGAATACAAAAAGTTATACCGCTAAATATTTAAAAAAAGAATTAAAAGATGAGAAAAGAAAGGCATCATAAGGGATGGAATGAAATAAAAACGAACGACTCCTGGGCTATTTTTAAGATCATGGGAGAATTTGTAAACGGATTTGAAAAAATGAGCAGCATAGGTCCTTGCGTGTCTATTTTTGGGTCTGCGCGAACAAAACCCGATAGCAAATACTATAAACTGGCTCAAAATATAGCCAACAAGATTGTGGAAGCCGGTTACGGAGTGATTACAGGAGGAGGCCCTGGGATTATGGAGGCCGGGAATAAAGGTGCCCATATGGCCGGTGGTACTTCGGTCGGATTGAATATCGAACTCCCTTTTGAGCAGCATGACAATCCGTATATCGATAGCGATAAAAGTTTGGATTTCGATTACTTCTTTGTCAGAAAGGTAATGTTTGTAAAATACTCACAAGGATTTGTGGTTATGCCCGGCGGTTTCGGCACAATGGACGAGCTTTTTGAGGCAATTACACTTATTCAGACCAATAAAATTGGGAAGTTCCCGATTATTTTAATAGGTAGTGAATTTTGGGGCGGACTCATGAAATGGGTTAAAACCACATTGTTGGAAGAATACGGAAATATTAGTCCAAAAGACCTCGACCTAATCTCCATCGTTGATACCGAAGATGAGGTGATTGATGTGTTGGACAGCTTCTACAAGAAATATAATTTGAGTCCGAATTTCTAGGAGGGCATTATTGCATACAATTTAAAAGTACAGTTTTCTATCATTAAAATGGCATGACTGTACTTTTTGTAGTTTATAGGGTATATTTTTTTCGATGAAATGAATTGTGTATTTTTCTATAAAATTTAAATCTAACCCTTGTGAAGAAACTACTACCCTACCTATTAATCCTGATTGCTTGTCAGTTTACTTATTCTCAAGATTATAAAAAATTTTGGCAAGAAGTTGAAGGCCATGAATTAGAAGGAAAGCCCAAAAGCGCTCTTGAAGTTGTTGACAAAATCTACAGAAAATCCAAAAGGCAAAAAAACACGTCCCAAATCATTAAGTGTTTCCTATATCATTCAAAATTTATTAATACCACCAAAGAGGATTCCCAAGATCTCATAATAACTGATATTTCTTCATTGATTGAAGAATCAAAATTCCCGACAACAGCAATTTTGGAGTCCGTTTATGCTCAAATATTAGAACAATACCTGAATAAAAATCAGTATACTATCCGAAACAGGTCAAAAACGGATTCCTCCACATCGTCTACGGATTATAAAACCTGGGGCATTGATAAGCTTACCCAGGAAATTGAGAAACACTATCGAAATTCCCTTCAAGATGAAGAACGATTAAAAAATATTCCTATCGGGGATTTTGAAGTTATTCTCACAAGCGGTGATAAATCCGAACAATACCGCCCTACCCTGTTTGATTTCCTCGCACACAGGGCAATTAGCTTTTACAGCGATGAGAAATATTATGTCACCCGGCCAAAAGATGAGTTTATTATCAACGACCCGGTTGCCTTGGGCGCCACAGCTGATTTTGTAAAAGAAGATTTCTATACCACGGACAGTGTTTTTTCCAAAAGAAATGCCCTTAAACTCTATCAAAAACTAGAAAATTTCCACCTATCCAAAACAAATCATCTCGCTTATGTAGATGTGCTTTTAAAACGCTTGAATTTTGTAAAAGAAAACGGGGTTTTTGAAAACAAAGAACTTATTTATGACAACAGACTGAAATCATTATCCAATCAGTTTAAAGGAAAGGAAGCTTCAAGTATCATCAACTATCAAATAGCAAAAGACTTATATGATACAACAACGGGAGATAACAGCCCTAAATTCAATAGCAAAAGAAAAAAAGCCCTCGAAATATGCGATAAAGTTATCCAGGACTTCCCAAAATCGGAAGGGGCGCATTATTGTAAGACTTTGAAGGAGAAAATAGAAAACCCATTCTTCAACTTTAAAACTGAAAAATACACTATTCCTAACAAACCTATTTTAGCACAGGTTAAGTTTAAAAATATAGATAGCGTTCATGTATTTGCATATAAAATACCAGCTAAAATACTTCCGAAAGGTAATTATTACTGGAACCGGAGCACATTCGATTCAATTGTAAAAAGAAAAATTCGATCTGCCGCTCCTATCAAACATAAAAAATTCAAATTACCCAATAAAAACGATTATTACCAATACAGCACGGAAATTGTGTTACCAAAATTTGAAAGCGGCCATTACATTCTGATTGCCGGTAAAAATGAAGCCCCTAAAGCTTTTGAAGATGTTTTGGGCTATGGAGCTATAGCCGTTAGCAATATGTCTGTACTTTCAACGAATTATGACGACTACCTCTCGCTAAAGGTATTAGACAGATTTACCGGAAATCCAATCAAAAAGGCTAATGTTGTTGTAAGTGAAGATTTTAAAACATATAAGACAGGAAAAACCAATTCAGATGGAACCTTTATATTAAAAAGACCCAAAAAAGAATACTACGACCTGGAATATACCATATCATCTGCAAACGATACCGTTTTCAAGGATTTTTCACTCTATCAAAAAAACGAATATGAAGATGATGGTGAAGATGATTGGTGGGAAGCAAAACCTTATATATACCTGGACAGGAGTATCTACAGACCCGGACAAACTATCTATTTTAAGGGGATATTGATTGAACAGAAAAACGGAGTCTCTTCAGTGGTTCCTAATGTCTATGTTTCTGTTATAGCCTATGATACCAATGATAATGAGATAAAGGAATTCAGACTTAAAACCAATAAATACGGGTCGGTCAGTGGGGAATTCAAATTACCTTCCAATGTACTTACAGGTGAATTTTATATTGAAATGGATGAAGATATGAATATGGATGGTGATGATGACCCTTACTGGGAAAAAATAGACGATATTGAATATAGAGACGTTTATTTTTCTGTGGAAGAATACAAACGTCCGCGATTTGAAGTCGTAATGGATCCTGTTACTGAAAGCTATAAATTTGGTGATAGCATTTTGATGAGCGGAGATGCAAAAGCATTCTTGGGAAGTAACATCAGCGGAGCTGAAGTTAAATATACCGTTAAACGGGAAACCGAGCATAATTGGTATTTTTCAAGTTATCACAATTCCCCGGATCAGGTTATTAAAAACGGAGTGACCACCACCGATGACAAAGGGAATTTTGAAGTCGATTTTATTGCGACTCCCGACAGCACCCTAACCAAAGCTCAAAAACCTATTTTTAATTATGTGGTTTCAGTTGATGTAACCGACATCAACGGAGAAACACGTAGTGCACAAACCAGTTTAAGGCTAGGCTATCACAATATTGAAATGGATTTGCAGTTGAATCCAAACATGAGTACTTCTTCCGAAGAAATCATCAAAATCGAAAGCAAGAACCTGAATGGGGAAATTATTACATCAACAGGAAGCCTCAAAATATATCAACTACAACATCCCGACAGGTTTTTGAAAGAACGATTTTGGGAACTACCGGAGATTCAATCCATCCCCAAGGAAGAGTTTATTGCCCTTTTTCCTAATATTTCATACGACAGTACCGAAGTAAAAGTCAACTGGCCCAGAGGAAGCATGGTTTTAGAGCAAGAATTGGATACTTCAGGTACATCAGAAATAACCTTGAAAAACCTAAGCAAATGGCAACCGGGCTATTATGTAGCTTTGGGTACGGCAATTAATAAACAAGGAGATTCCATAACAATCGAAAAAGAATTCACCCTTAAAGATGCCAATAACAATACTCCATATCAGGAAGCTGCTGTCGATTATAAGATATTGAATTCAACTTTTATAGAAGACGGCTATGTGGAACTCTTGTTTACCACTCCCCTGGACACTGTCAATTTAAACCTATCGGCTTATTACAAGGAGAAAAGTTTGCTGGATAAAAATGTACTTCTTGAAAAAGGAAATACCAAGGTAAAAATCCCGGTAAGAAAATCATTCACCGATAAAATCACCGTAAAATACAACTATGTGAAGTACAACCGGTTTAAACAACAGTCTTTTGATGTTCGGTTTGCCAAAGCCGAGAACTTCCTTAATATTGAAACGCTAAGCTTCCGAAATCATTTAAAGCCCGACCAGCCGGAAACATGGAGTTTCAAAATCACCGGTGTGGACAAAAACACAGATGCCGAAGTATTGGCTTCCATGTATGATATGTCCTTAGACGAATTTAAAGAACACGACTGGAATGCTAATATCGGATTTAACAATTATAATTACTACAGCACTCCCGGAACCAGTGCTGATAACTATTTTAATACTGAAAACTTTAGGACGTTCAATAACAATATTTATGGTTATGGAACCACACCATATAAGAGTTACAAGGCTTTGTATTGGTTTGGCTTTGACTTTAATGGCAATATATATACCAACAAGAGATATTTAAGAAAGCTCGCCAGACAAAAAGCTTTGGAAGCCTCAGAAGACAAATCTAAATCTGTTAGGGTTGGTGGCGGCACAATCTCAGGAACAGTAACTGGTCAGGATGGACTGCCGCTTCCGGGTGTGAATGTGGTTATCAAAGGAACTTCCAGAGGTGCTCAAACCGATTTTGACGGTAATTTCACCCTTGAAACCAAAAAAGGTGACGTGCTGGTATTTTCATATATAGGTATGGTTTCTACAGAAGCAACTGTGGTGAACAATACCGTTAGTGTTTCTATGATGGAAAGCATGGAAGCATTAGAAGAAGTTGTTACAGTAGGTTATGGAGTCCAAAAAGAAGCGGCAATGAGCGATTCTGAAGTAATAGGGGCATTGCAAGGAAGCGTAGCAGGAGTTGAAATACAAAAAAATACCGCTGGAGCAACGCAACAAATTACCATAAGAGGTAGTTCGTCTGTACAAGATGGCAAAAAACCACTTTTGATAATTGATGGGGTTATCCAGACAGAAATTAACTATACTGCAAATCCGGAAGATATAGCAGACACGACCGTTTTAAAAGGGGAAGCAGCAACTTCTATATACGGGGCGAAAGGAGCCAATGGAGTTATCGTCATCACAACCAAAAAAGGGATGGAGGAAGTGATGCAAGTCGATGCCCGTGATAATTTGAAAGAAACGGCTTTCTTCTTTCCTCATCTTACAACCGATAAAGACGGGGTGATTTCTTTCAATTTTGATTCACCACAAGCACTTACCAAATGGAAATTGATGCTTTTGGCACACAACAAGGAGCTTGCTATTGGTACTGTGGAAAAAACTGCTGTTACTCAAAAAGATTTAATGGTCATTCCCAATCCACCCCGGTTTTTAAGGGAACATGACACCATTGTTTTTTCAGCCAAAATCACCAATTTAACCACCGAGGCCATGTCCGGTACATCAGTGCTTCAACTGTATGATGCTGTTAGCATGAAAGCTGTTGATGCTAATTTTAGTAATGTTGACTTCAATAAAAACTTTAATGTTACTGCAAAAGGTAGCACCAATGTTTCATGGAAACTTGTGGTTCCACAAGGAATCCAAGCCCTGCAGTACAAAATTGTAGCCAAATCGGGTAATTTTTCAGATGGAGAAGAGAATATTTTGCCGGTGTTGACCAACAGGACTTTGGTAACGGAATCCAAACCCATTTGGGTGAAGCCTAAAACAGAAAAAGAAGTGGTTTTAAACGGATTGAAAAACAATAACTCCCCTACTCTAAAAAATCATTTGTTTACCTTGGAATACACTTCCAACCCGGTATGGTATGCCATTAAATCGTTGCCATATTTAATGGAGTTTCCCTATGATTGTGCTGAACAGACCTTTTCTAAATACTACTCCAATGCCATAGCAGCACATATTTTAAACAGTAACCCGAAGATCAAAGAAGTGTTTGACAGCTGGAAAAAGAACAATACGGACAAATCTCTTTTGGAAACCAACGAAGAATTAAAATCTATTCTACTTCAAGAAACCCCATGGCTTAAAGATGTGCAATCGGAAGCTGAGCAAAAACAGAGCTTAGCCGAGTTGTTCGATATGGAAAAACTTGCCGAACAGGAGATGTATACCTTAAACAAACTTGATGAACTCCAAAGTGCCTCAGGTGGTTTCCCTTGGTTTGCAGGCGGTAGGGAAAACGAATTCATCACCCGTCATATTGTAGCTGGCTTTGGACATATAAAACAATTGAATATTTCATCTGAATATCAGTACAGAACCAACGAGATTGTGAAGAAAGCTATAAAATACCTCGATAGTGAATTTATCAACAATTATAACAGACGTAAAAAGTATATCAAAAAGGAAAAAGATATTCATTTAAACCATGGAGTTATTCATTATTTGTATTTGAGAAGTTTTTATTTGAAGGAACATCCCTTTAATGAAGAAACCCAAAAAATTGTTGATTATTACCTCGGAAAAAGCAAGGAAGACTGGTTAACGATGAGCCTTTATGGCAAAGCTATGATGGCTTTATACCTCCATAGGATGGATAAAAAGAAGCTATCAGAAGATATTATAGAATCCCTGTTTGAAAATGCGGTGCATTCAGAAGAAAATGGCATGTACTGGAAAGACAATAAAGCGAGTTGGTACTGGTACCAATCTCCGATAGAAACCCATGCCCTATTGATTGAAGTCTTTTCTGAAATAAAAAATGACAAGAAAATCACCGATGAGTTAAAACTTTGGTTGCTTCAGAACAAAAGAACCAACAATTGGGAAACCACTAAAGCAACAACCGAAGCAGTTTATGCCTTGTTAATGCATGATTCTGATTGGCTTTCGGTAACCGATAATACCGTTATTACCATAGGTTCAGAAAAAATAAAAACGAAAAAAATGGAAGCTGCTAAAAAAGAAGCCGGCACCGGTTATTTTAAACTCAATTGGAAAGCTGATGAAATCACCCAAAAAATGAGCGAGGTTAAAGTAGTCAACAAAAGCGATGTTACAGGTTACGGCGGTGTGTACTGGCAATATTTTGAAGATCTGGACAAGATAAAAACTGCCGAAGAATCCCCTTTATCAGTTAAAAAAGAACTATACCTTAAAAAGAGTACCGACTCAGGAAAGCAGCTGGTTCACATTAACAATACCGAAGCTTTGAAAGTAGGTGATTTAATCACCGTTAGGATTGAAATCACCTCCGAGAATGATATGGAATTTATTCATCTCAAAGATATGCGTGCAGCCGGTTTAGAACCCATTGACGTACTTTCAGAATACAAATGGCAAGACGGATTAGGTTATTACCAAAGTACCAAGGATGTGGCAACGCATTTCTTCTTTGATATCCTGCCAAAAGGCACTTATATCTTTGAATACGATTTAAGAGTAAACAATTCCGGAAATTTCTCTAATGGCATCTCTACCCTTCAAAGTATGTATGCCCCGGAATTCAGTGGGCATTCTAAAGGGATTAGGTTGAGAGTTGAATAAAAAATATACACATAACAAAAAAGGAAACGCTAATCATTCAGCGTTTCCTTGACTATTTACCGGAAAAAATTTCCTTTAGTTGAGAAACCACATTTCCGTTTCCGGCTACGGTGATTTCACCAATCTTATCAGCAATTTTTTCCACATATTCCATCTCTTTCAATTTGAAGAGCATTTCATTTTCATCCATCAACTTAGCAGTGTTGAGCAAGCTTCTAGTTGAAGCTGTTTCTTCACGCCTAGTGATGACGTTGGCTTGTGCCCTTTTTTGAGCTACAAGCACTTGGTTCATGATATCGCGCATGTCACCTGTCAAAATCACATCCCTGATACCGGTGTTAAGCACTTTTACACCCAATTTTTCAGCTTCTGTTTTAACAGTTTCAAACACAGCTTGCGCAATGTTTTCTTTGTTTTCCAAAAGCTCATCCAAGGTGTAAGTACCCACAAAGCCACGGATGGCCAATTGCAACAGTACATACAACTGCTTTTCGTAATCCTTGTTTTCCAACAACGCTTTTTCCACATCGGTTACTTTGTACTGTGTGTAAAAGTTGATACGGATGGTAGCCTTGTCTTTAGTCAACAATTCCTGTCCGGCAATTTCCAGTTGCAACTGCCTCATATCAGCCTTGGCGATTTTGATGGTAGTGTCGTTCCTCCAGAAACGATATGTACCGCTTCCCAAGGTTTTTACATACACATCATCCACGATAAGCACTGCTTTTTCATAAGCAGCGACCTCAAAGGCCCTGATGTACCTGGATACTTCGTAGTTATTGAACAAAGCCTTATCTACATTTTCAGTGATATAGATCTTGCTCAAATCAACATAAGTAAAACCATAGTCCACCAAACCTTTCCAGAACAAATGCCTACCGGAAGTAAGCACGCCTTTGAAATTCTGGTTTTCAAACATCAAAACCAATTCGTTGTCCTTTACTTCTACCACGTACAACAGACTTTTCAATGCCTCATCCTGAAGCAACACATCTGTTGAAACACTTGGATAGAATGCTTTGGACAAGTCATACTTCAAAATGGTCTCACCCAAACTCAACCAGTGTGTTCCGGTAGAGATAGTGCGTTTGTAGTCTCCTTTTCTGAAGACCAAACCTACTTTTCCTTTATTAATCCTTACTCTTTTCATCTGTTAAATATTTACTTCATTTAAAAATTGAACATAATGATGGCATTTTCCTTTTACAGAATTTGCCGGCTTTGACGTTACTGCCGCGGTTAATAACTTTCAAAGTTTATTTTTAGTCTCGTTCATTTTCTTTTAAAAACAACCGAAAGCAAACCATCTATCAGGTATGGAAACAAGACTCCCAATCCGGTTTGGAAATTCGTTTTGAGGAATGGGAAACAAAGGGGACATATAAATAATACGTTACCTCAGTTTCTGAAACCGCAAAAGGAATAACCTTCCTTGATTTTATAGCACATGTTTCAAAGTACTTTCCAGACTACTCTCCTGCACACAAGATGCCGGATTGCCGATCTGCTTTACAGTTGTTTTGTTTTAACAGTTTTGCTGACTGTTACTGTCACGTTTTACAAGATGACACGCTTTGGAGCAGACCGGGTTACCCCATTCTGCAAATCAACCCATGTTAAAAGCATGGTGCTCTAGCCACCTGAGCTAAACGGTTTTCAAGACCGCTACAGGATTCGAACCTGTGCATCCAAGTCTATCGTTCTACCTACTGAACTATCCGCCTATGACGGAGCGGGACTCGAACCCGCGACCTATAGTGTAAGCCATTTTTTGGTAAACAGCCGAAACCTTCAAGTCAAGCTGCACATAAAACTACCATACACCTTGTGCAGCGTTTTATACAATGGTGCTATACAGAAACACCCAACAAGACCTGCTTGATATCATTCCCTGCAAAAGCAGGAGTCTCTTATTAAAACACATGTCCCTCTTACCAGATTCGAACTGATACTTTTGCTGGTGCAAACAGATTGACTCTAAATGCGCTTCCTTACTAATTTCGGTGCTTCTGCAAATTCTATTCATTAGCAAGCTCGTCGCTAACAACATCTTCCAATCACTCCATGGTTTCGATAAAATCTTTTACCACAGCTCTTCCCTTTAAGCTAAAGAGGTATTTTGTTGCCCCAAAAGGATTTGAACCCTTACCACAAGAACCAAAATCTTATATGCTAGCCATTACACCATGGGGCTGTTTGCAGTACCGACGGGGCTCGAACCCGTAACCTCCCGGTAGACAACCGGACACTCTAGCCTTTGAGCTACGGTACTTTTATTTCTCCTTTCTTTTTTTGTTAGACTTCTTTTTTCCTGGTAACTTTTTTACCTTTTTCTTTTTCTTCTTTTGAATTCGCTTCACTTTTTTCTCTACCCTATTCAGCTCTCCTTCCACGTGGGTAACAAAACTGTTGTCTATGCTCAATTGCAAAGCTTCTTTATAGCTCTTTTTGGCTTTTTTATAGTTTGCTTGACTTTCGTAGAGCAAACCTTTTAAGAGCTTGAGCACAGTTTTGTCAGTGCCTTTTACTTTAAGGGCAAAATCGGCCAGTTTGTGTGCTTCTTCATATTCTTCATTCAGCAAAAGCACATGAACATACCCGGGATAAACCAATGGGCTTTCCATTCCGGCCGCCAAAGCTTCGGCATAAATGTTTTTTGCCGCTTCATAGTCCTTAAGCTGATAGGTATACAACTTGGCCAAAAGACAAAGTGCTTCAACGTTTTTACTGTCATATGACAAGGCGTAATTCAACGATTCCACTGTTTCTCCTAAATCATACGGATAAGCATCCAGTGCCTTGAACAAATAAATATTATGTAATGTTGTTTCCATTTTCACAAATCAATTCAGTTAAACAATATGCGCTAAGGCATAAGATTGATACTGTACGGATTTGTGTATTCTGGAATTTATCGGGAATAAAAAAATCCGAAACAGTTTTTAATTGCTTCGGATTTTTTCTGAGGATTTTTTTATGTTTAATGCCCATTATGGGCTTTCAGAAGAAAATACCGAAGCAGTAAACAAAACGACGCGGGGTCGTTATACTTTTGTCCTGATGTTGTAATATGCTTTTGCATGGCTTCTTGTTTTTGTTATTAATTCTTAGCAGTTCTGTTTTGCAAACCGCGATGCAAATATGAAAACCATTTTTTAAAATACAAATAAAAATATCAATTTATTTTATTGACTATCAGTTAGTTATGTTTATTTTGAAACATAAGGATTCTTGTCCGCTCAAGGGCAGATACTGTGAATTTCAGTCAAAATACTGTTGCTCAATTGCTTACTTTTCAATGCTGGTATTATATGTTGTTAAACCTGATACTCAAATGTTTCAAAAAAAATTAGTTTATTTTCACTTTATATGATTTCAGTTATAAAACCCCATAAAAAAAGCGTCCAAAATAAAGTTTTGGACGCTTTGGTATTGTGTTTTTTATTTGGTTTTTCCCATCAAAAACCTAAAACTAACTGTAAAGCATCCGTTTTCCGAAGGAAAATATCATTCATCCCTCGAAAACACCACTGTGTGGGCAGTGATTTTAATTCGATATGTACAGTTAATGGTTTCATTTGTGATACAAAGATGATTATTTTTTTTGAAAATGAAATAATCTACTTAAAAATTTGTTTCAACCTTTTAAGCCGAATTCCTACTCGCATTGATGTTTCCGAATAGAGAACGGGTTACCATACGCTCATAGACTTCGCGCAATTTAGTATCCGATTCCTTTTTGGACTTGCTCAATTCCTGAATACGTAATAAAGCGTATTGTTGGATAGTGAGCAGTGGCAACACTATATTCTCCCTAATCTGGATAGATGCTCTCATAGAACGTGTATCTTCCATCAGTTCAGAATATCCTGTTACCTTCAACAACATGGCTTTACTGCGCTGGTATTCGTCGTGTATAATTTTCCAGAATTCTCCAAATTCTTTGTCATTTTGCATATATGCTGTTAGTTTGAAGAATGATTTGGTTAAACTCATCATACTGTTTTCAAGCAATGTTCTGAAAAAAGCGGAGTTTTTATAAAGCGATTGCACTTTGTCAAATTCCTTGTTCTCTACAAACTGTTCTATAGCAATCCCAACACCGTAAAATCCGGGTACATTTTGTTTTAACTGGCTCCAACTTCCTACAAATGGAATAGCCCTTAGATCAGAAAAAACTAATTTATCAGACTTCCCTCGTTTGGATGGCCTACTTCCTATATTTGTTTTTGCATAGTATTTCAATGTACTCATACGCTCGAGATACGGAAGGAATTTAGGATGCTTTTTAAAATCTACATAAGCGTTGTAACTGATTTCCGCCAAACGGTTCATCGTATCGCGGTCTTCATCATTAAGCCTGTCGGCTTCATCACTAAAAACGTTGTTAGCAATTCCGGAGCTCAACAATTGTTCTAAATTGTACTGACAAGATTCCAAAGTACCAAAATTTGAACTAATGGTCTGCCCTTGAATGGTCAGCTGTACTTCCTCATTCTCAATTGTAGGTCCTAATGAGGCATAGAACTGATGCGTTTTACCACCTCCACGTGCCGGTGGACCTCCTCTACCGTCAAAAAAGACCACTTTAACATTGTATTTTCTCGAAATAGTCGTTAATGCTTCTTTGGCTTTGTAAATACTCCAGTTGGCCATTAAATAACCTCCATCCTTGGTTCCGTCTGAGAATCCAAGCATTATGGTTTGTTTGTTCCCTCTGCGTTTAAGATGCTCTGCATACGACTTGTTGGTATATAGGGTTTCCATCACATTGTGGGCATCTTCAAGATCGTCCACCGTTTCAAATAGCGGAATGACATCAACGGTCGGCTTTTCCCAATCACACATACGGATCATAGCAAAAGCTTCCATCACATTCATGACACTACCATTATTACTGATGATATAACGATTACACCCCAATTCTCCATTGTTGTTCTGAATGGTTTTCATCGCGTATATGGATTCCAGGGTAATACGGCTCATTTCGTGTTTGAACAAACTCGGATTCACCTTCCCTACAACCTTTCCTAAGGATTTTATCTGCTCTTCTTCTGAAAGTTTGCTGTAATTCTTCGGGAAAATATCCAATCCCATACCCAAGGATTCTTCAACGATATTCGACAACACATTGTGGTGTACCCTTGAGTCTTGGCGGATATCCAAATTAGCGAAAAAGAATCCGAACAACTTCATCTTATTGATAAGATCACTGATCTCATCTGCAAACAAGGATTGATGTTTTGCTACCAATATTTCCTTTATTTCCAATAAAGTGTCCATGGTTTCTTCCGGGGTAATGGTTGTTCTTCCACTTTCCAGAAAAATATTTTCATAAAGCTTATCTTCAAGATCGGTGATCAATTTATCGACAAACTTGAAGGTAATGCGTCTGCGAAGTTTTCTCACATCGCGATAGTAGTTTTTTAAGATAGTACTTCTCAAGCGATCGGCCACTTTTAAGGTGATTTCGGTGGTCACAAACGGATTTCCGTCCCTGTCTCCTCCAGGCCAAAATCCAAGATTGAGCACTTGATTGCTCAATTCGGTATCTCCAAAAATATTGTTTTGAATATAGTTGAATATCTGACTTGACGATTGGTAAAACACGTGTTCCAAATACCATATCAAACTCACAGCTTCATCATAAGGGGTTGGCTTTTCTTTTTTGAAGAATGGAGTTTTCCCCAATTGTGCCAGTAGTTTTTTGATCAGGTTCAAATCATTCTCCTTGATGGCTTCCGAAAGATCGGTTATAATCCCCAACACAGAACCCGGATAAAATTGAGTGGGGTGAGCTGTTAACACCGGACGCACCTTGAAATGTTCAAGATAAGCTTTGAGTTCCGGCATTTTATTTCTGGCTTCGGCTTCTTCCTTTACATTCCGCAACGATCCCCTGCCGTCCATATTATTAACCACCGAAAACGTAGCGTCTTCAATCGCATCAAATAGAACCACTTGTCTTTCTATATATTGAATAAACCTAAAAAGGAGGTCGTTCTTATTCTCTTCGGAAGGGCTTTCATGATATTTTTTAAAAAAACGGTCTACAATCTCCGAAGGGTTTTTGTCTTTTTCATATCCTTTTTCACAGGTTTCAGAAAAAAGAGGTAATAAAACCCCTGTATTTGTTATCTCATCAAAAGGAAGTGTGATGAAAATACTGTTGTAGATTTGATATCTTGATAAAACACTTTCGTTGAATCGGTCGATCTTAGGTTTTCTTTGCATATTGAACTACAGTTTTAGGTAAAAATACAAAAAACCCTCTCAATACCATGACTGAGAGAGCTTGATTACTGTTTTTAAACAGATATTTTACAAATCGTTAAAAATGGTGTGCATTAAACGTCTCTTATCGTTAATGCTTTCTTCCAATGAGATCATTGTCTCTGTTCTGGAAACACCATCAATATCATCTATTTTAAATATGACTTCTTTAGCGTGTTTGGTATCTTTTGCTCTTATTTTACAAAAGATATTGAATTTTCCTGTAGTAATATGAGCTACTGTTATATAAGGAATCTGATTCAAACGCTCCAACACAAATTTTGTTTGATGCGTTTTCTCAAGATACACCCCTACATACGCAATGAATGAGTATCCTAATTTTATATAATCCAGTGTAAGTGAAGAGCCCCTAATGATTCCTGCTTCTTCCATTTTTTTTACCCTAACGTGAACCGTCCCAGCAGAAATGAGCAGTTTTTTAGCGATATCTGTAAAGGGAGTTCGGGTATTCTCAATCAACATATCGAGAATTTGGTGATCTACCTCGTCTAATTTAAATTTTGCCATAGTTATTTAATTATCTTCAAACAATAAGCAAAAAAAACAAAAAAAATTGAATTATTCACAATCGAACACTAATTATTTTTTCAACAAATCCCCGATTTCTTTAAATTTTCTTTAAAAATTTTGTTAAATAGCTGGCGTTTAATTCATGTAATTCAACAGGATTGGTATCTATTTTGCTCAGATCTAATTCCTTATGTCCATAATAATGCAAATAAGACTCTATGTGTTCTACAGAGGGAATAAACTCGATTTTACCATTTAATAACGTTTCCTTAAAGAGTACCGCTACGTCTTTTGCTTCAATTCCGCTCTTAGTTGTTACCGGACATTTTCTTAAAATCACATCATAAAATAGTTTTTCGTTCTCTGGAATATCAAAATAGGCTTGATATTCTTTTCCTGAAATATCGTGTGTCCCTAAATATTCTATGGCAGTAACCAACGAAAAAGCAATATATTTTCGGGTTTTTTCCCTTTCATAATCATCCGGGTAGTGACCGGATTCAAACAAAACCGTTGGAATACCCATAGATTGGAATGTATCGCCCACACAATTCAGGTTAAAACCATCGTCATACCTCCCCACCTGCCCCGGAATGTGATTTTGAAGCATTTCGTTCATCTTTACTATGAGTTCCATGCTTCTTTTTCGCCCGGAAGTTACTTTTCGTTCTTTGTCTTCTGCCGGTGTAAGAAAAGACACCGTGGCAGAGCGATTGGTTTTTCCGGCACTGAAAATTGTACGCTGGTCGTGCAGATTGAAGCAAAAATCAGGTCTAAAACTATCAAAAACACCCCTCAACGCCTTGCTTTCAGGTTGAGATAAGTTCTGTGCATCCCTGTTAAGGTCCACTTTGTTGCTATTTACACGTGTGTAAGCTTCTGCCCCATCAGGATTAAGCATTGGAATGATACATATACTGAAATTTCCCAGTATAAAATTCTTAAAGGCTTTATTTGTGTTTATATAATTCAACAGATCGAATACAGCCTTTGTCGTGGTCGATTCATTCCCGTGCATTTGCGACCACATCATCAATTTGATCCTTCCTGAGCCTATTTTTATAGTGTGGATAGGTTTTTCAAGAACAGATTCGCCTACAACTTCAACATTAAAAGGATCGCTATACGAACTCATTAAAGGTTCGATATTCCTATCAGTAATATAACGGCCTCTGATTTTGGAAGCCCTATAGGTTGAATACGTATCAATAAACTCTTTTGTGTACTGCATGTCCTGAATTAAGTTTACTCACTAAGTGAGATTTAATCCCGATAACTATCGGGGGTTGCAATGCCTGCCTTCGTCGGCAGACATGCTTGCATCAAAATGTTTTAGGTTTCTTGCCTTTTGTCTCGTAGACTTTTCCTAAGACTGTTGACAAATGTAAAATTATAATTGTTTACAATAATAAACACCAGTAATTTACTTTTGTAATCTATTTAATCGTATAATAGAGTATGGATTTTCACTGTTGTATACAAGTTTGATATTAATTTTAACATTCTTTAATTTATACACTATAATTAAATATAAATCATATAGTTATATTAATTTATTTAAAGCTAGAGATTGAATTATTCTCTTTAAAATTACTATTCTTTTGGATTACGTAGCATTATTAGTTACATTTGTAAACTTAATCAATTGATAAGCTGTGTTTACAATGGTGAACAAAGAGGAATTTATAAAAAGGCTTGAAAAAATACTGGATTACTACGATCTTTCGGCTTCTGCTTTTGCTGACAGGATTGGTGTACAACGGTCTTCTATCTCTCACCTCTTATCCGGACGTAATAATCCGAGTTTGGATTTTGTAATGCGCATTCTTCAAAATTTCCCTGAAATAGAATTGTATTGGTTGCTGAATGGAAAAGGAAGTTTTCCCCCTGTCGACGAAGAAACTCCAACTCCGGCAGCAAATTTGTTTACTGAAGAAAAACTTGCTCATAAATCTGCAGAAGATTCTCCCGCTGTAACTTCCGTAAAAGAAAAAATGGAAGATAAATCCCAAAATAATGAAATCTCACGTATTGTCATATTTTACAAGAATGGTACCTTTGAGGAGTTTAAAAATACCTGATGATGAGATTTATTATTTCTAGTTGCCTTTTTCTGCTCTTATTTACTTCTTGCTACCAACAAGAACGCAATTGTGCCGATTTTAAAACCGGAGAATTCGAATTCACTTATACATTGGATGGTGAAGAGAAAACAAGTCGGTTTGTGAGGAACGACACGCTTGAAGTAGATTATTTTGAAGATAAAGTTGATTCCAACTCCGTTCGTTGGATTAATGATTGCGAATTTATCGTCAAAAAATTGAACCCCACTTCTGCACAGGAAGCAAAAGCAATTCACATGAAAATATTGACTACCAGTAAAAAAACATATACTTTTGAGTATTCCGTTGTTGGTGATAAAACAAACAAACAAAAGGGAATAGCCACTAAAATCGACTGAATATGTTTGAAATCCTAACAAGTGCAAATGCATGGGTGGCATTGCTCACACTGACTTTTCTTGAAATCGTTCTAGGCATCGACAATATTATTTTTATTTCTATCGCTGCAAACAGACTGCCTGCAGATCAGCAAAAAAAAGCTACAAATTGGGGGTTGCTCCTCGCTATGGCTCAGCGAATTATACTTTTGTTCCTTGTTTCTTTTTTGGTCGGTTTGTCAGAACCTTTTTATCATATAAATACTTCGTGGCTCACCATGGGAATAAGTTGGCAGGCTATTATCCTTTTTGTCGGCGGAATGTTCCTTTTGTACAAAAGTACTTCAGAAATTCATGAAAAAATGGAACTCCCCGATCATGATGTAAACGAATTGAAAGCCAAAAAAATCTCTACCTTTTCAAAAGCGATCGTCCAGATCGTGATTATCGATTTTATCTTTTCGATAGATTCTATCCTTACCGCTGTAGGAATGACAAGTGGCATTGGAAGTGGACCAAAAGACGCTTTGGTTTTAATGATCATCGCGGTTGTGATATCTATCATCATCATGATGACGTTTGCAAATCCGATTCGTGTTTTTATCAACAAACACCCATCAATGCAGTTATTGGCATTGTCTTTTCTAATCCTGATCGGGTTTATGCTCGTTACTGAGGCAGCACATTTATCACATACTCAAATCTTCGGACAAGAAATTGGGGCTATTCCTAAAGGGTATTTGTATTTTGCCATTGCTTTTTCACTCCTTGTGGAGTTTCTAAATATGCGTTTTCGTAAAAAAGCGGAATTGATCGGGAAAAACAAGGACAACACAGACGGTATAACTAATCGTTGAATATCAACTGATGTTTTACATCGATTAAAATACCGTCACTTCAAGGTTTTTATGGAGTGATAATGGAATAAAAATGTATCGGGAAGCATTTTTACTGAAAGAGCCTAGGCCCTTCGACTTCACTTAGGACAGACCATTCGACCTGACCTGTGATTATAACTTTTTTAAAACTTAATCAAACAAAGTAGGGTCACTATCACTTTTTTTAGCGGACTCATCTTTTTTTTCAGCACTTACATCTTCTTCTTCAACAACCTCCATATCTTCGGGTTGAACTTCTTCGGGCTCTTCGTAAGGCAGCGGATCGAGCAAGCTAATCTGATTAACTTTGTCTTTTGTCAACTGATTTCCAATAGCATTTATCCCTTTTATGGCTATAAACTCTTCTAAATCAATTTCCAGATTGGGTTTACGGTCTTTACCTCTTTCTTTGGTGAATTCTATTTCAGCTACCGGGCGCCAATCCGTAGAAACGATTTCGAGACGGGATTTTGAGTGGTCGGGTATAAAAGATTCTTCTCTGTCTTCAGTTTCAATCAAAAAGCGTTTTACGTAATACAATTCCTTTTCGCCATTGTAATAAATCGTTGAAACAGGCTTTTTTCGGCTCCATTTTTCTAGAACGATCATATCGTTGTCAAAATGGGTGGTCAATTCCGGTACAATGGTCTTTGCAATTCCTTCCTGGGTAATCACCAAAAGTCGGTCTTCTCCTTTAAAAGCACCCAATAATTCTCCTCTTCCGTCCACATTCAGGCGCTGGATGGTGTCGTCGAACCATATTTTTCTGGGTTTCAGCGTGGAAACACCCTTTTCTTTCAGTTCGATGCGTTTTACGGCATATTTACTAACGATGTTTCCTTTGGAATTCCGCCCTTTGATAAGGATATCGGCAAAATCTAAATCCCATTTCAGTTTTTTGATGCTTCCCACTTGTCTCAAGAAAACGGTAACCACTTCGGCTTCCCCATTGGGATTGGCAGAAAAATAATAAACCTTCGACCCTGCTTTTCCTTTGGCAAGATCATATTCTTTGTTACGCGTGATACTGGTTACGTTAAAGCGCTTTACATAAGTAGCTCCACCTTTTCCATCTTTGTAGATCATATTGTAGGTGGTGCGCTTGTCTTTTTTCTTGAACACTGCCACGTGGATAATATCCTTGCCAATAAAAGTCTTGGAATCTACTTTGGTGACCATCATTTTTCCGGTAGCCGTAAACACAATAATATCATCAATATCACTGCAGTCACACACGTATTCGTTTTTCTTTAAGGAAGTTCCGATGAACCCTTCTGAACGATTGACATACAATTTTGTATTTCTGACAATCACTTTCGAAGCTTCAATATCATCGAATATTCTAATCTCAGTCTTACGCTCCCGTCCCTTTCCGTAAGTCTTTTTTAAATGGGAGAAATAATCAATCGCATACTCGATCAAATGCTCCAAATGATGCTTCACTTGTTCAATATCGTCTTCTAAAGCATCTATTTTTTGTTGTGCTTTATCGATATCAAACTTGGATATACGCTTGATCCTTATTTCCGTCAGGCGGACAATATCAGCTTCGGTAACGGCTCGTTTCAGATGTTTTGTGTATGGTTTCAAGCCTTTGTCGATCGCAGAAATCACACCTTCCCAGGTTTCTTCTTCTTCGATGTCGCGATATATCCTGTTCTCTATGAAAATACGTTCCAGCGAAGCAAAATGCCATTGCTCTTCCAATTCCTGAAGCTGAATCTCCAGCTCTTGCTTCAACAGCTCCACCGTATTATCGGTAGAGCGCCTCAACATTTCATTTACTCCAATGAATAAAGGTTTGTTGTCTTCGATAACACAGGCAAGCGGGGAAATAGAGGTTTCGCAAGCCGTAAACGCATAAAGTGCATCGATAGTCTTATCCGGGGAAATTCCGTTGGGTAAATGGACTAAGATTTCCACTTCGGCTGCCGTATTGTCCTCTATTTTCTTTATTTTGATCTTTCCCTTGTCATTTGCCTTCAGGATAGAATCTATCAGACTTGAAGTGTTTGTTCCATGAGGAATTTCGTTGATAACTAAGGTGTTCTTGTCGTATTGCGAAATTTTTGCACGCACACGTATTTTCCCTCCTCTGTTCCCTTCGTTGTAGTTGGTCACATCCATAATTCCCGCTGTAGGGAAATCAGGATAGATGGTGAATCGTTTTCCTTTGAGGTGTTTTATAGAAGCGTCGATCAGCTCTACAAAGTTATGCGGCATGATCTTAGTGGAAAGTCCGACGGCAATTCCTTCTGCCCCTTGTGCCAATAGCAATGGGAATTTTACAGGAAGATTTATGGGTTCTTTCTTTCTTCCGTCGTAACTGAGCTGCCATTCCGTGATTTTCGGACTAAAAATGACTTCCAAACCAAACTTTGACAAGCGGGCTTCGATGTAACGCGGCGCCGCAGCGCTGTCTCCTGTTAAAATATTCCCCCAGTTCCCTTGGGTATCGATCAACAAATCTTTTTGTCCGATTTGTACCATGGCATCACCAATACTGGCATCTCCATGTGGGTGGTACTGCATGGTGTGCCCCACAATGTTTGCCACTTTGTTGTAGCGGCCATCGTCCAGCTCTTTTAAAGAATGCATAATTCTGCGCTGTACCGGTTTAAAGCCGTCTTCTATGGCCGGTACTGCCCTTTCCAAAATTACATAAGAAGCATAATCCAGAAACCAGTCTTCATACATCCCTCCCACGCGGGTAATCGTTTCCTGACCGCTATTTTCCTCTGGATTCAATTCTGTGTTTTCTTCCATAAAAGATTAATATAGAATATTTTTAAGTTGTTGGTTTTTAATGTTTAATCTTCAACTACATCAAGTTCTACTCGAAGATTGTTTATGATGAATTTTTGTCTGTCGGGCGTGTTTTTACCCATATAGAACTCCAGTAGGCTTTCAATAGACATGGCTTTGTCAAGCATCACAGGATCCAAACGGATGTCGTCTCCTATAAAATGCTTGAATTCATCAGGTGAAATTTCCCCTAGCCCCTTAAATCGAGTGATTTCAGGTTTCCCGCTTAGTTTTTCCATGGCCGCTTTGCGTTCCTCTTCACTGTAGCAATAAATGGTTTCCTTTTTGTTACGAACCCTGAACAATGGAGTTTGCAAAATATATAGATGCCCTTCCTTGATCAATTCAGGGAAAAATTGAAGAAAAAACGTGATCAAAAGCAAGCGGATATGCATTCCGTCCACATCGGCATCGGTAGCGATCACAATATTGTTATAACGAAGGTCTTCCATCGACTCTTCAATATTCAGTGCCGCCTGCAGTAAATTGAATTCTTCGTTTTCATATACGATCTTTTTGGACATTCCGTAGGAGTTCAACGGTTTTCCCCTTAGGCTGAACACGGCTTGGGTGTTTACATTCCGTGATTTTGTTATAGAACCCGAAGCGGAATCCCCTTCAGTTATAAACAGCGTAGTGTTCAGGCGCTTTTCATTTTTCATATCACCTAGATGCACCCTACAATCCCGTAATTTTTTATTGTGAAGGCTTGCTTTTTTAGCTCTTTCCTTCGCCAGTTTTCTGATACCGGACAATTCTTTGCGTTCCCGTTCTGCCGCAAGGATCTTTCGTTGGATCTTTTCAGCCGTTTCCTGATTTTTGTGCAAGAAGTTGTCTAAATGCGTTCCGATAAAATCATTTACATAAGTTCGTACCGTAGGTAGATTGCCTCCCATATCGGTAGAACCCAGCTTTGTTTTCGTCTGACTTTCAAAAACAGGCTCCATTACTTTGATGGAAATCGCTCCAATAATGGATTTCCGAATATCCGAAGCGTCATAATTCTTTCCGTAGAAATCGCGCAAAGTTTTAACTATTGCTTCCCTAAAGGCAGAAAGGTGAGTTCCTCCTTGGGTAGTGTTTTGTCCGTTTACAAAAGAATGGTATTCCTCGCTGTATTGTGTCCTACTGTGTGTGATGGCCACTTCAATATCTTCTCCACGCAAATGAATGATTGGATACAGCATATCATCTTGGTTCGTGGTATCTTCCAGTAAATCTTTGAGTCCGTTTTCTGAATAGAATTTTTCACCGTTAAAAACAATGGTCAAGCCTGGATTAAGGTAGACGTAATTCCGCACCATCTTCTCTATATATTCACTTCTGAATTTATAGTGCTTAAAAATGGTTTCATCCGGAACAAATGAAACTTTAGTCCCTCTGCGCCTACTGGTTTCGTCGAGTTTCTCTTCGTCAACAAGGTTTCCTTGCTCAAATTCAGCGGCTTTGGATTTGCTGTCCCTATTCGATTCGACACGGAAATATGCTGAAAGTGCATTCACCGCTTTTGTCCCCACCCCGTTCAATCCGACGGATTTCTTAAACGCACGCGTATCGTACTTACCACCGGTATTCATTTTTGAAACCACATCTACTACTTTTCCCAGCGGAATACCGCGTCCGTAATCGCGAACGGTTACCTTATTGCCCTGAACGGAGACTTCGATGGTTTTCCCTGCACCCATGACGAATTCATCGATACAGTTGTCCAGCACCTCTTTGATCAGAATATAAATTCCATCATCTGCTGAAGAACCATCTCCCAGTTTACCTATATACATCCCTGGGCGCATACGAATATGCTCCTTCCAGTCCAAAGACCGTATATTATCTTCTGTGTACTTAGTAGTTTCTGACATAAAAATATTAGAAATGGGTTTCGATGCTAATATAACGTTTAGCAATATAAAATAAAATACCCCTTAAGTAAAGTAATTAACAAGCTTCCCGCTTTAATTGTTAAGAACCTGATTTTTTGCGGGTTTGAATCTCTTTTTACTGAAAATAAGCCCTGATATTCCGGATATCAATCAGAAAAATATAACAATTTTTTATTTAACCTTCAATGAAGGGTGTGCAGGTTAAAGATGGAATCAAAAATGAACGCCTGACTTACACATTAAATCTAAAATGCATGACATCTCCGTCTTTTACAATGTATTCCTTCCCTTCTACGCGCATTTTTCCGGCTTCTTTCACTTTGGTTTCGCTTCCGTAGTTTACATAATCATCATAAGCAATTACTTCAGCACGGATAAATCCTTTTTCAAAATCGGTATGAATCACCCCCGCGGCTTGTGGCGCTGTAGCTCCTACCGGAACTGTCCATGCCCTCACCTCTTTCTCTCCGGCAGTGAAATAAGTTTGAAGATTCAATAATTTATAAGCTGCCCTGACCAATATTGCGACTCCGGGCTCTTCCAGTCCAAGGTCTTCCAAGAAAAGCTGACGTTCCTCATAGCTTTCCAATTCGGCAATATCGGCTTCAATGGCTACCGCAAGCACAATGACTTCTGCATTTTCATCCTTTACCGCTTCTTTTACCTTTTCCACATAGGCATTTCCGTCTTTAGCAGCCGCTTCATCTACATTACAAACATATAGAATAGGCTTTGACGTAAGTAATTGGAAGTTCTGCATAAATTCCGCTTCATTTTCATTAACTTCAACAGCTCTTGCAGAAATCCCACTTTCGAGTGCTGATTTAAACCGCTCTAATAGTGCTTCTTCTTTTTGTGCATCCTTATCCCCTGTTTTAGCTGCTCTTTTTACTTTATCCAAGCGTTTATCTACCGTTTCAAGATCTTTTAGCTGAAGCTCGATGTCGATGGTTTCTTTGTCGCGGATAGGGTCAATACTACCATCTACATGAACGATATTGTCATTGTCAAAACAACGCAAAACATGGATAATGGCATTACATTCCCTTATATTCCCCAAAAACTGATTCCCAAGTCCTTCTCCTTTACTGGCTCCTTTTACCAAACCGGCAATATCGACGATCTCTACCGTTGCAGGCATTACCCTTTCAGGATTTACAAAGGATTCAAGCTTTTCCAAACGGTGATCGGGTACATTAACAACCCCTAAATTAGGCTCTATAGTACAAAACGGGAAGTTTGCACTTTGCGCCTTAGCATTTGATAAACAATTGAATAAGGTTGATTTCCCTACGTTTGGTAGACCTACAATTCCGGCTTTCATGGATACAAGTTTGAATTTTGCGAGTGCAAATATATTGAAGAAATAAGAATTAGTAATGAAAAATAAGGTTTAAGTTATTCCATTGACGGATTACAAAGTATTCAGTGGTTAGTAACAGTTTGAGATAGCTTCGCTTTTTAGTTTTCTATCTCTTGGCAGCCCATTAAGGTCCTGTTAACATCTGCGTGATTTTGGGGGCCGTATATATAATGTTAATCAAAAAACATGGATATCATGAAAAAATTGATTTTATCGGGTATGATGATCTTGTGTATAACCATAGGTTTTGCGCAAAATAAAGATGTTTTGGAAGAAACAGTGACCAAAACGACGAAACTCAGATCAGAAAATGGTGAAAAAAAGTTAAAAGAACAGGTACTTATCAGAAAAGAAAGGAATAAAGTGGCTCAAAAAGAAACTTTTAAAGATGATAGCATTATGGTAGCGGATAAATCAAACATTTCTTCGACTACTAATGAGAATCTGATCGATCTATCAACGGAGGACTTTCATTTTACAATAGGCTCTGACACTGATGAAATGAAAGCTGTTTGCTATAAAACTTCCACTGGCTATTTTATAGTTGAAGGAGATAGAGGGAATGGGATTGGATATTATGACGACAACAAAAAGTTTGTGGTAGAATATTATGACAAAGAGATAAAAGCAATAGTAAAACGGATATACAACACGAAACAATAGTAAGGTTAATACATTTTGTTAATATAATTTAAATAGTGTAATGTAATTAACACAATAATTGTGAGTATTTAATAAATTAATTAAAAAAATTAATTTTATTCAATATTTTAACTTTAAAAAGTGTTAATAATCAAATTAATTGATATATTTGTATCCAACTAAACTTTTTTTCAAAATAATGGGCCATCCGGAATTAGTGATTGGGTGGCCCGTTTTTTATGGGATGAATCCATAAAAAAAGCGATTAGATTTCTCTAACCGCTTTTTTATTTATTACCAAATCAGAAAAACTTTTATTCAGGGTGCATGAATTGTTGTTTCCCCAATAATTCTTCTTCTGTTTCTTCATGATCCTCATCAGGAACACAACAATCTACCGGACAAACGGCAGCACATTGTGGTTCTTCGTGAAAACCTTTACATTCCGTACACTTATCCGGAACAATATAGTAAAGTTCATCACTTACCGGAGTTTGCGCATCATCAGCATTTACCGATTTCCCGTTGGGAAGGACCACATCACCATTCAATGATGTGCCGTCACTGTATCTCCAATCGTCTGCGCCTTCATATATTGCAGTATTTGGGCATTCTGGCTCACAAGCACCGCAATTTATACATTCATCTGTTATTATAATTGCCATGTTTTTTCTTTTTCATTTATAACATACGCAAATTTATGCATAAACTATAAAAAGAAAGACAGGATTATCATAAATTTCAGAAATGAATAAATCCCGTCACTTCATTTATGTAAATTTGCAAGACCAAAAGTAAAGACAAACACCCTCTTAACCAAATATAATGAGTGACATTCACAACAGAATTCATGCTTTTGTTAAACTAGGCGATTTTATCGCACAATTCGCTAACGACGAGCCACAAGCTAATGAAGATATTGAAGGCAATTCCATTTTTTTTGACGGATTCAAACATCAACTCAAGTTGGCTGAAGAACACAATTCATGGTTTATAAAAGACAATATTCAATTTGCTATAAAAAACTGGAGTGATGCATTGACCCCTTCCAACCTTAAAAAATGGCTCTCGTTATATTTGATAGAAGACATCAGTCCGAAGAAAATAGCGGTCATTATGGCGGGGAACATTCCATTGGTTGGTTTTCACGATTTTTTATCCGTTTTGATCACCGGACACGAAGTCATCGTTAAGCAATCGTCCAACGACAAGCAACTACTACCCTATCTAGCCAAGTATCTGGAGTATGTAGAACCTTCATTCAAAGGAAAAATAAACTTTACCGATGACAGAATCACAGGTTTTGATGGGGTCATAGCCACCGGAAGCGACAATACCGCCCGTTATTTTGAATATTATTTTGGAGCCAAACCGAATATTATAAGAAAAAACAGAAACTCGGTAGCTGTTTTAACCGGATCGGAAACCCAAGATGAGCTAGAAGCTTTAGGTGAAGATATTTTCAGGTACTATGGATTGGGTTGCCGAAGTGTTTCCAAACTCTTCATCCCGAAGGGGTATGATTTTGACATCTTTTTCAAAGCGATCTACAGTTATGGCGATATTATCCACGAAAATAAATATGCCAATAATTATGACTACAACAAGGCGGTTTACCTTATGAGTCTTTTCAAGATTCTTGAAAACGGTTTTTTGATGCTCAAAAAGGACCAAAGCTACGCCTCTCCTATCGCTACGGTGTTTTATGAAGAATATGAAAATATAGAAGATGTAAAAAAACGGCTGGACGAAGACGAGGAAAAAATACAATGTGTTGTGGCCAATGGTTTGATGGAGAATGAGATTGAATTCGGGCAAACCCAACACCCAAAACTTTGGGATTATGCTGATGGTGTGGACACGGTAAAGTTTTTATTGAATATAGGATGATTAAGCCCGAAGACCGGAGACGGAAGTCGGAAGTATATGAGCCCTTCAAGGGTTTTGAACCCTTGAAGGGCTATCCGGTTCCTATTACTTTTGAAGAGCCGGAGGGGGATTTAAATTTTCAATCTTAAATCTTCAATTTCAAACCATATACCCTGAACATTTCCAACAATCTAACAACTCCGTTTATTCTGTTAACATTCTAACAAAATTATTATACTTTTGATAACCGAATTTTATGGAGAAATTAGCAAATTTGCAAACATAAAACACAACTATCTTTCATATTATGAAACATAATTTTAGTGCAGGACCTTGTATCCTGCCTCAGGAAGTATTTAAAAAAGCTTCAGAAGCTATTCTTAATTTCAACGGTTTAGACCTTTCCCTTATCGAGATATCCCACCGAAGTAAGGACTTTGTCGAGGTGATGGAGCAAGCGCAAGCATTAGCGCTTGAGCACTTAAACTTGCAAGGAAAAGGTTATAAAGCTTTGTTCCTTCAAGGAGGGGCCAGTACTCAGTTTTTGAATGTCGCTTACAACTTGTTGAACAAAAAAGCGGCCTACCTCAATACAGGTACTTGGGCTTCCAAAGCGATAAAAGAAGCGAAACTGTTTGGAGAGCTTGTTGAAGTTGCATCTTCCAAAGACGCTAATTTTAACTATATCCCAAAAGGATATGACATTCCTTCGGATATTGATTATTTCCACTGTACATCAAACAACACAATCTTCGGAACGCAGATCAAAGAGTTTCCTGAAGTAGAGGCTCCTTTGGTATGTGATATGAGTTCTGATATTTTCTCTCGTGTCCTTGATTTCTCAAAATTCGACATCATTTATGCCGGAGCACAAAAAAATATGGGACCTGCAGGTACCGTTTTGGTAGTTGTCAAAGAAGAGGTCCTGGGGAAAGTGGACAGAGCCATCCCTTCTATGCTTGATTATCGCGTACAGATAGGAAAAGACAGTATGTTCAATACTCCTCCTGTATTTGCTGTTTATGTATCGATGTTGACGCTACAATGGCTGAAAGACCTTGGTGGAATTGCAGAAATTGAAAAACGTAACAACGCTAAAGCCGAATTGATCTATAACGAGATTGATAGAAACCCACTTTTCAAAGGTTTTGCAGCAAAAGAAGACCGTTCTCCAATGAACGCTACCTTCAATCTTGTTGATGAAGTTCATAAAGATACATTTGATGCACTGGCCAAAGAAGCAGGATTAAACGGAATAAACGGTCACAGAAGTGTAGGTGGTTATCGTGCATCCATGTATAATGCCCTACCTATAGAAAGTGTTCAAGTATTGGTTGACGCAATGCAGGAACTGGAGAAAAAAGCATAAAAATTAGAAAAAGAAAAAATATACACATGAAAGTATTAGCAAACGATGGTGTATCACAAAGTGGTATCGATGCTTTAAAAAACAACGGTTTTGAAGTGATCACCACAAAAGTAGCACAAGAACAATTAATAGATTATATAAACGAAAATCAAATAGACGCTTTGTTGGTGCGTAGTGCCACTAAAGTAAGAAAAGATCTTATTGATGCTTGTCCGTCATTAAAACTGATCGGACGTGGAGGTGTTGGAATGGACAATATCGATGTTGACTATGCAAAAGAAAAGGGTCTGCATGTGATCAATACTCCGGCCGCTTCTTCAGCATCTGTAGCCGAATTGGTTTTTGGTCACCTTTATGGTGGTGTTCGTTCTTTATACGATGCCAACAGAAATATGCCATTGGAGGGAGAAAGCAAATTTCCCCAACTGAAAAAGGCCTATGCCGGCGGTATTGAACTAAGAGGGAAAACCCTGGGAATCATCGGAATCGGAAGAATCGGACAAGAAACTGCTAAAATCGCTTTGGGTGTTGGAATGAAAGTCGTTGCTTTTGATCCTTTTATAGAAGATGTCAATATCGAATTGAGTTTTTATGACGGACAGAAAGCAAATTTCAATATCAAAACCATTTCCAAAGAGGAAGTTTTAAAACAAGCTGATTTTATTACCGTACACGTTCCTGCACAAAAGGAATATGTATTGGGAAAAACTGAATTTGAGATGATGAAAAAAGGAGTCGGTGTTGTTAATGCGGCTCGTGGTGGTGTAATCGACGAAGTAGCCTTGATTGAAGCCTTGGATACCGAAAAGGTAGCTTTTGCCGGACTTGATGTCTTCGAAAATGAGCCAAAACCTGCTGTTAAATTATTGATGCACCCAAAAATATCCTTGACTCCGCATATTGGTGCCGCCACCGGTGAAGCACAAGACAGAATCGGGGTTGAATTGGCCGATCAGATCACCAAATTACTAAAATAAGAAGCTCAAAATACTCTAAACGAGTTCATTGATAAAAAAATCCTCCCATTTGGGAGGATTTTTTGTATATTGTATATTGCAATATTAATTTATAAACAAGTAAAAATGTCAGGATTATCATCATTATTAAACAGTGATATAGGCCGTCAAATGATTGGCGGTATTAGCAGTCAAGCCGGAACATCTGAAAGTCAAACTTCAAACTTATTGAGTATGGCGCTTCCAGTTTTGACCGGAGCTATGAAGAAAAACGCCTCAACTCCAGAAGGGGCACAAGGCTTAATGAATGCCCTTAACAGCAAACACGACGGGAGTATTTTGGATAACCTTGGAGGATTGTTCGGCGGTGGCGGTGTGGATTCATCAGTGTTAGATGATGGTACAGGCATACTCGGTCATGTTCTAGGAGGAAAACAAGCCTCTGTGGAAAGTGCTTTAAGTAGCAAATCCGGAGTAGATGCAGGAACTGTTAGTCAGGTATTAAAGATGGCAGCACCACTTATTCTTGGGTTCCTAGGGAAACAAACGAGACAAAACAATATCAACGACTCAAGTGGCTTAAATGGACTGTTAGGCGGATTGCTGGGCGGAGAATCAAAAGACAATCAAAATTTGATCACCACGCTTCTCGATGCCGATGGCGATGGCAGCGTTCTCGACGATGTTGCAGGAATGGTATTGGGAGGCAATAAAAAGAAAAGTGGCCTTGGTGGATTGTTGGGCGGACTTTTTGGAAAGTAATAGTTATTTCAACTAATATAAACGCTCATTTCTTTTGGGCGTTTATATTATTCTAATAATTTGCATTATTGATAAAGCTGTCTTAAAAATGACGATAAATATCGTTTTTAATATAGCTTTTTTGTATCTTTATTAGGCTAGTATTTGAATTCAAAATGAAATATCTAATCTACATACTCGGTTTTTTCTTTTTCCTTTGGTCTTGTTCTTCCACCCAAAAGGCAGAAGAAGTAATGGACTTAAATATATCCGAAGAGGAAAAGCAGGCTTTTAATGCCAAAGGTGAAGATACTGTACGTATTGCTGATGACAGCACCGAATATGAGATCATCATCATAGATCCCGGTTTTTATTCTTGGTTAAACAGTATTGCCAAACCCAGAGGCTATTATTCACAGCATTTTTTGGAAAACAGGAATCAGATCTATGTGATCAATTGGAACCAGCGGGTTTTAAATCCTTTTCGCTACGATTCCAACCTTTATGAAATGCAGATAGATTATCAATCCAATATCGATTACGGTTATGAAGTCAATTATAAACTCTACAACTACTTTTTATACTTTCAACGTAAATACAGGCAGCGTTTAGGACCGTTTTACCCTAGATTGAACTAGGGCTGATAACACCAGGATTCCCCCCTCCTATTTTAACACTTTTTTCTTTATTCCAGAAGTTTACTATCTTCACAAGAACTTAAAAATCAATTATTATGAATAATTCAAACAAATCGCATATCGGTTTAGCCGTATTGCGTATTGCCGCTTCTGCACTTTTGTTAACCCATGGTTATGGCAAATTACAAATGTTGCTGGCCGGTGGAGACATTGAATTTATGAGTGTCCTTGGTTTAGGGCCCACAATCTCCTTGATCCTTGCCGTATTGGGCGAGTTCGTCGCAGCTCTTCTTGTTCTTATCGGGTTTAAAACCCGCTTTTTTGCTATTTTCCCAGCTATTATAATGGCAGTAGCATTTTTTGTGATTCATTCAAGTGACCCACTTGGTAAAAAAGAATTACCACTACTCTATTTAATAGTGTTTGTATCACTCATACTTCTCGGAGGCGGTAAATACAGCCTCGACGGATTTATGGGGAAGAAATCATAATTAAAAAACTGAAAAGCGGTCTAAAAGCCGCTTTTTTTAATTTACCCTTCCTTTTTCTTCTTCAGCACCGGATTTTATTTCCACATCCTTGAGTTTTCTGTTTCCAAAAGGCAGTGTAAAGGTTAGCTTAATTGCTCTCGCATGCCAGTCATATAGCATCAAGTTTTCACTGTAAGTTGTTTGAGTGTTCACTTTAAATTTATAAGTAGCAAACAAATCAGAACCGGTAAGAGTTAGTGTACTCCCGTTGGAAAATGTTTTGGATACGCCCATATCTACCTGTCCGTAGGGTTCAAAATGTAATGTTCCCCAAAATTCCCCTTGGTGATAATTAGCTGATAGTGAAATGGTATAATCCTCAGGAAGCGAAAAGGTGTGATTTGAACTCAATATAACACTGTTCACATGACGGGGGGAATTGTTCTTCAAATGCTGTGAAAGGTATCGGTAGTGATAATACTCCACATTGTTTTGTATCTCCCACCAATTATCAATATTGATAGGAAGTGAAATGGTAGCCCCTAAACTCCTCATGTATTCAAAGTTTTCAGATTGGTATACTTGGGATTCGTTGGTAGCATTATCTTGAAGTTGCAGAATAGCAATGTGATCTTCAGTATTACTGTACTTTAGTGTAAGCCATATATTTTTATGCTGAAAGCCCAAATCGATATTATCTGAAATACCCGGACGTAAAGCTTGATTTCCTTCAGAAAAACTGGTAGGTCCAATAAAAAAGACAAAAGGAGCTAAATCATCAAAAGTAGGTCTGGTAATCCGTCGGCTATAGGAAAATGTCAAACTATTGGCTTCTGAAAGCTGATATTTTGCAAATACAGTAGGAAACCAATTTCCATAATTTCTGCTTACCAAAGATTCCCCCTCGGGGGTATGTATTTCGGTATCAGTATGCTCGTAACGTAAACCACTGCTCAGGCTCCAAGTGGTATTGGGGTTCCAATTAAAAGAAATATAAGCCGCCTGGTAGTTTTCGTCCAAAATAGCAGCGTTGGTAAACTCAGGATTCAAGGTCATTTCACCTCCGCTTTCAGACTCACGGACCTCCACATCATTGGTAAAACCGGCAAAAGTGGCTTTTATTCCGGTTTCCATTGTCATTTTTGGGTTTAATTCACTTGAATAATCTAAGCTCAATACGTGAAAATTCATTGGTGTGACTGCACTTACGTCAATTTTGGAATCTATCTCTTCACTATTCCCGTTTACAAATACCTGATTATTGTATTGCGATGGATTATCCCTATGGAAATAAAGATAATCGTAAATAAGTCCCAGTATACTCTTATCGTTTAGTTGTTCTTTAATCCCTAAGCTTCCTGAAAAACTCTCCAAAACATTATCTTCATGAAGTGACATATCGGTAACAATTGATGAATCTTGTGATTTAGTACTCTCTACATGAGTGTTGGCATCCATATCCCAATCACGAATGGCTCCACTGATCAAGGTACTGAGGGTTGTAGTGCCCGTAAGTTGGTATTCCAATCCGCCATGAAAACTATGATTGATAATGACAGGCTCACGGAGACTCTCACTATTGGTGGTCTGTAGATACCCGTCCACGGTTTGTCTATGGTACGTATTCCAGTCGTTTATATTATCATCATAGCTTCCAGTGTAATTCGCAAAAATACTTAGTTTTTTACTTCTGTGGGTCAGTCCGGCATTAGCACCTAGAATAATCCCTTTATTGAAACCCACAGTAGCACCCGCATTACCATTGGTCCCCATATCAGGGCTTTCAGTCATTACAATGTTAATAAGTCCTGCATTGCCTTCAGCTTCATATTTAGCAGGTGGTGTAGTAATGAGCTCTATTTTTTCCACCTGGTTGGCACTCATACCATCCAACATTTGTACTACAGCATCCAAAGGCATTCGGTTTATCTTACCATTGATCATGATTTGTATGCCCGATTTACCACCCATACGGATACCTCCATTTTGTTTGTTTACAGATACTCCCGGACTTCTACCCAGTACATCCAGAACAGAGCTTGTTTTATTGATTACATTGCTCTGCACATTTACTATGGTACGATCTACTTCCTTTTCAAATAATGGTTTACGCCCAACTACTGTCACTTCATCGAGATCTATTCCTTTTGGCAATATGATGGGAATCATTTCCATAGGAGCTCCTTGCACGGTAAAGCTTTTGGCATGTTCAGTTTTATAACCTACCATACTAGCCGATATGTAATAAGTGCCATTAACAACATTTTCGAATGTATAGTCACCTTTTTCAGTTGTGATGGCTCCCTGCGTAAGTGTAGAATCTGCTGTTTTCAGTAATAAAACTGTAGCATATTCCAAAGGAACATTTTCGGTATCAATTATACGGCCCGATATGGATTGTTGCCCTATTGCTGTTCCGAGGCAAAAAAAGCAAACTAAGAGGCTGAATACATATTTCATGATTTAGACCAATAATCATTTACGCTATAGCTGTCCATATTGGGCCCGGTCAATTCAATAAATGCCTGATGATCGGCGTGCGATTCATAAGCTTTTAAAGCTTCTTCAGAAACAAACTCTTGTATAATAATCATGTTATAATCACTTGAAGAGAATTTTAAGTCGTAAACTTCAATCGTTTGAAATCCTTCTATTTTCTCAGGCATAGCCTCAAAGATGGCAACGGCTTCAGCTTTTATATCCGCAGGTGTTTCGGCCTTCCATTGAAAGAGCAGGACATGTTTAAGTGTTTGTACTTCGGGTGATGATTGTGCATATACAGAAATTGTTACAAACATTAATGTACTTATAATCAATGCTGATTTTAATATTGAATTTTTCATGATTATGTATAGTTAAGGTTTAATGTTTTGATTTATATGGAAAAAGTTTTCCGGGTCGTATTTGGCTTTTATTTTTGCCAAACGCTTATAGTTTTCACCATAACTACCGCGGATTCGGTCTTCCCCCTCCCCCATCATAAAATTGATATAGGCACCACCCATGGAATACGGGTGTAAGGCTTCCCAAAAGTCGCGCGCCCAAGTTTTGAGTTTCTTCATATTTCCCGGATCCGGATCCACTCCCGCAATCACCATAGACCAGTTGGCGTCGCGCTTCGACCAGGCCGTATCATCATTGTCAAGCTTATGGGCTACTCCATTTACCGGGTACAAGTGCATTCCTGACTTAGTATTAGGCACTTTGCCAAAGCGTTTGTGTACAGCGATGGCTTCGTCAGGTATTTCACGTACAAAATCTCCTTTCCAATACCATTGGTCTCCAGGCGGGAGAATTCCGTCAAATAATTGTTGTAAATCGGGATACGGCATTTCGCCTACAAATTCAAACAAAGGTTCCGCTACATCACGGGCTTGTTGAATGTATTTTTCAAACTCATCTTCCGCCCCGGTATAACACCACAACAGGCCGCATACCTTTTTGCCCTGAATTTCTTTTGGGAAAGGGTCGCTGGGCGGCACTTCATTTTCGAGGTAGAAAGCATAAACATCATCCGGTAATTGTGGGAGCCAGTCGCGATACCATTTTAAAGTAGTCTCAAGCTTATCTAAAGGCCAGAACAACGGACCTGCAATAACATTTTTCACCGGATGGAGTTGGAATTCAAATGTTGTCACTACGCCAAAGTTTCCGCCACCTCCACGTAAAGCCCAGAACAAATCAGGGTTTTCGTCCTTGCTTGCGTGAACAAAATCTCCGTTTGCAAGAACAACATCAGCTCTCAAAAGGTTATCGTTGGTAAGTCCGTATTTCCGTGTCAGATAACCATGTCCGCCCCCGCGTATGGATACTTCCATATTATTTTTTCGGGCGTAATGAACTGCATTTACGACATCTTCAGAGCTTTTGCACTTTACAATTGCGGCAGGGTGCTTATCAATCATCACATTGTAGGATTGTCCTTGCTTCATTGTAGTTTTTATTTTCAGGCAGGATGGCCTGATCTTTAAAGATTGACTTTAAATGTTGCGTGTCCATCATATTTAGGTTTTGGTTGTTTATGGAATAAAAGTAACTATGATTACAGGAAAGTAGCTAACGGCAATCGCTCAAAGAATGCCGTAAATGATTCAAAATAAGGAATTAAGGATTTCTTAATCAGAAAAAACCTTTAAACAAATAGCATTTTCTTCCAGAACAACAAAATCAGCTTTCACTATTTTCTTCTGATATATCCCGGAACAGTAACATATCTACAACCTTTGAAGATGCCCCATGATAAAAGCCGTTCTCATATTCGAAATCTTTCGGGTTTTTAAAGGTCCCGAACAGCATATCAAAAACAGGAATATCGGAATAATTGTACGCATGTATGCCCTTTGCGTGATGTAGGGTGTGCGCCTCCGGCCTTTGAATGATATAGCCTAACCAAACGGGAGTGTGTACATTGCTGTGTTGGAAAATACTCAAAAAGGTGGTTCCTAAAATAATCAGGGTTGCAGCTTGAGGCGTAAAACCGGCTATAACAACTAAACAAAGGCTGCCTAAGGCAGTAAAACCAATCATATCCATCGGACTAAAGTAAAAAGCACCGTAGCTGTCCATCCGTTCCGCGCTGTGATGCATTTGGTGAAATACTTTCCATAGTAATTTACTCCTGTGCATAGACCGATGCCAGACATACACTCCTAGTTCATAAAGAAGTATTCCTACTACAGCACCCCATATGGTGCCTAGACCTGTGAGATCTAAAATTTGGTACTCAGCTAGGTAACCATCCCAAATAAGGGGTAAATATGATGATAGGTAGAAGAATAGAACAAAAGCCAACAGCCCCTTCACCTTCCAGTATTTTACCTTCGGAAGTTTTCTGGCCGGAAACAGTGCTTCCCATACCATAAGTCCACCATATATAGCGAAAATGATATAGGATATTGGATCTAGTATTAGATCGATGGGATTGGGTAATGAATTGATTACAGTTTCCATAATAGTATTGATTTATTGGTTATTTATACAGACTAGATGGTATAAATATAATGATAAACACAAAACAAACCAACTAGTTTGTTTAAAAATTTTATATTTGCTTTATGGCAAGAGATGGAAAACCCACACGAAAACTCATTTTAGAGCAATCAAGAGCATTGGTTTTGGAACATGGTTACGCTGGAACCAGCATAGATCAAATACTAGAACGTACAGGTATTACCAAAGGAGCTTTTTTTTATCATTTCAAATCAAAATCAGCTTTGGCCCTAGCCCTGATTGAAGAATTTATACAAGAGGACAAGTCCCATATGCATACAGCCTTGAATGATACGGAGTCAACTGATGATCCATTGGAAAGTTTATTAGCATTTGTAGCGTGGCACATCAACGCGATGCAGGAAATGGATGAACTTTTCCCGGGTTGTCTCTATGCTTCCTACAGCTATGAACCCGGTTCATTTAATCAGGAAATAAATGATAAAGTGTCCGAATCAATACTAAAATGGAGAACAACCTTTGACGGGTTGCTTGATAAAGTGTTTGAAAAATATACAACATCCATAAAAGTGGACAGACAATCATTAAGCGACTTGTTTTTGTCGATATCAGAAGGCTCATATATCATATCAAGAACCCTGAAAGAGAAAGATGCTACGGTAAATCAACTTCAGCACTTAAACAATTACTTTAAATTGCTTTTTGTTCCGAAAAAATGATAAACATAGCTAAACGGATAAGTCGTTATTATCAAATCGCAGAAGGTTTAAACCCGAATTTATCGGCAAAACATTTTGAAAAATAAGACAGGTTGTTGTACCCCACCTCCATGGCCACTTCGGTGACATTCCCCGCCTTTTGTTGCAATAGCGTTCTTGCTTTGTTCAATCTGAGGTCCCTAAGGAAGTAATTTGGGGACCGACCCGTAATGGTTTTTACTTTGCGGTACAATTGTGGTCTGCTTATACCGATATTCTTACACAGGTTTTTCATATTCATTTTATCTTCGGATAAATTGCTTTCCAAAGAATTGATCAAATCGGATAAAAGTTTCTCTTCAGAAGGGGTAACCACCCGAAGACGTTCAGAATCGGTATCAGATCCTACATTGGCCAATTTTCCTGTGAGGGATGAAATCAAAATTTGGTTATCGCCAACAGCATTGCTCAATCTATGGGAAAGTTTTATCGTTTCGTTAAAGAAATCCCCATTAGCAGTCACGGGTTGCCCCGTTGCAAGTCCGATTTTGAAAATGACTTTTGGTTCCTGATTTTCACTTTTAAGCAATTTTTTCTGAAGTGACTTCGAACACTGCACCGCTTGTGAGGCATCATCAAATGTTGCAATCAAACTATCATCGATTTCCCAAGGTATGACCCTGCCACTAAATGTACTGAAATTGTCCAATGTGATTTTTCTCGCCCAATTAGGGGACAAAAGGTTTTCCAGACTGGATAAGTCCTTTGCTGTAGTAACACCTCTTATAGAAATAACCAACATACTTCTATAACCCAAATCGACCTCACCACTGCGATAGGTAACCAATCCTCCTTCAGATCTGACCGTATGACTGCCCATGGCTACTTCATAAACCCCCTGTTTCACTTCGGTAATGGCACAGGCCACATTTCCGTGGGCTAATTGATGTACCAGTTCGCAAGTTTCCTTATCAGGCACTTCTATCAGGCAAAAAACCGTTCCGGCTTCTTCATTAACCCAAAATTGATGGTATTTTACCCCATAATCATCCTGGATAGCTTTATCTACCATATGTGCCTCTTTAACATCTTCAATGGTAACAGAATCAAACTGATGATAATCTAGAAATAGTGGCATCTTATTTAAGTTTATTTTGAATTAAGACCTAATAGCAAACAGAACCCCATTGCTTAACAAGTATTTGATAATCAACTTATTAAACTTAAATAATTTAATATTCACAAGGCATTTCTACTATAAAAAACGGATTTGTCGATTAATCATAAGACTGCTTTTTCTTCGCAAAAGGAATAATTTTGGGAACCCTCTTTCGATAACTCCTGTATTTTTCCCCAAAAGCATTCACGAGATCTTTTTCTTCATGATAGATACCGATAAATATGTAAATGGTCATACCGACAGTAAATATAGCATGCCCCAAGGTCATCACAGGTGCAAACCAAAAGGCTATGAGAAAGCCCAAATACAAAGGGTGGCGTACCATTTTATACAGGTTTGGAGTTCGAAATTCAATTTTTCCCGAAGCAGTATCATTTTTGGTAAAGAGAAACACTTGTCTTAAACCAAATAAATCAAAATGATTGATTACAAATGTACTAATCAATAGTAATGTCCAACCTAAGAGGGATATTAGGATGAAGGCCGTTCCAAGTGAAGTTCCGCTAATATCCCAAATGCTTAAATCAATGGGTTGCCAAAAATAATATAACACCATCAGCATGATGCTGGCTAAAAGTACATAAGTACTGCGTTCTATGGGCTTGGGAACGATTTTTGTCCACGATTCTTTAAATCCCGGTCGCGCCATCACACTATGTTGTAAGCCAAACAGCGCGATAAGTCCTAAATTCACTAATACAGCAGATAGTAACCCCATTGAAGAAACACCAAAATCAACTGTTTTTGGAAAAAGGGATGTGTATTCTTTGGCAAATTCAAATTGTGTCACATTTTCAACAAATCCGATCAGGTACAGAAATGTGGCGAAAAATATGACATAGCAAACAATTGCGTAAATAAAATAAAAGAACTTTTTCATTGGATTAGGATTTTAAAGGTTTGATATTTTGGTTGATATGAAAAAAATTATCGGGATCGTATTTGGTTTTAATCTTGGCCAGGCGTTCGTAATTGTCGCGATATGTAGCTTTAACCCGATCCTCGCCTTCCTCCATCATAAAATTAACATAGCCTCCACCTGCAGACATGGGGTGCAATGCTTCCCAATACTGCTTTGCCCAATTGCTGACTTTTTCGGCATTCGTGGGGTCTTTGTCCACGCCAACAATGACTCGTGACCAGGTTACGTCTCGATAACTGAATGCCGTATCGTTTTTATCCACATTGTGCACGGCACCATTAATGGGGTATAGATGCATAGTGCTCAACTCCGAAGGGAGATTTGAGCCATATTCTTTGTGCAGTTCAATAGCTTGGTCGCTAATTTCATTGACAAAATCTGCTTTCCAGTACCATTGTAGTCCCGGAGGATAGTACATTTCATCGAACATACTTTGCAGTGCCGGAAATGGCATTTCTCCTACCAAATCCAATACGGGTGTCCCCAACTCCCGGATAGGTTTAAATATTTCTTCTGCCTTTTCCATGGGGCCTGTGTAACACCAGCAAATGACACAACCATGCTTACTATGAAGTTCTTCAGGCAAAGGAGATCCGGTGGGTACGCGATGAAAGCCAAACCAGCCGTAAATGTCCTCGGGAGCATCTTTAATAAAATCTTTGTACCAACGCATGATTTTATCGGCCTGATCTATGGGCCAGATAATCGGACCGGCATAAACGGTATCAACCGGATGTGCTTTAAATAAAAAGGAAGTAATTACGCCAAAATTTCCACCTCCGCCACGAACAGCCCAAAAAAGATCTTCGTTTTCCTTTTCGCTGGCGGTTACCTTGCGTCCGTCTGCCAGTACCACATCTACCTCAAGCAGATTGTCAATAGTAAGTCCGTATTTACGCGTTAGATAACCATGCCCACCACCAAGTGTAAGTCCACCGACGCCGGTGGTGGAGATAAGGCCACTGGGTACGGCTAGTCCATGAGCATGGGTTGCTTTATCAACATCTGCCCATGTGCAGCCTCCATCCACACGTGCCGTCTTTGCTTCGGGGTTTACATGAACTTCTTTCATGTCGGATAGATCGATTACCAGTCCGTCGTCAACCAACGCCAGTCCTGCACCGTTGTGACCCCCGCTCAAAATTGAAACTTCGACACCTTCATTCCGAGCAAAGTTCACGGCCTGGACTACATCTTGTGCTTCTTTACATTTTACAATGGCTTTGGGGCGTTTGTCAATCATCGCATTGTAGATGGTACGCGCCTCGTCGTACGCCTCGTCTTCAGGCAGGATAGCCCGGTCCTTAAATGTAAATTTTAAAATTTGTGTGTTCATATAGTTATGTTTAGGTTGGTTAATATATACTGTTATTCTGTTGAAGCCCAAAAGGCTCCATTTCAGTATAAAAAATGCGAAAAGTTTTTAAACAGTAATGGTTAAAAACCAATTGTTCCACAAATGTATACAGATAGAAAGCAGGCGAGTTTTCTTAAAAGTCCAATTTTTTTACTTTAAGGAAAGGGTTTTATTTTGTTATTCAGTTATTTACGGAAATATGATGGGGAGTTACCATACTTGTTTTTAAAAACCCGGCTGAAGTGCGACAGGTTGTTGAAACCATTTTCAAAAGCTATGTCGCCAATGGGTTTCCGGGTGGTTTCTATAAATGATTTAGCCCGTTCAATTCGTTTTTCTATGAGCCATTTTCCCGGTGTAGTTCCGTAAAACCCTTCAAATTCCCTTTTGAACGAAGACAGGCTTCTGTTGGCCAATTGTGCATACTCTGATAATTTAAGGTTGTACATATAGTTGGCTTCCATAACTTCCCATATAGGTGTTGTATGGCCATCGGTCAAGTTGTTGATATAAGAAAGGATGTTCCGGTTTTTTGGGTTGGTAAAAACGTTATAGAGCAATTCCTTCAATTTTATTTCCAAGAGTTTTTCCGGCAAAGGCCCTTTTTGCTCAAAGTAGGGAATTAAGCTGAGGTAGCAGTTACGGATAGAATCGTTAATATCCATAGAGATTACCATTTCCTTTGGTGGGGGCGGAAGGTTGCTAAGTGGTAAATGGGATCTGAACTCATTAAATATTTCTTTCAGATAATCGTCTTTCAGGTAAAACGCCATTAATTCCCATCCTTTTATCTTATCATCCATTTCTTGTAAAAAACCTGCTCTTCGTAAGAGAAATCCAGAGTTTTCTGACACATCATAAGTGTAATCGCCCTGATGGAATATTCTCTTACCGGTTATGGAAAATGTAAGTTGATTGTAAGGAGAATGCAATTGAAGGATTTTTTCTTTTTGGGGGCATTTGTAATAAAGGAAAAGTATATCCTTTATAGAAAATTGCTGAAAAATATCCGGATTGGATTTATGAAACTCATATACATTCATGAACAAGGTTTTTGTTTTTTGAATTAAAATCTAACGCAAACAAAATTTGCACAACGCATAAAAAATTATTTATCAATACATTAAACATACAAAATTTAACATCCAAAGGGAATTTTAACTGTAAAAACTAGATGTAATCCCAAAATCCCTTGATTAAAAAACATTCACAATTTATTTTCCTTCTTAAACAAAAGTAAGCCTATAGCCAAAAAACCTATTCCGGTAAGTCCCGGAGGCAGCATATTATTTTTAATACCCAAAACGATCATAAATATACCTAGGGCAAGAAGGAGAATGGCAACAGCTTTTTTCATAATGTTATCTTTTTAATATCGATCTTATACATAACCGTATTAGCAAAAAATCAAACTACAATTATCTGTTTCTTATTCGTAAATATCAACTGTCAACAGCTTGATAGTAGTCTCGCCCACGTTTACCGCTGCATCAGACGCAGGAGGGCTTACAAACCCCTCCCCGGCAGGTAATTCCATAATTTGCTTTTCCGTTCCATCCCAATAAACCGCTATGGTACCTCCTTCAAGTACATACACCGTATGTTTGGGATGGGAGTGCAAACCTACAGTGTCACCAGGTTCCATAGTGAATTCATACATAATAATGCCAAGGGTATCCCCTAGCATTTTAGTCATTTGAGATCCTACGAGATGACCGCCTTTTGCCCGATCGTATGCTGGGACTTCTTCTTTTTGAACCACTTCAACAACAGCTTCAGAGGTTTCTATGTCATTTTTGTCCGTATTTTTTGTTGATTGTTTGCAGCTAATCAGCAACAATCCGAAAATCAACAAAGAGTAAATTGCATTTTTCATTTTTATAAGTGTTTTGGTCATTGTTTATTCCTCCGGATACACATCGGTAAACCAAATTTTTATGGGACGGGTGTCTATATTTTTTATAAAACGGTTCTCGTTATTTCCTTTCGAGGCATTTCTAATAACTTCTGTATTGGTCTTGGTTCTACCTTTACTCATAATATTATATCTGGGGATTTACTACATTAAGTCAATAATAATGAATGGATTTTTTAATCTTCCCGTCAACCACTTCATAAACCACTATGGCTCGGATGATTTTTTCCCCAGCCCTTATCTTTTCCTTGTCAATCACCGTGTTGCCATGCACAATCCTGTTTTCTATTTGGAGGTATATATTGGGGGTCTTAAATCCCGGCCCATATCTTTCCCTCATTTGCTCATGACCTTTCATTAAAAGCTTCCCGGAGGAATCATAAATTTCGACATCTTCGGCATAGGTGTCCAGAAAGGCGTCTATATCCCGGGCATTAACAGCATTTACTTGTCGCTGTACCACAGCTTCAGGGCTTTCATTGATTATAGTATCGGGTTTAATAATCTTACCGTTTTTAAAGATCAATTCAATAGTGTTCAGGTTTTCTATGGATTCCAGTGGGTTTTCAGCAAGTAGTATCATATCTGCCAGTTTGCCTTTTTCGATGTTTCCTATGAGGTTATCTTTACCATATCCAAAGGCTGCATTTATGGTTGCTGCCTCTAAAATTTCGGCATTGGAGAGTCCAGCATCACTCATTTCTTCAAGTTCCTGTAGATAGGAAGAAGCATGAAAAACCCCAAACATTCCTGCATCGGTACCGGTAGCTATACGTACCCCTCCCTGTGCAACTTTCTTCAAGTTGATTTTCCCAATGGAATCCGCTCCATGAAAAGGAGGGTGAATTTCTTTGTTGCGGAGCATTTTTATCCCTTTTGGAATGGTTAAAGTATCCATAGCCTCTATGTCAGTTAAAGTGGCATAATTAAAAGGATTGGCCCAAGCCAGGTCATGTGGATGATGGGCTAGCTGTCCGCTAAGGCTTTCCCCTATTTTTTTATAGACCGCTAATGTGGGGATATAGGTTACCTCTTTGTCTTTAAGTGTTTTTATAAAATCATCAGGAATTATGCCGTCTATAATGCTATGTGCAAGAGTGTTGGCACCTGATTCAACAGCAAGTCGAGCCGTATTTAATTCATGGGCATGTACAACAAGTTTTAGACCATGTTTTTTGCACAACTCCCCTATCCGCCTTATAAGCGGATATGTTTCTTCGGCCGGAAGTTCGGAAGGAGCCTGATACCATATTTTAATAAAATCCGGTGTTTTTGGGAGTAATTTGTTAAAAAGTTTATCAATATCTTCTTTTGAAGCCACTTTTATTATTGCAGGATCGGGCTGTTCTATAGTAGAAAACAGTGGCCCCGCCATCCACACATTGGGGGAAGGGGTGGCTGTGCTGATACTGTCTCTAATGATAAAATTCTCAAAAGGCCCTCCAATATCCATTACCGAAGTAATGGCAAGCCGAAGATATCGGTGCAAATAATCTGCAGAATTGTGCGGACTCTGTTCATGCTCTTCACGATAAGATATACGTTGTTCAAAATCAACCCAACGGGGATTAGAATAAAGACTGCCTGAGAGCCCAAGATGGACATGGCCATCTACCAAACCTGGCATTAAATATTTCCCTTCGGCATCTATTACATTAGTCTCAGCATCAACTTTCAGTTTTTTGTCCGATACCACCCGGGAAATGGTTTTATCGGAAATCAGTACGCTTTGGCCAAAAAGTACCTTTCCGGTTTTCACATCTATCAGGTTTACGTTCCTTATGGCTATTTGCTGTGCGGAAACTGTAATTATAATCAGAAATGTGATTAAAAATGTGGTTAAATATTTCATTTGGTCGTGTTTTGGTCATTGTTTATTCCTCCGTATATACATCCGTAAACCAGAATTTTATGGGGTGGTCGTCAATGTTTTTTATGTAATATACATCCTTACCAAACCTGGCTCTGAAAGCTTTCTCACTTTCTTCGGTAGCATTTCTGATAGCACCCGTCCCGGTTTTAACATAAACATCTGGTGCACCACCTGGTGGGGTGGGGAGTGATGGTTCTATTTTTCCGCCTTCCATGACAAAGACGGCATGTTTGGGATGATTAAATCCATTCCACCATTTAATGGAATCGCCCGGTTGCAGGTCAATTAGATACATTTTTATGCCCAGTGTATCTGCCAGTTGTTTTACAGATTCTGACTTCAAGTTGTATAAATCTTTTTTAGGGTCATATTCAAAGGGTTTGGTTGTTTCCATTTCACTGCGATCATAAATATCCAGATCTATACATTTTATATGGGTTTCGTCCAGGTTGACTGCCCCGCTATGTGGTTCAGTTCCCTCTACCCCACCTATGCCACCAATACCACTCAAAGAGAATGGCAAATCAAATTCCATCCAAAAAATACCATCCTCAGATGCTTCCCCCCTTTTTCCTTCATAGAAATAATAGGAATGATGTAGCGGGTGGGCATGCCACGGCATGGCTTCACCTTTCTCCTGGTCTATCAAAACGAGTTTCATTCCCAGGGTATCGCCTAATTGGGTAATGACTTCCTTATCGGCTTCGTAAAGGTCCAGCCTGGGATCGTAGGTAAAGGTTTCAGCCTTGGTAGTTTGGGTGCTGTCTGCTACTGTAGCTTTGGCAATCTCATCGCTTGTTGTTTTGGTAGATTGTTTACAGCTAATCAGCAACAATCCGAAAATCAACAAATAGTAAATTGCATTTTTCATTTTTATAAGTGTTTTGGTTGATTTTTTATTTTACATTTTCAATTATTCAGAATCATAATCCATGTGAACCTCAGTGTAAATCATTTTCTTTTATCAGAGCATTGTCGTTCCTGCCGGGTACCATCGATAGGCGTCACCATCTCTTATGGCATAACCCATACCTGGAAATGGAAAATGAAAGCCTATGATCAGCATGTCATTTGTCGTGGCATGATTAAGAATTCGATGGCGTGAACGAGCCGCTTCCTCCCTATCCATATCCCAGAAATTATGCCAGTCGGGGCGTTCAAAACTGGTGTGAATATTAACAAGGGCATCACCTGTAAACAGAATTTTACCGTTTCCGGTATCTAGGGCAAGAGAGATATGGCCCGGTGTATGTCCTGGTGTAGGGATACTTTGAATATTATCTGCAACCGTGTCGTCAGGATGGATCAGACGAAGCTGACTTTCAAGTTTTTTGAGTATATCCGGTATTGGGGATAAGGCCGGGCTTTCCAGTAACGGTAGAGCGTCATCTCCAGTCCAAAATTCAAACTCCTTTTCAGCCAGTATAACTTCAGCATTAGGAAAAATGACATTTTTGATAGAATTATCGACCAGCCCTCCGAGATGGTCGGGGTGTGCATGCGTCAGAAGAACTTTATCGATGCTTTTAACATCGACACCTATTAACTCAAGCATGGATCCAGTCTGCCCTGCAGTCTCCGATGCCCCGGGAATTGACCATCCGCTGTCAATCAAAATACGTTCGTGCTTGGTTTCGACCAGCACAGGAGATATAGGTAAACGAGGAGCTTTTGGTGTGAGAATGCGAGATTCAAAATATTCCCGACGTACCTCGTCAGGCACGTTAACTGCAAGTCCTTCCACCTGATGCATGTCGGGCGGGGTTATTTCCGATAGGTAAAAATATCCATCGTTCAAAATAGTGATATCTATCTCACCCAAAGTAAAATGGTAGAAACCAAGTGGTTTGTACAGGTTATTTTCTTTCATTTTATGATTTGATTCCTGCCCTTTCAAAAAAGAAGGTGCCAGTGCAAATCCTGTTAGAGCTGCGGCATTGTGTTTAATGAATTGACGACGATCATAAATGGAATTCTTCATTTTTATAATTGTTTTTGGTTGTTTCTTTATTTTATAATCCTTGAAGGGATGAATTTTGTTATTCAATGCTTCGTCACAAGGGTCTTGAAATCGATTTATTAAAATCCATGATTTTATATGTTTGATTAATAGCGAATTATATCTATAAAATTAAACTATACCCTTATTACATTTACTGTAAAAAATGGACATTATTCGGTAATCTCAGGGGCGTTAAGGTAACTACTGGTTAATGGGTTAAGTTGTTTTGCAAGCGTGGAAGGGGGAAGTGCTACCCTATCCTTAAAATCGTGGGCAAGGTGCGCTACATCATAATAACCTACCCTAAAAGCTACTTCGGCTAGGCTCATAGTAGGGTGTTTTCCAATCAGTTGTATGGCGTGCTGCGTCATCCATATATTAGCATAGGCCTTGGGTGTAAGGCCTACTTTCATAAGGAATTGCCTTTGTAATGTACGTTGGCTTACGCAAAAGTTTTCCGCCAGTTTTTTTATGACAACCTTTCCTTTGTTTGTTATAATATAATTAACGGCATGATAGATGGGATCGTTGAGGAAGGATTTTTTATCGGGAAGGGATTCCCATAAAAAACGGTTCAGGTATTTATTATCAATAGAACCGATATTTTCGTTTTTTTCAAGCCATTGCAACAAATGACCTTCTATATCGAGCACATTACTTACCATTACCTGCCTGTCTACCAGTTCAGTCATGGGCGTTTTTAAAAGATGATAACCAACAACCGGGTGTATTTTAAAGGCGTAGCCTTTTCCGCAATTGTTCATGGAAAAAGACAATGGCCCTTTTGAGAGCAGACCTGTTATGTAAAGACGGTTGCTGTAAAACTGTTCCTCTGTATAGTTTAAAAACTTGCAACATAATGTCTCCCCTATAAAAAGGTTACAGACCAAATGGCCAATACGGGGAAACATATTTAAGAATTCATCCTTCAGGTTACATTCAATCAACGTATAAGGCAAATGATATTCCCTAACGGTCTTTATCCCTGCACTCATAGACAAGGGGAAAGTAGCATGTACGTTATTTCCATTCATAAATAAGCTGTTTATCTGCCAAAAAATCAAATTAAGGGTTGAAAACCAGCCTATAGGGTTATTGAAGACTGTTTACCAAGGGGCATAATTATAACAAATTGATTAATAATGTATTAAATTTACAAATCAAATAACAGCTTAAAGAAAATCACCCTGAAAAATAGATGTAATTCAAGAATCTTCAGATTATCGGGATAGGATTTCTCCAATACAAGCTTCTGAATACTTTCTTTTTTATCCTCTACAATTTTGTATTTTCATAATCAATAATAAAACTTATTAGTTATGTCCGCTAAGCGCTTAATTCTGTCAACTTTACTTATTGCCTTTTTATTTTCCTGCAACACCAACACTTCAAAAAAAACATATCCTGAAGAAGAAATAGCAGCAGAAACAGAAAAAGCCAACGCTTTTTTTCAAAAAGCCTTTGATGAAGCCGTAGACCGTAGCCCTATGTTTCAAGCTTACCTCGGCATCAAAAAAGACCATGACAAGTGGGATAACCTCTCTGAAGACTTTGCAAAAAAAGAAGTGGAAATCAACAAGGCTTCACTGCAGTGGCTTAAAGACTCCATTGATTACAACGCCTTGACTCCGGAAGCTAAAACGAGTTACGACTTGTTTGTTTCTAGGTGTGAAGATGATATTTCAAGTTTTAAATACTTTTATTACGACTATCCTGTGAACCAAATGTTTGGTATGCACACTACGGTAGTCAATATGTTGTCCAACATGCACCGCGTAGACAGTCTGCCAGATGCAAAAGCTTATATCAACAGATTAAATAAAGTTCCGGCTTTGTTTGACCAGCTAATAGAAAACATGAAAACATCCGAAGACAAAGGCATCCTACCCCCTAAATTTGTTTACCCGATGGTCATTGACGATTGCAAGAACATTATTTCGGGGATTCCCGTTACTGAGACATCAGAAAACCCCTTGTACAGCGATTTTAAAAAGAAGGTTGAAGCACTTTCCATAAACGATGAAGATAAAAACGATTTATTGGAAGAAGCTACAGAAGTCTTGGAAACCGCTGTAAAACCAGCCTATGAAAAACTTATTACCTTTATGGACGGACAGGAAAGCCGAGCCACCACAGACGATGGAGTGTGGAAATTCCCCGATGGTGAAGCTTATTACAAATACCGCCTTAAAACTATAACCACCACCGATCTAAGCGCAGAACAAATACATGAAACAGGCATAAAGGAAGTGGAACGCATACAAGAAGAAATGCGTGATATAATGAAACAGGTGGGTTTTGAAGGCGATTTGCAAGGCTTTTTCAAGTTTTTAAGGGAAGATGATCAGTTTTATTACCCCGATACAGACGAAGGCAAGGAGGTTTATATGGACAGTGCAACCACCATTGTAAACAATATGAAAAAACAATTGGACAAGCTGTTTTTGACCAAGCCTAAAGCCGATATGATAGTGAAGCGCGTAGAAGCCTTCCGCGAAAAATCAGCAGGAAAAGCTTTTTATCAAAGTCCTTCAAAAGACGGAAGCCGTCCCGGTATCTATTATGCCAACCTTGCAGACTCCAAAAACATGCCCAAGTTCGAAATGGAAGCACTCGCCTATCACGAAGGCATCCCGGGGCATCATATGCAACTGTCCATTGCCCAGGAGTTGGAAGGTATTCCTGAATTTAGGAAATACGGACATTATACGGCCTTTAGTGAAGGTTGGGGATTGTATTGTGAATTCTTGCCAAAAGAAATAGGGATGTACAAAGACCCCTACTCCGATTACGGCCGATTGGCCATGGAACTTTGGCGTGCCTGCCGATTGGTCGTTGACACTGGAATACACACCAAAAAATGGACCCGTGAAAAAGGTATTGACTACTACCAGACCAACACTTCAGGCTCTGAACGCGAATGTAGACGCATGGTTGAACGCCACATCGTCATGGCCGGACAAGCCACAGCCTACAAAGTAGGTATGATGAAAATTCTGGAACTGAGAGAACAAGCAAAAGAAAAATTAGGTGATCAATTCGACATTAGGGAGTTTCACGATGTTGTTCTTACCAGTGGCCCTGTCCCCTTGGATTTATTAGAAAAAATGGTAGATGATTGGGTAAACTCTAAATCGTCTTGATAATATGGTTTAAGGTTTTGTGGCTGCTCGGTTTTAATGGTTTGCTTTTATGTATAATACAATCAAAGAGCTTTTTTGTATTTAGCAAGCCTTAAAAAGGAAATAAACACCTAAAAGAATTGAAATAGAAATCAATGGCAAATAAAAATAAATAGTCTCTTTATAAGTATATTTTTTTATTATACTAACCCGTTGTGCATTTTAAACAATGCTGATTTTAATATTATTGATATTTCTGTTGAAAATGAATTTATTGATGTACTGAATTACAGTGAGTGCCGCTA
>NZ_JAPFGA010000070.1 GCF_026241135.1 Galbibacter kalidii
GGGCCAGGGGTGATCAGGTCTGGGAGGCATTAATGAGAGCACTGGAGCCTCCCGAAAAACCGTCAAGATAAGCCGCGTAATCCTGATTTTCGGCCCCCAGAGAGGGTGGCCGCCCCTTCCACGAGGGTCAGTCAGACTCACCGAATGGCAGGCCCGGCTGTTCCTCGCCACGCCGTTGACGATCTGCCTTTTCGCCCTCCAGGGCGCCCAGGCGGGCCGCTAGGGCCTCACCCCGTACCTCGGCCTTAGTCCGGGCCTGTTCGGCCGCCTGGGCGCGTTTCTGAGCGTCCTGGAGCTGCTTCTCCACGGCGGCCAGGCGCTCGCGGTACTCGTCGCGCTGTTCGCCCAGGGCCTGGCGGTGCCCCTGGGCATCCTGTTGGCGAGCCTGCCGCTCCTCCTGGAGCGCCTTGGCCCGCTCCTCGGCCTGCTGCTGGGCGGCCTCGGTACGGGTCTCGGCCACGGCCAGGGCGCGCTCGGCCTCGATGCGCTTTTCGTCGGCCTGCTTCGCCTCGCGCTGCGCGTCGATCCGAGCCGTTCGCTCCTCGTCGCGCTGCTCCTCGAGGGTCGTCACCCGGTTGCGGGCCTCGGCCAGCTGCTGCCGGGCGTCGTCTCGCTGGGCTTCCAGCTCCCGCACCCGCTCGCGGAACTCGGCCAGGGCGCTGCGCGCCTCGTCGCGCTCGCCGGTCACCCGGTCCCGCTCGCTCTCCAGGGCCTCCACCTGGGCGCTCAGCTCCTCGACCTGCTCCTCCAGCTGCTCGCCGGTGGCGGCCAGTTCGTCGGCGGTGTGCTGCGCCTCCAGGGCCTCGGCTTCGGCGTCGGCGCGGGCCGCGGCGGCTTGG
>NZ_JAPFGA010000071.1 GCF_026241135.1 Galbibacter kalidii
ACATCATTCTGTGGGCCGTGCGCTGGTACTGCAAATACGGCATCAGTTACCGTGAGCTGCAGGAGATGCTGGCTGAACGCGGAGTGAATGTCGATCACTCCACGATTTACCGCTGGGTTCAGCGTTATGCGCCTGAAATGGAAAAACGGCTGCGCTGGTACTGGCGTAACCCTTCCGATCTTTGCCCGTGGCACATGGATGAAACCTACGTGAAGGTCAATGGCCGCTGGGCGTATCTGTACCGGGCCGTCGACAGCCGGGGCCGCACTGTCGATTTTTATCTCTCCTCCCGTCGTAACAGCAAAGCTGCATACCGGTTTCTGGGTAAAATCCTCAACAACGTGAAGAAGTGGCAGATCCCGCGATTCATCAACACGGATAAAGCGCCCGCCTATGGTCGCGCGCTTGCTCTGCTCAAACGCGAAGGCCGGTGCCCGTCTGACGTTGAACACCGACAGATTAAGTACCGGAACAACGTGATTGAATGCGATCATGGCAAACTGAAACGGATAATCGGCGCCACGCTGGGATTTAAATCCATGAAGACGGCTTACGCCACCATCAAAGGTATTGAGGTGATGCGTGCACTACGCAAAGGCCAGGCCTCAGCATTTTATTATGGTGATCCCCTGGGCGAAATGCGCCTGGTAAGCAGAGTTTTTGAAATGTAAGGCCTTTGAATAAGACAAAAGGCTGCCTCATCGCTAACTTTGCAACAGTGCCCGCCCAGCGGCCATTGACCTTCACGTAGGTTTCATCCATGTGCCACGGGCAAAGATCGGAAGGGTTACGCCAG
>NZ_JAPFGA010000072.1 GCF_026241135.1 Galbibacter kalidii
CGCAGCGCGGCCCGCGCATCGAAAAGAGAGGATTCTTTCGAGCGCAGGCCGAACTCGCGGGCGAGCTCGGCGACGGCCGCGCCTCGCTCGCTGAGTGCGGCCATGCCGCGTTCCAGCGGGGCCCTGTCGAGCCCCGTGGGCGGGGTCTCGCGGATTGCGTTGCGCTGATCGATCCCACATTCCTTCGTGGGACTGACCGACTTCCACTCGCCCTGGGTAGCCAGCCGCATCACGCTGTTGATGGCGGATACGGCATTCTGGGCGTGGCCCTGGCCGATCTCGTGGTTGCTGACGCGATCGGCGAGCTGCTCGCCGTAGCGAATGACCAAATCGCGAGTGATGTGCTCCATCTGCCGGACGCCGTTGTCACGAGAGAACGCTGAGAATTGCGCGAATTCCCGCGCAATCCCGGCGGCATGCTTGAACCCCATCGCGCCGTCGTGAACCGCGTTATTTGCTGCAAATTTGGCTGCTTTACTCATATCCCGTGACCCCAACCCGAAATTTCGACTCTTGCTCATGCTGGTTGCCCCTCTGGCGGAATTCGTTGCCCTGCGAAGCTGTCGCCGCGCAGCAGCGGGTGGTGAGTTTTACGCGAGACGTTGAGGACGCTCGCCGATCCTGAGGGGGCGGTGTGGTGCGGCTCGTAGGCCGCTCCGTGGGCTTGAACGATGTGGTTGTGGGGGTGCTATGGGGATGCCACTCCCGCGCCGCACGGCCGCCTATCGGCGCCGTGCAGCTCCGGCCTAGCGGAGAACCGCCACCCCTGCCCAGGGGGTGCCCAAA
>NZ_JAPFGA010000073.1 GCF_026241135.1 Galbibacter kalidii
CCCTTTATCCGCACCCTTCTTACTATTGGGACACCCATCTATTCCAGGAACACAAAGAGCTCTGTTCCTTTTGGAGTCCTTAATGACAAAACTCCTCTTTGATATTTGTTACATCTTTACGGGATTTAAACAGAACAATATGCTCTATTTTCATCACAGCAAGAGTAAATGACTAAAAGGAAAACATTTTGAAAATAAAAGAAAGTAATAGCGACAGGGAATTGTCGCTATTACATAATCATTACCTTAAAATAATGGATTTACACACATATAGAGGAACAATAATCAACTCCCAACCCCTTATCTTCGTCCTCATAAAGCAGATCTTTTTCTTAACCGGGATACCCTCCTGGTCAGGTTAAACAGATAAGGTTATTGGAAAGAGTAACGCAGCAGATCTCCTAATGAAAGCTCCATTATCATACCTGTATTATGTTAAAGCAATGGGCATAAAAACCAACTGCCTGACAAACATTGCCAAACTCTATCTCAAAGCAATTTGAAATCTTTTCAAGTATTTTCCTATTTAACTTATAGACAGCAGCCTTGGTCTTGTTTAGCATAGCAGCAATTTCCTTGGAAGTAAACCCTTTATAAATAAGTTCAATAGTCTTCATTTGCTCTATAGAAAACGCGCTGTGAGGCTCCATTTGCTTCCTCACATAGGAGGTTTTTACTTCATCCGTTATTCCCCTGTTAAACACCTCTATTTTGTAATAATCCTCTTCGTAATGCTTAATGGGGATATTAACAATCTGTAGACCATATAATTGATTG
>NZ_JAPFGA010000074.1 GCF_026241135.1 Galbibacter kalidii
GATAGGCAGTCAACTGAAGTGAATCCAATACACGGATCAATTCATCAAAATTACGTCCGGTTGATGCCGGATAAGTAATCATCAGTTTAATGGTCTTGTCGGGCGCAATCACATATACCGAGCGCACGGTAAGTGTGTCGTCGGCATTAGGGTGGATCATATCATACAGATTTGCGGTCTTGCGATCTTCATCAGCAATGATAGGGAAATTTACACTGGTGTTTTGTGTTTCATTGATATCGATGATCCATCCCTTGTGTGATTCAATACCGTCAACGCTAAGCGCCATGACTTTGGCGTTGCGTTTTAAGAATTGATCTTTGTATTTGGCTACAGTGCCCAATTCTGTTGTACAAACCGGGGTGTAGTCAGCCGGGTGTGAGAATAGAATTCCCCATCCGTCTCCCAGGAAATCATAAAAATCGATTTCCCCTTCTGATGTTTGTGCCGTAAAGTTCGGCGCTTTGTCTCCTAATCGTAGTGTTGCCATTTTTGTTCTGGTTTTATTTATCAATTTGTCACTCTATAAAAGTCATTGTTGTACGGTAAAACCAGAATGATAAGTGTAAAACTATCTCATTTCAGTTATTTCTATAATCCTAATAGAGAGTAATATAACAATAGTTAACTTATCTTATTTCCCCATGTACTAACCCCATAGGTTCCTCTGTTAAGTGGACATTAACATATAAAGGATCACTATTTAATTTATCAATTTCAGCATCATCTAACTGTAGACTCTTCGAGATGTTTATTTGATTATTATCAGAAAC
>NZ_JAPFGA010000075.1 GCF_026241135.1 Galbibacter kalidii
TGCTCCACTGCATCTGCTGCTTTTTGGCCATTCGTCTGGCGATCACTTCATTGATCGTGGATTCCACAAACGCGGTTGATACCGGCTCTCCGTACCGACGCATTTCGCCGTAGTTTGGGATCATCATCTTATTATTCCGGATGTAGGTATACATTTCATCCAGATGTTTTTGCAGGGATTTCAGGCTAGGATAGCTGAGTTCAGGGTCATCGCAATACATAACGCAATTATCAATATGTTCCAGCGCAGCGACAACATTGCCATGCCAGAGATATCGTTTAATGCTTTCCAGCAGTGCCAGAACTTTACTCCCCGCCTCTGGATCTGATACCAGCAGTCCCCGGGCATATTGCATGAGCACCGTCAGCCTCATGGTGATATGAAACCAGTCCAGCACATGCGTTGACTCAGGGTACATACCGAACTGGAGGTCCCTGAGATTATCCGCGCCGTCGGACAGAAAAAATATCTGCTGGTTGGCCTGCATTCCCTGCGCTGAAAGGTGGGTCATGAGCCTGCGTTCCGGATGACAGTCATCCTTCTGAACAAAACCGAAGCGGCGGGTGTCAGCAGGCGCACCAACGGAAAAAGACTTCCCGGCAATAATTTCAAAATTACGCTTTTTGTCATCCCGATCGCGAACATAACCACCATCTATACCCACCACAAGCGGTTTTCCTGGCCTGGGCAGGTTCCCCCAGTCGCGGGGGCAGCCGGAAAGAAAACCTGAATGAGCTTCAGCCTCAGCGTCAAGACGCTGCGCC
>NZ_JAPFGA010000076.1 GCF_026241135.1 Galbibacter kalidii
CCGGGGACTACAAGGTGAGGCTACAGTACACCTTGCCGGGGGGCATAAAAGGCAGTAACCAGGTATTTAAGTACAACAACCCCTTTTAAGAACGAGCAATGATGAGAAAGAGCCATAACATAAAGGACCTTATAAAGGGGATGGGCACAAGGATATTGTCACCGGTAACGGTGATGCTTATCACATGTACGGCCTGGGGGCAGTATACCCAAAAAGATACCACTGCGGCCGAAGCCCGGACAGTTGTCATGTCCCGGCCACAAAAACAGGGCAGGATATTGTTGCGTTGGGCGGTGACCACCCCCATGGCCTGGCGAAAGGCCAACCGGTACGGGTACCAGCTGAAACGTTATACCGTGACCCGGGATGGACAGACCCTTTCCGCCCCGGAAGAAAAAGACCTGGGGGTGCTTTTGCCCCGGCCACTGGAGAGCTGGGCAGACCTTATCGAAAGGGACGACAATGCAGCCGTGGTGGCCCAGGCGCTATACGGGGAACAGTTTGAAGTGGAAGGCCAGGATGAACTCTCGGCCATCGTGAACCTCTCCGAGGAGCAACAGCAGCGCTTTTCCTGGGCACTCTATGCGGCCGACCAAAGTTTTCAGGCGGCCCTTATGGCCGGATGGGGGTATGAGGACACCCAGGTAAAGGAAAATGAAAAATACCTCTATAAGGTCACCCCACTGGTCCCCGGGGACATCCTGAGGGTTGAAGAAGGCGGGGTGTTCACCGGGCTTTCCGATTACGGGCCCTTGCC
>NZ_JAPFGA010000077.1 GCF_026241135.1 Galbibacter kalidii
GGCATGGGTGGTTCAAGGGTCCGGGGCATCATATAGGCCACCACCTCGGTCAGGGAGGCCATCCGTTCGCCTTGCATCTGGACTAATAGGCGTGCCAAGGTAATGTTCTTCAATAGCTGCTGTGGTACGGCATCCTCCCAGGAGGACGGAAAGACGATAATGGGACTGCTCAGGCAATCCATAAAGTCGAAGACAAAATCGGATTCGGTCTTTTTGATGGATTTGGGAGTAGGCTTAAGGTCTGTTATAGGCTCTAGCTCGAAGCCAAAATCAAGTTGTTGCATGTTTGAATGTTCCATGATATCTGTTTTATGGTTCAACAATATTTTCAGACATTTCCAAACGGAAGAGAAAATTTTGGAGCGGCAAGGAAACGGATATAAATAGTGAGGGAGGAACGGCTTTATGCCGTCCCTTGTCCGAGAAATATTTTGCGGGTTTACCTTTCTGTAATATTGGATGAACATATAATTTTCCTTAAAAAAAAACAGAACAAAACAGCCTGCTCTTTCGAGCAGGCTGTTTTAAACTTCTAGGTAGGATTATAGCTCAAAGGCCACAATCTCTGTTTCCAGTTCCGCCTTGCGGGTTTCCAAAGTGGATTGCAAATGTGTTGAAACCAATTTGATCAAGTTGGAATTGGTGGTCTTAAATTCCATCCCGTGGGAATCCCTTAAATAAAAGGAACTGGAATCGCCTTGGTTGTAATTGAACTTGGTGAGTTCATTCAAGGTCTGCACCAGCCGTT
>NZ_JAPFGA010000078.1 GCF_026241135.1 Galbibacter kalidii
GTCAGGGCCTCATCGAGGGGCTCGAGCCAGACTTGCCGGCTCGCGACCCAGACAACCACGTAGAATGAGGAGGACCGATGCCGACACTCTTTCGCGAAGGCCCCTGCCGGTTCTTCTTCTACAGCGACGAGAGCGATCCACGTGAGCCGCCACACGTCCATGTGAGAGCCGGCGACCAGGTCGAGTTTCTGGAGGCATGGCATGCGCACTTTGAATCTTGAATCCGACCCGCTCGCTGTTGACGTGAGCTTCACCGCCGACACCTTCCGCGTCACGCTGGACGATGGCCGCGAGCTGTCGATCCCGCTGGCCTGGTTCCCCCGGCTGCTGCACGGCACACTGGAGCAGCGCGAGCAGTGGGAGCTGATCGGCCGCGGCGAAGGACTCCATTGGGAAGCCTTGGATGAGGACATCTCTATTGCCGGTCTGTTGGCTGGGCGGGGCGACCAGACGCGACGCCGCCAGGCAGTTGCCTGACTCTTTGCCTCCGGCCTTCCCATCAGCCAGGGCCTCTTGAAGGACAGCCAAATCTCACTGCCGCTATACTCCCAGGTGTTACACCCTCTCCAGCTAAAAATGTGACACCTTGATACATGCCCGAGCTGAATTTGTCAGATGCCGCCAGGCTGTACGGAAAGAGCCGCATGACGATCCATCGTCACTGCCGATCAGGCCGCATCACGTCTAGGCTCAGCGACGATGGGCAGCGCTTGATCGACCTCTCTGAACTGATCCGCGCC
>NZ_JAPFGA010000079.1 GCF_026241135.1 Galbibacter kalidii
GCGTCCTGCGGCTGCGCCGTGATCGACACAGGGCCTTCCACCACCAGCTGCGCGAACGAGCTCACCGTGCCCGTACAGCCCGCAACGCCCAGCGTCACCCGGATGTCAAGGCCGTCCTCGGCCGGGCCTACGCCTGTCCTTGTATATATGTTCGATTCTTCCCCTGCTATCACCGTCCAGCTCGCCCCGTCGTCCGTGCTCTCCTCCCACAGGTACGACAGATCGCCGCCCTGGCCGCTGCTGCCCGTCACCGCAAAGGTCGCATCGCCGCCCGCACAGGCCACCGCATTATCTATCGGGTCCACCACCGACACCGGGCCGTTCAGCGACACCGTCACCGCTGAACGGTCCACGTTCACACAGTTGATGTCCGGGTCAAAACTCTCCGCATAGTACGTCGCACCGTCCGTCAAGGGCGTGATCCCCGCAAGGCGCACGCCCCCCGTCGCCTCGTCGAACCACACCAGCTCCGTCCCCGCCGCAGGGGTCGCCTCCAGATGGTTCACCGTAGGGGCGGGGCCCCCGCAGAACGCCTGCTGGTCGCCCCCATCGGGCAAGGTAGGTGCCAAAGGGAGCTCGTCGAACTCCACGTACACCTCCAAACGCCGCGCCGACTCGCAAAGCTCGTTGCCCCCGGAGTCCAGCTCCACATAGGCCCCGTAGTACCACGTGTCGTGCGCCAGGGCCGTCCCCGGCGCCAAACGGTTGCCAGGGTCCGGCAG
>NZ_JAPFGA010000008.1 GCF_026241135.1 Galbibacter kalidii
AAGCTGTGATGAAATCCGTATATTTGGCCATGAGAGAGGCAACCAAAAAATGGTCCATGCCAGTTAGGAACTGGGGCATTATTTTAAATCAGTTCCTCACAATCTATGAAAAAAGGATCAGAATCTAATTAAGAATCCAACCCTCGATATTTTTACTTACACACTTTTTGGGATAGTGTCCTGACATATCCGGTATAAGTTACTTTTTTAACTCCATATGTAAAGTTGGGTAAGGTTTTCCGGAAGAATCTAATTCCGAACGATTTATTGTTTCAAACCCACAATGCTTGTAAAACCTAACAGCTTGTTCATTCTGTTCATTCACGTCAACTTTGGTTACGTTTAATTTGTCAATGGAATAATCCAATAGTGTTTTTCCTATTCTTTTTCCTCTGTATTCAGGGTGAATAAACAACATTTCCAAATTTTGGTCAGCCACTCCAAGAAATCCAATTATTTTTCCCCTGTTATTTCTAATACATCTTAATTCAACAGCATCTAAATAATTATTTAGGATTAGAGGTTTAAAGTATTGGATATCTTCTTCTTTTAAAAAGTGATGTGTCGCTCTAACTGAAGCTTCCCAAACATCGACTACTTCTATGTATTCTGTCTTTTTTATATTGTCTATTTCGTGTCTCATTTTTTAATTGCTGTTGGCAAACGTTTTTTCTTTTACTTGTCCGTTTATTATTCGTTTTAAATCGTTTATTGAATTCTCTTTTTCTTTATTAAATCCAAAATGAACTAATCCAATTCCGAACGCTATCATTATTAATGGAAAAATTAATAATATAGGATTTGTATCTTGTTTAATAATTCCGACAATTCCCATAACAAAAGCAAATCCGATAAAAGTCAGCCAAAAAATCATAAAGACAATCGAAAAATTGTGAACTTTTAAATCCGCTATAAGTATAGTTCTTTTAAAATCAGATTGAATTTGACCTTTAATTTGAGGCAAAAAAGAATTCCGCCCTTTACTTATCCTTTGTATTTTAAATTCGTCCCGTTCAAAAGTTCCTTCAAATAATTTGTTTTCTTTTTGGTTTTTAAATCCGAATGTAGGTCCTTTTTTTGGTCGAATATATTCGACCAATATTTTCCGAACTTCTTGTATCGATAGTTCAGTTTTTAATTCAATTTTTTCAGATGGTATTAGTTTCATTCAAATGTGTGGCAACTCGTTATAAAAAACACTAAAAATACATTTTAATCCCTCAATAGCTATCAGCAGGCAAGATTTCGGAGTAACATAACTTTTATGATCATTTTTCAGGTTTTGTTAATATTCTAATTAGGCTCCCATAGTTCAATCTTGTTGCCTTCTGTGTCCAGAATATGTACAAATTTTCCAATACCATCGTAAGTCGCAATGCTGTCAAGTATGGTTACTCCGTTTTCTTTGAGTTTGTTTACAAGTCCTTCAATATTCTGAACTCGGTAATTAATCATAAAATCTTTTTGGGACGGGGAAAAATATTCATCTCCTTTTTTGAAGGGTTTCCATTGAAGAGCGTTTATCTCGTCAGGTCTGTTAATGTTTCTGGATTCAAAACTTGACGAACCCCAATCATTAATTTCAATCCCTAAATTTTTGGTGTACCATTCTTTTGTTTTCTGCGGATGGTCAGAATAAAAGAAAATACCACCAATTCCTGTCACCTTTGGTGTTGTATCAATAGGAAATGTTGAGTTGTCTGTTTGATTTTTTTGGTCTTCCATATTGTTTGTTTTTTAGTTGTTGAATCACAATTTGCAAGAAGTGTAACAAGCGAAATTATTGTCAATAATCTTTTTATCCTGTTCTATTTTCTGTACATATATGCTTGCACTGTCGTTTTGTCAAGGTTACTACTAATGTTTATCTACATGAGTAGTGTGGGGGGCACACGCTATAATTTTTAAATTGTTTAGTTTGCATATTTATTTTAGCATTTGTTAGCAACATTTACTTCCCTCCATATTTTTCAGGTAATTCCACACCATTGGATTCTGAAGTCCATAAAAGACTAACTATCCACCAACGGCCATTATAGTAGGCTAACTGATAGCTATTAATGCCTTTATTTTCAACACCCTCAGAGTCCTTCGCATAAAAACTCTGGAATACTTGTGCTATTCCGTTATATTCATCAATAACCTTGTGAATTTCTTTTTCAAGGAATCCCTGTTCATAGTATGGATCTTTCAAGAGGCTGAGGAACTCATCGAGTGACACAGTTTCTGCAAACGAAGAATCATTATGTAAAACAGTGAGTTGTGCAGAGGGATGAAATAAGTTTCTAACCGCTGAGGTATCTATTTTTTTACCTTCTTCTATCGTTATTTGATCAAGGAGGCCATTCACTATTCCATCAATAGATGCAACAGCAGTGTCTTCCTTATCTTGTGCCAAAGAACTTAAAGGAATAATGGTCAAGCATATTATATAAAGTAAGTATTTCATAAAATGATAGTTATTGTTGTTAACGTTCCGGCTAAAAAGAGTTACTGTCCCGTAGGGCAACTATGATTTTTTAACTATTGTTAGCTGTATCTTTAATTTTTTTAATCGATTCCATTCCTTTCAAGTCATTGATAGTTTCAAACGCCTCGTATAAAAGTTCAATTAGTTCTTTATTCAATTTATTTTGATGCTTCTTTATTTCCTCTCTAAAATCCCAAGAGAAAATATATCGCCCAAGGCCAATTCTCGTAACTAGGTCTTTGTCTGAAATTAGGAAAGCATCTATAATTTCTTGAAGTTCGTATTCATTAAGAATCTTTTGAGAAATTGACTCATATATTGGATATGCGTTCCATAGATCTTTGCTAGTACCGAATGACCGAAGTAAAGCAACAATTAAAGAGTTTTTATCTGCATATTCCTTTTTCAAGTCATTAATTAAAAGAGGAAAGTAGCTATTATCAAAATCATTGATTTCATTCCAATAATTAGAAAAACTTTTTGGAGAATTCATTAGCCAATTATTTGATTCCTCCTTAGATTTTCTTGCTCGTTCATAATCCAACTTTTTTTCTTCCAGAGGTTCTTTTAGTCCTAAATCATACAAAAATTGAAGAAGTTCATCAGCATATTTTAGATCTGCATCTCCTGTCCATTGATTGCACCTGATAGAAATACCATGATGAAACCCAATTGCTGATTGTGGTTCTTCATCATTCAATAGCTCAATTGCATAGTCGCCTAGGCACATGCAACGAAAGTCTTTTTTGGGTTCTTCTATTGCTATTAAATTTTTAAATTCTTGAATCTTTGATGGTTTATCAATTCTCAAGACTATATTATCGGATATTGCCTTGTTATTATGTACTCCGTCACTTTTAATCTGGATACTATCAATATCCTTGAATAAATCATTTAGTGAATCATTCGTTGCTCTACTTTTTCTATTCATTGATTTTAAAATCTTCATGTTTTCAATTACAGCTAACAGCAGTCTGTCTCATAACTAATTTTGCCATTCTGAAGACTCTCTTATTCGAAAATCCTCAAAGACACCTCTCCGAATACAAAACTCAAAAAAAGAGGAGTTTTGGGACAGTCTGACGGTTTTGGCTATGGTTTCGTTGCGGAAAATATCCACAGGACTTTTCCTGCCGTAACACCGAAGATAGCAAAAATGTGGGGATTTTCCGGTCAGGATACGTCCTATAACGTATCCAGATACGTTCACCAACGTATCTAGATAGGTTCATAACCCCGCCGGATACGTCTACTAACGTATCTGGATACGTTCATAACCTCGTCAGATACGTCTACTAACGTATCTGTACACGTTCTTAACCCCGTCGGATACGTCCACCAACGTATCTGGAGACGTTCTTTACCGCATCAGATACGTCTGGTAACGTATCTGGATAGGTTTCAAACCCCGATGGATACGTGCAATAATGCTCCGGATAGGTTCATAAGCCCGAAAAATACGTCTGTTGACGTTGTAGCCTTACCCAAGCTAGCGTGAGCGCTGTACTTGTACTCCAATCAACCAGCAACCAACAACCAGCAACCAACTATCTAACATTAAATTCAAAAACACTTTCGTTTTTATAGGTTTCCCCTTTTTTCAGTACAGCTGAAGGAAAATCTGAATGGTTGGGTGCATCGGGAAAGTTTTGCGTTTCAAAACAAATGGCGGGATAGTCCGCTAGGGGATTGTTCTGTACTTTGGTTTCATCCAATTGTGGTGGCGTATAAACGACTACACCGGGCTGATTGGTGTTCATGCGCATTTCAATACCTGTTTTTTCAGAATACAATCGGGCAAAAGAATTTTCCTTAGTCAACTGATAACAATCATCTATGCCGTTGAACTCGTTATGACTGCCTACTTTTCGCTCTTCCCTAAAATCAAAATAGGTGTTTTCAAGGGGAATGAAATTCCCTGTAGAAACAGCATATTCACTTTTTTCCAGAATGTTTTCAGCCGAAATGTATAATTCGTGCTCCAAAATACTCCCTGCTCCGTTGAGGTTGTAGTAGTTGTGATTGGTCAGGTTCACAATGGTATCCCGGTCAGATTCGGCTTGATAGGTGATCACGAGTTGATTACCTTTCAACCGATAGGTAACAGAAGCTTTCATGGTTCCGGGATAACCTTCTTCCATGTCTTCACTCAAATAGGAAAACGTAATAGATTCTCCTTCTTTGATGTTTTCTACTTCCCATGTTTTAAAAGAAAAACCTTCTTTTCCGCCGTGCAAATGGGCACCATCTTTATTGTAAATAGGGTAGTGGGTGTCGTTCAGTCGGAATCCTTTTCCGTTTATCCGTCCGGCACACCTTCCTACAGAGGCTCCCATATAAGGCGCGTTATGAACATAGTCCTGAAGATTTTCATATCCCATAACAACATTAACGTCATTTCCGTTTTTGTCTTTTGTGATCAATTGGTGGACAGTGGCTCCATAATCTAGGGTGACGAGTTTTAAAAATTGGTTTTCTATGGAATATTTCTTCATTTCTATGGTAATTTTTGAATATCTAAATTGTAATTTTAAAACTCCCCACATGCTTGTATTGAAGCTTTCTATTTACTTCTTCCGCCTTAGGCGGATCAGAACTGCTATTTTTCGGCAGTTCTGGGTGAGGTAAAATAAAAAATTTCACTATGGACCTTGTTTTGAGGGTAAATTTCAAGAAATTTTTTATTCAAATAAAACACAAAAAGTCCGCAATCGCAACGGATAAAAAGAAAAAAGGAGAAAAATGCAACGTTGTATTTTTTGTATCGTCTTTATAAGAGAATAGTAATACCAACTTTAAAAAGGAACAAGCCGGCATGCTTCAGATTGATCTGATCGAGAAATGCAAGAAAAACGACCGTAAGGCGCAAATGCGACTATACGATCAGTACTGTGATGGAATGTTTTGTGTGGCGATGCGTTTTTTAAAAAATACCGATGACGCACAAGACGCAGTGCAGGAAGCTTTTATCAAAGCCTTTCAGAAGATCCATCAATTTAAAGCAGAAGTTACTTTTGGAGCTTGGTTAAAACGAATTGTAGTCAACAAGAGCATTGATTTTTTAAAATCGAAACGAGAGTACCTCATTTCATTGGATGAAAGCTATATGCAAATTGCCGATGATGAGGACGATTGGACAGTAGAAGAAAACATCAGTGTTGACATGGTGAAAAAAGCGATCGACAAACTTCCGGACAAATACAAATATGTGGTCATGTTGTATTTGATCGAAGGCTATGACCACGAGGAGATCTCGGAAATATTGAAGATTGCACAAACCACCTCCAGAACGCAGTTGATGCGTGGCAAACAGCGGTTAAGGGAACTTTTAAAATATCAGTATGATGGCACAGGACATTAGGGATTTATTAAAAGAAGATAAGGCAACGGAAAATTTAAAAATGCCAAAAGGGCACAAGGAGCGTTTTGCCCGGCTTTTGGATGAAGAATTGCCAAAAAGCAAGAAAAACAACCTGAATATCTTTTTTAAGATAGCCGCTTCGGTGGTGGTATTGCTTGCTGTGGGCGTTGCCGTTTATCAGTTTACTAAGCAAGATATTGTGACTCCAGAAGTAGTGGAGGTGGATAAAAATACTCCCAATTCAGCTGAACAGATCACATTGGGGGCTATTTCCCCGGATCTGAAAAAGGTAGAAGATTATTATGTGGCTAATATCAATTTAGAGTTGGCTGATCTTGATTTTACCGATGAGAATAAGGAATTACTGGAAGGTTATATGAGCCGACTGGGGGAGTTGAATGATGAATACAAAGTGCTCACTGAAGAGCTGAACGAAGTGGGGCCTAATGAACAGACCATCAATGCGTTGATCAATAATTTACAGTTGCGTTTACAATTACTATATCGATTAAAAGAAAAAATAAAAGAACTTAAAAAGTCAAATAATGAAAAATTTACAACACAAAAAGTTTAAAGTCTTCTTTTTACTGATGCTGATGACATTTTTTGTCAGTGCGCAAAAGCAAACGAAGACCTATAAAGAATCGTTTGATGTTAACGATGACGTGCTGATCGACATCAATACCAGTTATGCTGATGTTGAGTTTGATACTTGGAACACAAATAAGGTGGAGATAGAGGCCGTGATCGAGATTGAGGGTGTTTCCAAAGAAGAAGCTGAAAAGTATTTTAAGGATTGGAACTTTAAAGCAAAAGGAAATAACAGCAAGGTTTCCATTTCTACATCCAATGCTTTACGGTCATGGCACCACGGGGATAATATTATGGTATTATCTACTGATAGTTTGGATTTCGACTTCGATTTCGATTTCGATTTTCCTGATTCCATTCCGATGCCACCAATGCCTCCCATGCCACCGATGGACTCCCTGATGGTAAGGGCTCCGATGCCTCCCATGCCGCCTATGCCACCACTGCCTTTTAATTTCGATAGTTTTACATTCGATTATGAGGCCTATAAAAAAGACGGGGACAAATACATGAAAGAATGGAAGAAGAAATTCAACGAAAGTTTTGATGAAGAAGCGAAAGCCAATATGGAAGAATGGAAAGAAAGAGCGGAAGAACACCAAGCCGAATGGGCAGAGCGCAGAAAGGAAATGGAAGAAAAGTTTGAACACCTTCGAAGCGAGGATGGAAGAGCGGAGTTAAGACAGCGTATGCAAGAAGCCAGGGAAGCGATGAAAGAGGCTCACGAGGAGATTCAGAAAAACAGGGAAAGGGTATTTATATATTCAAGGAGTTTCGATAGTAATGATAAGAACCTGAAAGTCAAAAAAACGATTAAGATAAAAATGCCAAAAGACGCCCGATTGAAGATGAATGTGCGCCACGGAGAGGTAAAACTAGCTGAAAATGCAACAAATATCCATGCAACCTTGTCATACACAAGGTTGCTTGCCCCTCGGGTCGACGGGGAGAATTCGGTTATTGAGGCTTCCTATTCCCCGGTAAGAGTCAACGACTGGAATCAAGGGGAACTGCGGGTCAACTATGTAAGGGATGTTGATCTAAAAAAGGTGAACAGTATGAAACTGATCTCAAAATCGTCTAACGTGGCCATTCAAAGATTTACAGGAGATGCTGTCATTAATGGGAGTTTTGGCAATTTGGAAATAGAGGAGATAGCAGATAGTTTTAATACGTTGAACATCATCTTGGATAATTCAGAGGCTTCGTTGACGCTTCCCAAGGTAGGGTTTAATTTTTTCAGTAATGCCTCCAATTCAGCAGTGACATACCCGCATCAATTGGTGTTGGATGTTTCAAAAAAATACAACAACGAAGTGGCTACCGGATATGGTGTGCAAAAAAACAGCAACAAAACGGTGAATCTTGTAGCTACTTTTAGTGATGTAAAGTTGCAATAATTTAATGAATACCTTCTTTCAATAACTCGGGATATTTCTTCTGGAATTTTCGCAATCTGGGTATTGAAACATTTTTTACATAAGGATTGTCAGGATGTAATTTTTCATAATCCTGATGATAATCTTCAGCTTTCCAGAATTTTTTAAATTTCTTTACTTCCGTTACGATGGGCTTGGAAAAAGCTTTTGTCTCTTCCAGTTCTGAAATATAATTTTCTATGATTTCCTTTTCCTGATCATTCTTATAAAAAGCGATCGACCGGTATTGTGCACCTTTGTCCGGACCTTGTCGGTTTAATGTAGTGGGATCGTGCGATCCGAAGAAAACAATGATCAGAGTTTCAAAAGTGACTACTTCGGGGTCGTAATATACCTTGACACTTTCAGCATGTGATGTTCTTCCTCCCCCGACTTGTTCGTAGGTCGGATTTTTCTCCGTTCCCCCGGAATAGCCGGATACGGCTTCTTTTACACCTTCAACGCTTTCAAAAACAGCTTCCACACACCAAAAGCAACCGCTGGCAAAATAGGCCGTTTCATATTTGGAGAGATCCTGTTCCTCAACGACAGGAATATCTGCTTTGGCCGATTTCTCTTTTTTAGTAGATGATTGGCAGCTTACGACCATAAAACAACTTAAAAGGGTAAAAGCGAGTTTGATAGGATTCATTTTTAATATTTATTTGTTTTATAATAAGTCTGAAAACATTCTAATTTCTTACCATATTTTCTGAAAAACAAATATCTACATCAAATTTCTTGAAATTTAACAGTGAACGAAGTCCCTTTTTCAACTTTGTTTTTGGTGATTAAACCTTTGAGTTGCCTTACTAGATTGTTGACCAATTTGAGTCCCAATGACTTTTTAGGGGCTTCATAAATAAGGTCTTTAAAGCCAACACCATCATCGCCCATGGTTAAATGAAAATAATCGGGAGAGGGTTGTTCTATATGAATGAAAATGACTCCGCCTTTTTGATTGACAAAAGCGTGCTTAATGGAATTGGTCATAAACTCACTGATTAGAAGTCCGAGCGGAATAGCAGTTTCTATGTTGAATTTGATGTTACATATTTTGAGATCCAACTGAATGTCTTTTTCTTCTTTGTTCAGTGATTTTATGAGATATTTCCCTAATTCCTTTACGTATTCCTTGTAAGAAATTTTATAGAGGTCATCCCGTTCGTAAAGCATTTCGTGAACGATGGCCATCGATAAAATCCTATTGTGGCTGTTGGTGAGAATTCTTTTTGTTTCTGCGTTCTCTGTATTCCTTGCTTGCATATTCAGCAAACTTGAAATGGTTTGCAGGTTGTTTTTCACCCTGTGGTGGACTTCTTTAAGCAGGACTTCTTTCTCGACGGCCTTTTTTTCCAATTCTTTTCTTGATAAGTACAGGTGTTTGAGATTGGTAGCTAATATTTTTCCGAAGAAATTTCCTAAAAGATAGATGGAAAAAAGAATAGAGATCAGATAAAATAAATCTCTCGATTTTTCCGGAACCACATTATGAAAAGGGAGTTGTAAACTATCTTGGAAAAAGACGATAAGTACAAAAATGATGATCAACGTCAATAAAATCCTTCCAAAATTAACCGATGAAATATAACCTGAGAAGGCGATAAGCGCCATAATGAATAGAAACGGACTACTCTATGCCTCCACTATAAATGGAGACAAACAAAGAGCCTAATAAACCCAAAAAACACGCTATTACATAGGTGAGATGAATGTTTTTATGCCTATAAAACAGAAGTATATTCATTAAGGCTGTGATTCCGTAGGCTAGAAAAATATGGGGGATGACCACTTTTACTTCCAAAACATAATACATGATCGGTACCAGGCATAATATAGAAATAGAAGAGAAGTAATTCACACTAAGTACCAATGATGCCATGTGTTTTCTCCTGTTGAATATAGATTTGGACTTAATAGAGGTCATGAAGTTTTGTTGATCTTTTAATATTCATAAAGGGAATTATTATATAGAAATGCTAATTTATTTAAAAAACAGATAAAAGGTGTGATTTTGACATTTCGATTGCTTTTTATTTTGTTGTAAGAGTTGATATCAAGCTTTAAATCATATTTAGCTTCTTCATTTATCAAAGGTGCAATCTGTTCAATTTTTTTGATTCAGATGGAATATCAAACAAAAACTCCCGCCGAAGCAGGAGTTTTTATAGCTTAACTCGTTTAACCTTTTTTGATTGAAGTGAAAAAAAGACTGTCTAAAAAAAGCATTTCACGAATTGATATGTCAGTCTGAGCCTGCCTACCGTCAGGCAGGTCTGTCAAAGACATTTTGAATGTTTAGTATAAATTATACTTCGACAAGCTCAGTATGACAATAAGTTGTTTACTTTTTAGACGGTCTTTTTATAGATATTAAAAGCAATCTTTTAATTATCTACCAAAACCCAATCCCCTTTGTCTATCAAAGGCACGGCTTGTTTATATTTTAGGGTTTTATTTTCCCCTGTCATTACATTTTTAATGGTTACTCTTTCATTTCTACCAATTTTTGGTTTGTCCCTTACGATGGTTTCGGTAACCTGAGGTCTTCTTTGCTGTGTTTGTCCGGCAGCCCTGTTTTGAGCAGCAAGTTCGTCACTGTTCGGGATTTCCTCTTTAGAAGTTTTATAATCTTCTTTTCTTTTTACCTCACGAGCTTCCTGAATGTTACTCGTGTCTTGAGTTGGAAGCTCTCCTTTGAACAAGAAAGAAATAACTTCTCTGTTCACCTTATCGATCATAGTCTTGAAAAGCTCAAAAGCTTCAAATTTATAGATCAGCAATGGGTCTTTTTGCTCGTGAACCGCCAACTGAACCGATTGTTTCAGTTCGTCCATTTTTCTCAGGTGCGTCTTCCAGGTGTCGTCTATAATGGCAAGCGTGATGTTCTTTTCAAAATCGGCAATCAGCTTTTTACCTTCAGATTCATAAGCCCCTTTCAGGTTGGTTACTACTTTCAGGGTTTTGATCCCATCTGAAAAAGGAACTACAATACGCTCAAATTTGTTGCCTTCATTTTCATAGACATTCTTGATCACAGGAAAAGCAGTTTTTGCATTTCGCTCAATTTTTTCCTGATAATATTTTAAAGCCTCTTCATAAACTTTGTCAGTGATTTCCTGAACCGATTTCCTCTTCATTTCTTCCTCGCTTATCGGTGAGGTGATCGAGAAGAATTTAATGAGTTCAAACTCAAAGTTTTTATAATCGTCTGCAACTTTATTGCTTTCTACAATAGCCTCGCAGGTGTCAAAGATCATATTGGCGATATCGAGCTTCAATCGCTCTCCTTGTAGGGCGTGTCTTCTTCGTTTGTACACAACTTCACGCTGTGCGTTCATAACATCGTCATATTCCAATAGGCGTTTACGCACACCAAAGTTGTTTTCCTCCACTTTTTTCTGAGCACGTTCAATAGATTTGGTCATCATGGAATGCTGAATAACTTCTCCTTCTTCAAGTCCCATTTTATCCATGATCTTGGCAACCCTTTCTGAACCGAACAAACGCATTAAATTGTCTTCCAAAGACACGTAGAATTGAGAGCTCCCCGGATCCCCCTGACGTCCTGAACGCCCTCTTAACTGACGGTCAACCCGTCTGGAATCGTGTCGTTCTGTACCAATAATGGCCAATCCGCCGGCTTCTTTTACTTGTTGGGAAAGTTTAATGTCGGTACCACGACCCGCCATGTTGGTAGCGATAGTCACCACGCCGGATTCTCCTGCTTCTGCAACAATATCGGCTTCTTTTTTATGGAGTTTGGCGTTCAAGACATTGTGTTTGATCTTTCTAATGGACAGCATTTTTGACAATAACTCGGAAATTTCAACTGAAGTAGTCCCCACCAATACCGGTCGGCCTTCTCCGACTAATTTCACGATATCTTCAATAACCGCATTGTATTTTTCCCTTTTAGTCTTATAGATAAGGTCTTGCTTGTCGTCTCTGGCTATAGGTCTGTTCGTTGGGATTTCAACAACATCCAATTTATAGATCTCCAAAAATTCCCCTTCTTCAGTAATGGCGGTACCCGTCATTCCGGCAAGTTTCCTGTACATTCTGAAGTAATTCTGAAGCGTTACCGTAGCAAAGGTTTGTGTGGCCGCTTCAATCTTTACGCTTTCTTTAGCTTCGATCGCTTGGTGTAACCCATCTGAATAACGCCTACCGTCCATAATACGTCCGGTTTGCTCATCTACGATCATCACCTTGTTTTCCATCACCACATACTCAACATCTTTTTCAAAAAGCGTATAGGCTTTTAAAAGCTGGTTCATGGTGTGGATACGTTCACTTTTAACAGAGAAATCTTTAAAAAGATCTTCTTTCAGCTCCGCTTCTTCTTCAACAGGGAGTTCTTTCTTCTCAATCTGAGCGATTTCCGTACCGATATCGGGCATCACAAAGAAATCAGGGTCGGTATCACCGGATAGGTATTCAATTCCTTTATCGGTTAACTCAATCTGATTTGTTTTTTCGTCGATAACAAACCACAATGCCTCGTCTACTTTTGGCATTTCCCGGTTGTTATCCTGCATATAGAAGTTTTCTGTTTTCTGAAGGAGTTGTTTTACACCTTCTTCACTTAAAAACTTAATTAATGCTTTATTTTTAGGCAAACCCCGCTGAACACGCAATAAAAGAAAACCTCCTTCTTTGGTCTCTCCTTCGGCGATCAGTTTTTTGGCTTCTGCCAAAACGCCTGTTAGATATTGGCGTTGCTTACCAACGATGTCGCTTACTTTTGGTTTTAGTTCGTTAAACTCATGACGGTCGCCTTGTGGAACAGGACCGGAGATGATCAATGGTGTTCTCGCGTCATCGATCAATACAGAATCGACCTCATCGACAATGGCATAGTGATGCGGACGCTGAACCAGGTCTTCCGGTGTATGTGACATATTATCACGTAGATAGTCAAAACCGAATTCGTTATTGGTTCCGTAGGTGATATCTGCAAGATAGGCTTTTCTACGCCCCGTTGATCCCGGTTGGTGTTTATCGATACAATCTATCGAGAGTCCGTGGAATTCAAACAAAGGTCCCATCCAGGCACTATCACGACGGGCAAGGTAGTCGTTTACCGTTACCAGATGAACCCCGTTTCCGGTGAGTGCGTTCAAGTACATAGGTAGGGTAGCTACCAAGGTTTTACCTTCACCTGTATGCATTTCCGCAATTTTTCCTTGGTGCATGGCAATACCACCAATCAGCTGAACATCGTAGTGGATCATATCCCAAGTCACCTCTTTCCCGGCAGCATCCCAAGAATTGCTCCAAATAGCTTTGTCGTCTTCTAAGGTTACATAATCTTTGTCTCCGGAAATTTCACGGTCGAATGCAGAGGCACTAACCGTTATGGTTTCATTGTTGGTAAAACGCTTTGCAGTTTCTTTAACAACGGCAAAAGCTTCGGGAAGAATTTCACTTAAAGTTTTTTCCTCGCTCTCATAAGCTTCATCTTTTAAAGCATCAATTTCGTTATAGATTTCGTCATTTTTGTCGATATCTTCAGAAGTTTCTGCTTCTGCTTTGAGCGCAGTAATTTTTTCGTCGAACGAAGCACGGGCTTCTTTTATTTTGTTTTTAAATTCGGTAGTCTTAGCACGAAGTTCATCGTTGGAAAGCTTGGAAAGCTCTTCTTCAAAAGATTTTATTTGGTTTACGAGGGGTTGTAGTTCCTTTACATCTTTCTTCGCCTTGTCTCCTACAAAAACTTTTATAACTGAATTCAGTAAACTCATGTCAAATTTTATATTTAATCTTAAAATTCCCCGCATATTTTTGCGGGCTTCTTATTTTACCTCTTCTACCTTAGGCGGATCAGAACTGTTATTTTGGGCAGTTCTGGGTGAGGTAAAATAAAAAAATATTTTTGATCCTTATGGTCAAAAATGAAATCGGGGAAACACCTACCTAAATATGGCTCTGCCTCGAGGTGAGTCAATTTCAATTTTTTTATTGTCCAAAATTAAGCAAAAAAAAAGCCTCTTAAGAGACTTTTTTGCTTTATAATGTTAATGTGTTTGTTAATATTCATCCTCATTCCAGAGGTAATCCTCCTCAGTGGGATAGTCGGGCCATATCTCTTCAATAGATTCATACATATCGCCTTCGTCTTCCATTGCTTGCAGATTTTCCACTACTTCCAATGGGGCGCCGGTTCTAATAGCATAGTCAATTAATTCGTCTTTTGTCGCTGGCCAAGGCGCATCGTCTAAATAGGATGCTAATTCTAATGTCCAATACATCTGCTATTTGATTTTTAATTTTGTGCAAAAATAAATTTTTAAAGTAAAAAGTCAAGTAAAATCCATATTATTTGCATATTATTTTTAAGAACGTATTATTTAAGCTATTCTATTGAGTATTAATCAATAAAAACAGGTTATTTTTCTGAAGTACTCCCTTTTTTGGGAATCCACTTCACTTCATTTACCTCTAGATCTGAGGTCAACTTTCGTGCCAATACAAATAAATAATCCGATAAGCGGTTTAAATAATGCAATACCAAAACATCAAAGGATTCATTTTCATGTAAATAGCTAGCTTTTCGTTCAGCTCGTCTACATACGGTTCTCGCAATGTGACAATATGACACAGTAGTGTGTCCGCCGGGCAAAACAAAATGTGTCATAGCCGGTAAAGAGGCATCCATTGTATCGATCTCGTTTTCCAAGAGTGAAATGTCCTCCTGAGCAACGGAAGGGATATCCAAACGTTTTTTTCCGCTTTTCAAAAATTCCTTTTCCGGTGGTGTCGCCAAAATGGCTCCGATGGTAAAAAGCTTGTCCTGAATATCGATCAATACTTTTTTGTGACGGGCATCTATTTGCTGATCCCTCAACAAACCGATCCATGAGTTCAATTCGTCCACAGTTCCATAGCCTTCAATGCGGATATGGTGTTTGGGAACCCTTGTCCCTCCATAGAGTGCTGTTGTGCCCTTGTCGCCTGTTTTAGTGTAAACTTTCAATGATACTATTTTTTGTTCTTTTTGTTTGTATAACGGTCTTCAAAACGCGTATGGCGTCTGTCTCTCCACTTTTTCATGTTCCGCTTATTGTTAAGCCAAACAGCAATAAAGAGGATAGCTAAAATAACGATCCAAATAATATAATTTCTCATTTTACCTTACTTTTTATATAAAATAGCGAATTAAACTCGGATAATAAAATCCTCCTTGTTTTGCCCTTTTCTGATGAAGATAAAACCGAGGCTATAAAAATCGATACTGACATTGAAACGGTTGCTTTTTTTTAGTCTATCCCATTTTTCTGCCGTCTCTTTTGACTGATTGAGGTTGTCTATGATAAAAAAAGAATAGGTATTTACTGCGCCGATAACAGTCTCTAGGTCGATATCCCCGAGTGAAAAATAAGCAGTATTCTTTATTTTGAAAGCATTATCATGCTGTTCTTTAAAGTTTTGATCGTTAAAATAAACAACCGCACTGTTAATTATTCTTTGCTTTCTTTTTGAAAGTCCGTATTGGTTTTTCCATTGGATCACTTGGGAATGCAACACCAGTTTTTGTTTTTTGTAAAGTGCTTTGATAAGCAGATTGTAAACAAAAGGGGAGTGCACCCCGTGCTGGTTAACGGATTTAAAAAGGTATCTTATGTAGCTGATCAAGTTTAACATTCAAGGTTTAATATTTAAAGTTGGACAGAGTTATACATTTTGAGTTCTGTTGGTACATAGTGAACCTTGCGTATTTCTTTGCGTTCCTTACGGTTAAGTTTTACTGCAAAGACTGTGAATCATTAGCTTTTGTCTTGTTTATTTGAATTTCTGCTTACTGTCCACTGAAAAACTATCCTTCCATCTTCATAGAAAGTTCAAACCACGCTTCTGTTTTTTCTTCAATACTGTTGATGATCTCTTGTAGTTTAACGGATTGCTCGTCGATGGCATCACCTTCCAATTCACCTGTTGCAAACAAAGCTTCTATTTCTTTTTTGTTTTCTTCCAGTTTTTTAATGTCGCGTTCCAGACGTTTAAATTCTTTTTGCTCTTCATAACTCAGCATTGAATTGGCGTCTTTTTTCCAGGTTTTTTTAGTATTTGTTTCTGAATTGTTTTCAGTGGTTTCCGGAATCGAACTGCTTTCATAAGCCCTGTAATCGGTATAATTCCCGGGGAAATCTTCTATTTCAGCGTTGCCTTTGAAAATAAAGAGGTGGTCAACGATCTTGTCCATAAAATAACGATCGTGTGAAACCACAAGCAGACAACCGGGGAAATCCAATAGGAACTGTTCCAATACATTCAGCGTAACGATATCCAGATCGTTGGTAGGTTCATCCAGAATTAAAAAATTCGGATTTTGAATGAGCACCGTACACAAATACAAACGTTTTAGCTCGCCACCACTGAGTTTTTCCACAAAATCATACTGCTTTTTTCGGTCAAAAAGAAAACGCTCTAATAATTGAGCTGCTGATATTTGTCGTCCTTTAGTCAATGGGATGTAATCTCCATAAGCCCTTATGATGTCGATCACCTTTTGTTCGGGTTTTGGATTGATTCCGCTTTGGGTGTAATACCCGAATTTCACCGTTTCACCAATCGCTACTTTGCCGGCATCGGGAGCTAAATTCTCCGTTAGAATATTCAAAAAAGTAGATTTCCCGGTACCATTCTTACCGATGATACCGATGCGTTCTCCTTTTTTAAAAGTGTATTCAAACTTGTCGAGGATCTTTTTGTCCTGAAAACTTTTACCGACATTATGAAATTCAACAATCTTACTCCCGAGGCGCTCCATATTGATTTCCAACTGCACCTTATGGTCTTTTCTACGCTGATGGGCTTTCTCTTTGATTTTGTGAAAATCGTCTATTCTGGATTTTGATTTGGTGGTGCGGGCCTTGGGTTGACGGCGCATCCAGTCCAATTCTTTTGAAAAGAGGTTTTTTGCCTTTTCTACGGAAGCCTTTTCCGCTTGGATGCGGGCTTCTTTCTTCTCGAGGTAATAGGAGTAATTACCTTTGTATTGATATATTTTCCCGTGATCCAGTTCAATGATCTCGTTACAAACACGCTCCAAGAAATAACGGTCGTGTGTCACCATAAAAAGCGTGATGTTCTCTTTGGCAAAATACTGCTCCAGCCATTCGATCATTTCCAGGTCCAGATGGTTGGTAGGTTCGTCGAGGATAAGCAAGTCGGGTGTATTGAGAAGGATAGTGGCCAATGCCAATCGCTTTTTTTGTCCGCCGGAAAGCATTTTTACCTTTTTATCGAGCTCTTCCAGTTTCAGTTGAAAAAGGATCTGCTTGTATTGCGTTTCAAAATCCCAGGCATTTTTGATGTCCATTTGTTCAAACGCCTTTTGGTAGGCTTCAGCATCATCTGGGTTTTCAAGTGCTTTCTCGTATTGTTGGATGGTTCTTAAAACATTATTATCCGAAGCAAAAATAGTTTCTTCTATGGTGAGGTTGGGATCCAGATTTGGTTCTTGGGATAAGAATGATATCCGAAGGCCATTTCTCGACACCACTTGTCCACTGTCGGGAGTGTCTTTTCCCGTAATGATATTCAGCATGGAAGTTTTTCCGGTACCGTTTTTTGCGATAAAAGCAATCTTCTGGTCTTTGTTTATTCCGAAGGAAATATCGGTAAACAAAACCCTTTCCCCATACGATTTGGCAATATTTTCAACTGAGAGATAATTCACGCATACGTTTTTTGCAAATTAACGGAATTTAATGTTGAGTTGATAGGTGTTAGGTCAAATTAAAGGATGAATAGTGGATACTACATATTTATAGCGTACTTATAGCGTGTTTGATATATGGAAAATATCTCTTATGGACTATTGGTATTCGTCAATAATCCTTAACCTTTCTTCTTCGCAATGGCAAACAACAGGGTTATTCCGGCGATTAACACAGAAAGTCGAGCAATATAATCACCGTATTTCACATAGAAAGTTTCTTTGCTGTTGATAGTAGCAGCTCCGGAAATGGCTCCTTTTACATTGTAGGCAAGGCTTTTTTCAACCTCTCCTTTTTCGTTGATAAAGGCTGAAATCCCGGTGTTGGCACTTCTCACCACACTTTTTCGGGTTTCTATGGCACGTAGGCGGGCATAACTCAAATGTTGTTGATGACCTTGTGTATCGCTCCACCAAGCGTCGTTGGTGATGATGGCCAGGAAATTAGCTCCATTTTTTACATAATCGGTCACAAATTCCCCGTAAATGGATTCGTAACAAATAATGGGAGCCGCAGCGAAATTTCCATTATTCGAGTTGAAAACAGAACGCTCCTTTTGAGTAGCCCTGGACGCGACGATTCCACCAAGGTCAATCATTATATCTCCCAACAAGGGTTTCAGGATATTTTTAAAGGGAAAATTCTCGACTCCTACCACCAGTTTTGATTTTATATATTTTGGAGTGGAAGGTGACTTACCTATTTGTACTGCCGCGTTGTAAATGTCATACCAATCTCCTCTTGGGGTTTCGTTGGCTGTTGGGGTGGGTTTTTCTTTTTGAGGATACAATCGGAAAAAACTGGCGCCTGTAACAAATTGTAACTTCGGATATTTTTTTACAAATTGCTGAAGCATATGTTTTTCCTGACTCTCATCAAAATCATCGATAGAAAGGTCCCTCGGCAAAGCTGTTTCCGGAGCGAAGACATAATCGGTATTGTTTGTCACATTTTGTTTCGCCAATTCGATAAGCTGTTGTGCCATCTGAACATTGGGGATCCCGTATTTTTCTGTGTACGGATCGATATTGGGTTGAAGTAAAGTGACTTCAACTTTTTCTGTGCTTTCTTCATAGTTGTTGAGAAGGAAGAGCGAAAGAATGATCGGAATGGCAATCATCAAGACATTACGGGCAATTCCTTTGGTGAGGACACTTCGTGTTTTGGTTTCTTTGTAATGGATAATCGTCTTAAAAACACCGATATTGATGATCCATATCCAAAGTGCACCCCCGAAAGTTCCGGTAAATTCATACCATTGAATCCAAGTGGTGTATTCAGAAAAAACATTTCCTAAATTCAACCAAGGCCATGAAAAATCCCAGTTGAGGTGAAATTTTTCAAAAGCCATCCAAATGACAGGTAAAAAGATGAGGTGGATTTTTGATGGAAGCCTTCGTGCTACAAAATGATAGAGTTGAAAAACCAACGCCATCAGCAATGAATTGACCAAAATGGCAAAGAACATACCGAAAGGGGTAGAGTACCAAATCCACCATGTAGTGATAGAATTCCATATTAAAAAAGCGATATATGATGATAGGAAAACTTTTGCCCCCCTTCGTTTTCTATCTGATTCCCGTATGTGTTTTTCAGCCAAAAGTAAAGGGACAAAACCTATAAAAGCAAGCAATGGAATCCCGTAAGTAGGCCAAGCCAATGCCATGAGCAATCCCGATAAAATGGCTAATAGATATGAGTTTCTCATTTCCAGAATTTATACTGCTAATATCTTAATAAAAATGATAGAAACAGGAAGAGTTAGCCGGGCTTTTTTTACTTTTTTGAAATTTTATGGGATCGACAGTATTTTAAAATAGTATTTTTACCAAAACTCAATATCCCAAATTAAGATGAAGAGATTTATACCAAATGCGCTGACGCTTTTAAATATGTTATGCGGAACGATTGCCGTTGTCTATGCTGTTCAAGGGAGTCTGGATATGGCTGCCTATTTTGTGTTTGCCGGGATTTTCTTTGATTTTTTCGACGGATTGGCAGCGCGGTTACTCGATATGCAAAGTGAACTGGGCTTGCAGTTGGATTCTTTGGCAGATGTGGTGACCAGTGGAGTAGTGCCGGGCGTTGTGATGTTTCAACTTTTTAATATGAGTGAGGAAAATTACAGTTGGGGACATCATGATGTTACTTCTGAAGCTTTTTTCCCCTTTCCGGCAATATCTTTATTGGGTTTTTTGATCACGCTAGCTTCGGGATACCGATTGGCGAAATTCAATATCGATGAAGATCAAGCAATGTCTTTTATCGGATTGCCCACTCCGGCAAATGCTCTTTTTGTACTTTCGTTACCTCTTATTTTGATATTTCAGGATCACCCTTTTTTGACAGAACTGATCTTAAATAAATGGTTCTTGATCACAGTAACCCTGCTCAGTGTTTATCTATTGAATGCAAAAATTGAGCTGTTCGCCTTGAAATTTAAAACCTGGGGGGTGAAAGAAAACGGTTTGCGCTATGCTTTTTTATTGCTATGCTTTATTTTGTTGGCAATGTTGAAGTTTATCGCCATTCCGATCATCATCATCCTTTATGTGTTATTGTCTGTCATTGTTAATGTTTTATCCAAAGGCAAAAAATAAGAGGGGGCTAAAAAGCTCTTGATTAATTTGATTTGTCAGTCTGAGCTTGTCGAAGACTTATTGATTTTCAATTAACTATACTTCGACAGGCTCAGTATGACATCTAAATTTATGGCTTTTTAGTCCCTCAAAATAATTTCAAAAACCTTATTCCATAGCTTCAAAGACTGCCAGTGGAGCCATTCGGGCTCTGTTTAGTGATAAAACTCCGTCTTTGATGGCGTAGTTGTCTGCCATATCCAAGGCTTTCAATAATTCTGTTTCCACAGCCATATCAGGACAAGCTTTTAGAGTAGCAACAATTTTGGAAAGATCGATCCGGTTACCTTCTTTTATATCGTATGTTCCGGAGAACACATTACAACCTCCGGTTCCGCTGACTACCATTTTTTCGGTATCAAACTGGATAAAAGGCTCTTGAGCTGCTTTACCGATTTCTTCTGCAGGTTTCCCCAATAGTTTTATCAGCTTCCATTTTTTGGATGTTAGGTTGGTGTCTGTAACTATCATTTCTTTTTTTAGAACATACATAGATGCCAAATCCCCGGTGATTTTATTGCCGTCCGAATCGAGTTTGATCAGCTTGTTTTCCCCTACTAAATACTGATTTGGACCTTCGTGGTCGGTATTGAGGGTTATTGTAGTTCCTGCGTCGTTCCATGTAAAAGTACCCTTGGTTTCAAATGGTGAGTCATCCTTGCCCAGATAAACGTTTTTACTGGTGAAAGTCATATCATTATTGATACTAATGGAAGTTTCGATACCTTCACAATCGGCACAGGGTAAAACACCTGAGTATGTCCCGGCCCAATCCAAAGAACTAGCACTGCTGTGCTCACTGTCTATTATAACCTGCTCGCTATCGGTTATTTCCGGAGTTTCTTTTTTTGCTTTTTGTTTACAACCCAATAGCGTAAAGGTTAAAGACAAACAGCATACTGTTAAGATTTTTGTGTTCATTTGTATAAATATTTAAATTTTAGTGAATAACACCCAAAAAATCAAACCATTCAATAAGTTTGCATACTTCCTGATAAAAAGAAGATGCTTGTTCTGTTTTGAATTGTTTTTTAGGAGATTATTTGGATTGAAGTTACTATTTTTTTGAATAGTTAAGAATGAAAATCCAATTTTTTCTTACGCAACTCGAAATTCTGACCGAGATATACTTTCCTTACCATTTCGTCGGCAGCCAATTCTTCCGGAATACCTGCTTTTAGGATACTTCCTTCAAACATGAGGTAAGAGCGTTCGGTAATGGCGAGGGTTTCTTGAACGTTGTGGTCTGTGATCAAGATGCCGATATTTTTATTTTTCAGCTGGGCGACAATACGTTGAATGTCTTCAACAGCAACAGGGTCAACTCCTGCAAAAGGCTCATCGAGCAAGATAAAATTCGGATCGGTTGCCAAAGCACGGGCGATTTCTGTTCGTCTTCGCTCACCACCCGATAACAAATCCCCTCTGTTTTTTCTGATGTGTCCTAAACCGAATTCATCAATAAGGCCTTCCATTTTCATTTTTCGCTCTTTTTTAGAAAGCTTGGTGAGTTGAAGTACGCTCATGATATTGTCTTCAATACTCAACTTTCTGAATACAGAGGCTTCCTGTGCCAAATAACCAATTCCGTTTTGTGCCCTCTTGTACATAGGGTAGTTGGTAATTTCCCTATCGTCCAAGAATATTCTTCCGCCATTGGGTTTTATAAGGCCTACGATCATATAGAAAGAAGTAGTCTTTCCGGCACCGTTGGGGCCTAATAGCCCTACAATTTCCCCACGGTTTACTTCCAGGGAAATTCCTTTCACTACCTTTCTTCCTTTATAGGATTTCACTATGCTTTCGGCTCTTAATTTCACACAAATAAATTTAAATTAAATATATGTTTCTTGTCAAATAACCTAAAAAAGGTAAAAAAACCATACGATTTGGAAACCATTCCTTTGTCCGTATCCATTGAGGAAGTAATTACCTTAGTCATACTAAATCCCTCAATGAGGGGTTCATGTGGTTTTAAATCTGCTTTATTGATTTATGTATCAAAAATATACATTTGAATTGAATTGCTCACCTAATTAATAAAGGTTTAGGATTTCTTTTCCAATGCATCCCAAAATTCATAAGCTTTCCGTAGGTGTGGGATTACTATAGTTCCACCCACCAAAGTTGCAATTCCAAGGGCTTCGACAACCTCTTCTTTCTTCAATCCTTCTTTATGGCATGTTTCCAGATGATACTTTACACAGTCATCACACCTTAAAACAGCAGAGGCGACCAAGCCCAAAAGTTCTTTGGTTTTTACATCCAAAGCTCCCGGCATATAGGCATTGGTGTCTAAGTTAAAAATGCGCTTTATCAACTTGTTGTTGTCTTCTAGGATGCGGTCGTTCATTCGGGAACGATAATCGTTGAATTCATCTACAATATCAGCCATTGGAGGTTTTATTTTTCTTTAGTTTTCGTTCTTCTCTTTTAATTACAACCTTCGAAATGTGTATACTCAACTCATACAAAATAACAACGGGAATGGTCACTATAATCTGGCTGGTCACATCGGGAGGTGTGATTACTGCTGAAATAATGAGCACGATAACGATAGCAATTTTTCGGTATTTCCTTAAAAATTCGGGAGTTACCAAGCCTATTTTGGTAAGGAAATACATCAAAATAGGAAGTTCGAAAATCAATCCGCAGGCAATAACCGAAGATCGTACAGTCGAAATATAGGATGCCAGGTCGATATCGTTAAATACTTCTTCACTCACTTGATAGTTAGCCAAAAAGTTGATGGATAACGGCGCAACGATATAATACCCGAAAAGGACACCGAGAAAGAATAAAAATGAAGCGATAAGGATAAATCCGCGTGAATTTTTCCGTTCGTTTTCATACAATCCCGGACTGATAAACCGCCATACTTCGTACAACACATAGGGGAATCCGACAATAAAACCGGCCCAGATCGACGTCCATATATGTGCAGAGAATTGTCCAGCCATCTGCCTACTTTGAATCCTGAATTGTGGTCCTTCACAAAAAGATTCATCCAATCCCAATGTCCTGGCGATATTACAGAAGAATTGGTAAGTGGGGAAATCCGCTTTTTTAGGTCCTAAGAGAATGACGTCAAAAATAAAATGCTTGGCGAGAAAAGCGCCCATACCGATAATTACTACAGCCAGTGTTGCCCTAATCAAATGCCATCTTAGTTCTTCCAAGTGATCGAGGAAAGACATTTCCTCAGGCTCCTTGCCTGTTCCGATTTGTTTTGTCATCAGATAATTCCTTCTTTAATTAAGTCATGAAGATGTATGACTCCAAAATATTGTTCGTTCTTTTCCACTAAAAGTTGAGATATTCCATGCTCATCCATCACTTCAAGGGCTTCAACTGCCAAAATGCTAGATTCGACCTTTTTGGGGTTGACTGACATAATGTCTTTTGCTTTCAGGCCATTGATATTGTCATATTTCCTAAGCATCCTACGGATATCTCCATCCGTAATCACTCCTATAATCTTTTTATCCTTAACCACAGCTGTTACTCCCATAAGTTTTTCAGAGATTTCAACAATAACATCACGAACGTCACTGTCTTCCGTAACTTGAGGTTTAAGATTGGCCGTAGCGATATCAGAAACCCGAAGGTAAAGTTTTTTACCCAAAGATCCACCGGGGTGGTATTTTGCAAAATCTTTGCTGCTGAATCCTTTCATATCTAACAAACAAATGGCCATGGCATCGCCCATGACGAGCTGTGCCGTTGTACTGGTTGTTGGGGCTAAGTTGTTGGGACAAGCCTCTTTTTCTACATAAGCGCTGATCACATAATTGGCTTGTTGTGCCAAATAAGAATCCTTGTTGGAGGTAAGGGCAATGAGTTTATTGGGACCTGATTTTATAAACGGGATCAAAGCTTTGATCTCTGTAGTGTTCCCACTTTTAGAAATACAGACCACAATATCATCTTTTAAAATGGTGCCGAGATCCCCGTGAATAGCGTCGGCGGCATGCATAAAAATGGCTGGGGTTCCGGTTGAATTAAAAGTGGCGACGATCTTGGTGGCTATGATCGCACTTTTACCAACGCCTGTCACAATAACCCTCCCTTTTGAGTTGTAAATAGACTCAATCGCTTCAGCAAACTCATCATCTATAAAAGAGGCAAGGTTTTTGATTGCATCACCTTCAGTTTCAATTGCCTTGATAGCATTGGCTATGATGGCACTTTTAGTGTTCAAATTTTAAATTTTTAGAATTTGTTAAAACTAAAGATTAATAGTATCTTTAGTAGTGCAAATGTATATAAAATAGTAAAACGAAAGAATGAGTTCAGCTGAAATTGACTTGCAGGCAGCACTTAAACAATATTTTGGATTTAGTCAGTTTAAAGGTTTACAGGAAGGAGTTATAAAAAATATTGTGAATGATCGCAATACGTTTGTAATTATGCCGACCGGCGGAGGAAAGTCGCTTTGTTACCAATTACCTGCTTTGGTAAAAGAAGGTACAGCTATTGTTATTTCACCATTGATTGCCCTGATGAAAAATCAGGTAGATGTCATTAGGGGGATCTCTTCTAATAAAGGTATCGCGCATGTATTGAATTCTTCACTCAATAAAACAGAAGTACGTCAGGTAATGGACGACATTAAAAATAGTGTCACAAAATTGCTGTATGTGGCTCCGGAATCACTTACCAAAGAAGAATATGTAGAATTTTTCAGAACCGTAAAGATATCGTTTGTAGCCGTTGATGAGGCACATTGTATTTCTGAATGGGGACATGACTTCAGGCCTGAATATCGAAATATACGCACCATCATACAGCGTTTAGGGGATGATATTCCTATTATTGCGCTAACGGCAACCGCTACTCCCAAAGTGCAAGAAGACATTTTGAAGAACTTAGGTGTTAGCAGTGCTGAAGTTTTTAAAGCATCGTTTAACAGGCCAAACCTATATTATGAGGTGCGTCCGAAGACGAAAAATGTAGATGCAGATATCATCCGTTTTGTAAAACAAAATGATGGGAAATCGGGTATTATTTATTGCCTGAGCAGAAAACGTGTAGAAGAGCTGGCACAAACTTTACAAGTAAATGGCGTTAAAGCAGTTCCGTATCACGCCGGACTCGATGCAAAAACACGGGCCAAACATCAAGACATGTTCCTGATGGAAGATGTAGATGTTGTAGTGGCAACCATTGCCTTTGGAATGGGGATCGATAAACCGGATGTGCGCTTTGTGATCCATCACGATATTCCAAAAAGTATAGAAAGTTATTATCAAGAGACCGGAAGGGCGGGACGCGATGGCGGAGAAGGCCATTGTCTTGCTTTTTATGCATATAAAGACATAGAAAAGCTCGAAAAATTCATGAGTGGAAAACCGGTAGCAGAACAGGAGATCGGACATGCTTTGTTACAGGATATGGTGGCCTATGCCGAAACTTCCATGTCGCGAAGAAAATACATACTTCACTATTTTGGGGAAGAATTTGATGATGTTAACGGTGAAGGAGCCGATATGGACGATAATGTAAGGCACCCCAAGAAAAAACACGAAGCAAAAGACGATGTAGTTGATCTGTTGAAAGTTATTAAAGGTACCAAAGAAAAATATAAGGCCAAAGAAATTGTCAATACCCTTACAGGGAAGGTGAACGCACTGATAAAATCACATAAAACAGACGAACGTGATTTCTTCGGAATCGGAAAAGAGAAGGATGCAGCCTATTGGATGGCGTTGATCAGACAAGTGCTTGTTACCGGGATGTTGAAAAAAGAAATCGAGCAATATGGGGTTTTACATCTTATGGATCAAGGAAAAGCTTTTCTGAAACAACCGGAGTCTTTTATGATGACCGAAGATCATACTTATACCGATGCTGATGATGGAACGATTATAACAGCCGGGAAAAGTGGTGGTGCTGTGGCCGACGAAAAGCTATTGAAAATTCTGAAAGACCTCAGAAAACAACAAGCAAAGAAATTGGAGGTGCCGCCGTTCGTGATTTTTCAGGATCCTTCATTGGAAGATATGGCGCTTAAATATCCCATCAGCATGGAGGAAATCACCAATATTCATGGGGTGGGGGACGGAAAAGCCAGAAAATACGGTAAACCTTTTGTCGAGCTTATAAAAAGATATGTTGAAGAGAACGATGTCATTCGACCCGATGATATGGTGGTTAAATCAACCGGAGCGAACTCTGCTTTAAAACTCTATATGATACAAAATATAGACCGGAAATTGCCATTGGACGATATCGCGGCTTCCAAAGGATTGTCGATGGATAACCTTATTAAGGAAATGGAACAGATCGTCTATATGGGAACCAAACTCAATGTTGATTATTGGCTTGATGAGATTTTGGATGAAGATCAGCAGGAAGAACTGTACGATTATTTTTTAGAAGCTGAAAGTGATAAGATATCATTGGCGATGGAAGAATTTGACGGCGAATATGAAGAAGATGAATTACGCCTGTACCGCATTAAGTTTATCAGTGATATAGCGAATTGATTTTTAAGACTAAGATTTAAAGTTTAAAATTTAATGTTTAAGGTTTGTGTTTTCCTGATTGAAGTTAAAAAGTTTTGAAAATTCCAATATCCAAAGTACACTTGATGTATGAAAGGGAAAATTGGCTCCTCCCTTCAGATGAAGGGAGGTGGATTATCCGCCCTAAGCGGATAAGACGGAGGGTTTGATGTCCCAAGTCATGGATAAAAAAGCAAGCCTTTATTTTACGTCCTGAAGTCTTAAGTCGTATAAACCAATCAATTAGAAAGCTTGTAATAACGGTCGATACAGTTGTCTTGCTCGTTGTAAAACTCTTTGATGAGGTTGAAAGTAGAATCCAATATGCGTACAGAAGTAACATTGTTTTTATCAACATAGGCCACAACTTCTTTGATCTTTTTTACTTCAAAGGCATATTTAATGAGTCCGTTGGTGACTTCCTTTCCGTAGCCTTTTTTCCAATACTCTTTTAGAAGGCGATAACCTATTTCGTATTCTTCTTTTTCGTTTTTTACCAAGGCAACGGTTCCAATGAAATCAGAGGTTTCAGCAAGGGTAACCGCCCATACCCAAAAGTCGTTTTTCGGATTTTTGTAAAAATTCAGGATGTTTTGAAGGTCTCTTTTGTTTTCTTCATATGAAAATGCTTTGCCGCTGATATATTTCATTACCGTTTGGTCGTTTTGCATCTTGTGGAAGAGTTTAAGGTCTTCCATGTTTAGTTTTCTTATCGTTAAACGACTGGTCCCGAATATCATACTGTAAAGGTATGACAAAAACTTAAGACGGTGAAAGCCTAAGAAATGATCATTAGGGCAAGCATTATACAATCAAATCTAGATGAATCGGTTTTGAAACCATGTTCACAACAATTTATTCCGCCCCGCCTAGGACGGGCTTAAAAGACCTTTTTATATACCCTTTTCTATTAATATTTCACCCCTAACGGGGTAAAGTCCGTAGGACTGGAATATTAATAGCAAAAAATAGGCTACAAATAAATTTAAGCCCCAGAGGGGCGGAATATTTAATCAAGCAGGAAAGCTTTTCAGGTAAAATGTGATGTTTTTGCCCTGAAATGATCATGAATAAATTTTTAGTTTATTCATCCGCCGTTGGCGGACTAAAAATTTTAAACAGATGAAACGCTGTTTTCCAATAATTTTATACTGAAAGAAGCGGTATTCAATGTCGCATTTATCCCTACCGGAAGCGTGATATTGTATTTAATGTGACCTATAGAATAGCCGTAGAGTGACGGAATATTCAAAGGTTTTATCCTATCCATAATGACTTCCTTTAAACTGAATGTGACCGATCTTTTAGGTTCATCACAGCCTTTAAACACTCCCAAAACGATTCCTTTGGCATTTTTAAAGGTTTTGGAATCGAGAAGCTGTGTCAGCATTCTGTCAATACGATACGGATCTTCATCAATTTCTTCTATAAAAACGATCTTATCGGTATAATCAACTTCAAAAGGGGTGCCCGTCATGGCCGACAGCAAAGAAAGGTTTCCGCCTACAAGTCTTCCCGTAGCAATCCCCGGATTTATAACATATTGATGAAATGTTGAATCTAATGTTTGTGCCGGATAAAATTTACTTTTTATTTCGATACTATTGTTCGCATTTGTAATAATCTGCTCCAAATGTTGACGGTTAAAATCATTGTTCAATGTAGTGCCCACCGGTCCGTGAAAGGTGATCAATTTTGTACGTTGATAAATAGCATTCAGAAAAGCAGTAATATCGCTAAAACCCACAAGTACCTTCGGGTTTTGCTGAATGTAATCATAGTTTAATCCGCTAAGGATACGTGTACAGCCATATCCACCTCTTGCACAGATGATACCGTCTATATCCGGGTTGAGGAACATATGATGTACATCGGCGATACGCTCTTCATCAGTATTGCTCAAATAACCGTGGTTTTCCAAAATCCTCGAAGTGTGATAGGACTTAAACCCCATTTTTTCCACTCGTTCTATAGCTTTATTCAAGGCTGTTTGCGAAAGCTCATATCCGGGTGCGATCAATCCTACAGTATCCCCTTTTTTCAGTTGTTTAGGAAGGATGATGTCATCTTCATTATTTTTGATCTGATGATTTTTTAATGTGGATGGGGAAAAGCCCATTGCCGATGCCGGAAGTATTGAGATAGCCGAAGCTTGAATTCCTCGACCGATAAATTTTCTTCTGTTCATTTTATCAAATTTTAGTCATCAATCAAAACTACTCATTTTTTTTGTTTTTAAGCTTTATCAACATTTCATCCCTAAAAAATTACAGCTCAGTCATTCTATTTTTAAATTATCGGGTTATTTGTGGAGATTTGAACCAACTAATCAAAATCAAGAGAAATGTTACAGGTGATTTATAGTTTGTTGATGTTGTTGATGAACGTGATGGAACAGGATTTTTTTGATGACACAACACAAGATTTTGACACGGAAAGGAGTATTGAGGACAATCGTTACGAGCCTGTTTTTGTGCAGGATCAAAACTGTGAAACTTTCATTACCTTTAAATCAGGGATGCTCAAACAATACTAATAAGATTTAAACAAATACAATGATAAAACTGATTAGGGAAATAGGGATAGCACTTTTTATAGGCGTGTTATTGTTTGTGGTCTTAAGCACTATCAATATTCTTAACGGGGAAACTATCACCTTTGATCGTTTTTTGCTTAAGGCTTTTTTGTTTACTCAGGCATATACCATCTCCTTGTATTTGGCCAATAGTTTTTTTGTGAGGCTCCTTTACAAAAAGTATGAAAAAGAACTCTTTACATTCAGGTATGGGTGGATTTTTATTTTGGGTTCTATGTTGGTCTCTTTTGCCACTATATTTTTACTGAACTTTTTCTTTAAGACAGTTGTTGCCCAGCAAGGATTCCAAGAGTTTTATACCGGCGAGCAGTTTACGGATTATATACAACCTTTGATTATTTCAGTAATCATAGCCTTGCTTTTTTGGGCTTTTACTTATTACAGAACACGGCAGGAAACCAAAGTAAAAGAACAAAAAGTCATTGCCGGGGCTGCCACAGCCCGTTTTGATGCCTTAAAAAATCAGTTGGATCCACATTTTTTGTTCAATAGCCTGAATGTACTCACCAGTCTGATTGATGAAAATCCGGAAGCGGCACAGAAATTCACAACGGGATTATCCAAGGTGTACCGCTATGTGTTGGAGCAAAAAAACAAAGAATTGGTGACCTTGGAAGAGGAACTTCAATTTGCCAAAGTTTATATGGGGCTGTTGCACATGCGTTTTGAAAACAGTATCGATTTTCAGGTTTCAGATAAATTGTTGAAGAGCGAAGCAAGAGTAGTGCCATTATCGCTTCAGCTTTTGCTGGAAAATGCGGTGAAGCACAATAAAGTTACGGCTTCAAAACCCTTGCAGATCACAATTTCCGAAGAAAACAACTATTTGGTGGTTTCAAACCATTTACAACCTAAAGAAGTGATCAAAAAAAGTAGTGGAGTAGGTTTGAACAACATACGTCAACGTTACGGATTGCTCACAAACAGAAAAGTACTCATCGAGAAAACGCAAGAAGAATTTAAAGTCAAAATACCGATGTTAACAAAACAAGTCTCGACTATGGACACACAACAAGAAGCATATATCGATAACAAGCGCTACAAGCGCGCAAAAGAACGGGTGGAAAACATTAAGGGATTTTATGCGAACCTTACCGCTTATTTGATAGTGATCCCCTGTCTTGCGTGGTTGAATTACCAAACGACAGGCTTTGATTTTCCTTGGGTTATCTTTCCGATTTTAGGCTGGGGTTTCGGATTAACAATGCACGCCATGGAAGCCTTTGGTTATAATCCTCTGTTGGGAAAAGGATGGGAAGAGCGGAAAATCAAGGAATACATGGAAAAGGATAAATAATTAAGACAATAAAAAAATCAACTGATCATGGAAACTACAGATAAAGAAAAAAAATATTATGAAGCCAAAGAAAGGGTAGAGGAAATCAAGAAATTCTACAGCAACCTGACATCCTATATCGTGGTAATTATTTTTTTGGCAATTATTAATTACTGGACAAACAGGATGACCTACCCTTGGTTTTTATGGGCAGCCGGAGGCTGGGGCTTAGGACTGATTTTCCACGGGGCAAAAGTATTTGGATGGAATCCCTTTTTCTCTAAAGATTGGGAAGAGCGAAAGATCAAGGAATATATGGATAAAGAAAAAGACGATTATTCATCTTCCCGATGGGAATAAAATAAAACATCATGAGTTATACAGAAGAACAAGATAAATATAAAAAAGCACGGAAAAGGGTTCAAGAGCTAAAAGAGTTTTATTGGCATTTGGCAATCTTTATTATAATTAACAGCCATATTTTTGTAAATGTGTACATCGATACAGCAAGAAAAGGAGAAAGTTTCTGGCACTATACCACATTTATCACCTTTTTTTCCTGGGGAGTAGGACTCGCCGTACATGCATGGTGTGCATTGTGGAAACACCGGCTTTTCTCAAAGAAGTGGGAGCAAAAAATGATAGATCGTTTTATGCAAAAGGAAGCACGACAACATTAGAAGTAATTTATAAGGTATAATTTTTGATTAAAGTAATGAACGTAATTATCATAGAAGACGAAGCTCCTTCAGCAAGACGATTGGGGAGAATGTTGGAAAAACTGGATGTAGGGGTGGATAAAATACTGCATTCTGTTGAAGAGGCTGTCAATTGGTTTTCAAAAAACGCACATCCGGATCTTATTTTTTTGGATATCCAACTTTCTGACGGACTTTCTTTTGAGATTTTTGATACGGTTGAGGTAAAAAGTGCCGTAATTTTTACGACGGCCTATGATGAATATGCCCTGCAAGCGTTTAAACTGAACAGCATTGATTATCTGCTGAAACCCATAGACGAAGAAGAATTAGCCAAGGCGATAGAAAAATATCGGGATTTCAAACCTGTACCGCAGGACCTTCAACTTGATTTTGACGATATAAAAAAGCTATTGATAAATCCATTGGAAAGAGGTTATAAAAAGAGATTCAGCGTAAAGGTAGGACAGCACATTAAGCTAATACAGACAAGCGATATCGAATGTTTGTACAGTGAGAATAAAGGAACCTACGCTTTTACCAACGAAGGTCGAAGCTATCTGTTGGACAACAGTCTGGAGGCGATGGAAAATGAATTGCATCCCGAAAAATTCTTTAGGGTAAGCCGGAAATTCTATGTGAATATTGATGCCATTGCAGACATTATCAATTATTCCAATTCCCGCTTAAAAATCAAACTAAATCACTTCAACGAACAGGAAATTATTGTAAGCCGGGAACGTGTTAAAGATTTTAAAGCGTGGTTGGAGTGATGAGTATGTCAGACCAGTCAGGTTTTCAAAACCTGACTGGTCTTTGACTCAATGTTTTAATGTCACCTCGAGCGCAGTCGAGAGGTTTTGGACTTGGGCATTGGATGAGGTCTCGATAAGCTTCGCTTGGTATCTTCAATTCAAAATATATTTTGAATCTCGATAATGCTCGACCTGACTTTACACAAATATTTGAAATTTAACTCCGTTTACTCCTCTTCAACCCTATTATCATCAAAAGCAGAGGGAAGTAGTGTGGGGATTAATTTGATAAACACAGGTAAGAGTATTGCCCCTCCGGGCAAAGCAAAAATGGCCAGTGACGGGATAGTTTTAAATATATCGAGGAGTTGATCCTTGATTTTTTTGCGTTCCTTATCTGTTAATTCTGTTGTGGCCGATTTGCTTAACAAAAACAACAGTTCTTTGCTTTGTGACAATTCTTTTTGCAGGCGTTTACTGTTTCTGTTGATCAGACGTTTCACCAAAGTGTTGGAGTTGTCAAAAAATTGTTTTAACGGATTGGCACTTTTGAACAGGGACACTTCATCTTTGTGTTGTTCAAAGAATTCACTTACGTAGTCGATGGATTCTTTTATCGAATTTTCATCCAGTTTCAGGTCTTTTCCCGTTCCAAAAATGAATTCGGATTCCTTGTATTCCATCGAATGGTCTTCCCAAGCGGACAAACAAACCATATCGATAAAATATTTCTTTTCAAAATAGTCGAATTCGCCTTTTAGTTCGTCACGATACGAACCGTCAAAATCCTCGTCATCAAGGGTGTTGTAGAGGAGTGAAGCGTTAAAAAGCTTTAGAAGCTGATCGTCGTTCTCTGTTTTTTCCCCTTTGGAAGCGATGGTGTGATAGGCGAGGTTGATAAGGATACGCTCGATTTTTTTTGCGTGGAATTTCAGGTTGTCAACTCCGTTCAGGAATTTGTAATACATCAAAACATCGGTAAACAAGAGCGAGTTGGTCAGTATTTTACTGAAATTTTTAGTCAGGAAATTATCTAAAACGTGCACTCTGTCATGCAAGATTTTTTCCAAACGATAGGAGGCTTTTTTTCCGGTAAACAGGTGATCGATAAACGAAAGCTTTTCGGCTTCCAGTTCTTTATAAAATTGTGTGATATTTTTTAGAAAATCCTTAAAATCAACTGCCTTTTCATACTGAAGTTGATAGGTGCTGTAGAGAGCAGTGAGTAAATTGATTTTAGCCAATTCGTCCTCTGAGAGCTCATTTTCAAAAAGAAAAATAACCGGAGCAGAAACATTAGCTCCGTAGATAAAGCCATGTTGCCTCAGATCGAGATATAAAGCTGCCTTTCCGGAATACAAACGTTTGTTTTCCTGAACAATGGAGGCAAATTTATCAATCCAACCTTGGGCAGACGGGTTCATACAGTACAATTTTTTCAGCTAAAATACAACAGATAATGTAAAATTGAGGTTTCTTTAAAATGAAGAAAGGGAGATTTTTAAATATTAGCTGAAGTTTAAATCCCACTAAGTGGATATTACCTGACTTTGGCCGGTAGGTATAGTTAATAAAATTTATGTTGGATTCATGCAAAAAGCTCTCTGTTAATTTCTTTAACATTTCATGGACTATCCATGGCTTATCTATGGAGTATCCATGGGGTATGTTTGGCTTTAAAATACTTTTTGACCCGTCCTGACCCGTCCTAAAATAACTATTTTAAAAAAGGCCATTTACTGCTTATTCCTGTCAAAACCGTCCATTTATGGGTAAAACAGGGCATTTTATGCCCTTACGGACAGCGGGCTTTTTTATATGGAAAAATTGGTGGAAGTTTGTATTGGGTCAGTTGTCAGTTAATACTCGTTCGTAGTAGTGCCGGACATAAAACGGGTTTTGGCAAAAGGAGAGATGATTTGCAAGAGGTGTTTTCTAAGATGTTTGATGTCATTTTCTGTGTTGTATAGCTCTTTTTGTAAATTTGCGCCTTGTAGTTCATTACATTAGTAATTTATTGGCTGTCAACTTTAAATTTTTAACTGCTTTTTTTAGGTTTTTCCGCCTAATAGCCCTGAGGTAGTTGACCAAAAAGATTAGATTATATCATATAATAAGCAGAAACAAAAAAGTGAAATTAAAACGAAGAAGGAAATTAGTAACGTATTTAAATATTTTAGATCAGCCTGTAAGATTCAACCCTTTTGTTTTTAGTAGAACTTTTTTGTTGTGGGCTTTTCTAGGATTAATAGGAGGGGTAATAGCCGGTGTTTATTGGATTGGTCTCGAATTCCTTACTCATGTATTAGCCTTTTTTGAGGGGTGGACAGTTATTCCTGTGATGGCGGTTTGCGGACTTTTAGCGGGTTTGATAATTCACTTTATTGGCGATCCGGGGGAAATACATTTGATCGTAAACAACATTCGCTTCAATAAGGGGAAGCTGGACCCAAAAAACAATCCTTCAATGATTCTTTCCTCTTTATTATGTGTAGCTTCAGGGGGAAGTCTCGGTCCCGAAGCTCCATTGGTGCAGGTGACCGGTTCGACAGGAACCTGGCTCGGGAAGTTGTTCAGGCTTAAAGGTGAAGAGCTAAGGTCTTTGAGTATTGCCGGGATGGCATCAGGTTTTACGGCACTGTTCGGCGCTCCTTTGGGGGGTAGTTTGTTCTCTTTGGAAATTCTTCATCACAAGCACGCTGTTGAATATTATAAAGCTATTATTCCTGCTTTTGTAGCAAGTTGTTTCAGTTATTTGGTGTTTGCATTGATCATTCATTTAGGACTTGGTCCGATATGGAATTTATCTGCTTATGAATATTCAGGGATTTTTGATTTCGGATATGCTGTTTTATTTGCAATTGTTGGAGCGGCTTTTGGATGGGGATTTATTTTTTGCACAAAGTTTTTTAAATCCGTTTTCGAGCATCGTCCCATACCTATTTATCTTAAAACATTGATTGGTGGAATTGCACTCGGGGCCATAGCTTTCTATTTTCCCTTAACACGATATTTTGGGCATCACGAAATCAACGAACTGTTATCGGGTAACTTTTCGCTGACTTTATTGTTTGCCATTTTGATATTTAAAATCATTGCCATTTCGATAACCGTGACATCGGGATGGAGAGGAGGATTTATCATTCCCCTATTTTTTGTCGGGGCAACAATAGGTTTGATCATTCATCAATTATTTCCTGCAATCAACCTCTCCTTAGCAATTGTTAGCTGTATGGCAGCCATAAATGCCTGCGTGACCCGAACGCCGATGAGTACAACAATTTTATTGGCTACTTTGACAGGATTTGGACATTTCATCCCAATTCTATTTGCAAGTCTTACAGGTTATTTTTTAGCTCCGAGAATACCTTTTATAAGTTCACAAATGGAGAAATGATGAAAAGTATTATCCCGGTTTTTACTTAAAAATATGGGCATCGTTATTTTGACGATGCCCAATTCATACGAAATAAATACTCAAAACAAGTATACATTGTTATTGATGTCTCTATCTCTATTAATGATCTGTCCTAAAAGGAACAGCAGGTAAACCTTCTTCGTTGTATAAGTTGACTTTGTCCGGATTGTTTGCCCAAGCATAACGAACTGATTTTGGTTCAGGTACTTTGTCACTCCATACCTCTATTTTGTTGCCAACGATTTTAGCTTTTGCCCAGACGTATTTCCCATCAGCTCCAGCAATAGCAAATTCTTTTGGTGAAGCTCCGTCTTTGGTGACAAGTCCGCCGCCGGTATGGCTGAATTCCAATACGATTTTATTACCGACAACCTCCATCAATTTGTACATGGGACCCGAAGCGACTATATCTTTCCCATAAGCTATTTTTTGTGCAGCCAATGCCAACCGATGCCCAACATCTTTTTTGTTAAGCGGGTGAATGTCGTTCCATTCGCCTATATCAATGGTTGTGGCCATTCCGGTATTGGGAAGCGACAATGCTTTGGTCTGTGCTTCACGGGTTCGTGCCCAGCCACTTTCTGTTGGTTCCTCCTGTGCTTTCATAAAATTGGTCAATTGCACAAATAAAAATGGGAAATCGCCTTGTTGCCATTGTTGTCTCCAATCACTGATAACAGCAGGGAAGAGGGTATCGTATTCTTCAGGGTTTTTGGTGTTGGATTCCCCTTGATACCAGATCGTACCTTTAATCCGATAATTCAATAAAGGATGTATCATGGCGTTAAAAAGCCCGAGTGGTTTCCAGCGTACAAAGGTTTGTCCTTTCAAAAGTGGAGCAGGTGTCCCTAATTTGAATTTCCAAAGCCCTTTCAGGTTGATGGTTTTATCGGGAAGCACCAATTCATAATCTTTTTCCTTAACAAAACCACCATTCCCCCGTTCGTTAATAATTTTAATGGCGATGGTGTTTTTTCCATCTCGCAATATTCCCTTCGGAATGGTATATCGTCTTGGTGGATATTGATAGGTGGTATTGCCTACAAAAATTCCGTTTACAAAAACCGAATCGGCATCTACAATGCGACCAAGCAGTAATGAAGCTTTGTGTCCGACGTCTTTTTTGTCAAGCTCAAATGATTTTCGGAACCAAACCACTCCGTGGGTATCACCGAGTGATGTTGTGTTCCAATACCCGGGGATTTCCATGATTTCCCACTCACTGTCATCGGTTTCAAAGGTTTTTAGGTTTTCTTTAGTGCCTATGTCTTTTGCTGAAATATCGCTGTACCAATTTTTAATCCGATTTTGATCGGAAGTAATGACACTGTCAACATACTGTTCGTTTTTGAAAAGTTGAGCCTCTTGCCAGTAATGTGGGAATTGCTTTAAAGCGGCTTCACTCAACCAAGCTTCAGCCGGAGAACCTCCCAAACTACTGTTTATGAGTCCGATTGGAATTTTGTTTTCCTGATTTAATTCTGTAGCAAAAAAATAGGCCACAGCAGAAAATTTGTGGATGGTTTTTGAGTTCACCGATTCCCATTTCCCTGAGGAAAGATCAACAAAGGGAGTGTTGAAATCATATGTTTTGGGAACTTCAAAATAGCGTATTTGATCATTGTCAGCCTCTGCTATTTCTTTTTCATACAGCGGACTTACCCGATACATGGGCAATTCCATATTAGATTGTCCGGAACACAACCACACATCACCAATAAGAATATTTTGTACGATGATGCTGTTATTGCCTTTAATGCTCATTTCATATGGACCTCCGGCTTCCATTTCAGGTAAGATTATTGACCAATTTCCATCTGCTGAAGCAGTGGTTTGATATATTTTTCCTTTAAAACCCATTTCGATTTCCTCGTCAGGATCTGCCCAACCCCATATTTTGAGCTCCGTATCGTGCTGTAACACCATGCCATCACTAATGAGTTTTGGGAGCTTAACATCCGCAGATACAGGTAATGCTAAAATTACGGCGCACAGGCAGATAAGAATATGTTTAAAATTATATGATGTCATATTGATATTATTTTTCGGCTTCAACCAGGGCATCTATGGCTTTTATGGTACCATCTTCATTATATTCCAATTCGCTTACTTTCACATTCCTTAAATGTGTTTTTCCGCCCGATAGTGAGCTATCGTGAAAGAAGATGTACCATTTTCCGTCAATTTCAACAATAGAGTGGTGGTTGGTCCATCCTAAAACCGGTTTTAGGATTACACTTTGGTAGGTAAAAGGTCCGTAAGGACTATCTCCAACGGCATAAGCAATATTATGGGTATCTCCTGTTGAATAGGAGAAATAATATTTTCCGTTGTATTTGTGTACCCATGCTGCTTCAAAAAACCTGCGGTCGTGATCTCCGGCTAAAATCGGATTCCCTTCTTTGTCCACGATCTCAATTTCTTTTAGTTCTTCAGCAAATTGAAGCATATCGTCACTCAATTTTGCAACTCTTGGAGCAATGGCCGGCTCATCGTCTTCCGGTTCGTTGTCATACGGACTGTTGAAATCGGTGTTATAGGTTCCGGTTCGCCAATTTTGAAGCTGACCACCCCAAATCCCACCTACATACATATAATAAGAGCCATCAGAATCCTTAAAAACAGCGGGGTCTATACTTATACCGCCTTCAATGGGCTTTTCTTCAGGTTTGAATGGCCCTGCAGGACTGTCGCTTGTAGCAACACCAATCCTGAAGATGTCTTTTTCGTCCTTTGCAGGGAAATACAGGTAGTATTTACCGTCTTTTTCAGCAGCATCAGGCGCCCACATTTGTCTTTTTGCCCATTTTACGTCTTCTACATCCAAAACTTTTCCGTGGTCGGTTACTTTACCATCAATATTATCCATAGAGAAAACATGATAGTCTTTCATATTAAAATGAGCTCCATAATCATTTTCAGGAATTCCGGACTCATAATCGTGTGAAGGGTAGATGTATATTTTTCCGTCAAAAACATGGGCAGAAGGGTCGGCGGTATATATATGGGTGATTAGCGGTTGTATTTCTGTAGTTTCTTCGGCAGTAGTATTCGTAACTACTTCTTGTTCATTTTTAGTAGTTTCTTTTTTATCGGTTTTTTGCTTACAACTCATCCCCAATAATGAAAGGCATGTTAGTAATGCGAATGATTTGGTAGTAAAGCGTGTCATATATTATTTATGTTAGTTAGTTTTATAATCAGGTCTCTAAATTATTAAAAAAATTAATCAATCGTTTTCTTTTATTATTAATTGTTGTAAAATATTAATAATCAATTTTTTATTAAAACATCCCCTCTTTTTTATTTTATTGATATGTTAAAAATTTTTAATTTTTAACGCAATCGATTGCGCTATTTAAATAATTATAATATATTTATCATCTCAAAAATATTTTAGGTGTTTTTGAGTGAAATAAATAATCAATAAACTAATTAATTAAAAAATCAACAAAATGACTCATCAATTGCTGATTAAGACCAAAATCAATGGCAAGAAGTTCCTTATGCTTCTTTTGTTTTTTGCGATGGGCTATACGCTACATGCACAAAACATAAATGTTTCCGGTACGGTTACCGATGAAACAGGCCCTCTGCCGGGAGTAACTGTAGTGGTAAGTGGTGCTAATCAAGGTACGACAACCGATTTTGATGGAGCTTACACTTTGAGTAATGTACCATCTGATGCAACCATAGAGTTTAGTTATGTCGGGTTTACCACCCAAAGACTAGCTGTAAACGGAAGGACACAAATTAACGTGACCATGACACAGGACACAGAAGAACTGGCAGAAGTGGTTGTTGTGGGATATGGTACACAAAACAAGGAATCTGTAACTGGTTCGGTAGTTTCCATTAAAGGTGACAATTTAAATGAGGTACAATCAGCCAACTTCCAACAAGCACTTCAGGGTAGAGCTGCTGGTGTTAAAATTTCCACAACCAGCACAAGACCCGGAGCTGCACCGCAAATACGCATACGTGGTACGCGTTCGCTTTCAGCAGACAATAATCCGTTGATAGTTCTCAACGGTATCCCCTTTTCCGGTGGGCTTAGTGATATCAATCCAAATGACATTGAAAGTCTTGATATACTAAAAGATGCATCCGCCACGGCCATATATGGATCAAGAGGGGCAAACGGTGTTATCTTGATAACGACAAAATCTGGAACCAAAGGACAGAAGGCCACGATCACTTACAATACTTATTATGCTGCAAAAGAAGTATTTGCGAAATTTCCTATGATGAATGCGGCCCAGCTTATACAATTGCGCGCTGATGTTGCAGCCAATAATGGTGGAACTCCTATTTTTGGTTTGGCGGGTGATGAATATTTGGGCAATGATACAGACTGGCAGGATCTACTATATGGTACGGGCCTGCAAACCGCACATGATATTAATGTTCAGGGCGGTACCGAAAACGGCTCTTACAATGTAGGTTTGGGGTATTTTAAAGAAACTTCTGTGGTTCCCGGAGATTCTTTTGATAGATATTCCTTGAGGGCGCAGATCGATCAAAATGTGGGTAAGTTGTTTCGTTTTGGTTTGAATTCTGTAACCAATTTTAACAAAACGAGCAGTGTTATTGGTATCTACGGAACACTGGCTGGATCTCCCCTTCTTAGTCCTTATGACGCTGACGGGAATTTTCTTGAATCCGTCCGTCTTCAAACACAAGCTGATGACCAATGGATCCCAACCAGGAATGAAATTAGTCGAATCGGGAAAGGCAGGGTAAACGAGCAGCTCGACTTTGGTACATATAACAACATCTATGGTGAACTGCAAATACCTTGGGTCGATGGTTTGAAATACCGTCTTAACCTTGGTTTAAACTATCGGACATCAAGGGATGGCAACTTCACGGGGCAAGGTGTATTTAATTATAACCCGATCAACCCTTCCTCTGCAAGTTATGATTCCTCGATCCAAAAAGATTATGTGATTGAAAATCAATTAATTTATGATAAGACATTTGGTAAACATCAGGTAAATTTTGTTGGACTGTTCTCTTCACAAAATACTGAATTTGACAATATAGGGCTTGCTGCTCAAAATATTCCCGACGAAAGCTCTTTATGGTATAACCTTGATGCAGCACTTTCTGAAGATGTTACAAGGTATGGAACCGGCTATTCCGCCACTGGATTGTTATCGTATATGGCCCGGGTGTTATATCAGTTCGACAACCGCTATCTACTTACCGCAACGGTGCGTTCCGACGGTTCATCCAGATTGGCTCCCGGTCGTAAATGGGTTACGTATCCAGCCGTGTCCGTAGGGTGGAACATAGGCAATGAAGTCTTTATGGAAAATGTGGATTGGGTAAATCTGCTCAAACTACGGGCAGGTTATGGTGAAACCTCAAACCAAGCCATAGCACCTTATTCAGTTCAAGGTAGATTAGGTCAGGTCAACTATAATTATGGAGGTACCTTTGCAACAGGTTATTTTGTGAATCAACTGCCCAACCCAAACTTGGGATGGGAGTTTTCAGAGACCTATAACTACGGTCTTGATTTTGGATTGTTCAATAACCGTTTATCGGGTAGTGTGGAATACTATATTACCAAAACCAATGATATTTTATTGGGTCTTGGACTTCCAAGCACTGCAGGTGTAGGTAGCGTAACCAGCAATATTGGCAATACCGAGAATAAAGGTCTTGAAATAGCCCTCAACGGTACCATTTTTGACAATCCCGATGGATTTTCCTGGGATGTTGGAGTTAACGTGTACACCAATAGAAATGAAATTACCTCATTGGCCTCTGGCCAAGATAATGACGAGGGGAATCTTTGGTTTGTTGGCTCGCCAATCAATGTCATTTATGATCAAGAACGAATCGGGCTCTGGAATGAATCCGACCCAGATTTCCAATACTTGGATATATTGGAACCAGGGGGTAATGCCGGTATGATCAAAGTAAGATATACTGGCGATTTCAATGAGGATGGTTCACCAACTAGAGCTATAGGTCCTGACGACAGAATTATACAGGATCCAACTCCTGATTTTCTAGGTGGTTTTAATACACGTTTAGCCTACAAAAATTTTGATTTGAGTATGGTGGGGGCTTTCCAAAGCGGTGGTATCCTTGTAAGTACGTTATATTCGTCAAGTGGCTATCTGAATTTACTGACGGGTAGAAGAAACAACGTTGCCGTGGATTATTGGACACCAACCAATACCGATGCCAAATATCCTGCTCCTGGAGGTATACAAAGTGGTGATAACCCAAAATACGGAAGTACCTTAGGCTATTTTGACGGCTCATATTTAAAGGTACGTGCACTGACTTTGGGCTATAATTTTGATCAAGATTTGATTAGGGATTCTTGGTTTAAAAACCTTCGCCTCTATGCCACTGTACAGAACCCCTTTGTGTTATTTTCACCATTTCATGACGAATCTGGTCTAGATCCAGAAACTAACTCTGGTGTTAATGCTGATGGTACTCGACAAAACGTAGCTGTTAATACGGGTAGTGTTTCCAGAGGAATACCGACTGTTGGTACCAATGTTCCGACAACGAGAAATTTTATGCTAGGATTAAACGTAACATTTTAAAAAAATAATAATGAGAAAGATGAAAAGAAAAAGTATATCAATAGCAATCTTATCGATTGCATTGTTTACAGGATCTTGTACAAAAGACATTATAGAAGAGGAACCAAGAGGTGTGTTCACTCCTGAGTTTTTCTCAACTGAACTTGGTGTTCAAGGTGGTTTGACATACTTGTACCAAAATTTAAGAAACGTATATGGGTTCGCCTATTTTTTAAACTTGGGTGAAACGGGAACAGATGAATACTGTGCTGCCCAAAGTGCCGATAACAACTTTTTTGATTTGGACCTTGCCGGAGAGGGCAATTTAAGTTCCGATAGTGGTTTTTCAATCGGTAGACCTTGGGGCAACGCCTTTCCCGCTATTAACACGGCTAATGGAATTATTGAAAATGCAGCTGCTGTTGGTCTGGACGAAGCGCTAATCGCAGAGGCCCAATTTTTCCGTGCTTTCAACTATTTCTTGTTGGTGCAAACCTATGGCGGTGTACCATTGGATTTAGGTTCCGGGGAATTGGCTTTTAACAGTTCTGCCGTTAGAACCTCAGTACGCAATACGGTACCTGAGGTGTATACCAAAGCCATTTTTCCTGATTTGATTGCTGCGGTTAATGATTTGCCAGAAAATCCACGGTTAACCGGGGCGGTGACCAAGAATGCGGCCCGGTTGTTTTTGGCTAAAGCGTATTTAACATACGGATGGTGGCTGGAAAACCCCAATGGTATTCCTACATATCCAGAAGCGCCAAGAACTGATCCCGATGGCAATGGTGCTGCATATTATTTTCAACAAGCTTATGATGTGGCCGTTCAAGGCATCAATAACCCAGGGCCTTATGGTTTGCTTGATTATTTTTACGATGTTCATGTTGCCACAAACGATCGTCATGAGGAAATGATGTTGTATGCAGATCGTACAGAAGAAAGCCAGATTTACAATGGGGCAGATTTAGGGTTTAGCGGAACAGACGGTAGTGCCAACACAGCGGTTTGGATGGTAACCTCCAATTACACCACTATTAGTGTTGATGGTGTTGCAGCGGTACAACGTGAGGCTGCGCAAAGCTATGGAAGACCATGGACACGTATGGCACCAACTACAGGCGCATTAACAGAAACTTTTGCTGAAAAAGATTTGGATTCCCGTTACGATGGTACATTCGTAACGAGCTACAGGGGTAACTGGGACAAAGGAGGTGATGAGACACCCACTTTAACCGCCGCCAATGGATTGGAAATAGCACCTGGTGATGCGGTTGTTTCATTCTTGGATGATTACGACCCAAATGTTGACTATAGCGTGAACGGCGGTAATATCGGGGGTGGACAAACTGCTGGAAGATCTGATTATGTCATTAACTTAAATGAAATCAATAGAAGATTTTACCCAGGCCTATGGAAGCTGGGAACATATCGCACTGACAACGCGGGTGGTTTAGGATCGCCTAATGGTGCGCTTACACGTCCTTTTCCTATTGCTAAATTTTCAGAATTCTACCTCATAGCCGCCGAAGCAGCTGTAAAAGGTGCGTCTGGAAATCTTTCTGCCAGGGATTTGGTAAATGTCATTCGTGCCCGTGCTGGCATGTGGCGTTTTGACAATGGTGAGCAGCAAGAACGCATTGAAGACAATAGTGCTGCCATGGTGGCCGCAACACCTGCCGTAATTAATATAGACTATATTTTGGCAGAGCGATCCCGTGAGTACTTTGGAGAAGGTATGAGATGGTATGATTTGGTGCGCACACAAAAATGGAACGAATATGCAAGTTCCTATGAAATTGCAGGAAACGATGCTGCAGACCATAACCCCACAACAACAACTAGGACCATTGAGCCTTTTCATTACTTAAGGCCAATACCACAAGGTCAAATAGATGATTTAGATATGTCTGATGCCGAAAAGGCCGCGTATCAAAATCCTGGTTATTAGGAAATTAATATAACTTAACTAAAAAACTATAATCATGTCAAAAACTCTAAAGTACATAGGTAAGTTTTTAACAGTCTTTGCAATTGTGTTTGCTTTAAGTTGTGAAGACGACGATTTATCTAATTCTACTGTAACTGTATCTAGTGTTGTATCCGATAATTTTTATCCTGGTGACCAAGTAACTATGCAAGGGAGTAATTTTGAAGCCGTTCTATTTGTATTTCTAGGAAATGATCAAATTCCCTTTCAATTGGATGGAGACAACTTAACTTTTACGTTACCTTCATCAGCAGCCATTGGTGATGAAACAGTTACTTTGGTAATGCCCGATGGTTACATAGTCACGCGAAATATAGGAGTGGTTGCAAGACCTTTCCCTATAATTACTGCGATAAGTCCCAGTGCTGCAGCACCAGGAGAAGAAGTGAAAATTACTGGAACATCATTGGATAATCTTCAGTCGGTAACCGTTGGGGAGGTTGAGGCAAGCGTTGTTTCATCAACAGCTACTGAGTTGATAATAACTGTTCCTTCAGGTCTTGCGGAAAATTTACCGACCAGTATCAACGTGGTTACAACGGGCGGGGAAGCATCGCCATCTTCAACATTTTATGTGGGTCAAAATTTAATTGTAAATGGACAGTTGGAATTGGGTGATGGAGATGAATTTACCAATTGGGGGAAATGGAATGGAGGCGACGGAATGACTGCCACTACTGCTGATGGTGAAGCCTATTCAGGCAGGGCTTTACGTGCTGTGGGAGTTGGTGGAGATGCTTGGAGAACTCAGTTTGTGAGCGATCCTGTTCCCACACAAGTTGGCGTGGAATACACGTTGTTTATGTTGATAAAAGCGCAACCAGGAACTCCCGGAGATGGAGGAAACGTTAGATTCTCCACAAACCCAGATGCACTCTACAGCGGCAATTATGACATAACTACTGAGTGGCAACAAATTGAGTGGGTATTTACCGCCAACGCTGACCAAACAAGAGCTGTTCTGGACTTGGGCGTAATAGCAAATGCGGTATATTTTGTAGATAATATCACTATGGTTGCTACCGGCTTAAGCGGACCACAACCTACAGAAATCTTGCTCAATGGAGGATTTGAAGAAGGAGATGGGGATGAGTTTACCAATTGGAGTAAATTCAATGGAGCCGACTTGTTGACCGCTACAACAGAGGCCGATGAAGTCCGGAGTGGTGACAGAGCACTTAGGGCCGTTGGATTTGGAGGAGATGCTTGGAGAACCCAATTGGCAAGTGATGCCGTGCCTACCGAAGATGGAGTGGATTATACGGCAAGCTTATGGATTAAAGCTGCGCCTGGTCCAGGTAATGGCGGTGTCATACGAATGTCAACCACAGGTAATGGGGATGCCCAATACCAAGGTGATGTAACCGTAACAACCGAATGGCAAAAAGTTGAATGGATATTTACTGCAAATAGCACACAAACTGGTATTGTATTGGACCTAGGAGCTACTCTAGATGCAGTTTATTTTGTTGATGATGTTAGTCTTTTGGCTCCACCTGAGGATTAATAACACCAAACTCAATATAATATTGAATCTTTTGATTGAATACTGAAATTAAAATAAGACAATGAGAGAAATTAAACAGGTAATAACAATCATTTTTGTTATTCTAAACATCAATTGTAGTAGCAATGACACCAATGAGGTCGGAGGACCTACACCACTACCAGATCCAGTAGATCCAACAGTTTTACAATCTGATGCTTCTATAATTACACCGACTGATGTTGAACAAGATATCAGTGGTTTTGGTGCTGCAACGGTTTTTAGACTGGATAATCCACTTGGCGCTTCAGATATGGATAAATTATTTGGAACAGATGAGGGGCAAATTGGTCTATCTATCTTGAGAATTCGAGTAGCCACTGATGATTTTTCAAGAAGCGTTGAGTTGGAACATGCAAAACTAGCCGCAGCCAGGGGAGCTAAAATTATGGCCACACCATGGAGCCCACCGGCTGAAATGAAGACCAATAACGACTTGGTGAGTGGATCATTAAAACCAGATTCTTATGAGGACTACGCAAATTATTTAAACGATTTTGCGGCTTATATGGAAGTTAATGGTGCTGCTCTTGAGGCAATCGGTATTCAAAATGAAGGAGACTATCAAGTGAGCTATGAGTCTTGTGATTGGACAGCTGCCCAAGTACGGGATTTTGTTAGGGATTATGGGCAACTTATTACCAATACCAAAGTCATATCTCCAGAATCATTTCAATTTAGGCACGAGCATACAGATTTAATGCTAAACGACACGCAAGCAGCAGCTAATGTTGATATTGTAGGGGGACACATTTACGGGACACAAGTTCAAGATTATCCTTATCCTTTAGCTTTGGAAAAGGGAAAAGAACTTTGGATGACCGAGCATTACACAACCAGTGATAGAAGTGCAAATTTATGGCCAGATGCCCTACTGGTTGGGAAAGAAATTCATAACTGCATGGTAATAGGTCAATACAGTGCTTACATATGGTGGTACGGCAAACGTTATTATGGTTTCATAGGGGATGGAGAAGAAGGTACGGGAAACGGAATTGTAACAAAGCGAGGGTATGTAATGGCTAATTTTTCAAAATTCATTCGGCCTAGTTATAAAAGAATAGATGCAGATGAAAATCCTCAAACAGATGTATCTGTTAGTGCATACTCTGGTGAAGGAAAAACTGTTGTTGTAGCCATTAACGAATCAGACCAAACCAAAGAACAGCAGTTTGTAATCACTGGAACGAACAGCACCAGCGTTACCCCTTACATCACTAGTGCTTCCAAAAACCTGGAGGTTCAAGAAGCTGTTGATATTGAATCAAGCATAGATGCATTTTTATATGTGTTGCCACCCAATAGTATCACCACTTTTGTGACTGACTAATACGTTGAGAATAAGTGTATTATTTATGTACATGAAAGAAGCTAGTTTGGTCATAAATAGAGAAGCATTTAAACTTTAATCCAAGCTACGGATAAAAACACAATAAGATTTTTAAAATTAAACATCTGATAGATTCTTCATAGAGGATAGTTTAGTTAGCTCTTAAAACCGTCGCAGTTTGCGGCGGTTTTTTGTCTATTCCTGAATTCCTGCGAAGGCAGGAATCTTTAGCCCCCCTGTAACACATAAACATTGCTGATTGTTTACTCACTAAGTGTCACGAACTATTGGGATAAAATGCTCCGACGCCAGGCTGTACCGTTAGACAGGCTTACCCGGAGGTAGCCGAATTAGCTTACTGTAGGTATAGATAAGGCTTCTGATAACAACCCAATCATTCAAATTCAGGAAGGGTCTCAGCAATTATATTATCTACGAAGGTTTGTTTGGGGTAGAAGGATAATAAACCGGATTTAAGAATTGTCTGTATATAAATCAGTTAATTTTATGACTCTCCTCCGGTCCTAGATACGTCTGCTGTAACCCACCACAATCAATCACCAGTTTTTGGAGTACCAATCCTTCATCAATCCTAAAATAATTTAGGGTGTGATTCCCGAGCTGGTCGATTTCGAATTCGGTGGTGACTATCTTTATGTTGTCGGCAACGTTTTGATGCCAATTTTCGGGTACGCTGCCGCTATAGTTTTCAATCATCTTATCATGGTTGTAAGTAACAGCCTTTGGTTCGTTATCGTCAAAGGACAAACCGTAAAGGAGGGATTTCCGTTTTGAATAATTAAGCGTTGGTGAAAAATAAGCATGTACTTTTACTTTCCCTTTGGAAAATAAATAGACATCGTAGGAGAGTTTCGGTGAATTTTTATTGAGCGAAACCCGTCCTTTTTCAATAGGCAAGGAAATAACCGAATTTCCTGTCTTTCCCATATTTTCTATCACTTTCCACTGATATACTCCCCTCTCCTTTGGGGAGGGGTTGGGGGTGGGGACTTCCCTAGTAAAATGATCGGCGTTAATAACAATCACACCGTTGCTTTCCACAAAACCTTTAATGTCATCTGTTTTAGGATTGAAGGTGTTTACAGTTATGGGAAGTTCTTTTCCGTTTCCTTTTATGATAAGGGTTGAAGAAGCTTCACCTTGTGGAGCCTTTTCCCAATCGATGGATACCCAGATACGTTCTTCATCGGTGATGCTTCCTTTTTCTTTTGAAAGTTGTACCCAATCGTTTTCCGATGAAATTTCAAAATCGAAAGCTTGTGTTCCCTTGTTGAAAATATCAATGTAATAGCGTTCTTCCCCAAACGGACTAAAGGTTGGGAGCGTATTATCTTCTGATGCCTCCACAGCAATTCCCCTTTCGGCTTTATCCTCCAGCTCTATGGTGTAAGTATTCGGAATATTGTTCTGCTCGGGTTGTTGCCAATAGGTATAACCGATGTGGGTCTGGCTCATCATGTGGTTCCACTTGCCGTTGTTCAGCTGGTGATATTCAGCCATCAAAAGTGAATCTTTTTTAAATAATTCCTTAATCCTTTCAGCATAAAAATTGGCAGAAGCCCTGCCTTGTTTGGCGTACAAATGGTTTTTTGCCGCTGCTATATGCAATTCATTTACGTTGGCACTGGCTAAAACAGGGAACAATACCAATTGATAATAAGCATCTTGGTATTCTTCGGGTAATTGTTCGTTGATTTCCATTGCTTTTTCTATCAATGCATTGTATTCGGTAACAATCCTGTCGGCTTCCTTATAATATTTTAAACTATAGGTAGCTGAATCGATAAGTTCGGGTTTTCTGCGGGCATTGTACTTGGTGTACTTCCGCATGATGTCTGCAATAGCTTCCGTGGCATGATCTCCAAAAGTATTTCCACTCCATTGCTTATAATATTCCTGAAGATTGTCGGCTGTCACCTCTTCCGGATTCCAGGCATAATCTAAAAAGAACTGTATGGGAAATTCCATGGGTTTGATGTCACCTACGTTTACGATCCAGACTTTATCCACACCATATTGGTAGGCCAAATGCATTTGTTCCCAAACACGTTCAATTTGCGTGGTGTTAATCCATTTGTAGTTCCGTGGTCCGCCTACATAATCAAAATGATAGTAAATTCCGTAGCCGCCACTTCTAGGTGATGCATCTAATTCCGGTAATTTGCGGATGTTCCCCCAATTGTCGTCGCACAACAGCAAGGTAACGTCGTCGGGGACTTGCATCCCTTTATCGTAATAAGTTTGTACTTCTTTGTAGAGCGCCCACATTTGCGGGGTTTCCTCAGCCGGTTTTCCGGTGGTTTCGGTTATGATCTCTCGTTGTTTTTTTACGATATTCTCTAATAATTCAATAGCCGTGCCTTCTGTCATGGGTTCATCGCCATCGCCCCGCATGCCCACGGTGACAAGGGCTTCGGTATTACCTTTTCGTTCCATACCTTCTCGCCAGAACTTTTCGAGTCTGTCAGGATTGGTATTGTAGTCCCATTCACCTTCACCAAAGTGTTCCCACTCCGCATGGGCACGGGTGAGCGGTTCGTGGTGCGATGTTCCCATAACGATACCGTATTCATCGGCCAAGTCGGCATTTTTCGGATCTTCTACATAAAACATTTTTCCCCACATGGCCGGCCAGAGGTAGTTGCCTTTCATCCGCAGGATCAATTCAAAAACCTTGTCGTAAAACTGCGAATTAAAACCATCGAATTTCTCATTGGCCCAACCGGTTAGGGCAGGGGCTTCGTCGTTGATAAAGATGCCGCGATATTTCACTTTGGGTTCACCTCTGGTATGAATTCCGGGTTTAACGTAGAGTATTTCTTTTTTGCTGATAGGCACATCGGCCCAATAGTACCACGGATTGACCCCTATCTCTGCGGATAGGTCGTACATGCCGTAAATGGTACCACGTTTGTCGCTTCCGGCAATGACCAAGGCTTGACCGATACCTTCAAAAGGATTATCAACGATTGTGATGAGGTGTTTTTCCCACTTATCTTGAAGTGCTTCGGATTTAATTTTTCCTGATTGAATTAGTTCTTTAATCAACGGACTTTCATCCAAACTCCCGACAATAATGATATGATCTGCTTGCTCCGGAATTTCATTCAGGAGTTTCGGGGAAGTTCCCGTAATTGCTTTGAGATCATTTTGCAAATGTTCCGCTACCTTTTTTACGCCGGAAAAATCATCACTACTAACCAAAATGGGAGGGATGCCTTCTGAAGTCGCCAATGGGAATCCATCCTGAATCTCAGAAGTTGACACATAAGTTGTGGTGTCTGTTTCCAAAGAAAACTTTTTTGAGGTGCCCTCACAGGAAAACAATATCACACCGAACACAAAAAGAAAAGCATATTTTAGATTGAATTTCATAAGATGTTTTTTGTCTCAATCATTTTCATTTATTCGTTGCGCTCTTTGCGGTTAAACTTAAACGCAATGTTCGCAAAGTGAAGTGCAAGGGGCGCAAAATTTTTATTCAAAATCAATAACTTCATAATACGCTTTTTTAGGCTTTAAGTCTTCATCAAACAACAGCGGATAATTCTTTCGTCCTTGCACCGGAAAATTATCCAACCACGAATAGCGATCGGAAATATTCCAGAAGGTTACGCCTGTCAATGTATTTTTGTAATCCCTAAACACACGGAAGAGCATATCGTATTGTTCTATTTGCTTTTGCTCTTGTTCCGGGGTGAAATCATCGTTCTCATCTTCCGGTTTAGGATCGCGACGTTGGTGTTCTTTATGATAAACCGAAACGTCCAACTCGGTAATCTGTACTTCAACACCCAGCGATGCATATTTGTCCAATGCCTCCCGAAGTTCCTGTTCGGTTGGTTCGTAAATGGACACATGGCCTTGAATACCCACTCCGTGGATAGGCACACCCGCATCCTGAACCATTTTTACCAATCTATAGATCTTATCGCGTTTTTCCGGACGGATGGCACTATAATCGTTGTAGAATAATTTCATATTCGGATCAGCTTCATGGGCATACTCAAAGGCTTTTAAGATAAAATCTTCACCTAAGATCTCATACCAAGGAGATGGTCTTAAAAATTCCCCCGGTTTATCCGAAACAGCTTCATTGACCACATCCCAGGCGTAGATCACATCTTTATAACGGGTCACTACTTCAGTAATATGGGTTTTCATGCGTTCCAGTAACACTTCTTTTGAAACTTGTTTGCCATCTTCATCCATAAAGATCCAGTCCCCTGCCTGATTATGCCATACCAGGGCATGACCACGGAGTTTCATGTTGTTTTCCCTTGCAAAATTGGCTATTTCATCTGCTGCCGCCCAGTTGTATTCATTTTCCTTGGGATGAATGGGTCCCATTTTCATCACGTTCTCCGGCGTCATGCTGTTAAACTGGGTAGTGATAAGCGCTATTATCGCAGAATCTTTGAGCGCCTGCGGATAGATAGCCACCCCTACTGGAAAGTAGTCTTCGTAATAATCCTTAAGTCCTTTTTTTTCAGTAGTAGTTTCAGTTTCTGCCGAAGCATTCTTTTTTCCCTGCGATGGGCATCCAGCCAAGGTAAAGGCTAGTAACGGTAGTATTAGCTTGTATATTTTCATAGCTTTGATTGATTGAGACGCAAAATATTGCATCTTTACTTTGATCCATATTGTATCCCTAATTCAAGTCCGCGTAACTCTGCCAGGCCTTTCATCCTTCCCATGAGCGAGTATCCGGGGTAGAGTTCGGTTTTTTCAAAAGAATGTAAAAATCCGTGGTCGGGGCGCATTGGAAGGCTTAGATTCCGTTTTTGCATTAATTTAACCAATTTTTCCATAATAGCTTCCATAGGATTGTCGCCATTCAGGTGTTCGCTTTCGCGGAAAATGTTTTCGTTTTCCCTTACCACATTCCGAAGATGAAGAAAATGGATACGGTCTTCAAAATCGTCAATGATGCTTAAAAGATCATTGTTGGGCTGTGCTCCAAGCGAACCGGTACAATAGCATAAACCATTGGCTTGAAAGGGTACGGCATCAAATATCTGACGCAGGTCGTCTTGGGTGCAAACCACTCTTGGCAATCCTAAAACAGAAAAAGGAGGATCGTCTGGGTGAATGGCTAGTTTCAACCCGAGCCTTTCAGCCACCGGAGCCACTTCCGACAGGAAATAGACCAGATTCTTTCTCAGTTTTTCATCATCGATATGTTTGTAATCATCAAGCAAGGACAATACCTGTTCGGCAGTAAAATTTTCAGTACTTCCGGGAAGGCCGAGTAAAACGCTTCGGAAAAGTGTGTTTTTATCTTCCTCTGAAAGCGAATCTCCATATTCCTTAGCTGTAGTAACTTCTTCTTGGGTGTAATCCTGTTCTGCATTTGGACGTTTCAGTAGAAACACATCAAAAAAGATAAAAGCGGTCTTATTGTACAACAATGCACGGGTGCCATCGGGATTTTTGTGACTGTGGTGCGTTCTGACCCAATCCAATACCGGCATAAAGTTGTAGGTGATCACTTCAATACCGCATTGGGCAATGTTCTTTAGACTGATCTTATAGTTTTCGATATACTGCTTGTAATTGCCTTCGCCCCGTTTTATGTCTTCATGCACAGGCAAGCTTTCTATCACCGTCCATTCCAATCCTACATCGCGTACCAGCTGTTGCCGTTTTTTGATTTCATCAACCGTCCAAATATCCCCCGCAGGAATCTGGTGTAATGCAGTTACAATTCCTGTAATACCACATTGTTTTAGATCCTCCAATTGAACCTTATCATGAGGCCCGTACCATCGCATGGTTTGGTGAATCTTCCTAACCCCGCCAGCTGGCGGGGGAACTATTGTATTTTTTTTATGTTGATTTTGATTCATTGTTTGTGTTTTAATCTCACTAAATAGGTTTTTCCCCTCTCCTTTGGGGAGGGGCTTTTTTCAAAACCCAATACTATTCCCGCCATCTACAGGCAATACAGTTCCTGTTACAAAACTAGCCTCGTTGAGCGCTAAAAAGTACACTGCATTTGCTATGTTCGACGGTTTGCCCAAAACACCCATAGGAGTTCTGCCCAAGACCTTCTTTTTTCGTTCCGGGTCGTTGTTCAAGGCTTTGGACGACATTTTGGTTTTGATAAACCCGGGAGCGATACAGTTCACACGTATACCGTATTGTGCTAAATCGACGGCCATAGCACGTGTCATGGCTTCAATAGCACCTTTACTTGCTGAATAGGCAATTACTTTTGGCAATCCATATTGTGAAGCCATGGAACTGATGTTGATAATGCTTCCGCCACCGTTTTCTTTCATTACTATTGAAACTTCACGGCTCACAGAAAATACGCTTTGTACATTGGTGTGAATAATAGAGGCGAATTCTTCATCGGTTACTTCGGTGAATTCTTTTTTCATATTGATCCCCGCATTGTTCACAAGAATATCGATATGACCGGCTTCTGAAGCAATTTTTTTGACCATGGATGGAACCTGATCGGTTTTAGTAAGGTCGAAGATCACAGGAACAGCATTTTCTCCAATTTCCTTGCATGCCGCTTCGGTTTTTTCCACCGATCGTCCAATAATATAGGTTTTGATACCGTTTTCACACAATTTCTTTGACGTTGCAAATCCTAATCCGGCATTCCCTCCGGTAACAATAGCTGTTTTTTGATTCATTTTTAATGACATATAATTAATCCCATTGTGGCCTTATTCCCGGCGCATAAGGAAATTTTAATGATTGATAATAATCCAGTGTTTTAGTAGGTTTTTCCATTTCTTTCGGAAATTCTCTTTTTGAAAAAGTTTGGAAATATAGCATGGAAGCATCTCGCCACCATTTGGCTTCTTTTAGCTGAATTTTCAATAACATATTTACCTCCTTAAACTGGTTTGAGGTGATAAAAGGTTTCATTTTTTGCCATGCGGCTTGCATGCCTTCGACTTGATCCACACCTTCTTGATATTTCAACCCCAAATTGTCCCAAAGTGTTTTTCCGTTCTTGAGTTTATAATCCCACGAAAGGTGATGAAACCAAAGCAAATATGTTTCAGGACAGGTTTCCAGTTCGTTGAACATTGTTGCGACTTCCGAAGCATATTGTGAAGTGGCATCACTCCCTGTTGGAGTTCTATCAAAACCAATCCCTTCAGCATCTGCTTTGTGATAATAAGTGGGATTCCACTCGGGTCTGGAAAGGTTGCCTACCCAAGGTCCGGGCCCGTAATGATGTCCGGTGTCCATTAAGTGATGTAAGCCCAAAGGTGTCATATAGTTGACGACGGCTTCCCGTGATTTTATCATTAAATCGGTCATAGGAGTGACAAAATCCTCATCGTTGGAATAGGTTAAACGAAGCCATTCCTCTGCAATTTTTTCTGAACTGAGATACGGATCCCAAGCGAGTCTTCCATAGCCGTACCAATTGGCTTGTCCGAAAGGATGTCCTGTCCAATTGATGTCACTGCCAATATTGGCCACTCCGGCCATTCCGGTAATTTTTTTATCGTCAAGGGTACCGTCGATGACTTTAGCCACCGTTGACCCTTTTCCGTGTTGATAAGTATCAGCATCTAAAACTTCCTCATAAAGTTTTGGTAGGAAAACCAAATGGGTACTAAAGCCGAGATATTCCTGTGTGATTTGAAATTCCATCATTAATGGTGTTTTGGGCATGGCACCAAACATAGGATGAAAAGGTTCCCTGGGTTGAAAATCGATGGGACCGTTTTTCACCTGTATCAACACATTGTCTTTAAACTTTCCATCCATAGGAACAAACTCGCTATAGGCTTGTTTTGCCCTGTCGGTTGCATCATGTTCAGAATACACAAAGGCACGCCACATCACAACTCCGTTATGAGGTGCTACTGTTTCAGCAAGCATATTGGCTCCATCAACATGAGATCTTCCGTAGTTTTGCGGACCGGGTTGTCCTTCAGAATTGGCTTTCACCAAAAATCCACCGAAATCGGGAATAGCCTTGTAGATCTCGTCTGCTTTATCCTTCCACCATTGTTGCACTTCAGGATCTAAAGGATCAGCTGTTGAAAGTTCGCCAATTTCTATAGGAGCTGAGAATCTTGCTGTGAGATACACTTTTATGCCGTAAGGCCTGAAAACATCAGCTAAAGCTTTTACTTTTTCAATATAATGTGGGGTTAAGACCAAGGCGTTGGCATTTACGTTGGTCAATACCGTCCCATTAATCCCGATAGAAGCGTTTGCCCTTGCGTAATCAATATAACGTTGATCGATATAGCCCGGAAGTCTGTGCCATTTCCATATGGAAGCTCCGGCATAACCACGCTCTACACTTCTGTCGAGGTTGTCCCAATGATTTAGGATACGGATATCGGTTTTTGGAATTTCCAACTGATGGATATCCTCAATAGACCGTTGTGTTTGTAATTGCCTGAGAAAATAAAAAGTCCCGTATAGCACACCCAGATCACTTTTTGCAGTGATTATAATGTTATTTTCATGAGAAGTGATCAGGAAACCATCTTTTTTAAGGATTAACACACTTTTTTCGATTTGATTTTGAATTTCAGCGTCTAAATGATCAATCGTTCCCACGACCAATGTATGTGCTTCCGACGATGAATTGACAAAAGGAACAGCAGTGTCTAATAATGCTGATAGCCCGCGTGTTAATTCCTTTTTTGAAATTTCCAGGGTCTCACTTCCGGTTTCGTGATAGATCGATTGGATACTGTTTCTATAGGAAGTTAGTAGCGTTTTATTTTGTATTTTCCGATATTTAAGCCACAGTTCATAGCCGTTTGCGAACGATAGACTTACGCAGAGCAAGAGAATTGTTGTAAAAAACGCTGTTTTTTTGTGCATTGACAATTTTATTTAAGAAATCGATTGTATGATATGTAAATATGGTAATATATGCCATTTATTAATGGTAAATTAAATGAAAATATATATATTGTCAAAATATTTATGCAACCGATTGCGTTTTTATTTTAAAACAGAACGAATTCATAAACTAACCAAACTGTATATCAATGAAAAAAAACTTATTTAACAAAGCTATTTTATTACTCCTATTTGGTTTTGTAATTACATCTTGTAAAAAAACAGCGGAAAGTCCGGAAGCGGTTGAGGAATCTGAAGTAAGTACTGAAGCTTCATACAACTTTCCGTTTTACGATCCGTCTTTATCCATAGAAGAAAGGGTGGAAGACTTAATTTCCAGATTGACCTTAGAAGAGAAATCCCTTCAGATGATGCATAATACACCGGCTATCGATCGCCTTGGTATTCCACCTTATAGTTATTGGAATGAGGCTTTGCACGGTGTTGGTCGATCTGGGAAGGCCACGGTGTTTCCGCAAGCTATTGGTCTTGGAGCTACTTTCGATAGCGATTTGGCTTTCAGGGTAGCATCAGCCATATCCGACGAAGCTAGGGCAAAATATAACGCTGCCAAGGAAAAAGGGTATCATAAACAATATGGCGGACTCACTTTTTGGTCGCCTAATGTGAATATCTTTCGCGATCCGAGATGGGGGCGCGGACAAGAAACATACGGAGAAGATCCGTATCTGACTTCAATAATCGGAGCGTCTTTTGTAAGAGGCTTGCAAGGGGATAATGATAAATATTTAAAGGCGGCGGCTTGCGCAAAGCATTATGCGGTGCATAGCGGTCCGGAGAAATTGAGACACCAGTTTAATGCCGTGGCCAATATGAAAGATATGTGGGAGACCTACCTTCCGGCTTTCAAGGCATTGGTAGATGCTGATGTGGAAGCGGTGATGTGTGCCTACAACAGTACCAATGGAGAACCTTGTTGTGCAAATTCTTATTTGATAGATGAGGTGTTGATAGATGAATGGGGCTTTGACGGACATGTATTGAGTGATTGTTGGGCGATAGCGGATTTTTATTCCCAGGATAACGGACACGGGGTTGCAGCAAATGCAGCAGAAGCGGCTGCAATGGCTGTAAAAAGTAATGTAAGCCTGAATTGTGGAGCTTCTTATGGCGCTTTACCGGAAGCAGTGGAGAAAGGCCTTGTAACCGAAGAAGAAATGGATGACCAATTAAGAATATTGCTTCGCACAAGATTCAAATTAGGACTTTTTGATCCTGAGGGTAGTAATCCGTATGACGATATACCAAAAGATGTGATCAATAGTGACGAACACAGGGCTTTGGCCAGGGAAGTAGCGCAGAAAGGGATTGTGATGCTCAAAAATAATGGTGTTTTACCCTTGAAGAACGACCTTTCCAAATATTTTGTAACCGGACCCAATGCCGCCAATGTCGATATTTTATTAGGAAATTATTACGGAGTAAACCCGGAGATGGTTACGATTTTGGAAGGTGTAACCAAAGCGGTAAGTCCTGCCAGTCAGTTGCAATATCGTTTAGGGACAATGTTAGACAGACAATCTTTGAATCCGCAGGATTGGGCAAGTGGAAATGCAGGAAACAGTGATGCGACCATAGCCGTTTTGGGAATCTCAAGCCTGTTGGAAGGAGAAGAAGGGGAGTCCTTGGCATCACCAACAGCAGGAGACCGGTTGGATTATAACCTCCCCAAAAATCAGATTGATTATTTACAAAGACTTCGTAATACAGCAGGGGAGCGCCCCATTATTGCTGTCATTACAGGAGGGAGTCCGATGAATTTAGCAAAAGTCCACGAACTTGCAGATGCCGTGCTTTTTGTGTGGTATCCCGGGGAAGAAGGAGGAAATGCCGTTGCCGATGTGCTTTTTGGGAAAATGTCTCCGTCGGGTAGGTTGCCGATCACATTTCCGAAGTCATTGGATCAATTACCTGCTTATGATGACTACAGCATGGAAGGGAGAACATATAAGTATATGGATGAAGACCCGATGTACCCTTTTGGTTTCGGATTGAGCTATTCAAGTTTCAGTTATGGAACGATGGATGTGTCATCAGAAACAATAGCGGAAGGAGAGGAGCTTTCAGTAAAAGTTAAGGTCACAAACGATGGGAGATATGACGCAGAAGAAGTGGTTCAGTTGTATATTAGTGATTTGGAAGCTTCGGTAAGGATTCCTAATTTCCAATTACAGGGAACACAGCGTGTTCATCTTCAAGCAGGGAATTCTGAAGAAGTCAATTTTAAAATTACTCCTGAAATGTTGGAATTGGTCAACAATGAAGGAAAGCGTGTTTTGGAAAAAGGGGAGTTTAAAATATATTTAGGCGGTTCGAGTCCGATGAAACGAAGTCTTGAATTGGGCGCTTCAAAATTAGCTGAAGCAGTTGTTACTCTTCAGTAATTTATGATTTTTTCCTGTTGGACGAATCGCGCACAATAATATCGGTGTGCAATACCGTAACTTCAGAAATACCCTCATCATGCGTTTTGTCTGAATGGTTCAGGATTCGTTTTGCTGAGATCCGGCCCATTTTTTCGGCAGGATGCGATACTGTTGATAGCGACGGCTCTACGATAGAAGCGATGGGGTCGTCGTTAAAGCCAATAACGGCTAGTTCTTCCGGTATTTTCACGCCTTGTTTTTTAGCTGTCATAACTGCACTGACAGCAGCGGTGTCGTTGGCAGAAAAAATACCATCCGGAGGGGAAGGAAGTTTGAGAAGCTTTTTTGTTGCTTTTTCGCCTTCCTCAAAACTTAAAGTTTTAAAATGGATTATAAGTTCGTCGTCGATCTCGATTTCATGTTCCTTTAGCGCATCGAGATATCCTTTTTTACGTCCTTCATAAATGTTTCTGTGTTGTGCTCCTGCAAAATGCGCGATTCTGGTGCAACCTTGTTCGATGAGGTGTTTGGTGGCGTTATATCCTGCGGTATAATTATCGATAACTACCTTGTATGAGTTTAATCCGTGAGGAGCCCTATCTACAAATACAACCGGAATACCTTGTTTCATAAATTGTTTGAAGTGATCCAGTTTTATGGTTTCCATGGATAGTGAGACAATGAGTCCGCTTATTCTACTATCATAGAGAGCTTTGGTATTGTTGACCTCATTTTCATATTTATCGTGAGACTGACTGATAATCACATTGTATCCGGATTTTCGGGCTTCTTCTTCTATTCCGCTAATGAGCGAAGACATAAAAGGCCTGTTGATACGGGATATGGAAATCCCAATGGTCTTACTTTTATTGTTCCTCAATCCTGCTGCCAATGTATTGGGCCTGTATCCCATTTCTTGGGCAGTTTCTTTGATCTTCTTGATCGTTTTCTTGCTGATGCTTTTATGATCATTCAAGGCCCTGGAAATTGTTGAGGGTGAATAATTAAGCTCTCTGGCAAGATCATAAATAGTGATCTCTTTTTTTAAACTCATATTAATCTTTAGTTCAGAGTGGTGATGAGAAGTCTTTCTACTTTATAAAAATGTAAAATAAGACTTCCTGTTATGTTTTTTTGTTTTAAATTTCAAACTAGTTTCATTTAAAAACCAGAATTATAGCGCGAAATTTTTATTTGAGGGCTTTCTGTTAATTTGAAAATCAATTGGCTGGATAAATTTAAAGATTTCATTTTTTTATGTAATATTTTTAGATATTATTTTATGCAACCGATTCCGTTATTTATATTTGAGACCTCAAAAGTAATAAAAAAATATGTTTAGTATAGGATATGATATTGGGAGTTCTTCAATAAAAGCAGCTTTGATCGATCAAAAAGATGGTCGAGTAGTAGCAAAAACCCAATATCCGGAAAAAGAAATGCCCATTACATCCTTAAAAATAGGTTGGGGTGAACAAGACCCTGAAATGTGGTGGGAGAATGTTTGTAAAGCAACCCAAAAACTTCTTCAGCTTTCAAAAATAAACGCAAATGAAATAAAAAGTATAGGAATTTCATACCAAATGCACGGTTTGGTGTTGGTCGATAAAGATTTGAATGTGTTGCGACCTTCAATCATTTGGTGCGACAGTAGAGCTGTGGAAACCGGAAACGGATTGTTTTTGAAAAATAAAGAACGAAGTATCGATACTTTATTGAATTCCCCGGGAAATTTCACTTTATCTAAATTGAAATGGGTGAAGGATAACGAACCGGAGATTTATAAAAAGATATACAAATACATGCTTCCCGGAGATTATATCGCGATGAAATTAAGCGGGGACTGTGTCACCACCCCATCGGGATTGTCTGAAGGGATCACTTGGGATTTTAAATCAGATGCCCCGGCCTATTGGTTGTTGGAGTCGGCCGGAATTGATTCCGAATTGATCCCGGAAATAAAACCTACTTTTTCTGAACAGGGAACTGTGAACAGTGAAGGCGCAAAAGCAAGCGGACTCCCGGAAGGAATACCGATTAGCTACAGGGCAGGTGATCAGCCTAACAATGCCATGTCCCTTAATGTCTTTAATCCCGGGGAAATTGCCGCAACCGGAGGTACTTCCGGAGTTGTTTATGCGATATCCGACAAAGGAAGCACACAGGAAAGCACGAGAATCAACAGCTTTGCCCATGTAAATCATACGGCAAAAGCTCCGAGAATTGGTAAACTATTGAATATTAATGGTGCCGGAATTCAATACAGCTGGATTCGAAATCAGTTGACAGATGGCATGTCGTATGGTAAAATGAACGGATTTGCTGAAGAGGTCCCTGTAGGTTCCGAAGGTTTGAAGATTTTACCTTTTGGGAATGGTGCAGAGCGTATGCTGGGAAACAAAAGTAACGGAGCACAGGTCTCTAATTTGAATTTCAATATCCACAGAAAAGGACATATATTCAGGGCTGCTTTGGAAGGTATAGCCTTTTCTATGGTTTATGGGATGGAAATATTGGCAAACGACAATGTAAAGGTTACGTCTATCAAAGCAGGAGGCGATAACCTATTCCGCTCAGAAATATTTTCATCAACCATTTCAACCCTGACCAAAAGCGACATCAATATAGTGGAAACCACTGGAGCTGTTGGTGCTGCACGTGCATCGGCTTATGCTTTAGGGGTTTTTAAAACCTTTGATGAAGCTGTAGCAACAGACGAAATAAAACAAACATATACCCCAGAACAAAACAAACAGGCTTATGAAGAAGCCTATGGGGCATGGAAAGAAGAATTAACCAGATACATAAATAGATTTAATTAAGAAAAAGATGATTATTACCGGAAACAAAGAGTATTTTAAAGGAATCGGCGAAATAAAGTATGAAGGAAAAGAGTCCGATAACCCATTGGCGTTCAAATATTATAACCCAGAGCAAATGGTAGCCGGACGTAAAATGAAAGACTGGTTTAAGTTTGCTGTAGCCTATTGGCATAGCTTCTGCGGAACCGGTGCCGACCCGTTTGGTCCCGGAACCCAAAATTTTCCTTGGGATGAACCAACTGATGCCTTGGATGCAGCCAAAGCAAAAGCCGATGCGGCATTTGAGTTTATCACCAAATTAGGATTTGATTACTACTGTTTCCATGATATAGATGTGGTGAACGAAGCCGATAATTTTGCTGAATCAGAAAAGCGTTTGGCTACTATGGTAGACGTACTGAAAGAAAAACAAAAGACTTCCGGTGTAAAATTACTTTGGGGAACAGCCAACTGCTTTAGTAATCCACGCTATATGAACGGAGCTGCTACCAACCCGGATTTCAACGTATTGGCAAGAGCTGGCGGACAAATAAAACTGGCTTTGGACGCAACGATTGCCCTTGGAGGTGAAAATTATGTGTTCTGGGGTGGACGAGAAGGTTATATGTCCCTCTTGAATACCGATATGAACCGCGAGCTCGATCACATGGGGCGTTTCCTCGGTATGGCACGCGATTATGCCCGCAGTCAAGGATTTAAAGGGAATTTCTTTATTGAGCCCAAGCCTATGGAGCCGATGAAACATCAATACGATTTTGATTCTGCTACGGCGATCGGTTTCTTGCACAAATACGGTCTTCAGGACGATTTTAAAATCAATATTGAAGTGAACCATGCTACCTTGGCACAACACACTTTCCAACACGAATTGGAAGTTGCTGCCGGAGCCGGAATGTTAGGGAGTGTAGATGCTAACCGTGGCGATTATCAAAACGGTTGGGATACCGATCAGTTCCCGAACAATATTTATGAAACCACAGAAGCGATGTTGGTATTTATCAAAGCCGGTGGTTTACAAGGCGGCGGTGTGAATTTCGATGCAAAAATCAGAAGGAATTCTACCGACATGGACGATCTTTTCCACGCCCATATTGGCGGCGCCGATGTGTTTGCCCGTGCATTGCTTACAGCTGATGCCATCATCAAAAATTCCAAATACGACGCATTGAGAAAACAACGTTACAGTTCGTTCGATTCAGGAAAAGGAAAAGCATTTGAAGAAGGAAAACTTCAGTTTAAAGATTTATATGAAATCGCTGCTGAAAACGGCGAACTCGAACTGCAAAGTGGTAAGCAGGAATTGTTTGAGAATATTATAAATCAGTATATATAAACTAATCATTTGAACTAGAATGCAAACTAACTTAAACACTAAATAGATGAAAACTGTATTAGAATCCGCCGACTGGGTTGTATTGGGAATTTACCTGTTGGCACTCATAGCGGTGGCTGTATGGGTAGTACTCCAAAAGAACAAAAACACCGAAGATTATTTTTTAGCCGGACGTAATGTGGGCTGGTTCGTAATCGGGGCATCCATTTTTGCCTCCAATATTGGGTCCGAACACGTTGTGGGACTCGCAGGAACCGGTTTTGAATCGGGTACGCCTATGGCACATTATGAGCTGCATGCGTGGATCGTACTGCTTCTGGGATGGCTCTTTTTGCCGTTCTATATCAGAAGTGGAGCCTTTACCATGCCCGAGTTTTTGGAAAAACGTTTCGACAGCCGCTCACGCTGGTTTTTGTCCGTTTTCTCATTGGTGGCTTATGTGCTGACAAAAGTATCGGTAACGATTTATGCCGGTGGAATTGTAGTTTCTGAATTACTCGGTATTCCGTTTTGGTATGGAGCCATAGGTATTGTCATCTTTACCGGAATCTATACAGTTATTGGAGGGATGAAAGCCGTGATCTACACCGAAACCTTACAGACCATCATCCTTATCCTGGGGTCGTTGATCATTACCTACCTCGGATTGCAGGAAGTAGGCGGTTGGGGACAACTACGTGATACCGTTATTGCTGAAAGCCCTCAGCACTTTAATATGTGGCGCCCCATGAGCGATCCGGATTTCCCGTGGACAGGTTTATTGTTCGGAGGGACCATAGTAGGGGTGTGGTACTGGTGTACAGACCAATATATTGTACAGCGTACTTTGGCGGCCAATAACATTAAAATAGGACGTCGCGGAGCCATTTTCGGAGCCTATTTAAAACTGTTGCCTATTTTGATCTTCCTTGTTCCCGGTATTATCGCATTTGCGTTAACCATTCAACAGCCGGAGGTTTTTAGTGTGGATAAAGCAGACAGAGCCTTCCCAATGTTGGTGAAAACCCTCTTACCTGTCGGATTAAAAGGATTGGTAGCCGGTGGATTGATGGCAGCGCTTATGAGTTCGTTGGCCTCTGTCTTTAACTCCTGCTCTACCATCTTTACGATAGATATTTATAAGAAATTAAAACCCAACAAGACTGAAAAGCAATTATTGAACACCGGAAAAGTTGCCACGGGATTTATCGTAGTACTCGGAATTATTTGGATTCCGATTATGGACAAGATCGGAGGTGGGGTGATGTATCAGTACTTGCAAAACGTACAGTCGTATATAGCACCTCCGGTAACTGCAGTTTTCTTGCTTGGTATCATCTGGAAACGTGTCAACTCAAAAGCAGCCATAACGACCTTATTGGCCGGATTGGTGTTGTTGATATTGCGTTTGGGATCAGAAATCTACTACCAACCGCAACTTTCGGCAGGAGTGGAAGCCGGTGGCATTCTATATGCCTTTGCAGCGATTAATTTTGCACACATGGCTATTTATATGTTTCTCTTTTCGGTGATTCTGTGTGTGTCCGTAAGTCTGGCAACAGCCGAACCGGATTACGCCCGCATCAAGGGATTGTCTTTCGGTACCTTGACCGCAGAAGACAAAGCAGCGACCAAGAAAAGCTACGACACCATCGATGTTGTGCTTTCGGTACTGCTTGTGATTATTGTGATCGCTATCCTATCCTATTTTACCGGATGATAATTTGAATAAAATTTTAATACATGTATAAGCCTCAAACTTTGTTTGGGGCTTTTTTTGTTGGAGATTGATCTATTAATTGTCCCTTTGAGGCAAACAGAGGGGCAAAATATATTTTGCCACGAAATTTGCGAGCGTAGCTCTTTAGGGGTGTTTCCCAGGTATTTTAACCCCAACCCCCCAATCTTTTTACCTAACCGGAACACCTTTTCACCTAAAAACTCCTTGAATATACCTAAAGGAAAAGGGTTATATTTGAAAGGAATATATGCCATTGTGTATATCCAACCGGTTTTAGGGGGATGCGGTATTATATTGGGGGTATAAACAAGTTGTGCGTCATTTGAGAACCGACAACAGACAACTTCCACAGACAGAAAAATCATTCAGAAAAAAATCATTCGACAAAATTTGCGTAACTTTAAAGTTACACATATATTTGTAACCTCAAAGTTACATAATATGCAAAAAGAAATTAAACACGAATGGATTTATGAGCAATCGCCCAGGGAAATTTGGAAGTACCTCACAAAGGCGGAACTTATTGCGTTATGGTTAATGCCAAACAATTTTAAACTTAAAATTGGACACGAGTTTCAGCTTACAACCAAGCCAATGCCAGCACTTGATTTAGATGGAGTTTTTCAATGTAAGGTTCTCGAAATTGAACCTTATCAAAAACTTTCATACAGTTGGAAAGGCGGTTCGGGTAATGGGATTTTTACACTTGATACTATTTGTGAATGGACATTAGAACCACACAAAAAAGGAACAAAGTTGAAATTGAAACATTCAGGCTTCGGAGAAAACAATACCGACATTTTTATTGGTATGACAGATGGTTGGCTTAAGAAAATCGAACAAATGCTTGAACTTATAAACGCCTAAAAAGTAAACGGAATATGAAAATCGGAATAATCGGTGCGGGTCAAATTGGCTCTACCTTAATCAGACAATATGTTAAAGCAGGTCACGAAATAAAAATGACAAATGCAAGCGGAATAGAAAAGTTAAAAGCAATTGAAACCGAAACAGGAGCTATAGCTGTATCCTTAGCAGATGTGGTTAAGAACATTAATGTGTTGATAATTTCAATTCCTTTCAATGAAATTCCAAGCTTAGCAAAACAGTTAGGTCAAAGCATAGCTGCCGACACCATAATTGTCGATACGACAAATTACTACCCTATCAGAGATGGCAAGATTGACGAAGTAGAAAATGGAATGCTTGAAAGCGTTTGGGTTTCAAATCATCTTTCTCGTCCTGTTATAAAAGTTTACAACAGTATTTTAGCAGGTTCACTTTTGAATGAAGGACTTTCAAAAGGTTCGAAGAACAGAATTGTGCTACCTATTTCGGGCGACAATTTAAAATCAAAAGAAACAGTTGCATCATTGGTAAATGATAGCGGTTTCGACAGCATAGATATTGGTGATTTATCGAATTCGTGGAAACAACAACCCGGTAGTCCGGTTTATTGTACTGATTTAGATAAAGCAGCATTTAAACATAATCTTGACAAAGCACAAAGAAACACCTTAGCAGAAAGACGTGAAATTGCTTTGCAATTTATATTAAAGCAAGATCTATCAAATTGGTTAAGTTGGTATAAAGACTGCGTTACCAATAACCGTATTGTTTACAAAACGGCACTAAATAATTAAGTTATGGCAATACCCAATCTTGATGCATTCCAAGTAATTGCAGACCCAAGCAGGCGGCAAATTTTACAGATGCTTACCAAAGACAGTTACAACATCAATAGCATTTCAGAAAATTTTGAAATGAGCCGACCTGCCGTTTCAAAGCACATCAAAATTTTGCAGACCGCAGGTTTTGTTTCCATTCAAATAATTGGCAGGGAACACTATTGTATTTTAAATCGGGATGGATTTAACGAAATCAAAGAATGGATAAATCACTTCGACAAGTTTTGGAACAACAGACTGAAAAAATTGGAAACAATTTTGAAAAATGAAACAAAATCCTGAGTTGATTGCAAAAACGAACGCAGAACATTGTATAAGCATAATGCGGGCTGAGCGGCTAAAATTGAGCATTTTTGCTCTGAATAAACTTTGCGGTGGGCGGACAGTGAATTGCTCCAAAACCCGCACTGCGCTTATACTTGACCATCAGACTGTCGTTAGCTACAATTTTAAATCCCAATATCACATGACTAATGTTGGATCAAGAGTTCGAAATTCAATGAATTAAAAGTAAAAATTAATGAAAATCTTTATAGTTAGGGGGACAGGAAAAACAGGAAGAGAATTAATTAAGCAGGGGCTTGAACATGGGCATTCAATAACTGCATTAGTTCGCAATCCTGATAAATTCAAACTAAATAACCCTAATCTAAAAATAATAAAAGGAAATGTATTGAAACCCGATAGTTTCCAACAGAACGTTCATGAGCAAGACGCTGTTTTATCTGCACTTGGGCATAAAAGGTTTTTAATTCCGACAAGAATCTTATCGAAAGGAACCAGAAATATAATAAATACAATGAATAAGCATAACGTTAAACGGTTTATTTGCATTACATCCCTTGGGGTGAATGACAGTAGATTTAAACTTGGATTGTATTATACCCTTTTTACGATACCATTTATACTTTTATTTTACTTTTTAGATAAATCTAGACAAGAAAAATTAATAATGAATAGCGATCTGGATTGGACAATAATTAGACCAGGACAACTAACTAATGGAAAAAAAAGGACAAATTACAAACATGGGCTCTCTGTCGGTAATTATATCCTTACTAAAATGATCTCAAGAGCAAGTGTTGCTCATTTTATGTTAAATCAGCTTGATGACAATACTTATTTAAGGAAGGCACCTGGGATAATAAATTGAAAAATGTACAAAGCAGCGACCAAAGGAAGCTACTCAACCATCGATGTTGTGCTTTCGGTACTGCTTGTGATTATTGTGATCGCCATCCTATCCTATTTACAGGATGATGATTTGAATAAATTTTATACATAAAAGAGGGGGCTAAAAAGCTTTTTTCTTGTCAGTTCGAGCGCAGTCGAGAACTATATAGCCTATGAAAATCAATAGGTTTCGATGGCTGCACCATGTGCTTTCAATAAAAATATATTTTATTTCAAGCAATACTCAACCTGACAATATCTAGTTTGAATTACTTTTTAGCCCCCTTTTTTTGTTGGGATAGTGTTCGGGACGTAATGGTTTTAACCATTTTTAGTAGAAAGGACATTTATTTTTTGAAAAGCTTAAGTTAAACAGGACACCTTTTCACCTAAAAACTTCTTGAATGCACCTAAATGAAAAAGCTTATATTTGAAAGGGAAACATGTTTTTATCCCGCAACTTTATGAGGTGAAAATGTATTTTAGTGTTTATATAACGAGTTGTAACATATTTAAAAACAGCCTTCTCATTTAAAATTAATGTTAGCAAAAAATATCATACTTGTTCTTGCAACTTTAGGGCTATTTCAGGGATTTTTCCTTTTCATTTACCTTTTTACCCTTAAAAAAGGTAATAGGATACTAAATATTTATTTGAGTTTAATTTTATTGGGTTTAACAATAAGAATTGGGAAATCGATACTTGGCTATTACATTCCGTTGGAAGCTTGGCAAAAGAACATTGGTATCTCAGGAAGCCTAATTGTTGGTCCGGTTTTATGGTTTTATGGGATTATCTTGTTTCAAAGAAGTAAAACTTTATCTAAAAGTTATTATCTGCATTTATTACCATTTACCCTTTTTGCTTTAATGCTAACCTTCATACCCAGCAATGGTGATTTTGAGACTTTTTGGAATTACGGGCTAGTAGTTTTTCATTTAGCTATTTACCTTATCGTCTCTTGGTTTACTTTAATAAGAAGTAACTCAAAAACTACTTTAAAAAAGTCAAAATGGTATAGAAATATTTTAATTGGAGTAACATTAATATGGATATACTATCTAGGTAATTTTTTAAATTTAAAACTGCATTATATCTGGGGACCTATTTTTTATTCATTCCTGATTTACGCCTTTACATACCTTTTTCTAAACCGTGATAATTTTAATATAGAGAAATATGAAAATTCAGGTCTAGATACAGAGAACTCCATAGCATTGTTTAAAAAGATTAAAAAATTATTTGAAAACGAAAATCTCTTTTTAGATCCAACTATTTCGTTAAATACCTTGTCAGAAAAACTATCAAAAAGTTCAAAAGAAGTTTCTCAATCTATAAACCAAAATGCCCAACAAAATTTTAGAGAATTTGTAAATAAACATAGAATAGAAAGAGCTAAAGCACTATTGGTTGATTTGGAAAGTAAAGATGAAAAAATGGCTACCGTGGCCTATGATTCAGGCTTTGGCACTGTCACAGCGTTTAATATTGCTTTTAAGAAGATTACTGGACTGACTCCATCTGCATATCAAAAAGAAAACATTTCAAATTAAGTTTTTCATATTAAGAAACATGTTTCTTAAAGAATATCAGCTTTAAAACATTGATATTAGCTTTTATAATTAAAACTAATATCATGAATAGAAAAACATTTATTAAAAACTCATTAGGAGGAATCGTATTAGTAGGAGCTGCTGTTTCACCAGCTTTATCATTTGCTCAAGCTCTTCAAGAACCAGAACCTCTTGATTTAAAATTAGTCAAAGAATTTGTAGTAGCAGGACACAAAAACTTAACTCTTGTGAAAGAGATGCTTCAAGAATACCCAAACTTAATTTATGCTCGATATGATTGGGGAAATTCAGATTTTGAAGAGGCTATTGAAGGGGCAGGTCATTTAGGCAATAAGGAAATTGCTAATTATTTGATTTCTCAAGGAGCTCGAGTTAACTTATTTGTATTGACAATGCTGGGGAAAACCGACTTGGTAATACCAACTTTGGAGGCTTATCCCGAATTAGTTTTTGCTAAAGGGCCACATGGTTTTACATTACTTCATCATGCAAATGTGGGTGAGGCCAAAGATTTGAAAGATTATTTAAAAGAAAAAGGGCTTAACGAAACTCATGTAAAAATCAAATAAAAATGTATTTTTAGTAATTATATAGCGAGTTGTGCAACATTAGTAAAAACGAGCAATTTTTCGGATATTTAGAGCCAAAATTTAGATAAAATGGCAACAGTAGATAACATACGAAACGGATTGATTGACAAAATACTATCCATTAAAAATAAAGATTTTTTAGTCGCCCTTGACAAACTAATTACTTCGAGTTCTTCTGAATCAGAAATAGTCGAATTAACTAAAGAGCAGAAAATAATATTGGAAATGAGTGAACAAGATATCAAAAAAGGCAAATTGATTTCTCAAGAGGCTATGGATAAAAGAAATCTGGAATGGTTAAACGCGATGTAATATGGACACGAACAGCAGACATTCAGTTCGTGGGAATTTTGGAATATTGGGTTAAGAGAAATAAATCCAACACATACTCAAAGAAACTTGTAAAACTGGTTACGGAAAGAACAAAACAAATTGCAGATAAGCTTTAATTTACAAAGCAACTGATTTTAAAGACATAAGAGTAACTTCATTAGGTAATTTCAGTATTTACTATAAAGTTACTGACACAGAAATTATAATCACTGCTTTTTGGGACAATAGACAGAACCCTAAAAACTTTTAAAAATATTAGAAAACAAAAAATAACGTTGCAATAACACCTCCCATAAAAAGCACTAACTATAAACCCCGCAACCTACAGCCATCCCCATAAAATATAAACTATCGGGCAACCAAGCCCAAACAACCGATGTGTTCTTCCTTAACAAAACCCGAAAAAGGCTATAAAAAAGTGTTGTTACCCCGAAATGTGAAGGGATAAAAATGTATTTTAGTGTTTATATAACGAGTTAGCAGCAATTTGAGAAATACTTACCGACTTCAAAAAATCTGATATTTTTCCTAAAATTTAAAATAATTGATGAAAAATTTGCGAAACTGAATAGTTGCATATATATTTGCAACCGAATGGTTTCTTAAAATAGCAGATTATGAGAAGAGATATTTTTCAAGCGATCGCTGACCCTAAAAGACGAGCAATTATCGCTTTAATTGCATTGCAATCAATGACGCCTAATGCAATTGCAGAAAATTTTAAAACATCTCGTCAATCTATTTCAAAACACCTTCGTATCCTTACAGAATGTGAATTGGTAAATCAGGAACAACAAGGCAGAGAAATTTATTACTCGCTTAAAATCGAAAAGATGAAAGAAATTGACGAATGGCTTGAGCAATACAGAAAAATTTGGGAGACTCGATTTGATCAACTTGATGAAGTATTATTAACAATTAAAAATAAGAAAAAATGAAAAACAATTTGCAATTTAACTTTACCGTTGACAAAGCAACTAAAACGGTATTCGTAGAGAAGGAATTTGCGGCAGAACTTCCATTAGTTTGGGATGCATTTACAAAACAGGAAATTCTTGACCAATGGTGGGCACCACAACCGTGGAAGTCTGTAACAAAATATATGGATTTCAAAATTGGTGGGCGAAGATTTTATGCTATGGTAGGTCCGGAAGGACAAGAACATTGGTCTATTCAGCAATATTCTTCCATTAGTCCAAAAACCAATTTCAAAATGTTAAATGCTTTCGCAGACAAAGATGGAAATCCTGATTTGCCAGGTTCCAATTGGGATTTGAATTTCAACGAACAAAACGGAATGACAAAAGTGAGTATTACTATTAAAAATGACTCTCTCGTTCGGATGGAAAAGATGATTGAAATGGGCTTTAAAGAAGGATTTACTATGACGTTAAACCATTTGGAAAATCTATTGACAACTTTATCACAAAAATGATTTACGTTTTCAAAACAAATATCAAAACTAAATTACAGGTAAAAAAACTCAATATAAACGGGTTAGCAACAATTTGACGCAACCACGTTATGAATTATGCATCTACTTTTTAAATGATAAAACCAAAAATCATGAAAAAACAAATTCTACTTTTAATAACTATCGGGATTTTACTTTCTTGTTCTAATGATGACGAAAGTGGGTCACAAGTTATTGATATGCGAATTAATCATTATCAAAATACAGGTATAGCTGTAGGTCCTGTGTTGACATTACTTGTACAAAAGGACGATGCTGTCGGGACAAATAAATGGAACAGGTTTTACACAAATATTGAGGGTTTTGATTATGTTCCCGGAAAAATTTATAATCTTTCTGTTAGGGTTGAACAAATCAGCAATCCTCCTGCAGATGGTAGTTCATTTAAGTATACCCTATTAGAGGTCAAATCAATTCAAGAAGTGGATAATGAAACTCTATTTGATATAGATTTAAAGATAAACGGGCAAAGTTTTGTTACTACAAACTCTGGTTACGAACTACTAAGCCAAATTGAGATAGATTGCAACACGCTATGTGATGAGCTAGATGCAACGGTACAGAACCAGGATTTTGTCGTTGGAACTTTTAAACGGCTTCCTAATAATGAAATACAGTTGGTTGAACTGGAATAAAAAAACTATTGCTTGTGATTGCTATCCTATTTTACCGGATGATTTGAATAAAATTCTTATATGTGTAAAAGCCTCAAACCTTGTTTGGGGCTTTTTTGTTGGAGATAATTTTGGAAGTCAAACCGTTAAAACGGTTAATATTTATGTGTTAGACATGTAATATTGGAAAGGGTATTGTTTTTGAAAAGCTTAAGAGATACCTTTTGGGCTAAAAACAGCTTGATTATACCTAAAAGGAAAAAGGATTATATTTGATAAGAAATATGTACTATTGTGTATATCCAACTGGTTTTTTAGGGGATATGCGGTATTATATTTGGGTGTAAATAATTCATAAACAAGGTTTTAAATAAGAATATGAGTAAAAAAGAAATATTTAAAAAAGAGAATCTTGAAGAATTATTTAAAGAGAATTTTGATACAACAAAGACCAAAGGCATAGATAAATTAAACGCGATTGGTTTTCAAAATCGGAAAAAAGAATTATTGAATGCTACTGAAAGAAAAATTTATGATGAAACATATACCTTCAGCCCTTACGTTGAAGTTCTAAAATTAAAGGGCAGAAATAAACATCCAAGAATTATTTCAATTCCTACCGTTAGAGATAGAATAATATTATTCGCTGTCAAAGAATATCTGCATGACTTATTTCCAGACAGTATAAATAAGAAATTACCAAATTCATTCATACGTGATATAAAGAAATATTTCTCTATAAATGGAAAGAAAAAATACTTTCTCAAAATTGATATAACTAAGTATTACGACACCATAAATAGAGAATTACTTCTTCAGAAACTAAAAGATAAAGGTGTGGATAATTTTGTTTTGAGGTTAATAAAAAATGCCATTGAAACACCAACAGTACCACAAAACACTAAAAAATCAAAATATCATCACTTTGAAACAAAAAAAGGAGTTCCACAAGGTCTATCAATCTCAAATATTTTGGCGCAAATCTACATGGAGGAAATAGATGAAATTCTAAATAAGAGAAAATATTTTTATTCTAGATACGTAGATGATATATTGATATTAAATGATGATCCCATCTCAAAATACCGTTTTAAAAACGTAGAAAAAGAGATTAAAAAAATAAATTTGGAACTCAATAATTCAAAAACTGAATTTGGTAAAGTTTCAGATGGTTTTATTTTCCTTAGCTATTCTATTTCAGATAAAAAAATTTCAATTGCAGAGAAGAATGTTCAGCTTTTTATAAGAAGAATTGCGGGAAAATTTACTTGGCTTAAAAATGGATTATCAAATAAGCATGATAGGCCAAAATGGCTTAAAGATGATAAAGAAAGATTTAAAGAGGTTTTCTTAGAAGAACTAAATGAAATGATTACTGGAATTATATCAAAAAATAAAAAATACGGATGGTTATTTTATTTTGCTGAGATGAATGATAAATCTTTATTATTTAAACTAGATAAAATTATAGATAGTTTTTTTAAAGCTTTAAAAGTTTTTGATAATAAACCACCAAAAAATCTGAAAAAATTAGTAAGAAGTTATCATGTAATTAGATTTGATAGCAATAAAAATTATCTTGCAAATTATGATGAAATAGATACAGTTAGGAAGAAAAGGGAATTTTTAGTTTTTCGAGGTGAAATAGGATCTGAGATACCTTATACAAATGACGAAATTGACGATTTCTTCGAGAGATTCACAAAAAAGACTATCAATAAACTAGAAAAAGATTTAGGTTATAAATATTAAAAACCGGGGCTACTTCCACTTTGTGGGACTTGAGATTCTCAAGTATTTGTACAATTATCACAGAAATGTGTTTAGATTTCCGAAAGGAAAAATTGTCCTATTGTTCTTTTAAGTAGCCCCTTATTACTCAATTATGGAGAACGAATTAAATCGCTGGTATAAAAAATTATGGGAAACTAAAGGAAGTAGATTTATTGCTGCAAAGAGGTATGAAAGACATGAAAAATGGTCAACAATAACCATCAGTTTAGTGTCAATTTATATTATTTGCATAAACTTATTAGTCTTCGTTCCTAATAGACCTCCAATACTTTCAGAGATAAATATAACTTTATCAACTATTAGTCTTTCAATTTTAGTAATTGTAATTTCTATCATTTTGAATAATATGAGTTATAAGCATCTTTCTCATCGGTTTCATGATTGCGGAAGGGAAATAACTATTGTTTATGATAAATTATGTCTTTTAAAGGCTGACTCGGAAAAAGTAAGAAAAGAAGATTTAGAGGAAATAACTAACCAGTATAATTCGATTTTAAGAAAATATGATATAAACCACACACCTCTTGATTATTATGTTTTCCAAAAAAATAATATAAAAGAATATTCAAATATAACTTATCCGTATTTATTCCAATTCTGGATATTCTTACGTTATCAATTTGACACCTTAGGTCGTTATGTCATATTTATTTTAATTCCAATTGCATTATATTTTATTTTCATAAAACCCAGTGCCTAACAACGGTAACCGTAGCATAAGCCCATAAATTGTAAAACATTGACACCCATAGCCACTTTTTAAGACTTATTAGTTAAATTTGAAATGCCACACAATCGTGCGGCAGCGGGCATAAATGGTATTATATTGAGTATATAAATAAATTGCCCACCATTCATAAAATCCGTCAAACGATAAAAATTTAAAAATGAATAACGAACTCATTGAACAAAAAAGTTGGTGGAAACGGAACTGGAAATGGTTTACGCCAGTTTGTGCAATAATTTTAATTACAGTTATAATTTTCTTCTCTTCAGGAATGGGCGGAATTACAACTGATTTGGCTCAAGCTTATGCGGATACCGAACTTTATGAAAATGCGCTGGAAAAGGTGAGATCTGACCAAAAAGCAACCGAACTACTCGGAGAAATAGCACCAGTTGACAAGCTTACGATTTTGGAAGGCGAAGTGAATTACTCAAATAATAATCAAACCGTAAACTCTACAATTCGGATAAAAGGAACAAAAGGGAAAGCCCGAATGGATATCTCTGCTGACTGGGAAAATAACAAATGGAATTATAAAAAAATCAACATCCGAATTAAAAACCCACCCGAAAAAAAACAGACGATTGAAATAATCACAGCGGAATAAAACGGTGGGAAACAACACCCCCTACAAAAAACACCAACCAAATATTTAAATAAATCCAAACAAATGAACCGAAGAACTTTTATAGGAAAAACAGCAATCCTTGGGTCGGCAGCCTTGTTGCCCATATCGTGTTTTTCAAATGCCAATGCACCTCAATATAAAATGGGCCTGCAATTGTACACCGTTAATGAAGATATGAACAACGATCCCATCGCAACTTTAAAAGCGGTAAAGGCTATGGGGTATGAAGATTTTGAGACCTTTGGGTTTGATGCCGAAAAAGGAACTTTTTACGGTTATACATCTTCTGATTTCAAAAAAATACTGAACGACCTGGAACTTACAGCCTCCAGTGGACATTATGGGTTTTCTTCCTATCTCAATAAACCCGAATCGGATTTAAAACGGTTTGTGGATCAATGTATAAAAGGAGCCCGTGCTTTGGATATGAAATATATCACCTGGCCATGGATAGCCCCGGAACAACGAACAATGGATAATTTTAAATTGATGTCCAAAAAACTGAATGTGATAGGGGAGCAGGTTACGGATGCAGGTCTTGGATTTGCCTATCACAATCACGGTTTTGAATTTGAAGACCACAATGGCGAAAATGGTTTTGATGTTATATTAAACGAAACAGACCCTTCACTGGTGAAACTTCAAATGGATATGTATTGGGTCATGCGTTCTTCTAAATACACGCCCAAGGAATTGATCAGCAAACAACCGGGGAGATATGTGATGTGGCACATCAAGGATATGGATAAAGTAACAGAGGATTATACCGAGCTGGGCAATGGTGCTATTGACTATACCGAAATACTTCCCGACCCGAAGGCATCCGGACTCGAATTCTATTATTTGGAACAGGGTGGTAATTTTACACACAACCCCATGCAGAGTGTGGCCGATAGTGCAGCTTATTTTAAAAAGCATTTACAACAATATATTTGATTTGAATGCACCCACAACTGTTAAATAACATATCAAATTATATCAAACTAACCCCTGAAGAGAAAAGTTTATTTGAAACTTTTTGGACAGAAAAAAAATTGGAGAAAGGGGATTACCTATTGAGAAATGGAGAAGTTTGTCGAACCGATAACTTTGTTATATACGGAACTTTAAAAGCTTTCTATATAAATCCCATTAAGGGCAAAGAAGAAATTTTATATTTTGCCATTGATGATTGGTGGGCAACAGATATGGAGAGTTTTCAAAAACAAAGCCCTTCAATTTATAATATCCAGGCGATTGAAGACACCAAATTATTGCAAATCCACTTTAACTCATTTCAGGAGATGCTAAATAGAATTCCAAAACTTGAACGTTTTTTTAGGATTATTCTAGAGAACTATCTTGGCAGTTTACAAAGAAGAATCATCTTGAACAATGTATATAATGCAGAGCAACGTTATTTTGATTTTTTGGAGACATATCCGAAAATAGCAGAAAAAGTTCCGCAATATTTAATAGCCTCCTATTTGGGTGTTTCCCCCGAATTTATTAGTCGTATAAGGAAAAAATAGGTTTATTGAACTAGATCAATTTTTTTGATTACCGTTTTTATGACTTTTGCTTTTCAAATTAAATATGAAAGCAAAAAGAACACATGAAAAAAGTACTTATCATTAATGCCAGTGTAAGAAATGAAAAATCACATAGCAGAAAACTGACGGATTTGTTTGTGAAAAATTGGAAACATAAACACCCTGACGATTCTTTTACGTATAGGGAAGTTGGATTAAAAGAAATCCCCCCAATTGATGAAAACTGGATTGCAAGTGCATTTATAAAGCCGGGAAATAGAAATGAGCAAAATCAAAAAGCAGTTGAATTAAGTAATGAATTAGTGAAAGAATTGCAAGAGAATGATATTTATGTGATTGGGACGCCTATGTATAACTGGTCTATCCCCAGCGGACTAAAGGCTTATATTGACCAAATTATGCGCATCAACGAGACGTGGAGATTTCGTTCCGGAAAACCCGGTGGCGATTATGTTGGATTACTTCAAAACAAAAAAATGTTCATTCTATCAAGCCGAGGTGATACCGGATATGGGGTATACGAAAAGAATGAACATATGAATTTCCAAACCTCTTATTTAAAATTTGTTTTTGAAATGATGGGTATAAAAGATACAACCATAATTTCCTTGGACAACGAAGAATTTGGCGGAAATATTTTTGAAAAATCAAAACAAGCTATTTATAAAAAAATTGAATCGATTGAGTAAAAATTTCGCATCAATTACCATAGCCCACAGTTTAAACCGTGGGCTATAAGGATATGTGTTTGGTCTGTAATGGTTTGAACGATTTTTAGTGGAAACCATATTGTTTTTTCTGAAAATCTTAATTTTAGAACACCTTTTTGGCTAAAAAACCTTTTGAATATACCTATAAGGAAAATGGTTATATTTGATAAACAATATATGCCATTGTGTATATCCAACCGGTTTTGGGGGATAAACGGTATTATATTGGGGATATAATTAAGTTGGCAGCCATTTGAACAAAAACAACAATATGAAATGTGACATATATACAATTTGGGAAACTTATCAAAACGATTTAAAAGGCTATGTAAGAAAACGCGTATCTGACGTGAATGATGTTAATGATATTATGCAATCGGTTCTTATCAAAATCACAAACTATTGTGAGACAAAAAATAATGTAAAGTACATAAAGGCTTGGCTTTACAAAATCACACAAAATACAATAATTGACTTTTATAAGAAGTCAAAACGGACAACAACCAATGCCGATTTTGAACACATGCACCTACAAAACCATCAAGAATATGATGAAAATATCTTTGTTTGGCTTCATAACTTTATAGACAATCTTCCAACTGAATATTCAGAGCCATTAAGACTTTCAGATATAGAAGGTAAACCACAAAAGAAAATTGCTGAACAACTTGGTTTGACGTTAACGGCAACTAAATCAAGAATTCAAAGAGCCAGAAAAAAGTTAAGAGAGAAATTTGACGAATGTGGAACAGTACAGCCTTCTGAAAATCAGCTACTTTCTTATACTATAACTAAAGCTTGTTGTCTGAAATAAAAAATAGAAAAATTTTGCATCTTTTCAATGCCTTCTCAGTCTTAGAAGTAAATATTAAATCTTAAAAATAAAAAGACAATGGAAGCACAAACAAAAAATGCATTGAAAGTAGAATTTATTCAAGTAGAGATGCCAACAAATGCCAACAATTCTTGTTCAGCCTGTGATACCGTGCAAGGTAAATTAGTTTCGGCAATTCAAGATGTTCAAAAACTCTTTGATAATTTGGATTGTGAAATCTTCTTCAAGTCAACAACAGTTAGGACTATTAAAGAAGTTGAAAAAGCCCAAATAGTTGCTTCACCAACAATAAGAGTTGGCAATTTTGACTTTTATCCTAACCATCCAAGAGATAGCTCTGAAAAAAGAGAATGGGCTTGGAATGGATTGACTATATCTGAACCCAACAAAGAGACTTTGATAGAGGTTTTGCTAAAAGGATATTTTGAACCAAAAAAAGGGAATGAGAAAAAGGAGTTATCCCCATACATTCTCAAACACTTAAATGAAAGTGAATTGACAAAATCTAACTGCGGATGTAGTTAAAAAACGTCTGCCAACATTGGTAACCGTTACACAAACCACTAGTTTTATAAAAACAAGATATATAAGAGCCCTTTTAAGGGCTTTTATTTTACCGTGTAATTTAATTGCAACCTAAAATCGGTTAGATATTATCCTGACCCCAAAACCCAAATCTCACAACCCCATTAGGACATCAAAAGGCTAAAATGTATCTTTACGCCTTCAAAACAACTCCATGATTTTAGCGAAATACACAAAAGAATTCGGATACAATCTGCGCTTGGCCTTTCCGGTGATCTTAGGGATGTTGGGGCATACATTTGTGGCTTTTGCCGATAATGTTATGGTAGGGCAGTTGGGAACTGCCGAACTCGCAGCTGTATCCCTGGGAAACAGTTTTATCTTTATCGCGATGTCGATCGGAATCGGTTTTTCAACGGCAATCACACCACTGGTAGCAGAAGCCGATGCCGCCGGGAATATAGAATCGGGGAGATCGTCGCTTAAACACGGAACGCTTCTTTGTACCTTGATGGGGTTGATATTGTTTATCATGCTCTTGTTTGCCAAGCCCTTGATGTACCTTATGGATCAGCCGGTGGAGGTGGTCGAATTGGCGCTTCCGTATCTAGATCTGGTAGCGTTTTCTTTGGTGCCGTTGATTGTCTTTCAGGCCTTAAAACAATTTTCAGACGGACTTTCACAAACGAAATATCCCATGTATGCTACTTTGGTGGCCAACATCATGAATATTACGCTTAACTATCTTCTTATTTTCGGTAAGTTCGGTTTTCCGCAAATGGGTATCATAGGGGCTGCCATAGGGACACTGGTCTCCCGGTTCAGCATGGTCGTTTTCTTGTGGTTCCTGTTTAAAAAGAACTCAAAAATCAAACAATATGTGACCCATTTTAAATGGAAGGTCATTGATAAAGACAGGATCAAGAAAATCATCGACTTAGGCTTTCCTTCGGCTTTGCAAATGCTTTTTGAGGTGGGGATCTTCACTTCCGCAGTATGGTTGAGTGGTGTTTTGGGTAAAAATCCGCAAGCGGCCAATCAAATTGCCTTAAACCTGTCCAGTATGACCTATATGGTGGGGGTTGGTTTGAGTGTCGCGGCCATGGTACGTGTAGGAAATCAAAAGGGTTTACTCGATTTTAAGAATCTGAGGCGAATTGCCGTATCGGTCTTTTTCCTCACCTTTCTTATTGAAGTGGTTTTTGCCTTGTTCTTTATCGTGTTCAAAGATGGGTTGCCAACCATTTATTTGGATCAAAACGATATGATGAACCTTGCCGATAATACCGAAGTAATCACCATAGCATCACAATTATTATTGATCGCTGCTTTTTTCCAGATTTCAGACGGTTTACAAGTAGTTTTTCTTGGAGCACTACGCGGATTGCAGGATGTGAAGATTCCGACCCTGATTACTTTTGTTGCATACTGGATCATCGGTTTCCCGATTTCTTATTATTTAGGACTGAAAACCAATGTGGGGAATATGGGAATTTGGATTGGATTGTTGTCCGGACTCACCATCGCAGCAATATTTTTGTACTTTAGATTTAATTATTTAACGAGAAAACTGATCAAAACGCAGGGCGTAGCGGCGGTTAACTAACAATTTCAACATAACAAAATGGAATTACCAAAGTTTTTATTAGGTGATAATACCGATTTCCCTAATGCAATTTTTATTGTCCATACCGATTATCCACGTTTTATCATCAATTTGGAAAATGACGAGGTGGAATGGCTGGAAGATTTTTCTGCTGAAGATGAAAGGGAACTCTCCAGCGAAGCCGAGAATTTGATTCAGGCGGCCAATGATTTTTACGATCGGGAGATCAATAGATATGATGAAGATTAGTCTTTATGATCGATAAACTTATTGAATACGACCAACGATTATTCCTTTTCCTGAACAGTCTCGGAAACGAGTCCTGGGACGGATTCTGGATGTTTATGACCAACAAATGGGCATCGATTCCGCTGTATGTTTTCTTACTCATACTCTGTCTTCGAAGCTTTAAATGGAAGAAGACACTGCTGATTTTAATATTGGTCGCCTTGATGATTGCCGCAACCGACCAATTGGCCAACGCTTTCAAATACGGATTTGAACGTCTGCGTCCTTGTCACCAAGAAGGGGTGCAGGAGATCATGCGTTTGGTGAAGTCTTATTGCGGAGGGAAATTTGGTTATTTTTCTGCCCATGCTTCCAATTCGATGGCGGTTGTAGCCTTTTTTTCAATACTGTTTTCGAGAAATTATAAATGGCTGCCTTTTTTGTTGATTGTTTGGGGGATTACAGTAGCGTATAGTCGAATCTATATCGGAGTTCATTACCCACTGGATGTCATTACCGGAATTTCTATTGGAATGTTACTCGGGTGGTTGTTTTCCAAATTGTTTATGTGGATTGTGGAGAAGGGAAAACTTTGACATCCCCCTGCGCTGATAGCACTACCCAGTTTTTGGGTAATATTGTCAGGTCGAGCGCAGTCGAGACCTCATTCTAAGATAGCAAAGTCCAAAACCTCTCGGCAAGCTTTGCTTGGTATCTTCAATCCAAAATATATTTTGAATCTCGATAATGCTCGAGGTGACAGTGGTAAAACCTTCTTCCGCGCTATCTAACGAGAATTAATTTCCATCATCCTCAAGCCCAACAAAACAAAAACGACTCCCATCAAACAAGCCTTTATCACTTAATTTTAAAGATGGAATCACCAGCAAAGCCATAAAAGAAAGCGTCATAAACGGGGCTGAAAGTGTACTTCCCAAGGTTTCTTTGGCAAAAGTATCTAACGCTGCATAAGCCTTTCCGATGGTTTCAGCATCTTGATCACTCATGATTCCGGCTATCGGAAGTGGAACCGTTACCGATTCGCTACCGGAAACGGCACAAACCCCGCCTTTGTTTTCTATGATGGTGTTTACGGCCTTACAGAGGGCTTCATCGTTTACACCCACAGCAATGATGTTGTGAGAATCGTGAGCAACGGAAGAGGCGATGGCTCCTCTTTTCAGTCCGAAATTTTTAATGAATGCAATAGCAGGCGGTTCGTTTGAATAACGATTGACCACAACTATTTTTAAAAGATCGTTTTCGGTGTTTGAAATCAACTTTCCGTTTTGAAGCGTAGCTTTTTCAACAGTAATATTGGTGATTAATTCGCCGTCCATAGCCTCGATAACCTTGATTTTTTCTGCGGAAGAGCTGATTTCAAAATCGGAGGGCTGCTTTTTTTCGGTTTCAAATTTATTCAGGATAGGAAAGTCAACCGGATTGATTTTTGAAGTGCCTTGATCAAACACAAGTTCGCCATCGATATAAGTTTGTTGTACTTTAAAATCCGTTAAGTTTTCAACCACAATGCAATCAGCAGTATCGCCAATTTGCAGCAATCCGACATCCAAACCGTAATGTTTTACGGGATTGATACAAGTGGCTTGTAATATTTTAAAAATATCGATGCCTTTAGCAACCGCTCTGGCACATAACTGATTGATATGTCCGATAAGGAGATCATCCGGATGTTTATCGTCACTGCAAAGCATCATGTTTTCGTAGTGTTCGGACAAGAGACCGATCAAAGCTTCAAAATTTTTGGCGGCGCTTCCTTCTCGGATGATCACTTTCATGCCTTTTTGTAGTTTTTCCAAACCTTCGGCATAGGTAAAACACTCATGATCTGTACTGATTCCTGCCGCAATATACTTGGAAAGATCGTCCCCAATAACTCCCGGTGCGTGGCCGTCGACGGGTTTGTCAAAATGCTTTGCCCAGGCTATTTTTTTCAGCACTTCTTCATCATTGCGAATCACTCCGGGGTAGTTCATCATTTCAGCTAGATATTTCACTTCAGGTAATGAGAGTAATTCTTTTATCCCATCAGAATTTATAGTAGCTCCGGCAGATTCAAAAGTAGTTGCCGGAACACAAGAAGGAGCACCAAAATTGAACTTAAAAGGTGTTTTTTTACCATTTTCAATCATAAAATGAACCCCATCAACCCCTAAAACATTAGCGATTTCGTGTGGATCGGAAACTGTTGCCACCGTACCGTGTTTTACGGCAATCCGGGCAAATTCAGAAGGGACCAACATCGAACTTTCAATATGGATGTGCGCATCGATAAACCCGGGAAGAATATAGTGTGAATGTGCGTGTTCTTTTTCTTCAATCGAGGCAATTTTTCCATTTTCAACGGTGATTTCACCTTTAAAAATACGTTTGTTATGGATATCGACGATTTGTCCTTGAAGTTTCATGAATGCGGTTTTTTAGTGTCTGTTAACAGACACTAGTAAAGCTAATATAATTTCATAGTTTCACAAAGTTTTATGGAAAGTGACCGGTTTTTTATTAATTATATGGCTCCCCTCTTCAGACGAAGAGGGGAATGAATCCGTCTTTGGCGGAGAAAGGGGAGTTTTGAAAGCCCAAGCTTTATGGTTAAATCACCAAGCATTTGTTCTATACCAATGACATGGGATTTCAGAACCCTCCGTTTTCAGTTCTGCTATCGCAAAACTGCCATTTCCCCACGCGCCAGCTGGCTCGTTCGCTAAAACAGTCCACAGGACTGCTTCTTAACGCTCCGCTCCCTTTGTCTAAAGGGAGGAGCCATTTTTTACTTTTATTATATATTACTTGAATGAAATCAAAATTGCAAATTCTACCAACAACCTATTCCCTGTCAAAAACAGAAGCGTTCAGCGGTCCCAGAAAAATCAAAAAGAAAATCACCCCGAAGGCCAATTCATACACCTCCCATTTTCTGTCCGGTGGGATAACGGTCACAATAAGGGTAGAAATGACAAAAGCTATGGTGTGCTGCCATTTAACAACAGGAACGGCAAAACGGTCGACAGTTTTTTTGATCCAGGTGTTTTTTCGGTATAAAATGGGAAGGAAAATGAGATAGATTACCATCCCCACCATAAGCAACTGACTGAAAACAATTTTGTTGACTTTTTTCCCGCCTACGACCAGATTGTGGAAATTGGTTTCTTTTTGGGCGTTGTTCTGCAAGAAATATTCACCGGATTCAATGTTGAAGATACGTTGTCCCCAGGAAATCTCTTCCCCGGCACCAAAGAGGAAAAGTATGGCAAATAAAAATACGCCAAGTTTCCAGGTAAAAGATTTACCCTTTCCGATGGAAAACAAACGGAAAAAGCAGAGCAAACTCACGCAAAGCAGCATGAGGGCTGTGGCATATTCTACGGTATTGTCCTCAGCGGCAAAAGTATTGTCAAAATACTGTGGGTTGCTAAATCCCAGATACAGGCTTAAAACAAAAATGATGCTTAAAAATGTATATCCTAATTTTTCAGTTCGATTTATCATAATAACTAATTTTCTTTTTTGATAATGTAAAAATGACTCGTCAACCGCTGTTTGTGTGCTCTTTCTTCAGGGCTAGCGGTATAATTAATATCGAATACCTCTTGAAATTCGATTCTATAGCTTGGAGGGAATAAGCTTTGTAGTTCGTCGAGTTTTTCCGTACTGACTAACAAACCAAATTCTTTTTCTTGAGGGATTTTAAGTTTTTCCCCATGTTGAATTTCCGGGGCGGACTTACCGTAATGCCAAATCATTTCCGGTGATGGCTCTCCCAGCGAATAGAGTGATAGTTTGGTTTTCAGTTTGCTGATGTTGTTGAAACCTGTATTACTGTTAAAGCTTTTCGCCAATGGAAATCCGACTGCCATGACCACAATGATAAAGGTAATGGTGAGATAAAAAAGTGGTTTTATCTCTTTTTTCCGAAGGAAATAGAACATTAAAATACCAATCACGAACAAAAACAATCCGCTGAGGACAAAATAGAGGTAGAATCCACTTAACTTATCCTTTAAAAACAGAAATCCACCAATGGGGAATGCGATACCTATGCAGGCGATTAATCCGAAATAGAGATAAACGGGGAATCGTTCACCTTTGTTTTTGATGCCTTTAAAATGAAGAATGAGATATTCCACATAAAAAGCGGTGTTCATCGCCATGGGAATCAACACCGGAAGCAAGTATCTCGATTTTTTTTCAGGAATTAGCGACAGCAAAACCACCGAAGCTATGGTCCATAAAAATGTGAATGTATATGCTTTTTTGTCGCTTACTTTGTTTTTTAAGTAGGGATAGAGTAGAGCCACAAAAGCGGGGATGGTCCAAATACCACTTTGTGTAAAGAAACTCCAGTAATAATAAAACGGACGCACATTATAACTCGACCAATTGCTGGCCTCTTCTTTGGCTATTTCTATAAACGCCTGCGGATCGGCATAGCGCACATAGACAAACCAGGAAAGCCCGATGGAGAGTCCGATGACGAGCATGGAAACAAACGGAAGTATCTTATTCCTTTTGAGTTGTTCTTTGTAGGTGATTCCGTAGGCAATAAGGAATGGCAGCCACAACGCATATAGAGAAACAGGCCCTTTGCTTAAAAACGCAAAACCGAAAAACAGTCCGGACAGCAAGGCATTCAACCCTGTTTTTGTGTTTTCTTTCATCATTTTTATGAGGAAGAAAATACTAACAACCATAAAAGCGTGCGTAAAAATATCCCATTGACCGTTTCTTCCTGAAAAGATGATGTAAAAAGAAGTAGGAAGGATTAAAGCAGCATATAAATTCAGTTTTTTATTGTTGAATAGCAGATTGCCTATTCGATAGACAAAAAACACGAGTACCACAGAACTCAATGCAGCAGGGAGTCGCAAAGCAAACAAGCTGTGAATACCAAACAAAGCGCTACTAATGGCAGTAAGCCATGTGGGAAGTGGTGGTTTTTCATAACGTGGATAATCGTTCATGGTGGTGAGGATCCAATTTCCATTGGAAAGCATCTCACGAGCCGTTACAAAATTACGGGCTTCCATGATATTGACATAAATGACATCTAAATGGGTGAAAAAGATGCACAAACACACCAAAAGGATCACTTTTACCGGATATTTTTCTATAAGATCAGTCATTTTGTTTTTTTAGGATAAGTAGGTTTCTGATGTAAATAATACTTCCTAAAGAATGTCCTACCAAAAGTACAGGATCTTTTCTTAAAATGGCATAGGTCAATATCAATAAGGCTCCACAAAGGCTCAACAGCCAAAAACCAGTCGGTAGGGATGATTCTTTCCGTCTTTCCGAGTAAATCCATTGATAGATAAACCGGAAAGTAAACAGGATTTGTGCAAAACTTCCCAAAATCAATAACCAAAACGGGATGTCTTCATTCCTGAAAAGTTGATCGAGATCGTAGGTGTTGTTGTTATATCCGTAAATGATGATCAGGACAGGGAAAATGAGTAAAAACACTCGTAAAACCATAGGCGATTTCTGCCATTCTCCTTGAATCTGCAAATTTCTGATATAAATGAAATAGGTAAGGGTTTGCCCTAGCATAATAGCAAAATCATCGCGCAGCCATCCGTAGACAAACAAGAGAAACGATGCAAACAAACTCAGTTTCCAAAAAAGGGAAGGAGTGAGCACTTTCTTGCTCTTTTCAGAGATTAACCATTGGTAGAGAAGCCTTCCGGAGAAAAGGATTTGAGCCAAAAAACCTATGGAATATATAAGCCAATCGTTCATTTATCCTTTTTTAGCAATGCTGTAGTTGATATACTTTTTTTTCATCCACAAATAAGCAAAACAATCCATCAGAGGACCAAGGAGACGGTTCCATAAGCCAAATTTTGCTTTTCCTGCAATTCGGGGGAAATGCCGCACGGGAATTTGGATGATTTTTCCTTCCTGCAACAAGATCATGGCCGGGAGAAAACGGTGTAATCCTTTGAACATCGGAATGCGTTTGGCATATTCCGTTTTTATCACTTTTAGTGGACAGCCCGTATCATCCATACCGTCGTGTGTAAAACTCCTTCGGATGCCATTGGCAATCTTGGACGACATGTTTTTCACAAAAGAATCCTTTCTGTCGGAACGCACTCCTGTAACCAAGTCGTATTCCCTAATATGTGCTAACAGCAAATTAAAATCTTCGGGAGCTGTTTGCAGATCAGAATCAATATAACCCAAAAGCGGTGTGTCCACGTGGTCGACCCCAGCTTTGATAGCGGCACTCAAGCCTCTGTTTTCTACGAAAGCGATGTATTCAAAATGCTCGGAACGCTTGCAAATGGTTTCTATCAGTTCCTGGCTTTTGTCTTTAGAGCCGTCATTCACGAAAAGTACCTTGGTAGGTTTTGAAGCGACCTTGAAGTAATTATTAAATTCCTTTTCAACCCTTTCCAGATTATCCTCTTCATTATATACCGGAACGATGATTGTAAATTCGTAGTTCATATTCTTTACCGATTTTTCATGCAAACTTTACTCACTAAGTGAGATTTTAAATGATCCGACGCCTGCCTACCGTCAGGCAGGCTTGCGCCGAAATGTTCTTAAGGTTTTTCGCCTAGTGCCTCGTGGGTTTACCCCGAGGTAATTTATATCAAATATTTGCAAATGTAGGTATTTCACTTCAAACGGGTTCTTAAGATTTAAAGTATGGAAAGTAAATATTGAGCAGCAGCAAAAGGAGTGGTTTCGTTGTTCTCAATCGCCTTAAGTTGTTGTCCGAGGGCCGATTTTATCCTTTCATTCTGATAAAAATTTGATTTTAAGTGCTCATCAATGGTTTGGTAGAGCCAAAATTTATTTTGCTCGGCCCTTTTTTGATGAAAAGATCGATCGGTTTTTGATTTTTCAATATAGTTTTCAATGAGCTCCCATATTTCTTGAATTCCCTTATTTTCGATAGCGGAAGCAAGTAAAACTTCAGGGGTCCATCCATTGCTTTTTGGTTGATACAGGTGCAAGGCGTTATTGAATTCCGTCTTGGCTTTTTCGGCATTTTTGATGTTGTGGCCGTCTGCTTTGTTGATCACGATAGCATCAGCAAGCTCTATGATGCCTCGTTTAATACCTTGAAGTTCGTCCCCGGCACCAGCGAGTTTCAGCAATAAAAAGAAATCAGCCATGCTGTGTACCGCGGTTTCGCTTTGTCCCACGCCTACGGTTTCGATAAAAATAGTGTTAAATCCACAGGCTTCACATAAAATGATGCTCTCGCGTGTTTTACGGGCAACACCTCCCAAAGAAGTTCCCGCTGCTGAAGGACGGATATAGACATTGGGATTGTTTACCAGCGATTCCATTCGGGTTTTGTCACCTAGGATACTTCCTTTAGACACAGAACTGCTGGGGTCAATGGCCAGCACAGCAAGTTTGTTCTTTTTGTTGGCAATGTAACTTCCCAGCGATTCGATAAACGTACTTTTTCCAACTCCCGGAACTCCTGTAATCCCAATTCTGATAGAGTTGTTTGCATGCGGTAAACACAATTCGAGTATTTTATTGGCTTTTTCGATGTGTTCGGGCTTGGTGCTTTCCGTTAAGGTGATGGCTCGACTCAAAGCTACAGTATCTCCGTTGATAATGGCCTCTGCAAGCTGATTGGCAGTGGGAAGTCTGCCTTTTTTCGCTTTTAGTTTTGCGATGGAACCCTCGTTAGTGTTTTCGTTTGCAGAAATCTTTTTTCCTTTTTTTGGATCTTCGCTATGTGATGGTTTGGATGACAATGGTTGAATTTTAAAGCAAATTTAATAACTAATTATGTGATTTTCCGTGTTATTAAGGGTATATTAGGGAAGAACAAAAAAATTAAACTGTATGAAAGTGTTATATTCAGCTGTAGCTACGACTACAGGTGGTCGCGGTGGTTATGTGAAAAGTGATGATGAGGTTATCGATATGAATTTGGAATTGCCTAAGGAATTGGGTGGAAAAGGCGGGAAGTTCACCAATCCTGAACAACTGTTCGCAGCAGGTTATTCCGCTTGTTTTGGTAGCGCTCTTCAGTTTGTAGCCAAGGAAAACAAAGTTGATCTGGATGAAAATTTTAAGGTTATGGCCACCGTTGGCATCGGAAAACATCCCGAGTTGGGCGGTTTTTTATTGGAAGTGGTCTTGGATGTTACCTTACCGGGTATCGATAAAGAAACCGGAGAAAAATTGGTAGCTGAAGCCCATGAGGTTTGTCCGTATTCCAGAGCAACACAAGACAATATCGATGTTACTTTAAATTTGATGGTGTAAAAAAAGAAAAGCACTTGTGAGAAATACAAAAGCCCTGCCTTATGATAAAGCAGGGCTTTTAATATTTATTGAAGGATAATTATTGACCTCCGTATTGTTCAAGAATTTTTTCCTGCATTTCTTGAAGTCCTTCAACGCCAACAGTACTGTACATATAAATAACATAAATTATGTATATGGCACTTAGTATAATACCTATGATGGCCATTGTTCGTCCAGCTTTTACGTTTTTTAAACCCTCATAAAGCTCAGGGTCGCTTGCATAGAGTTTTAACGATTTGTTTGCCATAACCAAGGCAACGATACCAAGGATAAGCCCTATAATCCCATAACAACAACAGGTAACTATAGACAAGATTCCGAAGACTAAAATGAGGGTTGAATTAGGTAATTTCTGTTTTTCCATGATTTTAATGATTAGTTATAATAGTATTCATTTTTATAATATAACTAATTACTACAATGAGTATATTGATAGTAATTAATGTTATTTTTATAATGGATTGGTATTTAAATTTCACAAAGAGGTTGAAAAGTAAAAAAAGAGTTAGAAGAATAAGCGTATACACAGCCGGGTACATTTTAAAAGCGGCTGTAAAATCTCCTTGAAAAAGTAAGGCCACTGAACGTTGAAGTCCGCATCCCAGACATTCAACCCCAAACAGTTTTTTGTTTAGGCAGGGAAGCATATAATCTTCGGTATTGGCTAGTAAAAAATATGTCATAAATGTAAGTAACACCCTCATTACTTTTGTAAACTTATTAAAAACTTCTTAAAACTAACCCATTTCAATGTATTATTTTTGTAACCTAATTATTTAAATAAAATTGATATGAAGTTCTTTTCGTTTTTGTGTATTGTCCTCGGTGCAGTGTTTGTATTTATGTTCAATGATCAATCTGAATATGATAAATACATGAAGATTTTAGGTTTTGTGTTATTGATGTTCGGTCTTTACCGATCGACAAAACTTTGGGTGAAAGACAATCCTAAAAATGAAAAGAAAGACGAGTCTGATGAGTTGGACGATGAATCAAAGAAATAGGCAGATGAAGTTTCAAGTGGGTAATTTTGTTGAGACCATAGACGATTCCATAAAAGGAAAAGTGGTTGAAATTGTAGGTCGGAATATAAAAATTGAGACAGAAGATGGTTTTGAACTCGATTTTGATGCTGATGAGCTGATGAAGATCGATACAGACAATACGCTGAATGTGACCAATGCCGATGTCTATAAAGCAGTAAGAGAGAAACAAAAAGGGGAAAAACGCAAGAAACCTTCTCCGAAAATAGAGAAGACAGTACCGCCGATGGAAGTGGACCTGCATATCCACAAACTGACCCAATCAACAAAGGGAATGACCAATTTTGATATGCTGAACCTACAAGTAGATACTGCCAAAAGGCAATTGGAGTTTGCTATTAAGAATAGAATTCAAAGGATGGTTTTTATCCACGGAGTGGGTGAGGGCGTACTTAAAACAGAACTCGAATACCTGTTTGGGCGCTACAACGAAATCAATTACTACGATGCTGACTACAGAACCTATGGATTAGGCGCTACTGAGGTTTATATTTATCAGAGCAAAGTTCAGTAAGGAATTATGGAAATACGAAATTAGAAGTACGAAGTAAAGCCCTTCAAGGGTTTGAAAACCTCGTATGTTTGACCTTCGGGATTCTGACTCCCGTCTTCAGTCCTGCTGTGGCAATTTGTTTCAATCCGCCTGCCCGCCAGCTGGCCCGTCGCTAAAACAGTCCAATGGACTGTTTTTTAACGCTCCGTCCTATCACAAGGGAGGAGCTATTATTTGCTACATGGAATTTGAAATTTCACTCCGAAATAGCCTCTGTGTTTTCAATTTCCCCGAAAAGATATTCCGGAACGTCGTATTTTATTTCCTGATTACCGTTTTCCAATTGGAACCCGTCAATAATCTTTATAGTACTGCTATACAAACGTTGATATTCATTCTTTTTCCTTCCGAAAACATTGGTGGTTTGTTCTGTTAATGATGAAATTAAATAGTTTGGCTCATTGTTCCCTACTTGAACGTCATTTGCAGGATTGCCATCTCCATCTAGGTCTTCATCAATGGTTAGGGTTCCGTCTCCGTCGTCATCATTATCCAGATAATCCGGTGTACTGTCACCATCAGTATCTGTATAAACATTAGCGCCATCTACTACGTCATATTCATCGATGGTGAACACATTGTCATCATCGTCATCACGGTCGATATAATCAGGGATTCCGTCCCCGTCAGAATCTTGTGAGCCTGCCTTGTCAATGGTGCCGTCTTCAGCATATACAATACCTTCTTCTTCTGCCGGAATACCATCGTTATCATCTTCTCTTGTGGTGGTTACAATTTGGATAGTACCGCTCGGAGCTGTCCATTCTTCGATAACCAAAGGTGCAGTAGGCGGAATATCGTTACAAAAATAGGATGAGCTCACTTCATCGTCAAATATCCTGTAAATAACTTTATTTGCGTTATTGTTTATGTTGAAGGTAAGCGTATCTACATCATTTTCAGTTGTTGTAAAAATATCGGCACTTGCATTCAGTTCTATAATGAGTGCTTCTGTTCCATTTTCAGCAATTTTATAAAGGGTAAGCTCACCACAGGCAGGCGCTATTTCAGAATTTTCAAAAACAAGTCGTTCAATAACAAAATCACCATCATCACAGGCTACCAGCGTAACAAGAAAAATAAAAAAGAAGATTCTTTGCATTGTTGAAATTTTAAACTTAAGCAAAAGTAAGACATACTTGTTTATAACGAAATTTATTGTCAATAATTTTATTTGAAGTATTTTTGTGCCCATGCAAAAAGTGTATTTAGATAGTGCCGCAACTACACAGGTGCGCGAAGAGGTAATAGCCAAAATGCAAGATGCATTGGCAAATTTTTATGGGAACCCGTCATCGACACATAGTTTTGGAAGGTCTGCCAAGACCATGATCGAGAAAACCAGAAAAACGATAGCCAAACGCCTAAACGCGAGTCCGTCGGAAATCATATTTACTTCGGGAGGAACTGAAGCCGATAATATGATCTTGTCCGGGGCGGTTCGTGATTTGGGAGTTGAGCATATCATTACGTCCAAAATAGAACACCATGCAGTTCTGCATACCATAGACCAGTTGAAAGAAACATATAAGGTTGAGGTTTCGTATGTTAAATTGGATGAAAAAGGGACTCCTGATATTACAAACCTTGAAACTTTGTTGAAGGGGAGTAATTCAAAAACATTGGTGAGTTTGATGCATGTGAACAATGAGATCGGAAATATGATCGATATTGATGCTTTTGCTGATGTTTGTAAGGAGCATGACGCTTTATTTCATTCAGATTCCGTACAATCCATAGGACATTGGGAGTGGGATGTGCAAAAAACAAAAGCTGATTTTTTAACGGCTGCAGCACATAAATTTCATGGCCCGAAGGGTATTGGTTTTGCATACATAAGAAAGAATATTCCGCTAAAACCCCTTATTTATGGTGGAGAGCAAGAACGCGGATTCCGAGCTGGAACCGAAGCTTTTCATAATATTGTTGGTTTGGAAGAAGCTTTTATACAGGCCTATGACCATCTGGAAGAAGAACGTAACTATGTGAGCGGACTCAAAAATTATTTTATTGAGCAATTAAAAACAGCATTGCCTGGAGTGGAGTTCAATGGAACTTCGGCTTTTGCAGATAAAAGCACCTATACCTTGGTCAATGTACGTTTGCCTTTTTCTGCTGAAAAGGGAGCGTTGCTTTTATTTCAGTTGGATATCAAAGGTATCGCTTGTTCAAAAGGGAGTGCATGCCAGAGTGGAAGTTCTGCCGGGTCTCATGTGTTGAATGAAATTTTATCCGAAGAAGACACTCAAAAGCCATCGGTGCGTTTTTCTTTTTCAAAATACAACACTAAAGAAGAACTCGATTATGTTGTGGCATGCCTTAAAGAGTTTGCTGAGAGTTAATCTTAAAACTCCCCGTATACCTGCCTACCGGTAGACGTCCTATTTACCTCTTCCGCCTAAGGCGGATCAAAACTGCCATTTTTGGAAGTTCTGGATGAGGTATAATAAAAAATCCCGGCAGAGCCACTGCCGGGATTCGTAACCCTAAGGCTACAACTTAGAACGAGTAAACGGCTACTTATAAATCTCTTTTCAAGATTTTAATTGGTTATAGGTTATCCCATTTCGTGGGATTAAAAAGAATAAACAGCCGCTACCAAGAATGATGATAAACTTCCGGTAGGCGCTCCATCGTTGTCCACAAAGATATCTTCTGATGCACTGTCGTACCTCAACTCAGGTTTAAAGGTAAGGTCGCCTATAGAATAGTTACCTGTAATGGTAAAGTCGTAAATATCTGCGTCTCCATCGGGATTGTACATTCCCAATGCACCTGCACCGCCTTCAAACTCTTTAAAGTATTCTCCTCTAAATCCTATTGAAAAACTATCGGAAGCACTTACTTGAGGATATAGGGCAAAACCGTAGAATCCGGCACCGTCTGTTGTGTTATAGGTAGTGTTGATTCCGAGGTAAAACATATCCGTTACGTCAAATCCGCCGGTATAATCCACTTGAAATGTTTTTTCCGGCATGCCTGTTTGTGCTCCATAGAGGAAATTTACATATTGGTCTTTATATCCTAATTGTGCTCCTGCGGTATAACTTCCATCGAGATTGAACTCGGTGTGATCGGTACTGTTCATTACAGCCAACATTAATGAGAAATCTTCAGAAAGTGCAAAATCGGCTTTTAAACCTGTGTGTGAAAAAGGTCCGTAAGAAAACATATAAGAAGTTGAGTAGTTGAAGTTATCAACCGGGGAAATCACTTCATACCCTAAAAAGGTGTTGAAATTACCCATGGTTAAAGTTACACTTTCACTTACATTCCAATACACGTATAATTGATTTACAATATTTGCTGAACCCACAGACAAGAATACGGCGTCTTCACCTCGTGGCCCAAAAACAAGATCGGCCACAAAACCTACTTTTTCGCCTTCATATCCGGCAATGAGGTTGGCCATTCCTATTGAAAATCCACTCCTGTCGGCAAAGGAGGTAGGAGGGGTTAAGAAACTCCCATCTTCATTAGCCTGATTGGTTCCCGAAATGTTTGCTTTATAATAAACATCTGCAGAACCGCTAAGTGTGAATTTATCACTTACCTGGGCAGAGGTAGTTAGAGAGGCAAGTATAATTGCCAAAAAAAATAATTTTTTTACGACATTTGTTTTTGTAATCGCTTTCATAGTTGTAAAAAGTTAATTGATTAGATAAATTGGTTTTTGAAATAGTCTAATTTTCGAAAGTTTAACTATACTATAAAGTGGGTTACCGAACGGAGCGTACCGCCAAATACCGCTCCGTTCTTTTTTACCCTGTTATTTATGTTAAACTAACTAACGATCGATAGTAAAGTCGGGATAAGCCGCACCATCGTGTTCGTGCATATCCAGTCCTTCAATTTCTTCTTCTTTTGTAACGCGAAGTCCAATAGTCTTTTTAAGTACGAAGAATACAATAAACGAAGTGACTAGCACCCATGCTCCGATACTTACTACCCCTATGGCTTGAACGCCAAGTTGACCAAATCCACCGCCGTATAGCAATCCGCCATCTGTTGCAAATACTCCTACGAGTAAAGTACCCAAGGCACCACAAACGCCGTGTACGGAAATAGCTCCTACAGGATCGTCTACTTTAAGTTTCTTGTCTATAAATTCAATTGAAAAAACAACGGTAAGACCAGATAAAATCCCTATAATTGCTGCTCCTCCGGGGCTTACGGCTGCACAACCGGCAGTAATACCAACCAAACCGGCCAAAGCACCATTCAGCGTCATAGAGACCTCGGGTTTTCCATATCTTATCCATGTAATGAACAAGGCTGTTACTGCACCTGCCGCTGCTGCCAAGTTGGTTGTGATGATAATTCCGGCAACGTTGAAAGAACTTTCGCCGCTAATGGCCAGTTCAGATCCCCCGTTAAAACCAAACCATCCTAACCAAAGGATGAATACCCCTAAGGCTCCGTACATCATATTGTGTCCGGGGATGGCATTTGATTTTCCTTCGGTGTATTTTCCAATTCTGGGACCTACGAGAATAGCGCCTACCAAGGCTGCCCATCCACCAACAGAGTGTACTACTGTCGATCCGGCAAAGTCTATAAATCCAAGATCGGTTAACCAACCGTCTCCTTGCCATACCCAATGTCCTGAGATAGGATAAATCACTACCGTCAAAATGAAAGAAAAGATAAAATAGGTGGAGAATTTAGTTCTCTCTGCAACTGCTCCCGATACAATGGTTGCTGCTGTTGCACAGAACACTGTTTGGAAGAACAAATTGTGCATATCTTCCCTTACATTGTAAAATAAGGAGGGGGAACCTATAAAGCTCCCTATAGATTCTCCATACATGATGGTGTATCCTATCGCCCAAAAGGCAAGTGAACCTATAATAAGGTCCACAAAGTTTTTCATTACAATATTTATTACATTTTTAGATCTGGTGAACCCTGATTCTACTAAAGAGAAACCAGCTTGCATAAAGAATACGAGTATTCCCGAAATTATGATCCACATCAAATCTAAAACGGCGTTCGCTTCGATTACATTTGTTTCCATAAATAAATTTTTAAGTTAGTTTGTTGGATTAGTTTAATGATTCTTGGCCTTTTTCCCTCGTTCTAATTCGGTAGGCTTCTTCTACAGGAGATACAAATATTTTTCCATCACCGACATTTCCTGAATATGCCGATTTTAAAATCGCTTCAACCGTACGGTCAACAAATTCGTCTGACACGATGATTGATAAATACCGTCTTTGGATGTCGGCTGTACTGTAACTCACGCCACGGTAAACATGGCCCTTTTTTTCGTTACCTACACCCGTAACATCCCAGTAACTGAAAAAGTTTACTTCCACTTGATGCAATGCGTCTCGCACATCATCAAATTTTGATTTACGAATAATGGCTTCAATTTTTTTCATTGATTTAAAATTTTTAATTAACTGAAAAATGAAGAAACTAACCCAATCCCGATAATTATCAAGAGCTGTCAGGGTTTTACACTATTCACGAACACCTTTATAAAAACAGTATGTTCGTGAATCTTTAGTTTCACATAAAAAATAATCATTTTACTCAGTAAAGTAATGATGAAGTTTATTTATGCTGATTTCATTTTACAGATTTGTTTGCTTAAAACTATGTTAAATAATTGTTACTTGAAAAAAAATGAGGGGTTTGTAACGAATTTTTATGAAATTATTAAATAAGCCCCCTTTTTAATTAGGGGTAATCAGAATAAATGTGTTTATTTTGATTTTTTTAATAAGCTTTTTTTGAAAGAAGATGCTTTTGAGTCGTGTAGAGATCAAAATAACAAATGTGAAGGTGATGTATTGAAGTTAGGTTATTGATTTATAGGAATTTGACGATCCAAACCCCGAAAAAAACAGCAATAATACCAATGACAAAGCTTGCGATGGTGTATGTTATAAAACTGAGCATATCACCCGATTTTAAGAACACATGATTTTCGTATGCAAAGGTAGAAAAGGTTGTAAAACCACCGCAAAACCCGGTAGCAATAAACAGTAACTGGTTTGTGGTAAGGGATTGATGTTTTGCTGCAAGTCCGAGAACAATCCCGATAATTAAACTTCCTACAATATTGGCTGTGAATGTACCATAGGGAATTCCGGTTTCGGCAGAATTGAGGTATTTGCCTATTAAATAGCGCAATGTACTACCCAAACCTCCTCCTAAAAAGACCAAAATAAGTTGTTTCACAGGGTTACAGTTTTGTGATTAATCAAAATTTCCAAACACCAAATTCCAGATTTCCTCCCTGCCTAAGTCAGGAGACCGGGAGGGGATTTAAATCCCAAATTCGACTACTCACTACTATCAGTATTTAAAAGTGTCGGGATATATATTTCTGTGATCAAGTCGGCAGGATTTTCATAGTCTTCAGAGGTTTTTACATAGGTTTCAAAGGCATCCCTGTAGGGATCGATCTCTATTTCATTCTTTTTGAGTTCATCATACGTTTTACTCCAGGCCTCCTTCAAATTATCATGATTACCTTTTAGAACAGTTTTGTAATATGTCCCGGGTTTCAAATATCCACATAAAACAGTACTGCCTGCAGGAGTAATAACCCTTTCTTTGACCGGAATTGACGACGATACTATAGTAGTGCTGTTTGTGTCATCCTGTTCTTTAAAAATGGTAAAGGCAGAACCGGTTTTTTGTATGTCGTGTTGTTCCATGAACGCTAATATTTCAGGAAACATTCTTTCTGTAGCCAGGTCAACCTCGTTTTGTTTGGTACTTGTGGTTTGGTATAGGTAGTAGCCGCCACCATATTCTGTTTCTCCTTTTAGAGAAATGGAATATGCTTTCATATCCTCTTGAACCAAACTGTCCAACCTGTGCAAACTTTGCTGAAAATCCAACCCGACAACACTTTCCATACCACCTTGAAGAAAGATTAAGGCTTTTTCGGTAAAACTTAGCGTGCCTTCTATGCCCCAGGTAACCAAAACGTTATTTTTCTTTCCGGTAGTGGATTTAAGTGTCCAGTAATTGTGAGCATCAGATTCATATGGACTTATGAAATTTACGGCTTGGCTTATAGAATCTTGACTGCTGAATATGGTTTTAATAGTGCCTTGACCAGTCGTCTTTCCGTTCCACGAATATGAGGCATTATTACCTGAAGAAGAGTCTCCAAAAGAAATTGTGGTATTGGCTTTCTTTTCATTCCAAGGACTCCATTTTGGCCATTCCTTAAAATTGTTGATATACTTGTATATAACCGATTTGGGAGCAGTTATAGTGTATTCCCTTGTGATCTTATAATTGTCCGGCTGTATAGCTATATAAATAGAAAAGCCTATCACAATAATAAGAAATAAGAAGAGTAAGTATTTTAAAATTCTCATAAGTAAGATCTCTTTAAATACCTAAAATACAAAAAAAGTGCATTTCAAAGAATTTAAAATACAAAAGTAATGTTATTTATAAATGTCATTTGGAAGCTTAAATAGCTTCTTTTAAAACCACATCGTATTCTTCTGCGTCTTTTGTTTTCTTTTCCGTTTTTACATTATCCTTAACATTAGGAGAATTGTAAATCGGTTGTCTTTTTGTCTTCTGAAGTTTAGGGAGTTTGTTTACGCTAAATACTAATAATATGACATTAATAAATAACAGACCGAATAAAATTGAAAAAAATATCATCATTGCTTTAAATTGATTGCCTGCCACAAATTTAAGGAAATTATAGTATAAAATCCCATAAATGATAAAAAATTAATTTTTGTAGGATATATGTAAAGTTTTTATGCATTTTACGTTATTTCTTTGTAAAATATTTAATTAATACCAAACAAAATATAAAAATTATAAAACCAACCAAGATCCAAATGCTGCCTTTATATTGTTTTTGATGCAATTTTTTATCTCTTTTATAGCTGATTATCATGATGATAATGAATGCCAAAGCAAATATTCCAGCAAAGATCCATTGTCCGGTACTAAACATAATTTTTAATTTTATGCGAAAATAGTCAAATTAACGGAATCCGTTTTTACTTACTAAGTGAGATTTGATCCCAATAACTATTTGGTATGGTGAAACATTGCTACAGCTCTATCTCCTAGGATAGTCTGTTTCAAGAAATTTTTATTAGATTTAGATCTGCTATAAGGAACAAGAATAAAACCGAGAAATAAATGAAAAATAAACTTAAAGCCGTGGAGGAGTTCCACAAGGCATTCGGATTGGGAGTTGCAACAAAGCCGATGGCCGAATTAGATCAAAAGAAAATTGTGCTGAGACATAATCTAATGGCAGAGGAAAACGACGAATACCTTGAAGCAGCGACCAATAGCGATATGGTCGAAGTGGCTGATGCCTTGGGCGATATGCTGTATATTTTGTGTGGTACTATTTTGGAACACGGAATGCAACATATTATTGAAGATATCTTTGATGAAATTCAATTGAGCAACATGAGTAAGTTGGGAGCTGACGGAAAACCAATCTATCGTAAAGATGGAAAAGTAATGAAAGGCCCCAATTATTTTAAACCGGATATAAAAAAGATTGTCGCAGGGTAAAATGAAAGACAATTTTTCTTCCCAATCCGATAAATATGCAAAATACAGGCCTGCTTATCCATCAAGGCTTTATCAGTATTTAAACTCACTTGTTCCCAATAAGAATATGGTTTGGGACTGTGGAACGGGCAATGGACAAGTGGCTTTTGAACTGGCAAAGACCTTCAATAAGGTTTTTGCGACAGATATCAGTCAGTCGCAAATAGATCATGCACCCCAAGCAGACAACATTGGTTATTCTATTCAACCGGCTGAAAAAACCAATTTCCCGGATCATCAGTTTGACCTGATTGTTATCGCACAAGCGATTCATTGGTTCGATTTTGAAAAATTTTATGCAGAAGTCAGACGAACTGCCAAAGAAAATGCACTGATTGCCGTGATGGGGTATGGAAGGATAGAAATTTCAGCTGAACTGGATGAAATTCTTTCCAGGTTTTATCACAACACTATCGGAACATATTGGGATGAAGAAAGAAAATATATAGACGAACATTACAAAACCATTCCCTTTCCGTTTGAGGAAATACAAGTCCCGAAATTTGTAAACAAACTGCGGTGGACAAAAGGACATTTGATAGGTTACCTAAAAACTTGGTCTGCCGTAAAACATTACATCAAACAAAACGGAAGCAATCCGGTTGATAGCATAATGAGTACTATTGAACAACATTGGGGTGACCGGGAAGAAAGGGAAGTGCGATTCCCACTTTTATTCAGGGTAGGGAAGGTGAGGGACTTTGCTTAAGCCTATCAACAGCTTCTCCTTTATTAGTTTTTCTGATAAAATGTTGTGATGCGTTGTTTGTTCTGCATTATAAACCAACTAAGTGGGTTAATCCATATGAAACATTTCCGTTAATGGACTTTCAACAGGTGAATTATCCGGGTTTGTTTCCATGATATCAGCCATATATGCCCACCATTTTTTTACGATGGGATGATTGGGAATGGCTTTCTGGTCAAAATCATCGGCCAATTTTTGTACGGCGAATAAGGTGTGTGTTGTTTCATCAAGAAAAATGGAATAATCCGAAATCCCCTTATCTGATAACAATTGTTTAAGCTCCGGCCATATTTCATCATGACGTTTTTTGTACTCATCCTTAAACCCGGGCTTAAGTTTCATGGTAAATGCGTTTCTTTTCATAGTTGTTAATCGTTATTTATTCACTGGCATAATTACCTCCCCGCTTAAGATGGGAAGCCGGGAGAGGACTATTCTTCATTAAAACCTATAATATTCCAATGTCTATCCTGTACCTGCCTGATGACATTCTTATTGAGGCAATCCAAGATTCACCGTTTTACTGTCTTTATTAAACTGATGAATAAGTTTTGGTTCTAATTCAGCAAAAATATCAGGATGTTGTTCAAGAACATTGTTTTTCTCAAAAGGATCTGTATCTAAATTGTATAATTCGTGTTTAATAGGGCCATCGAGGCTTCTTGTCCGTATCAATTTCCACGGTTTTACAATAATGCTTTCCTGTCGGTGTCCCCTAACATAAATTTCACGGTCTATGAGCGTTTGGTTGTTAAGAATGGCATTGGAAACATCAATACCTTCAACAGTATTGGGGATGCTTTCTGCTCCGATAAATTTCGCCAGGGTTGGCATCATATCGATTACAGAAATATATTCATTGTTGATTCCGTTTGAGGTGTGATCTTTCCAGTAAACAATGGCAGGGGTCCGGATAGCGCCTTCGTAGTTGGAAGTTTTCCAGTCCCTAAGCGGTAAATTCTTGCCCAGCTCCGGATGGTCGTCAAATTTTCCGTTGTATTGCTCTTTTGGGTACCAGTTTTCCATAGCACCATTATCGCTAAAGAATAGGATGATCGTATTCTCGTCCAGTTGTTTTTCTTTCAGATGGGTAAATATCTTTCCGATGGCATCGTCCATATGAGCCATGGATGCAGCATAGTCTACCCTCGATTGGTTTTTAAAGACATCTTTGTACGGAGCTTTCCAATGTTCTTCTTCCTGTAGGGGAAAATGAGGTGCACTATAGGCTATTTGAACAAAAAAGTTTTTGGAGGTATCCTCGATACTGTCGAGCCATTTAATGGTTTCATTGGTAATCAGGTCGGTGGTGTGGCCTTTTTCTTCTATAAAATTCCCGTTCCTGTGCCAACTTTGGTCACCATTTTTGTACTTGTGGGTGTACTGGTCTATTTGTCCGTGCAGGAATCCGTAGGAATAATCAAAGCCATATTTTTTTGGTCCGTTTTCAGGATTAAGTCCCAAATGCCATTTACCAAAAAGAGCGGTTTTATACCCCTTCTTTTTTAAAAGTTGAGGAAGGGTAGTAACCGAATCGGGCAGGGAAAGTTTACTTTTACCACTAATGGGAGCTACAATACCCATTCTGCTGGCAGGTCTTCCGGTAAAAAAGGATGCCCTGCTTGGAGAACAGGTAGGGTTTACATAGAATCGGTTCAATTGCAGTCCTTTTTCTGTCAGGGCATCAATATTAGGAGTTTTTATTTTTGAATTGTGAAAACTGAAATCGCTCCATCCGGCATCATCGGCTATAATGACAATGATATTGGGTTTTGAATGTTCTTCAGATGATTGTTTTTTACAGCTGAAGCATCCGAGTAAAAAGAACAGGGTGATAGACAGGAGGATTTTCATCTATATTAAAATTTTATTTCAATAGTATTTGTTTTATTCTTTCCAATTTCAACGGGAATGCTAATGATGTTTTTCTCAAAGCTGTAGTTACGATATCCAGTATTGTTGACCGATACTTTTGATGGTTTTGATGCTGAATGAATTTTTAAAAGATACTCGTTTTGTGCACTGTTGAAATCATCTTGATCGCGGTTTACTTTAATATTGATTTTACCTTGATTCTTTTCAACTTCAAATAACGTAGTGTTGAACTTTCCTTTCTGATAATCTAAAGTTTTACCATCGTCATCATACAGTGTGAAAGCACTTTTTTTTGCTGAAGGATATATATCGACGGCTATTTTTTTGATGTCTTTTTCTCCAATATACTGTTCTGGTTCTTGCTGCGGAATGATAGCGCCCTTTTTGATAAAAATAGGAACTTCATCCAGCGGACACAACACATTTAGATATTGATTCCCTTTAAATTCTTCCTGTGTCCAATAATTAATCCATTTTCCTTCAGGTAAATACACCACTCGGGTTTGTGCGCCTTTGGTGGTTATGGGACATACCATTATATAATCCCCCAACATGTATTGATCGGTGATATTGTACACATTGGGATCGTTTTGGTAGTCCAACACTAAAGCTCTCATGATGGGTTTTCCTGTTTGGTATTGCTGGTAAGAAGTACTGTATAAATAAGGAATGAGACTGTATCGCATTTGGTCATATTTTCTGAAGATCCTTAGTGCTTCTTCACCATAGTTCCATGGTTCTTTGTAGTTGGGATGTTCCATTCCGAAGAGATGGGCTATCGGACTTAACAAACCGAATTGAGTCCACCGGATATAGAGCTCAGGGTCTGCTACATGTTCGAAACCACCCATACAATGCGCCCAATATCCAACACCGGATAGCCCGATGTTTAGCCCGGCTTTTATAACGGGCTCAAAATACTGCCATTCACTAGGCCAGTCACCTGCAAAAATAAACGGATAACGCTGTATACCAGCATAGCCTTCACGGGTGTTGTTCATGCCTCTGATCCCATTATACTTCTGAAATTTCTCATAGGGTGCTTTGGCATAAGCAAGTGGAAAAAGATTGTGTAAATACTTAACGTCTTCACCTTGCGGACCGGTTTTGTCGCTTTCATTGGCTTTGCGGCCAAAAGCACTTCCTTCATCGGTTTTTAAGAACATAGCCCCTTTTTCAGCTATTCTCATCACTCCGTTTTTCCACCACCAATCCACAGCTTCGGGATCAAAATAGTTTACAAATTCCCCGGGATTACCCTCTTCAGGATATACATAACCTTTTTTTCTGGCTTCATCCAAAAGGCGTAATTTTTTTCCATTGTCAAACCTCGGACGCAAGTGTAACCCCACCATATTTAGGTTTAAAGCATAAAGACTGTCAAACATGGCTTCAGGCTGGGTGAAAGTTTCACGCCATTCAAAAGAGGTGGCTCCTTTACCACCGTTTTCACCAAAGATTCTCCATGTGGAGTCGAGGTGTAACACATCAATAGGGATGTTTAGCTCCCGGAATTTTTTCACTAGTGAAACAGGGTATTGGCTCGATGTTTTTTCTTCGTGTCCCCAAGTGCCACCGCTATATGTTCCTACTTGTAGTCCCAAAGCAAATTTGGGGAGCAACGGGGATTTTCCGGTGAGGGAGGTGTATCCATTTAAAATAGTCGAAAAATCAGGTCCGTAGATAAAATAATAGTCCAATTCGCCTTCGGAAGAGAAACTATAAACATTGGGGTTGTCGGCTCCCATATCCCAATGACTCGGATAGGCAGTGTGGAAAAAGATTCCGTAGCCCTGTGTACTCATAAAAAACGGAATAGGAGCGTAGTTGGCTTCAAGAACGTTGTAAGCTCCGATGATGTGTGGTCGTCCTTGTCCACGTCCCACATTGAGTGTTATTTTTTTTGAACGCTGATCGAGGAAGTCCATTCGCTCACCAAAACCGAAAAAGTGTTCGTTGGGGTGTAGTTTTTTTTTGACCCCGGCGGATTCACCCTCAGAATAACTTCCGGTAATATGTTCTTTGTCGATGATCTCTGTAGATAACATGTTTCCATCGATATCATAAATGCTTATGGCAAATGGTTTTTTATTGATTCTGATTTCCAGTTTTTCCGTAGACAGATTGAGAACATCGGGAAAATCATTTTTCTTGAAATCGACCTTGGGCCAGGAATATTGAGTAACCATCCATGGTTCGTTGGGCTCAAAAGTTTCATTCCAACTGGTTCTGAATCGAACAATTTCAGGGGTGCAGAATTCAATTTGAACAATAGCTTCAGTGGTTTTGATCCGGATTTTGTTTTCCTCTTCAGAAGAAATATCGACATAATCACCTGGATTTTGTTGGGCTGTAATCTGAAGTGACCAAAGTAAAAAATATAGAAAAGCTATTTTTATTTTCATCTGTTTAAAATTTATTTGTGTTCATCCCATAGTATAGGCAACTTATCAAAAATAAACGTGTAAATAAGTAATTCCATCCTGTGCCATGCTGCTTGTGGAAATTAAAAATATAGGGTTGTTGTTTAAATCACTTCATTATAAAAAAACGCCATGGCAATATAGACATGACGTTTTTCTTTTTGGCATTAAAAAAACTAATTACAATCAGGGTTTACAATGATGCTTTCCTGTCGGTGTCCCCTAACATAAATCCCACTAAATGGGTCTTATTCCCCCTCGAACCGTCGGGGCTGCATTTATTTATATGAACCTGAACGACATAATCGGGCAGGCGGGTACCTCGTGAGCCTGCCTTTGTTAGTCTCCGGCGGCCAAAACCTCTGGCGACGGCTCGTAGACAGGCTTGCCCCGAGGGGTAGTTTGCTTATTACTTTTAATAACCCGGGTTCTGCTGTAATTTTGGGTTGGCATTTAAAGCCGATTGTGGAATAGGAAAGATGGTTCTGAAATCTTCAGACGCTTCTTTCCATTCCCAGGCATCGCCATATTTTCCAAACCTGATAAGGTCTCTCCTTCTCCCCATTTCGAACACGAGTTCACGTCCTCGTTCATCAAAAATATCTTCTAAGGTAACGGAAGCCAGAGCAGTTGCATTACTACGTTCCCTAATCTGGTTTACAATATCTAAAGCGGTAGCCATATCGCCTAAATGGGCTGCTGCTTCGGCTTTAATAAGCAGTACACCTGCATATCTAAAAAATGCTACATCATTACCGGCGTTACCACCATTCGTATTAGGGTCTATTTGCCATTTTATCCATTTAATTCCGGCGTTCATGGGTTGACTCCTAATCCCGGTTGCAGGAATAACTTCATATTCTACCGGCCCTTCGGCTGAAACACCTTCAACATAAAGAGCAGAGTTATTGTCGGGAACAATTCTTTCTACCATTATGGTTTCACCATTTCTAGGGTCAACAAGCGGGCCATAACCTATAAACATAGATTTTCTATCATCGGTATCCTCATATTGATCCATTACAGACGGACGTGTAGCGAAACCGTTTTGTGGTGTATAAGGCAAGCCGAACAAGCCTCCTGATATTCCCGGTAGCACTTTTTGAACAAATGGATGCCCAATTCCTCCCGCTACATCGGGGGAATAAATAGCTCCGAAAATAACTTCGTTATTATTTTCGTTATCGGGCACAAAATTATCGAAATAATTAGGTAATAAAGAATATGAACCTGAATCTATAATCAAGTTGGCATAATCTAAAGCCTTTTGGTATTGTTCTGTTCCGGTATATACCTCTGCATTTAGGTATATGGTTGCCAAAAGTGCATAAGCAGCTTCTTTAGTCAATCTTCCATAATAGCTACTACCTGCATCTGCTTTGGTGGGCAGGTCTATCAAAGCTGCTTCCAATTCAGAAGTGACAAAATCGAATACTTCTTGCCTTGTGTTTTGTTCCGGTAGGTTTAATGGATCTACTTTAGGATCAGTAAAAATGGGTACGTTACCAAACAAGTCCATCAAATAAAAATAGGCATAGGCCCTTAGGGCTTTCAATTCTGCTTTTGGTCCTGCTATATCCAGATCTGAACTTTCCAATGAATTTAAGAGTCCGTTAGTTTGTCCAACTGTGCGGAAAAAAGTGTTCCATGTGCCGCTTATATACGAGTGATCTGCTTCCCAAGTATGTTCCATGAGTTGCCAGAAGGAATCACCACCCCACCAGCCTTGAATTTTTTGCTGAACAACTACTTGGTCTGCAGGAAGTTCGAGGGTTCTGTACTCGGCACCCATGCCGGTAATTCCCGCAAACGATCTGTATACACCCGATAATGAGGATAAAACCTGATATTCGTTAGAATAAAATGTTTCGGGAGTATATATAGAGTATGTCTTCTCGTCTAAGCTACATCCGCTTGTTATAAGCAATGTGGCCAGGCCAAGCATTATCTTGTACTTTGTAAATATTGAATGTTTCATCTTTATAACGTTTCTTTCATTATTTTGTTTAAAAAGTAATACTTCCACCTATTAGGTAGGTAGTTGGTCTTGGGTACATTAAATAATCTATCCCTACAGCCCTTGTTCTTACTTCCGGATCATATCCTGAATAGCCTGTTATTACAAAAAGGTTTTTTCCAGATACATAGATACGTGCCTTTTTAAGGAAATCTATATTGGTCGTATTAAAAGTGTATCCTAAACTTAAGTTATCTAACCTTAAATAGCTACCGTCTTCCAACCATCTTGAAGAATACTCAGCAGTAAATTCCCGGTTGGTTCCGTTGGTTAAGGCTGACTCCAATACATTTAATGCCGGTGCTTGTTGTGGATATGAAAACTCGGCAGCGGTATTGTTGTAAATATCATTTCCAACAACTCCCCTCATGTTTACAGACAGATCAAAGTTTTTGTAATTAAAGGTATTGTTAAACCCATAAGTGAAATCCGGATTGGGGTCACCAATAATTAATAAATCTGCTCCTTCTTCGCCATCTACATCCAAATAGGTTTCATTCCCATCAGCATCAAGTCCGGTATATTCCCTTCCATAGAATGATCCTAACGGCAGGCCGGGACGTATCATTTGAATTTCCACTTGATTTCCTACAACTCCCGAACCGTTTGAAACCCTTATTTCATCTCTTTGGAAGTTCTCGTTCGATAAGCTTTTAACTTCATTTCTGTTAAATGAAAAATTTAGATTGGAGCTCCAATTAAAATCGGGAGTGTTTATAATATCTCCGTTTAGATTGAATTCCCATCCTTTGTTTTCAACTTCACCTACGTTTGCCCATTGTGTTTCAACAACAGAAGGCGATGCAGTAGAGAATTCCAACAATAGATCTTCGGTATTTTTAATATAGTAGTCTACCGAACCCGATAAGCGTTGATTAAAGAAACCAAAATCGACACCAACATTTAACTGGCTGGTCTGTTCCCATTTAAGATCGGGGTTGGAATAGTTTGTTGGAAGTACACTCGGTACCGCTTGTCCGCCAAAAACATATACACTCGATCCGGCTATGGACAATTGTTCGCGATACAAGTTATTTGGTATTTCCTGGTTACCGGTAATTCCATATCCGATTCTAAACTTCAAGTTACTTACCTTGGTATCTTCTAAGAAACTTTCGTTGGTCATGTTGTAGGCAAGAGCTCCAGAAGGGAATGTACCCCAACGGTTGTTTTCACCAAATCTGCTCGATCCGTCCCTTCTTAAGGTAAGGGTAAGTAAATATTTGTCTTTGAATTTGTAGTTTAACCTCCCGTAATACGAAGCCAGTCTGTTAGCATCTTTAAATGATGTATTGGCTAAAGTATTTCCCGATTGAATAAGGTTCCATTTTGTGGCCGTTGATACAAATTGGTTGGCCATGGTGAATGTGTTTTCATTCTGAAACCTTTGAAATGAATACCCGGCAAGGAATGTTACATGATGATCTGCACCAAACTGCTTGTCGTAGGTCAATGTAGTTTCCATTAAGGAAGTAGTGTTCTTAAACTTGCTAATGGAAGCTCTTCCCCCTTCTGTAGCAGCAGATGGATGTGAATCAGGAGCGTTGGTAAATCTGTTTACCTGTTCGTTTGAATATCCTATATTTAACCCCAAGGTCAAGGATTCTAAAATATCGTAACTGATGTTTGCATTTCCTAAAAAGAAATCAGTTTCATTTACGTCTTCAACCTGTATCCACGAAACAGGGTTTATCCTGAGCTCTCCAATTTGATAAAAACTTCCGTCTTCATTTCTAACAGGAAGTGTTGGTGCCCATCGCAAAGCATCTTTAAGTATATTACCTCCTTCGTTATTGATGTTAGATGAGATAGCTACCTTGTCATCGTCCAGTTTTGCATAAGACATATGTACTCCGATCTTTAATTTGTCATCTAAAGCCCTGTGGGAACCGTTTAAACGACCGGTATATTTTTTTAATGCTGAAGAGAGTATTATCCCTTCTTGTTCTGAATAACCAAAGGAAGCACGAAATTTACTCGTTTCCGAACCACCGGCGAACGACAGGTTATGGTTCTGTGAAAAAGCAGCCCTGAAAATTTGGTCTTGCCAATTGGTATTAGCACCCAGGTCTGAGTATTCGGCACCAACACTTTCGGCATATTGCCGGTACTGATCGGCTGATAATACAGGAAGATTTTCCCTAACATGCCCAATACCTGCAAAAGTATCGTAGGTTACCGTTTCTCCGGTACCTTTCTTGCTTTTGGTGGTAATGATAACAACTCCATTTGCCCCTCTGGAACCATAAATGGCTGTTGCAGATGCATCTTTTAAAACATCGATGCTTTCTATATCGGAAGGGTTTATAACGTTTAGCGGATTGGGGACATCGTCTGATAAAGCCGAAGTACCTCCTTGTGGGCCAAGCTGAACATAATTATTGGCACTCCCAAACTGTAATGGAACACCATCAATTACATATAAAGGATCGTTCCCGGCAGAGATTGAGCTAATACCTCGAACCCTAACGGTTGAACCTGCACCCGGTTGTCCACTGTTTTGTACAATGTTAACTCCGGTTATTTTACCTTGAAGTATCTGTTCCGGTGCCATCGGTGGGCCATCTTCAATACTGCTAGCCTGTATAGATGATATTGCTCCGGTTACATCGCTTCTCTTCTGTGTACCATAACCAACAACGACCACTTCATCCAATTCGCTGCTGCCGAGTTGCATGACTGCATCATAGGTGTCGGTCTGGCCTACAGTTTTCTCAATCGTTTGCGAGCCAATAAAAGAAAACACTAATACTTCACCCTGTGAAGCATTTATGCTGTATTGGCCATCAAAGTCGGTACTGGTACCTCTTTGTGTTCCTTTAACGACTACGTTCACTCCGGGCATAGGAACACCGGACGGATCTGTTACCGTACCGGTAATATTCTTTTCTTGCCCGTAAATTACATTGGTGACTAAAGCCAAAAGTATTGTTTTTAGCCATAGAAAAATCTTGTTTTTCATACAGAGTTTATTTGGTTAATTTATTCCAAATGTATTTAATACTCTTACCGATACTATCCTGTGCTATGCTGCTAATAATCAGTGTGTTTTATAGATGTGAAACATGTTTTAACATCTATTAATCTGTATTTCAGGTAATTACGTTATATTCTTTTTTATGTTAAAAAAGCGATATTTTGATAAGTAAAAAGATGTTTTATTAAAAAAATGATTTTTAAATCCACTTTTTCAAGTGATATTTTAGTTTCTGAAAAAACAAAAACGCCTTATCAGTTGATAAAGCGTTTAGTGAAAATGAAGTTAACGTATTTGAATAAACAAAGTCTTTTTTGTATTTATCTAATTACTAACTAACATATAAGAACAATAGATAACCTCATTTGTGTCAAATGTATGGAAACTATTGCCCAATACTATCCTGTGCTATGCTGCTAATAACCAATGCTTTACTTTTTAGATAGAAGAAAATCAGGATTGATGATAAGATGAGTGTCTGTTTTTCTTCAAACCCAAAGATGTCAGGACGGCACAGGATACAGTAGTTTTTCAATTGCATTACTTTTAAAAAATGGATCGTCTAAGCTCAATATGTAGTATGAAGTTTTTAGAGCTAATTTTAAAGGAGACACACAAATTTATGCGGTAAAACTTAGTAAAGAAGATTAAGAAACATGTGTAAAAAACAATTTGCAGCTGTTTTATTGGGAATACTTTCTTTTATAGGATGCTCTCAGGAAGGAAATCATAAGGATGTGCTGTGGCCGGAGATCAACAAAGAACAAAAGCCATGGACGCGTTGGTGGTGGATGGGAAATGCCGTGGATTCCGCCGGAATAAAACAAAACCTGATTTCGTTCAGCAAAGCCGGATTGGGAGGTGTGGAAATACAACCGATTTATGGAGTAAAGGGTGAAGAAGACCGTTTTATAGAGCATTTATCGCCGGAATGGTTGGCCATGTTGGATTATACCATAAAAGTAGCAGATAGTTTACAGATGGGGGTGGACATGACCCTCGGAACCGGATGGCCTTATGGAGGACCTCAAGTAGAAATTGAACACGCTGCAACACGTTTGATCCATGTGAAAAAGGAATTGAAAAAAGGTGAGATTCTAAATCAATTTATAGGGGATTCTACCGTAAAAAAACTACCGCTGACTTTAAAAGGGGTTTACGCCTATGCTGATGATGGGGAATACAAAGACCTGACACAAAGACTGGGGCATAAAAAAGAAAAGTGGGAGGCAAAAGACAAAAACTATGATGTGTATTTTGTTTACGAAGCCAAAACCGGTCAGCAGGTAAAAAGAGCGGCTCCCGGGGGAAAAGGTTTTACAGTGGATCATTATTCTTCTAAAGCATGGAATGATTATATAGAACCCTACAATAAGGCACTTCCTGAACTAGATGGGACGCTCCGTTCTGTTTTTAATGATAGTTATGAGGTCTACGGAACTGATTTTTCCCCGCGTTTTTTTGAGGAATTTGAAGAAAGAAGAGGATATGACCTCAGAAAATATTTAAACCGCTTGTTTGAAAAGAAAGATGATGAAATCAGTAACAGGGTTCGAAGTGATTACAGGGAAACCTTGTCTGATTTATTATTAGAGGAATTTGACCGACCATGGACGGCTTGGGCGAACTCCAAGGGGATGAAAAGTAGGTTGCAGGCGCATGGTTCTCCGGGTAATTTGATTGATTTTTATGCCAGTGCCGATATTCCGGAATGTGAAACTTTTGGCTCGATGCCTTATGATATTCCCGGTTTTCGCAGGCTTGAAGAAAACATCAGAAAGGGAGATGCCAATCCTGTGATGCTGAAATTCTCATCTTCAGCAGGACATATTTCAGGAAAACCCTTGATTTCTTCAGAAACATTTACTTGGTTGAGGGAACATTTTAAAACAGCACTATCACAATGTAAACCGGAGGTGGAAGATCTCTTTTTAAGTGGAATCAATCATGTTTTCCTGCACGGTTCTACCTATTCTCCGGAAAGGGCAGCCTGGCCGGGTTGGAAATTCTACGCTTCGGTGAATTTTAATCAGAATAATTCCATTTGGGAAGATGCTCCAGAACTTTTTAGGTATATGGCAAATTGTCAATCGTTTTTGCAGCAGGGCAAACCGGACAACGAACTTCTACTTTATTATCCTATTCATGATACTTGGAATAAGTACCTGAAAGGGAATCTGTTTTTTCAGTTTAAAATTCATTCATTGAACGAATGGCTTTTGAACACACCGTTTTATCAACTAACACAGGATTTGATGGAAAACGGTTATAACATGGATTTTATTTCTGATCGTTTTGTGGAGCAAATTGCGCTTGAAGGCAATTCAATTGTACTCCCCGGAGAAAAATACAAAGCCTTGGTGGTGCCACAGAGTCATACCATGCCTTTGGAAACACTGAAAAAACTTACCGAACTTCAAAAGCAAGGGGCAAACATCATTTTTATGGAGGCTCCGGAAACAATACCCGGCAATTATGATGTAGAGCGTCGCAATACTGAATTAAAATCGGTTACTGAAAATATAGATCTGACTTCTAATCTGTATGAAGAACTGCAAGATGCTAATGTTATTAAAGAAGATTTAATTGATTTGGGATTGAAATATATCCGCAGGGATGTGGATGGAGAAAAAGTTTATTATATAGTAAATCACACTTTAGAAACAGTAAAAGAACTGCCTATCAATATTTCTACGGAACAAGTGACTATTTACGATCCCTTAACCGGAGAAGTGGGGAAAGCCAGGATAATAGCAAAAAACGATAAAACAGTGGTAGGAATTACCATCTTGCCCGGACAATCGTTTATACTCAAAACTGGAATTGACACAGGTGTAGGACCATGGCTGTACACTGAACCTATGGGAGAAGAATATAAAGTTGAAGGAAAATGGAAACTGAGTTTCTTAAAAGGAGGGCCATCCCTGCCATCAGATATCGAACTGAACGATTTGAAATCGTGGACAGCACTCAATGATGAAACCAAAGCCTTTTCGGGAACAGCTGTCTATGAAATCACATTCAATCTTCCTGATACAGACGCGGAATATTGGGAATTGGATTTTGGGGATGTAAGGGAAAGTGCAAAAGTGTGGGTTAATGGGGAATATGCCGGGGCTTTGTGGTCGGTTCCTTATCAACTAAAAACCAGTTTGTTTAAAAAAGGAGAAAACACCCTAAAAATACAGGTAACCAATTTACCCGCCAACAGGATTAAGGCTTTGGAGAGCAGCGGTAAGGAGTGGAAGATATTCCATGAGATCAATATGGTGAACAAAGACTACCAAAAATTTGATGCTACCCAATGGAAAGATACCCCTTCGGGTTTATTGACTCCTGTTGTAATACAACCACTTAATGTTATGAATAAGAACCAATAAACTTTAAAAATGAAAAAAATAATAGTATTTGTTTGTGTTTCTATATGGATGACAAACCTACAGGCACAAGATATTTTTAAAAAACAAGAAGTCCTTAAAAGCATGCAAAAGGCCAATACCTATTTTATGAAAAAATGGCCGGATGTGGGCAAAACCATTATCACGAATAGGGAGCGTCCCAGTAATATATGGACGCGTGGAGTGTATTATGAAGGCTTGATGGCCTTGCATGAGATTTATCCAAAGGAAGAATACTATCAGTATGCATTAGATTGGGCAAATTTCCATGAATGGGGTTTCCGCGATGGAAATACGACCCGTAATGCCGATAACTATTGCGCTGCACAAACCTATATCGACCTGTATAATTTAGAGCCTTCACCTGAAAAATTGAGAAACACCAAGGCGAATATGCAAATGTTGTTGAGTACACCTCAGGTAAACGATTGGGATTGGATCGATGCTATCCAAATGGGAATGCCGGTATTTGCCAAATTGGGCGTATTGGAGGAAGACGAGCGCTATTTTGAAAAAATGTATCAGATGTATATGTATACCAGGAATGTGGAAGGTGATAACGGTTTGTTCAACCCTGAAGATGGTTTGTGGTGGAGAGATGCTGATTTTGATCCGCCTTACAAAGAACCCAATGGAGAAGATTGCTATTGGAGCAGGGGGAATGGTTGGGTGATTGCAGCTTTAGTAAGGGTTTTATCGATTATTCCTGAATCGGCACCGCATAGGGAACAATATGTTCAAGATTTGAAGGCCATGGCCAATGCCTTGGTTCCGATTCAGCGTAAAGATGGCTTTTGGAATGTAAGCCTTCACGATGAGAATCACTACGGGGGTAAGGAAGCTACGGGGACGTCCCTGTTTGTTTATGCGATGGCTTATGGCGTGAACAACGGTATTCTGGATAAGGAAACATTTGTTCCGGTAATCAAAAAAGGCTGGGAAGCCTTGGTAAAAGACAGTTTACACGATAACGGATTTTTAGGTTGGGTGCAATCTACCGGAAAAGAACCCAAAGAAGGACAGCCTTTGTCGTATGACAAGGTTCCTGATTTTGAAGACTACGGACTGGGGTGCTTTTTATTGGCCGGAAGCGAGGTTTATAGAATGAGTTTATAATATATTTGTGATTGGAGTAAAAGTCTGTTACCGACTGTTGTGGGCGGTTTCAGGCTTTTTTGATTTTAAACCTTCGAGGTCTCAAAGACCTCGTATGTTTGACCTTTAGTTTTATAATTAAATTACAAATATTATTAAACAAAAGGGCTGGAAAGGGGTATGATTCTAGAATGCTCATAAAAAAACCTCTAAAGGTTACAGTCTTTAGAGGTCATACAGTTATAGTTTATTAGGGAGTAGGGAGGTCAACTATCGATAGACCCCATAACCCGTTGCATAAAGCTGTTGAGCGCTTCTTTTTTTGGAGTCCCTTCTTTCAAAGTTTTATTGACTTCAATTGCCCCATACATATTGGAGATCAGCTCTCCGATTACATCGAGTTCTTCGTCTTTAAGCGAAGGCAATTCAGTGAGGTTTTCTAGGGTTTCTATAGTTTCAATGACGTAATCTTCATCATTGTCCTCTATAAACTGTGTTAAATGTTTTATGACAGGTAATTTCATTATCCAATTATTTTACCGTTTCTACCAAGTCTTTCAATACCTCAAACTTGTTGGTTTGTTCCTGATTTACAAAGACTCCGCCTTTAAAAGCAGCGAAAGTGGGTAAATTATCTACATTGGCAAGTTTGCGCGACTCCGGAAATTTTTCTGCATCGGCAATCACAAATTTGATACTTTCGTTTTCTGTTGCCAGTTTTTTGAACTTAGGTTTCATAATTCTACAATTCCCACACCATGAAGCTGCATATTGCACAAGCACAGTGTCGTTACTGCTTACAAGTTCTTGTAGATTGTCCTGATCTAATTCTTGAATCATGTCTTAAATTTGATTTAAAACCCAAACTCCAAATGCATAAAACACATTTGGAATTTGGAATGTTGTTTATTGGAATTTCTCGTCTTAGTGAGCAGCAAGATATTCTGCTACGCCTTCTCTGTTAGCGTTCATGGCTTCTTTTCCTTCTTCCCAGTTAGCCGGACATACTTCACCTTTTTCCTGAACGTGGGTGTAAGCGTCGATCAAACGTAAAAATTCATTTACGTTACGTCCTAGCGGCATGTGGTTGATACCTTCGTGAACTACAGTACCTTCTTCATCTATGATGTAGGTAGCACGGTAAGTCACATTATCACCGTCAACAGTAACAACTCCGGTCTCTTCGTTATAGGTTTCGTTGCTGATATCTAAAATACCCAAAGTTGAAGCCAGGTTACGGTTGCTATCAGCCAAAATAGGATAAGTAACTCCTTCGATACCACCATTGTCTTTAGAGGTGTTCAACCAAGCGAAATGTACTTCAGGAGTATCACAAGAAGCACCGATAACGATAGTGTTACGCTTTTCAAACTCAGCCATAGCTTCCTGGAAAGCGTGTAATTCGGTTGGACAAACAAAAGTGAAATCTTTTGGGTACCAGAATAAGATCACTTTTTTCTTGTTATTTACCGCTTCTTCAAGAACGTTTAATTTAAAGGTGTCACCCATTTCGTTCATTGCGTCTACGTTTAAATCAGGGAATTTCTTTCCTATTAATGCCATTTTTAAAACTCTTTTTTAAATTAAAATAAACTTATTTTCAGTCCACGAAATTACCTAATGTTATCAACCTAACCCAATAATAACCGATTATAAAAAACTATGGATAAATAGAGAATTTAAATGGTTTAAAAAAAGAAGAATATTTATTGTTGACCTAATAATTGTAAGTATTTGTATGTGTAGGTTTTATGGTGTGTTTGAAGAAAATCATTGAAGTTTAAAGACCAAGAAAAACCTTCATTTTTTTATATCTTTTAAAGCTGAAAAAAGTTTAGATAACGTGGATTTGCAATCCATGTATGAGTAATGCTCAGCAGGTAAACTTTTTTGTGTTATCAATTCAATGATGGATCTCTTTAATCATTCTGAACATGCCTCTGTATTTTTCTTTCATCATTTCAAACTCCAATGTAAAGGTGCCGCATTTTACAAATCCTAATTTTTCATAAAATCCGATAGCGGTATCCTGGGAGTCCATAGCTTCCAACCATAAGGGAAGCGAATGTTCCTTACAAAACATCTCTTCTACCCATTTTATCAAGAGTTTACCTATTCCTTTGCCTTGTAATGAAGGGGCGAGATAGATGCGTTGAAGTTTTACCATAGCGTTCTCTGCTCCTGGCATACTTTCGTTTACAATAACCTTTAATATCCCAACGGTGTTGCTTTTATACTGAACGAAGTAATAATATGAATCCGGATTGTTTAATTCGGTTGCCATATTTTCTTTTGAGTATAATTTGTTGAGGTACCACTCGCTATTATCAAGCCATAAATGGTTGTACACAGGCGGATAGATGTCATTCATCAATTTAGACAAGCTTTCATGATCCGTTAACGATATAGGGCGTAGATTGATATCATTAGATAATTTAATCATGTTTTTTTCAGGGAGTTTTTTTAAATAGAGGTTAAGGAAATATTTTTTTGAACCGTTTCGGAAGTTCATCTACAATGTAAATTTCTTCCTTGGTAAACGGATGTGTGAATCTTAGCGAATAAGCGTGCAAGTACAACCCCTTTCCGTTTAAAATCAACCCTTTTTTACTGTACTCTTTGTCGCCCAAAATCGGATTTCCAATGCTAGACAAATGTTTACGCAATTGATGTCTTCTCCCTGTTTTAGGTTTTAATTCTACCAGATTGAGCGTGCCGAATCTTTCAGATGAAACCGATTGATGTACGGTATATCCTGATTCTGATTTCTTGTTGTCTATCGCTGAATTGATTTTTCCGTTGGAATCCATTTCACCTATGGTTACCGCATAATAGGTTTTCTCAATCTCCTTGTCTTCAAACATTTTGTTTAAAGCCCGAATACTGCTGTTTGTTTTTCCGATCAGTAAAATACCTGTCGTAGGATAATCCAAACGGTGGACAGGTTGAGGTTTTGTAGCATCGGGAAGTGTACTTGCTTTGATGTTTTGTGGTAAAGCGTTAGCAACGGTCTTAAAGCTATTCCCACTTACTAAAATACCTGCAGGCTTATGAGTGAGCGCCAAATGTTCGTCTTCAAATAACACTTGTAGCGGAAAGATAAGTTTTTTCTTGGATGGAATGACCTCCGGGATAGATAGTGTTATAGTTTCGCCTCCTTTGATATAAGTAGCTGTGCTGGCAATAGCACCATTAACAGTGATATATTGCTTCTTTAATGCTTTTTTTAGTGCTGATTTAGTTGGACAAGCCTGGAAAACACCTACCCCGTATTCCTGAAGTCGAATAGGGGAACTCAATGTTGAAACCAAATGAATTTCTGTTGAATCGGACATGCTTTTTTGCGCTTGTATTACAAGTTAGCAAAAATACATAAAGTTATAATCCGCTTAAAAAATAAGTTAGAAGCACGATATTAGAGTTAAAACTAACCTGTAATCTATTCTATTTTAAATAAAAATTAATGATTTTTCGAAGATAATTGTTTAACTTATAGGATTAAAAAGATTGTCTCATGAAGTATTTACCTTATTTTTCGTGTTTGATTTTGATTGTTGTATGCTGGAGTTGTAGTGGGACAAAAAATACCCTTGCAAATGCTCAGGATATAAGAGCCTTGGATTCACTTGTTCAACAAAAGCAATTTAAGGTGGTGAACGATTGGGCCAGTCCTATGATGACTACAGCTATGATGAGTATAAGTGGTATTTTAGGTCCGCAGAATAATATGCAGCAGGTCAATTTAATCGGAAATGCTAATTATCTGGAAATAAAAGGCGATTCGGTCAAAGCCTACCTCCCGTATTTTGGGGAGCGACAAAGGGGTGGTGGTTATAACCCTGATGGTGAGGGCATACAGTTCGATCAGATAGCTGAGGATATGGAGGTAAATTTTTTAGAAGATAAAGAATTATACCGAGTGAGGTTCAACGCCCATAACAAATCTGAATCCTTTGCAGTCATGCTGGCAATTTTTCCCAATAGAAAAACGAATCTTGTAATAAATAGCACCGATAGGAACTCCATCAGATATGAAGGGAAGCTCTCTGCACTTGAAGAAAAGTAGGTTGATTTAATTAAACTTGAGTTGATGAATAACTTAGGTTTTATTTTGATCGATCCTCTTGAAAGATACCTTTATTTTGTTCGGTAAAAATACTGAACTCATTTAAACTTTTTTTGATTTCAATCAAACTCAATGAATAGTATAATTTTCACATTATTAAATTTTTAGGGTGAAAACATCCTTCATTTAGGGGAATTTTCCTTATGATATATAATAACTATTACCATAACTTTATAGGGAAAAATCATAAAGCTGACCTTTTGAAAGCCCCTTATGACATATCATATGAGAAAGAAATTTCTTTTGACAAAAGTTATGACCGTGAAACTTCATGGCCTCAACTTAAGGATAGGCTGAAGAATATATGTGAATGTTCCAAAAATTTAATGGTTAGTCTTTTCGATGTAAAAAAGAGGACTTTTATCTGTTGTAGTGGCTCTTTTGAAACTGTTTTAGGATATACTCCATCAAAGCTTATTGATGGTGGATGGGACTTTTGGATTGATAAGATTGATTCAAGGGAAAAATCCTGTGTTAAAAAGCGGATAACTGAATTCCTCTATACCTTAAATTCAGACAGTGCAACGATATATTTAAGATATCACCTGAGATCGCTGTCGGGGAAGTGGTATTATCTAAAACATGTTATGGAGAAATATTCGGTGTGTAATAAAACACTGACCTTTAACTATATCTATGATTTTACCGAAAACGAAAGTATAAACAGATGTTTAAAAGGCAAAAACTATAAGAATCATTCGTTTTTTCTACAAGAACTGAATGTTTCATCTCGCGAATGTGAGGTATTAAAACTCATCTCAAACGGGTTGTCGTCAAAGCAAATAGCCGACAAATTGTGCATCAGCTATCACACTGCAGTTTCCCATAGAAAACACCTTATTGAAAAGTTTAAAGTTTTGAATACTGCACAGTTGGTAAAAATGGCTTCAGAGATTATCAGATTGTAATTGCGTTCGATGTAAAATCCCCAAAAATGGGGATTGATTTCATTACTTTTTTTTTAAACCTTAGGGCCATTATTTACACTTCCCCAAATTTTCATTAAGAGTTAAGATTTAGTCTGAAAAGAATTGATGGCATCTTTTTTACCAGAATTTAAAAACTATTTGTGCACTAATGATAGGTCTAGCTTTAAAATTATTGAGAGATGAGTTGAGTCATTATGTTTTCCAGAATAAAAGGCCAACAGATTCTATCCAAGAAGATGATATTATTCTTCATAATATCGCATTGATGGAAGGTGAAAACCAAGGCGATCTTGATAACAAAATTGTAATAACCCTTGTAAACACAGAAGAAGAAAGTACCTTAAAGAACAAGGGACATTCCATTAAAACGCTTAACGGCATTCAATATAAGGAACCTCCTGTTTTCCTGAACTTATATATTCTTATCTCAGCTACTATGGGGCAAGACTTGCAGGATGCCTATGAATTTGCTTTGCATAGGTTGTCATTGATTATTCAGTTTTTTCAGGCTAAAAAGCACTTCACCGTAAAAAATTCTCCTTTTACTACCATATCGGGCGATAATAGCATCCTTCAGGAGATCAAAAGCGATATAAAACTCAATGTTGAACTCTATACGCTAACCTTCGAGCAAATCAACCATTTATGGGGCTCTTTGGGAGGAAAACAAGTACCCTTTGCCATGTATAAAGTACGATTGGTTAAGATACAGGAAGATACTAAAATAGAAGCTCCGGTGATTGAAGAAATTAAAACGACCGAACAAATTATCAATAACGAATGCTAAAGTATGGGAACCAAGGTGTTTAAAAGATTATTCGAGATCCAATTACTACAGGATTATTTTCTTACCTCGGAAGATGGTATGTCTTTTTTCGATAAGAATGAAGAGGAGAAAAACGAAATCTTAAGAACCAAACTCATCTTTGGGATGTATGACATAAGGGATATGTTTTTTATAAAGCCCGTTGGGAATACAACATTAAAGTTAAACGAATATAAACTGAGATTGCATAAAACTCCTCTGGGCTTTATTGTGGGAGTTGAGGTGAATGTGGAAAACCAAGCGGGGGAAACCCTATACAAGCCGGTTTTTGGTCTGGACGAATCGATAAGCCTTAGTTTTTGTGTCAAACCAAGACTTTCGTTTTTCAAAAGTATTACAAATGTAAGTTTCACTCCCGAATTTCCTGCCATTTATTATTTCACCAATAAAGATAAAGAAGTGTTTAATGAAACCGTAGTTCCTGCTTATACATCATTACCAATTTCTGACAAAGTTATGCCTCATCAAAACGGAAAAAAATATGAAATGGGCGCCCTTGTGGATTTTGGAGGAACGATAAGGGAAGCTATACAACATACCGACGAGGCTAATCCGGCACATTGGGAAGATATTGACGATAGAAGGTTTGTGACAGAGGCCGATAGGATTTTATTGCCACATAACTTTATCTATTCTTTTAAAAAGGAAGCTAATGTAACAGAATTTGAAATAACCTTAGAAGACCTGGCAAGCACAGAAATAAAAAAAATAACAGAAACCTTCACAGATCCCATAACGAGTATACTGCTTAATTTTACCAAGGTCGATGAAAATGATGATGAATCAGATGATATTGCAGATGGGATCTATAACCTTAAAGTAAAGGTAAATGGAGGAGCGGAAGTAATTTACACTGTCTATTTGAATGATGATCTTTATCAAAAAGATAGTTTAGGTGTAATAGATATTCGTTTTGATGAATTAAACTCACCATTTAGCCTTTTAGACGCTTCCGGTTTTCTAAAAACCAAGATTGATGCATCCGATCAAAAAATTTCACATCCTGTTTTTGAGGTCAGGTTTAAAAACAGAAAGACCTATTGGAGATATAACAGGGAGGGCGATTTCTCCCCAGCTGAAATAGCGGCGACTTCAGCCTATTTACAACACCAGCCGGAAAAATTGATTTCGATAAAGCCCAGGAGCCTTACCGAAACCTTGATACCCTTTCAGAATGGGACTTCATTAATGTTACCCCATCCTAGGATGCCTTCGGTAAAAGTAGAACAAGACAAGATATATTCAGAGATCTATATTAACCAGTCGAACAGGCTGTTGAGCAATTAAAATAACACCTAAAAAATGAAATTATGAATTACAAAACACCCGGGGTTTACATAGAAGAAATTCCTAAACTCCCACCATCCATCGCACAAGTAGAGACTGCAATTCCCGCTTTTATTGGTTACACCGAAAAAGCTGTGGATGAACGAGGTATAGACTTGACGAATGAACCTAAGAGAATTACTTCTTTGTTTGACTACGAACGTTTTTTTGGTCTAGCCGCCATTGAAACAGGTCTTACAGTAAACATCCCTGGAACTGTAGATGCTCCTGGTTTAGTGAGCGTATCTGTAGAGGATCGATCTAAATACCTCATGTATTACGCCATGCAGATGTTTTTTGCCAATGGTGGAGGTCCCTGCTATGTGGTCTCCATAGGGGATTATGAAACAAGTGGAGGATTGGTAGATTCCAGTTTATTACAAGGAGGACTTGAAGAAACAGAACGAATAGATGAAATCACACTTTATGTATATCCTGATGCACAGGGAATCAACGATCAGAATAATTTTTATGGATTGTTCAAAGCAACGATGGATATGTGTAATAAGCTGAAAGATCGTTTTGCAGTGATGGATATTTGGAACGATTCTGATGCACCCAATTTACTTGCCAATGTGGAAACCATGAGATCTTCAGGTATCGGATCTGAAGAAAATACATTGAAGTATGGAGCTGCCTATTTTCCCAATGTAGAAACAACGATCGATTATTATTATGGAGGGGAAGGTGATGGTGACGCTAACGTAACGGTAACAGGAGGTTTTGATGGGACTTTAGAAGAATTAAAGTCGGCCAACAATGCCACTTATTTCGCTGTACAAAATAAACTGAGGAATTTTCCTATGGAAATGCCTCAATCACCGGGAATTGTTGGAATATATGCACGTGTTGATTCCGCACGAGGGGTTTGGAAAGCTCCGGCCAATGTTAGTATGGATTTGGTGATCAAACCTGTATTAAAAATCACAGATAGTCAACAGGAAAGTTTAAATGTTGATGTCACTGCAGGGAAGTCGGTCAATGTAATCCGATCGTTTGTAGGTAGAGGACCGGGAATTGTATGGGGTGCCCGTACGTTGGCCGGTAACAGCAATGAATGGCGTTATATCTCCGTAAGAAGATTTTTTAACATGGTTGAAGAATCGGTTAAAAAAGCAACAATACAATTTGTTTTTGAACCCAATGACCGCAATACTTGGTCGAGGGTAAAATCAATGATCGATAACTTTTTGGTACAACAGTGGAAAGCAGGTGCATTAATGGGAACTACACCAGAGCAGGCTTTTTATGTAAAAGTAGGACTCAATGAAACTATGGACGAAGTTGATATTTGGGAAGGGCGCATGATAGTTGAAATAGGTATGGCTGTTGTTAGACCTGCCGAGTTTATCATCTTGAGGTTTAGCCATAAGATGCTATCAGAATAATATATAAATAACACTAAAACATTAGACATGGCAAATATGAACGGAAAAGACTGTGGTAGCTCACATAATCCGGATACGGTGATATGTGGCAACCTCAAAGTGATAAAAACAGACAAAAAGAACACGAACAGTTCCTATAAATCAGGAAAAACACGGCAAGAGTCTATGGAAAGAGCACGGGCTTATAAAATATGCTGTCTTGAAAAAGCAGAAGAATCTCTTGATGTGTATCTGGATATAATGACCTGTATTTCCATAGGAAATTTTAAGAAGACAGAGATTATTCAAAGTAGTGTAGATGAATATATAAAAAAGGATGATGCAATTGAAAAGCTTATTAAAGAATCATCAGCACTTTTGAATGGTATGCGGGTAAAACTGGAAGAGGCAAATAATGCGGCCTGTGCAATGTCTAATTGTATTAAAAATAAGATTTTACCTAAATCGGGTGATGTCAATACCAAACCTAAGCTTGTTGAAATTGAAGAAGCATTAAAGGAAATCACCGATAAAACTAAAAAACTTGATGAAAAGGGGCAAAATGCTTTTGAATCGGTGGTGACCATTGCCGGTATACAAACATTTACCAATACAGAAAGCCTTAAAGGTTTTGCAAAATTGCTTATGGAGGCCATGAAGAAATTCAAAGACTGTGTAAATACAAACATAGAATCTACCGATGATGATGTGACATCTATTAGGGAACAATTAAATACAACAGTTGAAGAATTGGCTCAGGTTATATGTGATAAAAAAGGGTTTTTAACGCATGAAGAAGGATTGGAAGCTGTGATAAAATTTGTTTGTGAAGGTGAATGTGATGATAACTGTTTAGATCTATGTAAGGAAATAAAAGATTATTGCAATCCTGACAAGGAAGAGAAAACCTCTCGCCGAAGACGCAGAAAGAAACAATCTGCAGATCAAAACTAAGGTAGTTAATAAATCAAAAAAGTAAAAGTTATGTCAACAAAATTCTTAAATGATAGTTCCTGTTGTAAAGATGGAACAAATGACCAGCCCGAACCACAGGATTGCCTGGACAAATGGAAGGAGCAATTAGATGATGTTTGCAATCAGTATAATGAAACCGCAGCTGAGACTTCAAAGTATAAAGAAGAATATACAAACTCTCAGGCTTGGTATAAAAAACTTGAAAATTGGAATACCATCATTAAAGATACTGATGAGAAAGCCAATCAAATAGTAACCGAACTCGAATTTTTCCTCGAACAGGTAAAAATAGTTTGTGAGAATTCTGAATGTACGACAGAAGCTCTGGAGCAATTGACTTGTTTAGTAAAAACAATATTTGATTGCCTTTACACCTATAAACAGGGCGAAGAAGGACTCAAAGACAAAATCAAAGATTTCAAAGAAGCAATTGAATGCCTTTCCAATATTGATGAGGAAGACAAAGCAGAAGTGATGAAATGCATTGAAGACTATGAGCAAAAAATAACGCTCGTTTGTGAAATGCAGGATGCTATTCTTTCCAAACTTCTTGAAACGCTTAAATGCGCCCATCTTTTACATGCATATATATGTGGAGATGATGGTCTAATGTCCAAGTTAGAAGGTATTTTGGTTGATTTCAATGGCGTAGAAGAAGATGAAGACGAAGACTGCGATCCGGAAGAAGAGCAGGAAGAACAAGATGATGATACTGATCAATATCCTTGTAATGATAAAAAAGCGAAGCCTAAGCCAAAATTCCCTATAAATGAAAGCGATTACTATAAGGAAATTGAGGAGGCTCTTGAGGCAGCTAAAGAAAAAACTACTGAGCTGGAAGAACAGTGGATCGAAAGCAAGAAGATAAGTGATGGTATGTTATCGCAGAAAAACAGCTTAAAAGATGCTATAGAAACTGCAGAAGCAGCTGAAAGCGGAAAATAATTAGATAAATAGTATAAACTAAAAAATAAAGTAAAATGGCAGCAATAGGAGATTATCCATTACCAAAGTTTCATTTTAAGGTGGAATGGGGAGAGGATTTCAGGATCGGCTTTACCGAAGTAAGCGGACTTGACTTTGAAACAGAAGTTATTGAATATCGTGAAGGTAGCAATAAAAAATATAATAAGACTAAACAACCCGGTCTTACTAAGTACAGTAACATTACGCTTAAAAGAGGAACTTTTGAAGGCGATTTTGATTTCTTTACAGAATGGCAAAAAACATATTATTTCCAGGAAGGAAATGATACAGGAAGTAAGTACAGACGTTCTGTTACCATTAAACTTCTTAATGAAAACCATGAACCTATCATAACATGGATACTGGAAAATGCATGGCCAAGTAAAGTACAGTCAACAGACCTTAAAGCTGATGCGAACGAGGTGGCTATTGAAACCATGGAAATTGTTCATGAAGGATTAACCATTTTGGAAGCTAAGTAATTATGGTGTCTGACTATCAAATAGTTGGTTTTCACTTTCGGGTAGTGTTTTTAAACCTGCCAACCGAAAAGAAAGAAGTAGATGTAAAATTTCAATCGGTAACAGGGCTTGATGTTCAAATAGATAAAGAAACCATAAAAGAAGGTGGGGAAAACAGGTTTGAACACAACCTTCCGGGAAGGCGAAAATACACCCCCTTAACTTTGAAAAGGGGTATTCTTAAACCTGATGATTCCGGCTTGACAAAATGGTTTCAACAAGCGTTTCAAGATCTGATTATTAAACCTGTTGCTAAAGTAGATGTGGAATTACTCAATGAAAACCACGATATATTGATGCAGTGGGAGTTGTCCCATGTGTGGCCTGTAAGCTGGAAGGTGGGAGAACTTAATGCTGAAAGGGGAGAGGTACTTATCGAGACTCTGGAGCTAAACTATAACCGCTACAAATTGGTAAATTAAATCCATAATACCATGCCAATAGAAATCAGGGAACTTATAATCAAGGCAAAAGTTGATAATGAAGGAGCTTCCACAACCGCAAGCTCGTCAGGATCGGGAAATTCCGAAATTAATATCAATGAGATTGCAGAGCAAGTATTGAGGATAATCAAAGAAAAATCTGAGCGATAATGGGACAGGAGGGAAAATTAATAAAGGTATTGATAGAAGCTTATGACGATGAGGACTTTCAGAAAAAATCGAAAATAGATCCAAATCCTATTTCATTGCCTGTAAATCCAGAGAGCTATACAAAAAACTACAAAGTAGAACTTAATCAACAACAAGGACAGGGAAATCAGGGAACAAACCCTGATTATAAAGGAACCAAGCCCGAGGAATTGAAACTGGAATTCATTTTCGATGGCACTGAGACCATAGAAGGCTATATATATAATAGTGGGAATCATTCGGTAAAAAAGCAGATAGACATTTTTATGGATGCGGTGTATAATATGAACGGGGACATACACAGGCCTCATTTTTTGAAGGTTAAATGGGGAGATTTAACATTTCCCTGTATCCTTTCCAACCTTGATTTAAATTATACGCTATTTGATCACTGTGGTAATCCTCTTAGAGTAAAAGCTAGTGCTACATTTCTGAATTATATCGCACAAAAAGAGCGTGTAGCAAGAGAAAATAAAAAATCGCCGGACCTTACCCACGTAAGGATGGCCAAGGCTGGAGATAGATTGGATTTAATGACATCAAACATATATAATGATCCCAAATATGTGACTCAAGTTGCAAAGGCCAATGACCTGACAAGCTTCAGGCAAATACAACCCGGTAAAGAATTTATTTTTCCACCATTGGATAAAACAGCTACAACATAAATTCAAACAAATTAAAATATATATGAAAGAGAGAGAAATTCCTGTAGAAGCTACGCACAATGTTGCAACTTTTGATATACTCATTGATGGCCAATTGGTAGATCCTGGGTATCAGGTGCTTTCTATTTCCATTATTAAAGAAGTAAATAGAATCCCTTCTGCAAAAATAGTGTTTAAAGATGGCGATTCTTCCGAAGAATCATTCACTATCAGCGAAGAGGAAGGTTTTTTGCCGGGAAAATCTGTTCATATAAAAGCAGGCCGGGATAGTGAAAACAACCAGCTTTTTAAAGGCATCATAGTTAAACACGGGATCCGCGCCAAGGAGAGCGGGGAAACGGAGCTGATTATAGATTGCAGGGATGAATCCGTTAAAATGACCCTTGGTCGACATAACCATTATTATGAAAACGCCAAAGACAGTGAAATTATGGAAGAGGTCATTGGTAGATATTCGGGTTTAAGCCATGAAGTGGATGTAACAAACTTAAACCACCCCGAAATGGTACAACATCATTGCACCGACTGGGACTTTATTCTTATGCGGGCAGAAGCTAATGGAAAATTAGTGACAGTAGACGATGGAAAGATCAATATAAAATCTCCTGAAACCAATACAGATCCTGCTATTGCTGTTTTATTTGGATCAACGCTGATTGATTTTGAAGCTGAAATGGATGGACGTAATCAATGGACCACAGTTGAAGCAAAATCATGGGATTATGCCAATCAGGATATGTTCGAACATATTACAGACAATGTTCCCATAAATGAACCTGGAAATGTAGCCGGACAAGAATTATCAAACTCAATTTCACCTCAAAAGTACGAGTTAAGGCATACCGGACAAGCCATTGGGGAAGAACTTCAGGAGTGGACCAATGCCATCATGCAAAAGAGCAGGTTGTCAAAAATACAAGGTCGGGCAAAGTTTACAGGATTTGGGGAAATAAAACCCGGACAACTAATCGATTTACAAGGATTAGGGGCACGGTTTACCGGAAAGGCATTTGTGTCGGCTATAAGACAGGATATTGTCAATGGTTCTTGGTATACCCAAGCACAATTTGGATTAAGTCCGGAATGCTTTGCTCGGGAACATAAAGACATTACAGATGTATCAGCAGCAGGATTGCTCCCAGCTATTAACGGATTGCAAATAGGAAAGGTAGTACAGTTACAGGATGATCCTGAAGGAGAAAACAGGATTTTGGTGCGGTTACCTGTGATTGATAATTCAGCAAGGGGAATTTGGGCAAGGATAGCCACTTTGGATGCGGGAAATAACAGAGGATCTTTTTTCCTGCCTGAAATAGACGATGAGGTTATCGTTGGATTCTTAAATGACGATCCGCGTGATGCCGTTGTCATGGGAATGCTGAATAGTAGTGCAAAACCCGCCCCTATGGATGCAGAGGATGTAAATCATGAAAAAGCATTTGTAACCCGTTCGGGGATGAGGGTTCATTTTAACGATGATACTAAAACAATCACCATAGATACCCCTGCTGGAAATAGTATTAAACTGGATGAAGACGGTAGCGCTATCACTATCAAGGATCAAAATGATAATTCAACCACATTAAATGCTTCAGGAATAGAAATGAGTAGTCCGGGAGACATTAAGATTGATGCACAGGGAAAAGTTGATATAAGTGCCGGGATGGCTTTAACGTTAAGTGCAGCGCAAATGGCAATTTCTGCCCAATCGAGTATGGAAGTTAAAGGAGCTACAGCCAAACTTTCTTCAGACGGGATTACGGAAATTAAAGGGTCATTAGTGAATATTAATTAAAAAAAGAAAACGATGCCACCAGCAGCAAGAATAGCAGATATGCATACATGTCCGATGGTTAGCGGGACTGTTCCACATGTTGGCGGACCAATTACTGGTCCTTCAGTACCAACAGTGCTCATAGGTGGGCAACCGGCAGCAGTTGTTGGCGATATATGTGTTTGTGTAGGGCCTCCCGATACTATAGTTAAAGGCTCAGGAACAGTTTTTATCGGTGGAAAACCGGCGGTGAGAATTGGGGATATTACAGCACATGGTGGTGTTATTGTACAGGGATATCCAACAGTAATGATTGGTGGATAAAAATTGAGATTATGGAATCAAACAAGGCATATTTAGGCACAGGGTGGTCATTTCCTCCCACTTTCGATAAAGAAAGTGAAACAATAAAGATGGTTAGTGCAGAAAAAGATATTGAACAAAGTATGGAAATATTGCTTTCCACAAGCTTGGGAGAACGGGTTATGCAACCGGAATATGGCTGCAACTTAAAAGATTACCAGTTTGAGAGTATGGATAATTCTTTTATCGGGTTTATCAAAGATTTGGTAGAAAGAGCCATTCTTTATTATGAGCCACGGATAAGGTTGGAGAATGTTGAGGTAACCGAAGCTGATTCGGTAGAACTGTATGAAGGACTATTAAAGATCAATGTTGATTATCGGATAGAAGGGAGTAATACCCGATACAATTATGTATATGATTTTTATTTAAGGGAAGCCGATCAGAAGATATAAACAGATAGCAAATGAAGAAAGCCTCCAACATATCACATCCGTTAAAAAACCGTTCCGGGTTGAGTCAGAAAAACCGTGTCAAACAGGCACTTTTACCCGATTCGGTGGCTATTGATGGAAAAACCTTAGCCGACAGGTTATACCTGATAAGTGAGTATGCCAAACAGATAAATTTTTATGACCATAAAAAAGATGGGTCGGAAGGGGAATTTCAGGAAATAAGTAATTGGGTAGCATTTTTTAATAACAGCTTGCCTTTTAAACTCGCTGTTTTAAGTAAAACAGATACTAATGAACTCGAAACACAATTTTTACTTTTAAGTAAAGAGCTAAAGAACAATCCTTCCAAGCAAACCCTGGAATCACTTTTAGAATTCATTTACAATAAAATCATACTACCGGTTTCGACATTGTTTAATGTTGTTGAAAAGAATCAGAACAGTTTTTCTACTTCACTTCTATCTATTATTAAATCATCGTTTGCAGAACCTTTAAAATCATTTATAGGCCTTTATAATGCCAGCGCTACATTTTTATGCGTCAGAAAAAGGAATTTTAATGCTTTTTTGAATTTGCCATGGCAATTAAAAGTAGAGGATATCTATGCAATAGAAATATGTATACAGCAGGAAAAGAAAGGGAAAAAAGGTGCCTTTTTAAAAGCGGAAGCCATATTGAATACCATTTTTTATCAAATGTTGAGCGGCTTTAACCAAATAACGGAAACTACCCCTGATTTTATTGAAGAAAGTCTGTATCCATTGGAAGAATCTTTACAAAAAAAACACCAACCTCATTTAGCCTTATTATTTACTTTTTTAGAGATTTTCAAATATTTTCAAGGCAATCTTAACGAACTGGGAAAAAAACATCTGGATTTCTTCTATGAAAAGGTATTAAAAATGATACCCAAAGAGGCTGTGCCCGATAAAGCTCATATTGTTTTTGAGGTAGCAAAGCATTTAGATGAATATCCACTGCCAAAAGATTTACTTCTAAAAGACGGAAAAGATATAAATAAACAGGATATCCGTTTTGGATTGGATCATGAGATTATTTTGGATAAAGCCCGGATAAAAGACCTGAGAACGCTTTCTTTAAACCCGATTAGAGATGGTGATAATGGATATATAGAGGGTGTTTACATGGCTCCTGTAGCGAATTCAACAGATGGGAAGGGTAAAAAATTTCAAAAAGAACAATCTCCCAACTGGGCTACACTGGGAGCAAAATACAGTAAGTTCATTCAGGAAGGGAATAATATCCCCGATCAACATCCACAGGCACGATTAGGTTTTGTATTGGCCTCTCCAGTTTTGTTTTTGCAGGAGGGAGAACGGACTATTAAAATATTTCTTAACTGTAATATGGGTTCCGGGGCTAGTGAGATTAGTAAATTAATAACTAACGCAAAAACAGTTTATACCCTTACGGATGGCTGTATTGATGAATTGTCTATAACAGCCAAAACATATGTAACCCAAATATTAGCCAAACAAAACCCTTATACGTTTGATGATAAGAAGAAGTTTTTAGATACAAGAGATCCTGTAAGTTGTGATTACATATTCAATGATAAGGATCGACATAATATCATGCGTTGTATACATTCATCTTCACCAGTTGATATGCCATTGTTCAAAGTACGGTTTAGTGGTGAAGAAGAGTGGATAGAAGGAACACCTGAAATTAAAATAAATAATCCACCTTTTGCTGAATTATCTTCTCCGGGAGAAATTCAATTTGAGTTGAATATTACTTTAGAGGCTGATAAACCTGCAGTAACTTTTTTTAATGAAGAAGTGCTTAAAGAAAAAATTGATTTAAAGGAAAACTTCCCTGTAGTTAAGATAGAACTCAATAAAGATCTTAAAATAGATTTGACCCAAGAAGATGAAGGTACGGAAACGGATGAGGATAGTGAAGAGAAATGCTGCTTAAAAAAGAGAAGAGAAGAGAACAACCTTTCCAATATTTCACCATACCATTTTTTACAGCAATTAAAACTGGTTAATGCAAAAATTGATGTTAACGTATGTGGGGTGAAAAATTTAATTGTCCAGAATGATGAAAATTTACAGGACGTAAACAAACCTATCTATCCTTTTGGGCCAAGGCCAAAAGTAGGAGAGGATTGGTTTGTGGACGGCGGAGCTGATTTTTATATAGGTAGCAGGGAGGTGTTTTGCAAGAATTGGAAAAAATTCTGGATCAATACAGAGTGGAAGGACAAACCTCTAGATCTACATGAACATTATAGATTTTACAGAGATCCGAATTTCGAAAATGGAGATAAGGCTATTACTGAACTCAGCTTTCGTTTTTTGACCAGTATATTGTACAATGGGGAATGGGTTAAAGATAGTATAAATAACAACAAACCTCCACAGCCAACAACTACTGATGGTTCCGAAGTAACTGAGCATGATAAAAATTATTCTGCAAATTATAATCCCGGAGAATTAATGCCATTATTTGAAAGTGTTCAGATTGAAAATAACCCATGCGAAAGTATCTCAATATCTGATAAGACGACATATGGGCATCAAATAAATGAAGACTTTTTTGATGGGAACGGTTATTCCTATTCACCAAAATCAATGCCTATTGAACCCTTACAACCATTAACTGTTAATTCCCGTAAAGGCTTTGTGAAACTCACTTTGGCAGGAATAAGTTTTCAACATGAAAGGTTTACTCATGTTTTAACACGTCAGATGATGGCATTAGCTAATTTGGTTGACCCTAAGTCTATAGAAGAGGCTTTAGATAAATTAGAACAGGCAGAAACTCTATGTGACGAATCTGAAAACAGAATAGATGAAATTAAGAGTTGGAGCGATACACTTGATGATTTAAAAGATGAAGTGAAGAAAAGTCCACCGCCCCCTCCTTTTAGACCATCCGATATTCCTGATACTTTACCAGATGATCTTTCTCCTTATGGTTTGGAAAAAATAGGGGAGAGTTTGTGCGATCGTATTACGGCAATAAAAAATAAGTTTGATAATGAGGCAGTAGCTGGAATTCCCAAAGAACCTTACACACCAATAATAAAAAACCTATCTATAGACTACAATGCCGTCGCCAACATAAACGACATAGATATCATTCACCTATATCCTTACGAGAATACCTCCAAATACGAAGATATAGAGCAAAACCCTACCTTATTCCCGTTTTTTGATGATGAAGGCACCTTGTTTATCGGTATTGAAAACTTGACACTGGGTGGACAATTGTCCGTTTTGTTCCAATTGGCAGAAGCTACGGCCGATTCAGAAAGCGACAGGGCAGAAATCAAATGGCATTATCTCACAAACAATAACTGGCAAACTTTAGAACCCGATTTTGATATTCTTTCAGATGAAACGGATGGACTTACAGTTTCAGGTATTGTGACAATTGCTGTGCCGGCTGAAATCAGTAAAACAGGCAATACTATAATGCCCGACAACTTATACTGGATAAAGGTATCGGCAGGGAAAAATGTAAAATCGGTTGCCGAAACCATAGGAATTCATACCCAGGCGGCAAAAACATCGGCACGTTTTAGCGAATTAAGCGATAAAACGAGATTGGATACCGCTTTGGCAGCAGGTAGTGTGGCTAAACTTGTTGAAAGTGATTTTAGTGTTAAAAAAGTAGAGCAATTATATCCTTCATTCGGGGGTAGGTTACCCGAAGCATCCGGTCATTTTTACGTACGTGTAAGTGAACACTTGAAACACAAAGGCAGGGGGGTAACAATACATGATTATGAAAGAATTGTATTGGAAGGATTTCCTGAGGTTTACAAAGTAAAATGTATTTCCCACACCATGGGACTTTCAGCCAACAGCTATAGAAGGGATCTGGAAATAGCACCGGGATATACAGTGGTAGCCGTTATTCCTGATTTAACAAAGCTTAAATCCGGTAATCAATTGGAACCAAAAGTACCTGTAAGCTTACTGGAGAAAATCAGCAGGCATTTAAGAAAGAAAACATCTCCTTTTGCCCGGATAAAAATAATGAACCCAAGATATGAATATGTAAATGTAACAATAGCGGTAACTCTTCATAAAGGGAAATCCCATAGCTTCTATTCAAAGAAATTAAAAGAGGATATAACCTTATTCCTAGCTCCATGGTTTTTGGGAGATTCAGAAAAGATAGCCTTTGGTCAGGTTGTGCTCTTCTCAGATATAGTAGGGTTTGTTGAACAATTGGAATATGTAGATTATATAAAAAACCTGGAGTTAAAAGGTGAATGTGACCAGACTGGGGACATTATCAAACCCTTAACGGCAAGATCTGTTCTTACTGGCGGGGATATTTGTGTAAGTATAGTTGAAGAAGAATGTATAGAATGTGATGATGAGCCTATACGTGAGCCTCAAATTATTAATTAAATATAGCAATTAGTACAAAATGGCAACATTACCAGAAAATACAACATCCGTTATAAAGTTGACCGATCCGGATCTGCCTCAGTTTCTTGATTTCAAAAAATTAAGAAAAGAAGGACTCGAACATATAGGGAATCTTTCTGGAAAAATATGGACTGATCACAACGTACACGACCCGGGTATAACCATTCTTGAAGTATTGGTTTATGCACTCATGGATCTGGGCTATAAAACAAATTTACCCTTTGAAGACTTAATAGCACAAGAGGATACCCAGACTGAGGATGACAATTTTTTAACCCCACTGGAAATATTAACAATAAACCCCGTTACAGTCACCGATTACAGAAAACTACTCCTGGAAATTAAAGGGGTCCGTAATGCTTGGTTAATACCTGCAGAACAGGAAAAGCTATTATATATAAATCCGGAAAATAACACGCTGTCCTGTCAAGATACCCAAGGAGTGATTTATGATTGTAATGACAGGCATGAAGTTTTGGATGACAAATTCAAACAAATTCACCTTAATGGATTATACAATATATACATTGAAAAGGAAAATGAGGTTGAAGACAATGATACCCTTATTCAAGAAGTAAAAGAATTACTGTCTGCATATAGAAACCTTTGTGAAGATGTAGCCAATATAACGGTGTTAAAACCGGTTGATTTCGGGGTATGTGCAGAAGTGGAAATGCATTCCGGTTACAATGCCGAAACCGTCTATAAAAAAATAATAATTGCGATCAAAAACTTTATACAACCGCAAATAAACTATTATACACTTAACGAACTGCTAGAGAAAGGAAAAGCCATTGACGATATTTTCGCCGGAAGACCATACAGGACTGAAAGTTTTGGTTTTGTTGATACTGAAGAGCTCGAAAACCTAAAAAAAAGAAAATTTATACATCTGTCCGATCTTTATAACGTGATCTTGACTATTGAAGGGGTCAGAAAGATTAAAAAAATACATATTAAAGGGGGTAAAATAATTAATGATCCTTCTCCAAAATGGGTAGAAAGTAATATGCTTTGTGATGATGAGGTTCCCGTTTTTTCACTGGAAAATACCTGTATTGACCTTTATAGTGCCCAAGGTTTGCTGAATATTGATAAACCTAAAGTACATAAGACCTTTTCTTTTGCTAAAAAGTTTGAACTTCCATTAAAAGATCTGGATTCACAAATACCATCCGGTAGATACAGGGAAGATTTAGGAGATTATTACTCTATACAAAACGATTTTCCTGTTGTATATGGTGTAGGTGATGAAGGCTTACCCGATAGTGCTACATTATTGAGAAAAACCCAGGCACTTCAGTTGAAAGGCTATTTAATGTTTTACGACCAAATATTGGCTAATTATACATCGCAGTTAACCCATATTCGTTCCTTGTTTTCATTAAAACCTGAAGAGGAAAGAAGTGCTGAGGAGAAGCAAACTTATTTAACACAACTTCCCGAATCCATTCCGGGAATTGAAAAACTGCTCAAATTTTACGACCAGAGCACAAATATTACCGAAGGCACCGAATTAGCATTACCTGTTTCAAATAACTTAGAATGGAAAACAGCTTTGGATAAGCTTAGGAATAATCCGAGGACAGCACTGACTATCGGAAATTACTGCGATGATAAAAATGGATTGGTCAGCCTTTTTACATTTACTTCAGCAAATATCAGGTCAATTTATATCAACCAGATAATCGATTCTTTTTTTGATGAAAACTATACAATAGAGATCTTTTCAGACCGCTATGGCTACTTTTTTGTACTGCATCCTTTCATTCCCAATGATTTGTTATTGGTGGGTACTAAAAGATATACGTCTGAAAGTGAAGCGCGAAATGAAGCCAAAAGTGTTGCTTTTCTAGCTTCAATGCAAGAAAATTATAAACTTGTCACAGAGAAATCAGAAAGCGATACTTTACCGGACAGTCATTATTTCGGACTTAATTATCATCCTATTTCTTATATGGGGTTAATTAAAGAATTAACCGAAAATAAGGATGAATACATTACAAGGAGAAAACAATTTTTAGATCATCTGCTTGCTAGGTTCGGTGAAGATTTTACAGATTATACCCTCCTACAATATCAACAAAAAATAAGTAAAGAAGAACAGGATAAAATAACTATTAACGACCAGTCATCCTATTTAAATCAATTTGCCGAAATAAGCCGAAACAGGGGCAAAGCTTTTGATTATTTACAACCCTCATGGAATACCGATAATGTTTCAGGGTTTGAAAAACGTATTTCTTTATTATCCGGAATAGAAAATTACAATCGACGTAACCTATGCAATTTTGAAGTGACACCATGCTTCAGGTTACTGTTGAAAGATGAGAAAGGAAGTGTACTCTTCAGAAGCAATAGGAGTTATGAAACCAAAGTAGAATTGGATAATGCTTCAGCAAAAGTATTAGCACAGTTACGCGATCCAAAAACTTATAAACAGTTGGAGAAAAACCTCAATGGTTTTGATGCAACCTCCATGAACAGGATTTTCTCAACAGTTGCAGACGATGAAAATACTATCGTTAAAAAGTATCATTACAGTCAGAAATTATTTAATAATAAGGATGAGGAGATTGCCATTAGCAAGAACAAGAAAATGACATCTGCCAAAACGGCAAATGATAAGAAAGACGATTTTATAAAAAACATTAACAAACAAGATTTAAAATCTGCTGAAAAGGATAAAACCTATGAGTTGATTCCTATTGAAAAAAAAGACCATTATCTCGATGTTAATGCTCTTGATCTAAAAATATCAACCCTCAAAAGTTGGAAATGGCATGTTATCAATGCTGAATCCGCTGAAAAAGAATCAAGTGATAATATTTTTGAAACCAATAGTGATGAAGCCTGGGATAATCTTGTTGAAGAAAAAAAATACGGTAACTATTTAATCGAACATGACGAAGCACTTCGCTGGAAGCTTAAAGTAAATGATTATATAACCTTTACTGCTTTAAATTTTTATCCGGATGCATACAAAGCCGTAGCTGCATGGCGCCAAGCCAAGACATTGGGCAGTTCAACCAAAAATTATGATGTAGTTGAGAAGGAAAAAGGCGTATATGTAATTTATTTAAAAGGGGAAAAAGGGAACAATATTGCCGTTTCCGGAGAAATAGACAGTAGCCAGTTTAATTCAGACAAAGCCATTGATGAATTTGTAAGCGTTTTTACCAATAGGAATACCCAACCCGATTATGACAAAGAAAGGGATAAATTCGGTTTTAATATCCCTGTAAATAAAACGGAATTCCTGGTTAGTTATATTGCATTTAATACCGAAAAAGATGCACTTCAGGAGATAGAGAAGATATATGAATTGGGCAAAACCAAAAAGAACTATTTATTATCAGGGGATGAAGGGAATCCGGAATATAATTTTATCCTCCGCGACAAAGATGACTCGTTTATTGCATTGCCATCAAATCATTTTGAAACAGCAGCAGACCGTAATAAGGCATTGAATGCTATCATCCGGTTTTTTAAAAAGAGTGAATTGCCGGTTTTTGTTAAGGAAGAACCAAGAAGGTATGTCTGGTCACTTTATGACAGTGATGGAAAAATGATAAGGTCATCCGACGAATTTTCATCTAAAAGAAAGGCAAAATTAGATTTTAATGAGTACGCGGTTAAAGAGCATTCAAAAAGCTATAAAAATCTTTTTGCGCCACATATTTATGAGTTTAAAGTAGGTTCAACTCCCGCACTTTATTGTTTTTTATATGGAATTACCAATGCGCACAATAAGTTTGAACCACTTTTTATAAGTAATAAGACTTTTAAAAAACCTGAAGAAGCATCGCAGGCATATACAGATTTTGCAAATAAATTATCTGCCTTATCCTTGAAAAAAACAAGAGGAAAAAATAAGAAATATGACTTTGCTCTGTATGAATCTTCAAAAATGGAACCCATAGCAGTTCAGTATAAAAGTGGTAGGGAAAAGGCATCTATAGAAGCAGCGGAAACCAGCACAAATTATATAAAAAGTATATACACCAAGAGCGGACAAGCCCGGAAAAGTTTTGTAGCAAATGAAATGGCCGAAAGCCAGGAGGGAAGATATCAATGGAGGTTTTACAAAAAGAACAACCCTTTGGTTAGAAGTCCTTACTGTTGTGAAAGTGAATCGCTTGCAAAACGGATTAAATCCATTATATGTGGTATCATACCACCAATTGACCTGAAGGAATGTCCGCCTAAACCCATTGTGGTATGCCCGAAAAAAGATTCGAAAAAAGATTCGAAAAAATACCATTATCAGATATGTTTTGGAGACAAAGAAAAGAAAGAAAAGAATGAGTTTGTATTGATTAGTTATGTGGGGTATAATACCCATCAGGAGGCTGTAGATGCCTGGAAAAAAGAGTTGCTTGACGTAATTGATCTGGCAAGGAACCCTAAACAATATGAGGAAAATGGTAAAATTAGTACGGACGAAGTTTATAAGGACCCTAATTCCAAGGCATGTGATGATGCTTCATTTATAGCGGTAATCCCCGAAAGAATTAAACAGAAAGTAGAAGGAACCAGATCGGATTTAGTGGAGTACTATACAAAACTAGCTGATATTTTCCCCATCTATAAAATTGAAGAAGATGATGTGGTAAAATATAAATACCGTGTAGTTGTTCCCGAGGAAGGACTTATCAGTATTGATTGTGAATATAAAGGCGGTGAGCATTTAGGAAGTTTAATATGGACAAGTATTGATTGTTTTGAAAGTTATGAAGAAGCTGTTAAGGCCTATCAACATTTTTATGCCCTTGCGGGGACGTCAAATAATTGCAGGATATTTTGTGAAAGAGGTTGTTACTATGTGGGATTAATCGAAGTTTTGGCAGAGAGCTTTTGTGAATACAATAGTGAGGATGAAGCTTGGGACGCAGCCTTTCCGGAAGCAAAAGACAGCTGTAACAATTGCCTTCCCGGCGGGGTTAGGGAATTTGTTTATGCAGCCGAAGATGATAAAAACTTTATACCCGTTTGCGATCAGAACTACTGGAAGTTTAAAGTCGTTTCTCCTGCTTATTTTGTGGCAGATCATAAGTGTTATTATAATTCTGGATTCGAGAGGGACAAGAACATGGAAAAATGGGTGGATGCTCTGGAACAGCTGAATTGGAGCGACTATACTTATTTCAATCAGGGATCGAACGAAACAATAAATGCTGTAGAATCAGGATTTATGGCAAGAATGACCAATTTGCCATCCGAAAGATACCAACTGGGAGATATTTGCGATATAGTACATACAATTAGAGAGTGTTTAAAAGGATGTTCAAAAGGGGCGGAAGATCAAGAAAGTCATCAAGCAAAACTCATAAATTGCTTAAAGGAAAAGATAAAGAATGAGGCTTTCCTGAATGCCATGAACGATCTTGATATAACTGCTTTATATCGTATAGCCGATTATTTTCCAGTGTATAAAACTGAAAAAGGGTATTGTTACAGGCTTTACTGGCCTCAGAATGACCGGGTAATTACAGAAAATGGACTGCAACCATGTGGTTGTGACGGCACGGTTGTTGAAGATAGTGATAGTCCTTGTAACGAACCCTATCCCTTTGTAAGTAGCAACTGTTATAATTGTTGTTCTGAAGCCTTAGATGCATTTATGAAGTTTTGTGAATTAATTAAATCAGGCTCATATGCTTTGGAATGTACCTCAGTTAGTGAATATGGTCCTTATAGCTTCAGAATAGTAGATAAAAGTAAGGAACTGGCCTATCACCCACAGCAGTATGATAGCTTACAGGAAGTGAAAGATGCCATTAAAATAACCAAATCTTGTGTCAATGATGTGGGAATGCATCTTCTGGAACATATTTTACTAAGGCCAAAAACAGACCGCGAATGTAGAGGGGATATTATAATTGATGCTGATGGTAACAGGACATCTTTCGATTGCCTGCTTCCTATATGTCCGGACTATTGTTGTGATATAGAATGGCAAAAAGATACTGAAAATGAGGATTCCTGTGCAGAAGAAAATTCAAATATAATCCATTATCTACCGGGGAGTGATCCATATTCTTTTTGGGCAACCGTGGTATTACCTTCATGGGCAAAACGTTTCAGAACCGAGGAATCGCGACAGGCCTTTGAAAAATTACTTTACAAAGAAGTTCCGGCATTGGTTGGACTTAATATTTTATGGCTCTCGCCACGGGATATGTGCAGGTTTGAAGAAGGGTACAGGAAATGGTTGCAATGGATGCAAGATCCAAACAATATCTGTGATTTTGATGATTTAAAATGTGTACTGGCCCGTCTTATAAAAAACCTTAAGTCGGAAGCGGTTTGTCCGTCACCTCCCGGACAGCAAGGGAACTGCAATTGCGAAGAAGAAGATCAAAGGGATATCGATCCGTGTTGCTTACCCCCTGATGCAAAAGGAACCCTATTTTGGGGATATTGTCCGCCAGAAAATATACCTGTGGATGACCCGGGGCCGTTCGTTACTACCCACGTATCTTCGGTGAGGTCTGAAGCTACAGAGGTTAAAGCTATTGAAGATGATGGTAAAGCAACATTAACCATGGTCAGGAAGAGAAAACCTGCATACCTATCCAATATTGTAGAAGTAGCCGATGAGCGTATGTTAAAAACCAAAAGTTATGAGCGTACACATTTCTTTTTGGAAAATATCCCCACAATAGACAGCTATGTTCAACTGGTCAATTTTTTTAAGAGATACAGTCTGCAGAAAGACAACAAGCTCGAAAGCTTCTTTGAATTGATCAAAAATGCCACTTGGCATTTACTCGATAAACTGGTGCTTGAAAGAAAGACAAGCCTTAAAAAGACAGAGATAAGCAAGTTGAAATCCAGTCTGAAAACATTGGAGGAAAAAGGAATATCCCTTAAACAAATCAATAAAGAATGGAAAAGTGAAGACCTAAAATCATTGGCGAATAAAAAGCCTTTAAATCAGCTTAAAAAAATATTAAAGTAAATGGCAAATAAGCACCTCATAGGAAGACAGGTTTTTCAGGTGGAAATAAATTCTTCCCAAAAGGCCTATGCCGTTCAGCAACAGTTAAGTGAGATGGTATGGAAAAATCTGGTGCCGGAATTAAACAAGTTGTTTGACAGTATTTGTGGTGAAGATGAACTTATGCGTTTTGACACCATAGAACTCGATATCGGGGAAATTGATTTAAACGAAAAGAGTACAGCTGATTTTGTTGAAAAAATAATAAGCCTTCTTAAAGAGAAATGTACAAGGAAACACCTGTCATTTAAATTGAAAGATATCCCGGGTCATTCAAAAAAAGATAATTCTCAAAAATCACTCGGGGCATATTACTTTGATTTATGGTTATACTGGCTCGAAAAAGGCACCTTGCCTTCTTATGCCATTCAACCAGAAGAAGATTGGCTCGAAAAAGTATTGGAAACATTGGCATTGGATTTTGATGCAACAGTACTTCTCGGAAAAACACTGGAAAAGTATGACTTTGCAATGGATAGGTTAATCCTGCAACACTCCATAAAAGATTTAAAATCTATTGTGGAACTCTATACAGGTTATTCCCAAACTGGTTTGCTGGAGTTCTTTAAGGAATTGCAATTCTTATTCAAAAAGGTTTCTGTTCAAACAGAAATAAGTTACAGAAAGCTGGAGATAAAACTTTGGAAAGCTGTTTTCAGAACTGTAATCCTTAAAAGAAGAAAATCAGACAGTAAAACAATAGCAAAACTGATTATTAATGATATCCCTGGAACACTGATCAATAAAATATCGGAATCAAATCTTTTAAAAACTTCCGACTATCCTTTTTTAAGAGAAGTTTTTAATAATAAAGTAGAGATCAACACCTTTAAAGAAGTAGAAAATTTAGTTGATACTGGGGATGAGTCAACTCCTGAAACAGGTTTAAAAGATAAAGAGATAGTATCCCCCCAATTTTTTAAAAACGCAGGGATCATACTGGTACACCCCTTTTTAAATCATCTTTTTAAAAAGTTAGATCTTTTGGAAGATATGGCATTCAAAAACTTTGAATGTCAAAATAAGGCTGTATTGCTGTTAGAATATATAGCAACCGGGAATGAACATATTCCCGAATACGAAATGGTTCTTCCTAAGTTCCTTTGTGAAATGCCCGCTAATATACCTCTTGATCATACCCTTTTACTGACGGAAGAGGAAAAAGAAGAAGCAAATGGGTTATTACAGGCAGTTATAGAACATTGGGGAGCTCTGGGAACCACCTCAATTGATGGTGTACGGGAAGGATTTTTAATGCGGGAAGGAAAACTGGAAAAAGAACAAACAGGCTGGAAATTGTATGTAGAACATAAAACCATAGATGTTTTGTTAGACCGTTTACCATGGAACTTGAGTATTGTCAAGCTACCATGGATGAAAGAAATGCTAAAAGTAGAATGGAGATGATAAACATAAAAATTAAGGATCATGGAAAAGACAACACCTCGCAGATATGCCTATCAATATGCAGTAAAATTGGTATGTACGGCACACATTCCCGGAACATCACAAACTTCGGATGGCTTGTTGCCGGGCGTTTATGAAACAGCGGTGAACATTCACAATCCGAGCGAAAAAGCTGTAAAACTGAGAAAAAAACTGGCACATCCCGGTCAGGTATCCAAATTTAAAAATTCAACCATCAAGTCGGATGGTGTAGAACGTTTTGTTTGCCGTAATATTCAAGATTTCGGCATCACTTTTATTCACGGTTTTGAAGGTTTTCTGGTCATTGAGAGTTCGGATAGTCTGGATGTAACAGCAGTATATACCGCCGGAGCAAGTGGGGGAAGTATTACCAGTATGGATGTAGAACAGATTAAAGAACGTAAACTATAAAAACAAAAAGCTGAAAGCAACTGTTGAAAAAACAGCCACTACCGCCCAAAATCAAATCCAGATGGAGCGGGAACCTTTCTTTAGTAAGGAAGGAGAGGATCCCTTTTTTTCAAAATCCGGCAAAACGGACAATTCATTTTTTAATCCGACTTCAATTCAGCCAAAATTATCCATAGGTCAACCCAATGACAAATACGAAGTAGAAGCAGACGCCATGGCCGACAGGGTAGTGCAAAAATTAAGTCAACCTGCCAACTATTCCCCCCTTGAGGGGGGCCAGGGGGGTGTAAATGGAGGTAGCCACATACAAACCAAATGCACCGAATGTGAAGATGAAGAGAAGCTACAGAAAAAAGAAGAAAGTCTGGTTGATAGCATAAGCCACATTCAGCGTAAACCCATTTTTGAGAGCGATGCAGAGCAACCTGAGCAGGAAGTACAAACAAAGCCCTTAATTCAAACCAAATGCGCTGAATGCCTGTCTGCCGAAAAGGCAGGTGAACAGGGGGAACCGGAACAACTTCAAGCAAAAGCAGAAGGTTCTTCCCTGAATGCTCCTTCCGGTATAGAGAGCAAGCTAAATGCAAATAAAGGTAGCGGAAACCCTTTGTCTCCCGGGATACAAAACTCTATGAGCTCAGCATTTGGAACCGATTTTAGTGGTGTCCGTGTGCACACCGGGTATAATGCAGTGCAAATGAACAAGGAATTGGGGGCACAGGCATTTACGCATGGTCCGGATATTTATTTTAATGAAGGGAAGTATAATCCTGAGACTTCCCCGGGTAAACATTTGCTGGCACATGAGTTAACGCATACGGTGCAGCAGGGGGCTGTTCAAGACCAAAAGAAAATTCAAAAAGAAGTTGATTGTAACGGAACAAAAATATATACAGATCAACAAGTAAAACCGGAAGCCCAGGAAAAATCTGTGTCCGAAAGTAATGACTCGGAAACTGCGGTAGAAGCAAAACCTATGGCTAAAAGTATCTTACATAAGCCAGATAGCTCAGGGCAACTGACAAATACAACTCCATTATCAGCTAAAATTAGTTCTATCCAACCCAAATGTGAAGATTGTGAAAAAGAGGATGCCGGGGAAATGGAACAGCAGTCCGAATTGCAAAAAAAATCGGTTTCAGGTGTCACTCTTCCACCTCCCGATGATAATGAACCCAATATTCAGCGCAGGACCCTGGAGATGGAAAAAACGGAATATCCCATCCTGTTTAAAAAAATACCCAACATACAGCTTCAAAGCAATAGCAGGGACGAAGGCACTACGAGAAAAAGAATCGTGGAAGAAGCCCAAAAAATGGTAGGAAAGATAGAGGCCAAAAAGAACGATGGCAGTGGACGTAGGGTAGGCGCAGATCACCTCCTGAAAGTCTTTCATCTGGCCGCCAAAGATGCCTGGCCGGATGAAGTCATTGAAAATGTGAGATATACAAAAGAACTTCCCCATTGGTGTGGTATTTTTTCTGTGTATGCCATAAAAAAAGCAGGGATCGACCTGGGATACTGGGAAGTAGGTAAAGGAGTATCCAATTATGGTACACTTAAACCTACCGATAACCCTCAACCCGGTGATATCGGGTATTTCCATGAAAAACAACACCATTGTATTATCAAAGCCGTTAATGGAGATGTTATAGAATCCATAGATGGTAATAGTGGAAACTTTAGCGAAGTAATAGAGAAAACAAGGCCCCGAAATGCTTTTACAGGTGGTTTTATGACTGCCTTCACCGGTTCTGAAAAATACCTCCAAAGGAAAGAAGAAACTTCAGCTTTCCAAACCTCTGACGGTCCTTCACTAGAAGATAAACTAAGTGCCAAAGCAGGGAAAGGCTCATCCATGGATGAAACTACTAAAACCCAAATGGAATCCGGATTTGATGCCGATTTCAGTGGAGTGAAGATCCATACGGACAGCGACGCGGTGACCATGAACAAATCGTTGAATGCCCAGGCCTTTACGCATGGTAGTGATATTTATTTTAATGAAGGGAAATATAATCCCGAGACTTCCTCGGGGAAACATTTGCTGGCGCATGAGCTGACGCATACGGTGCAGCAGGGAAAGACTAGACTCCGAACCAAAAAGCAGTCAGGTAGGGATAAAAGAGAGCTTCAGAATAGGGAGGTTCCGAATGTACAAAGAGCGTGGTATAATGTGGATATACCATTTACGAATTATCAATTTGATCCAAGTATAAGGGGACTAAAAAATGCTGCGAGAATTACCGGGGATACAGTGCGTGCCGGTGGTAGCTATGTCTATGAAAAAGGGAAAGAATTCATAATTGAACAATTAGAAAGATTTGCTCCGGGATTATTAGACTTTTTGAGAAAAGATTGGATTGAAGTCATTAAGGAGAAAATTGGAAGTGCAATAGATAAATTGTTTGGTGGGATTATCTCAAAAGTTCAAACTTTTGGATTAACAGGGATAATTACCAAGTTTGTCGGACAAATTGCAGGAAATGTATTAGAGTCTTCAACCAGTTTAGCATTGAAAACAGAAGCAGCTGTTAAAAAGACTTCAATGGCCATTTTTAAGTTCGTCAGTTCGTTTACGAGGCCTCTTTTTAAAGCTTTTCAAAAAGTTTCAGGACAATTTATCGCTGTGCTTGATGGTTTATGGAACAAACTGGGATTACCAGTATTTGAAGCTGTAAAATCCATGAGCAGTAGCGTTTGGAATTCTCTTAAATCCAAGGCGGAATGGGTATGGGGTCTTATATCACCTATCCGGGAAACACTCAGTGACGCATGGGATTGGGTAAAAGAGAAGTTTAATATTTCCTGGAATGGAGTGGGGTCGGTATGGGGTTGGCTTAAGGACAAGATCAGTGCGGCCTGGAATAGAATATACAAATTTATAAAGCCGGTTTTAAAGCCTTTGAAATCGCTTAGTAAAGTATTTAAACTGTTCAGTTCGAATGGTCCGTTGGCATCTCTTCTCGAAGCAGGCATAACATTCTGGAACTATGCACAAATCTTAATCAGTTCTCTGAGCGTTCCTAAAATGTTTATTCAAGCTGCTCAAGTTCTTAAAAATATAGTCTTTCCTGTTTTAATGAAGGGAATTAACAAAATCAAAGCCTTTTTACTATCTGGATTTACATGGTTTGTATCGGTTTTAAATTCAATATCGACAGGATTTACAAATTTAATCAACGTCCTAAATGGTGTGCTTTTATCCGTAATAAGAGCAATTGTACAAGCGGTTTCCTTGGTATTTAATTTAATTAAATCTATGGTAACCGGGCTTGTTGGTGTACTGGTAAATGCAGTAAATTCATTAATGACAGATTTCTGGGGCTTTTTAAAAGACCTGTTAATTTTTGTCACAGGGATTGTAATAATAATAGTAAATCCCGCAAACTGGTTTTTCTATATGGGCGCATTGGCTGCAAAATTGGCATGGACATTAATCCCTAATTTTATTAAGCCGACAGCTATTAATTTCCTGCTCGATATGACCATTAAAGGGTTAAAGCTATTGGGTAGGCCAACAATGTTAGGTCCTCTTTGGGAAATAATTGTACATGGTATGATTGGCTTTGTAAATCGTATCAAAAATATGAAACCTGATACACAGATCCGTTTTATCGAAAAACTAATAAATACCGGGATTAATCCCAGTTATTACACAGGGCTCTATTCAGGAGTTATTAAAGGAATTGTCTGGGATGGGCTTGTGGGCTTAATTATGACTATTGTAGACATCATTACAATGGTCCCAGATCTGATTTCTGGTATATATAACTTCTTCAAAGGAGTTCTGGAAGATATTGCGTCCATTAAAAAGTTTATCCAAAGTTTTGCTAAACTGGGGAAAGAAATAGAAGCATTTATAAACGATCCCAAAGCTTTAAATCAAATAGTAGATCTTATTAAGAAAAGTCCCAAGATTTTGTTTTCTATGGTAGAAAAGGCTTTTGAGATTGCTAAGGACTGGTCAAAAAATGCAGGTGAAAAAATTGCGGACTCCCTGTTTTCTTTTGTGCTTAAAAATGATGCCTTTACCATTGGACTTGAAATCGGCACTGTTATAGGAATGATATTATTTGAAATACTGTTACTCGTGTTCTCAGGATCAATAGGTAATATAGTTAAATGGGGTGGAAAAGCAGTAAGCTGGATTGGCAAAGGCTTAAAAATGTTAATTAAAGGCTTAAAAACGGGAGGTGGTCTTATAATGAGAGGATTTAAGGCTATACAAACTGTAGCATCTGCAGGATGGAAAGTTTTAAAAAGTGTGGTAAAAGGATCTTTAGCTAAGGTTTTCAACAGGCTTAAAAAGATTATGGATGATGTTATTGCATGGTTTAAAAAACTGTTTCAACGCGTATTTGGGAAAAAAAAGGGAGCAGGAAGAAAAAAGGGAGCAGGGAGAAAAAAGCCAAAGGATGCACAGTGGCAGGTATTTAAATTGGCAGTTAAAAAACATTTTTACAATTTCCAAAAAAATGGGCTTTCAAAAACCAAGACCAAATCTGAGTTTGGAAAAATAGTTAGAAAGCATAGAAAAGTAGCTTCCAGATCATTACGACCTGTTAGGACAGATCATGGTTACTATACACTTCACGCAAAAAGAAAAAGAAAAGGTATTCTTGCCCGGGAAGTAGGGAAAGTTCCACTTCCTACGAATCTTCGTTGGAAAAAAGGAAACAAAGCAGTCAGGGAAAGGCTTAAAAAGTTAAAAAATAATGAATTTAGTACTAATGCTATTAATTTGATATTAAAACCTTTTATACGCAAGTATAAATATTCATCTCTTGAAGCCAAATGGGATCCTAAGGAAAATGATTGGGACATCATGGGCAAAATGAATCCTGAAGGTAAAGTAGCTGAGGTTGAGAAAGAAGCTAAAGACTTACATACTGGCAGTGCATCAGATCCTATACCTATTCATTGGTATAAAAGACCGCAGGATTATCCTCGACAGATTAGCTTGATTATTGATGGGGAGTCAGAGCAGATACCTATGTATGGAAATAAGCAGGTATATTGGAAAAAACATAAAACTCGTCCAGGGAAAATGTATCGTATAGGTGTATCTGAACGAAACCGTGTATACAACGGTAGGAGACTTAAAAAAGCGTCTATACATGGCCGCAGACCAAATGCCCAAAGTGATTTTAAAAAATTATTAATAGCGAAAGGTTATAAGCGGTTTTTTGATAGAAAAGACCCCAGAACAAAAGATGTAGATCATGTGACTGATTTAGGCTTTGGAGGAAGTAATAGGAACAGTAACTTATGGCCACTTAAAGCAGATATTAATCAACGCCCAGTTCCATGGAGGGGTCCCAATTGGTCAGAGAATTATATCATTAAATACAAAAAAATTGAAAATGGTAATATCCGGGCAAAAGAATCTCCAATAGGTAGCCTGTGGGGTAAATATTTTAAAATAATTGGATTTAAGGTTCCTCCTCCACTGCCTGGAGGTAAAGATAAATAATAACTTAATTATAGATACAATGTATGTGAACCCATTTTATTTGATTACGCCCATTAATAAAAATGATAAACCGAACCCTTTAAATAAGATATTTGGTCCATCTCCTGTGGTCCCTGAGGAAATGTGGCCAAAAGTTGGCGAGCTGTTTTATCATCATATTATATCTTTTGACGCTAGAGACTTAGTTTTTCCACAAAATAATAAGGTAATGGCTATTTCCATATTTCAGTCTCCAGTGTCGTCCGGAAATTTTGAAAAAGATTTTTTCAAAATAGTAAGGACAAGTAGAATTGATAATGTATCTCAAAGATTGTCTTACCCAAAAGGTTATTTACCCTGGTGGAGTGGTCATCCAAAGGAATCCATTTTCTCAACAGGGCTTCCCTTTACATTGGAAGAGCAAAATTTTGTGCCTCAACATATTATTAAAGAAGGTCTTGCTTGTAAGGATGAGTTTTATCCCATTCCATATGAATACGAAAAAATTGAGAATTTCCAGTCGTACATCGGAGGTTTTCCCGTATGGATACAGGGCAATGAATCTCCAATTCAAGAAAATGGCGAGCCAGCTGATTTTCTGATGAAACTTTCCGGATTTGATGACTGGTTTCAAATGTCAATTATAAACGGATATGATTTATATGTTTTTCTCACAGATAGCGGCGAATTAAAATATATTGGACAGTCTTAATAATATGAAGCATATATATAAATTAATAAAAAATTAATCATGTCAACAAACAACACATACACACCCAGCAAAGCCCACCAATGGAACCGCCTGACCTGTGATGCCCTGCATTATACGGCAGCGCCACCTACCATTGCAGCGCGGGCATTGGCCATGGTACATACTGCAATGTATGATGCATGGACCAATTATAATGACGGAGGTTGCGAGGTAAGCACCACCACGGGAAGCTACTTAAAGCAACCGGATAGCGAATGTATTTCAGAAAACCGTAAAAAAACGTACAGCTATGCAGCCTATACGGTGTTACAGACCCTCTTCTGCCTACTTCTGCCACCGGAACACAAGAACATGTTCCGCGATTTTATGTGCGATTGTGGTTACGATCCCGATGACAAAAATTTAAAACCCGATAATCCCGTGGGTATAGGGAATTTATCAGCGAAACTTATTTTGGAATGCCGGGCGGGTGACGGTTCCAATCCGTATGCAACCCTGCATCAAGGGAGCTATACCGATTATAGTGGCTATTGTCCTGTAAACCCTCCTGAGCCTCAGCCTATAAAATACACAGACCGCTGGCAGCCCTTGTTAAAAGGACATAAACCCCAAACTTTTTTAACAGCCCACTGGGGACTTATAAAACCTTTTGCCTTGGCATGGGGCGGACAGTTCAGACCGTCATCACCGTCATCTTGTGGTGATCGTGATTTTGTTAAACAGGCTGAGGTAATTTTAAACTACAGTAAAAATCTTACAGACGAACAAAAAATAATAGCTGAGTTATGGGCCGGAATGCACGAGGATAAATTTGAAGATGCGATAAATGACAAGGACGGCTCTTGGGGAGTGCCACCCGCACAGTGTTGCAGGCAGGCAAGATATTTGTCTAAAAAATATGGGCATAAAAACGCTTATGATATCAAAATGTTTTTTGTAGTTGCCAATGCACTGCTCGACGCTGGTATTGCTGCTTGGGACTGCAAAGTGTATTACGATTATGTAAGACCGGTTTCTGCCATTCGAAATATTTATAGGGGTAAAACCATTGAGGCCTGGGGCGGACCATGTGAAGGCACCAAAAAAATTGAAGGTGAAAACTGGATCCCCTATATCCCAACACCTCCTTTTGCCGAGTATGTATCGGGACACAGTACATTTAGTGCTGCTACTGCTGAGGTATTGACAAATTTTTGCCAAAATGGAAAATATGGTGAATCCGTGACCATCCCAAAAGGAGGGTCTAAAATTGAACCCGGATGCACCCCTTCAGAAGATGTTGTCCTCGAATGGAAAACCTTAAAAGATACTGCCGGTGAAGCAGGAATATCAAGATTGTACGGAGGTATTCATTTCGTGGATGGTGATATGGAAGGGCGGAAATTGGGTAGCAGGGTAGGATGTGTGGTATGGGACAAAGCCATGCAATATTTCAATGGAGAATTAGGATAAGAAAAATGACAAAAATTATTTCCATAGCAAATTTTAAGGGTGGTGTTGGCAAAACAACAACGGCCATTAATCTTGCTGCAGCGTTAAGAGACTTGGGTAAAAAAACATTGTTGATAGATGTAGATCCTCAGGCAAACCTAACACAATCGTTAGGAATAAAAGATGGAGTTGAAAGATCGATTTACGACATCTTGCACAAAGAGGCTTTTGGAGAGGATAACGACCTTACCGCAGCGATTGTAAAAGCCTCGGGATTGGATGTAATCCCTTCGTCTTTGGAATTGGCCAATGCCGAACTAGAACTTGCCAGTATATACGGAAGGGAACAGATACTGGCGCAACTTACTAAATCCTTGAACAATTACGATTTCGTATTTATCGATTGTCCGCCTGCCATGGGAATGCTTACGATTAACGCGTTGGTGGCCAGTGATACGGTATTATTGCCTTTGCAGGCAGAATTCTTACCTTTAAAAGGGGTGCGCAATTTTTTAAAGCATTTTGACCATATCAAGAGGCTGAATAAAAAAGTGAAACTGCTGGGATTTGTCCTTACCAAATTCGATAAGAGGAAAAAAATGAACCGTCATGTTAAGGAATTACTGGAAAGCGAATTTTCAAAGGATAAAGTGTTTAAAACCCATATCAGGATCAATATTGCCCTGGCCAATGCACAACAAAAAGGGATGGATATATATTCGTATGACAAGAACTCCAATGGAGCTATGGATTATAAAGAGCTTGCAAAAGAATTCTTATTGAAAGTATAAAAGAACAATCTGTAAAACCGAGAATGATGAAAAGTATGTTTTCAAGCCGTAGGCACAAGAATCCCCATAAAAATGAGATGATTGAAAAAAACGATGAAGCTTTTTTTACCAAAGAAAGCAAAACACCTTTTTTCAACAGTACTAACAATGTGGGCATACAACCAAAGCTCACTGTGGGGCAACCGAATGATAAATATGAGAAAGAAGCAGACAGTATGGCTGATACTGTGGTCAGTAATTCGTCAAAACCCGATATACAGAACAAAGAGATAAGCAGCATACAAAGGGAATCATTGGCAACACCTCTGGAAGATGAAAAATTGGGAACCGCCGAACAGCGTATGGAAGAAGATAAATTGGTTCAGGAAAAACCGGAAGGCGAAGCTATGGAAGAGCCGGAAGAAGAAATGGTCAGTAAAATGGATGAAGAAAAGGAAGAGGAAGAAGGTGAAGCCGTTCAAACCAAAAGCAATACATCGTCAAATACAGCAAGCTCTGGATTAACACAACAAATAAAAAAGAAGACCGGTAAGGGTGAAAAACTATCTAAAAATACCAAGGGAGAAATGGAATCTTCTTTTAGAAAGGATTTTAGTGATGTCAATATACATACCGATAAAGATGCAGTGAACATGAACAGGGAACTCAAAGCCCAGGCCTTTACACATGGGAAAGATATCTACTTTAATTCCGGAAAATACAATCCGGATACCACGGAAGGCAAACGTTTATTGGCTCATGAATTGACGCATGTGGTGCAGCAGAACAAAAATATCGAACGCAAAATTCAAAGAGATCCTTTAATTATTAATCACAGGCAATTTATGGAAGGGGAGCTTAAGCTAAATCACAGAGCCAAAAGAGATATTCTCAGACGGGGAAACTTACTGGCTGGACCTGATCAGGCACATATAGCGGTAACAAGAAACAGCAAACTGGCTTATGAAATTAGTTATACTGCCCCGGTAGATCCTTATAGATGGAACATTTTAAAGCGATTTATTGATAACGAAACAGTTGAAATAAAAGCCATTGATGCCGCAACAAGTTTTGATACCAAAATAATCAGGTTTGCAAATGGGCAAAGATCAGAAGCCATTAACAGGATCAGCCTCATATCATTATTGGCGGGGGGGATAACGCTTCCTACAGAAGCTGTTCTACAAGCAATTAATCCTAATCAAACTCTGTTGGCAAGTACAAATCCTAACGCACATCAAATCTATTATGATTCCTCCTCAGGAGGGAGAGGCATATTAGGGTCAAATTCTTTAGCACATGAGCTATTTGGGCACCTATGGCTTGCTACAAACGGGGTGCAATATCAGCATGGACGAAACCTCGCAGGAACAACTAATATTACAGACCCTTTAGGCAGGCAATATGCAGGATCTGTTGATGATTTTATTAGGAATTATGCGGGAGCTAGTTCTACTGCTTTTGAATCACCTACACAAAATGTGAGCCAACAATTTATGTTAAGTAGTTTAGTTTGGATTGAACGGAATGGTGAAACAAATATAACTACTGACGGAAATGGAGCAATTACCGGATCTTTTGGTACGCAATGGGAAATTTTGAGTGGGAATTATGATGTTCTTAGAACTAACAGCGGACAGGCTGTTAATGTGACACCAAATACAAGCTTAAATACAACGGGAATAGAAAATAGAGTAGTGACCTGGGCGAATGCCCTACCACCAGACAAAAGGACCGCCTTTGGCAATGTATTAAGAGCCATGACAACAAATTTTGGATTAAATAGAAGAACACGCCTGGCTAATACTGTACTTAATAGATTATAAAACTCTGTTCGAATATTAGCTTAAAAAATAGAATTCATGACTAATTTTTTAGAACTCAAATATCTCAGTGATTTTATCCAATATCGTTTGGAACAGCATTTTAATTCTGAAAAGGACAAACCCAACCCCGAAATACCTGATATAAACGATTGGAACCTCCATATCCCAAACTTTATTAAAAAAGCGAAGCTGGACAAGGAGGAAAAACTATTGTTACTTCTTGCTTTATCTCCCCATATACAAAGCAATTTTTTAGATGGAATCATTCAAAACAAGCTGACATCTACCGGTGATTTTCCGCAATTGGGTGGCGTGAGAGGGAAAAATTTCAGGGGGTTTTTACCTACGGGGGAAACGGCCTTGTTCTTACTGGGGGATAATGATTTTGAAAAGCGGAAAAAGATACAGGGTTTTTTTAGTTCCGAACACTTTTTCGGAAAACATCATATCCTTTGGCTGGAAGACCCGCCTGAAGGCGAACCCAGGATGAGCGGAAAGATTGTTGTTTCACAAGAATATGTTGAGATTATGACTCTTGGAGAAGCCAACAAGCCGAATTTTAGCATGAAGTTCCCTGCTCAAGTTATCGAGACAGAGATGGAATGGAAAGACCTTGTGTTACCCGAAGGAACACTCAATCAGGTAAAAGAACTACAAACTTGGATCGACCATGGGGACACGCTTCTAAACGACTGGGGTATGCGAAAAAAACTGAAACCCGGATATCGGGTATTGTTCCATGGTCCTCCGGGAACCGGAAAAACATTGACAGCCAGTCTACTGGGAAAATACACAGGGAAAGATGTGTATAAAATAGATCTGTCCATGGTAGTTTCAAAATTTATTGGTGAAACAGAAAAAAATCTAGCCAATTTACTTACAAAGGCTGAAAAAACTGGGAATATTTTATTCTTTGACGAAGCAGATGCTTTATTTGGTAAAAGAACGAATGTGCGGGATGCACATGATAAATATGCCAATCAAGAAGTGTCTTACCTCTTGCAACGGATTGAAACGTATAACGGACTAGTCATTCTGGCATCCAACCTGAAAAGCAACATAGATGAATCCTTTGTTAGAAGATTTCAGGCTATTATTCATTTTCCTATGCCAAAATTTTCGGAAAGGAAAATTCTCTGGAAGAATGCTTTTCCAAAAAAAATAAGACTTCATAAGGATGTAGATATTGTACAAGTAGCACAAAAGTATGAATTATCAGGAGCCGAAATTATGAATATAGTCCAATATGCCTGTTTGTGTGCTTTGAAAGATAAAAAAAAGACGATCTACATGAACTATATTACCAATGGTATAAAAAGGGAATACGAGAAGGGTGGAAGGATTATGAGATAATGAGAAGAATCGAATAAAAGCTTACTTTCCTTATATTAATAAATAGATGGAGTTATTTTATTTTGTACAGAACAGCCCTATATTCAGTAATTTCTATCCTATCCACCATTCCATTAAGGTAATTTACCCATAAGTTTTTGAGCTTGATCATACTCTTCCACATTTTTCGGAATGGCTTTGAGTAAGGCAACACATGCTTTATATTCTTTTTGTTTAAGAGCACTCAGGGCTTGTATCCATATAGCCTTATATTTATACACGGAATCTCCTTCAGCAAGTATTGCCAGAATATTTTCTGCTTTATCAAACTGATTTGTTTCTACTAATGAAACCGCCAGATACAGTTGAAGCTCACTGTTACTAATATCTTCTTTTAATATCCTTTCAAAAAGAGCAACTGCTTTTTTATACTCTTTATTATTAAAAGCTTCTTGTGCATTGTATAACATGGTTTCTCCTTCTCCCCTTACTGTCAGGCTTATTGATTCGTGTTGGGCATAATCGGCATAAACAGGTGCTCCGGAATCTTTAAAAAGAAACAAACCAAAAACAATCAGGATACTTGCCGCTATTGCATAGTGCCAGGGTTTAAAAGTTCTTTTTTCAGACTTCCGGTTATTAGTAACGGAGTGGGAAGCGGCTATTTTTTTTAGATTCTCTTCAAAAGCTTGTGCTTCATCTTCATTCGATACCTTTTTTTCCAAATAACCGGAAAGTTCTTTATACAATCGAAAAGACGCTGCCAGCTGCTCATCAGTTTCCAACCTTTGTTCCAGAAGTGTTGTTTCTTTCTCTGACAGGTTTCCGGAAAGGTAATCTTCAAACAATATATAATCTTCCTCTTTCATTACAGTTGTTGATTTTGGATTTTCTTAAAAGCGGACGATGACTGCACCATTTCAGTGAGCTGCCCTATGCATAACGATTTTCTCTTTCTCACATATGCATACGAAACCCCGAGTTTTTCAGCTACTTTTTGCATATTCTTTATTTTAAATGCCATTAGCAATAACTCTTTGCATTTTTTTCCGAGTTTTTCGAACATCGCATCGTAAAGTGCTTTTTTCTCTGCAAACAAGGAGGCCTCTTCTGCTAAAAGAAGCATATCGTCAGTAATAGATACAACTTCCTCCTTAATTGTTACCTCTTTTTGGTTAGTCTTTTTTAATTCATTCAGCCATCGGCGTTTGCACAGCAGAAAAAAATAGGCATCAAACGGACAGGTAAGTTTAAGGTTTTCTGTTTTGGACTGATGGTATATGGTAACCAGCACTTCCTGTACCACATCTTGTGCCTTGTCCACATCCCCACTATTGTTAGCTATATAATGAAGCACCTTTGGGACATACTTATCATATATAGCCTGAATGACAAAAGAGTTGTTTTGCAACAATCCTTCTATGTATTTCTGATCGGGGTGCGTATTTTTTTTACTCATAAATCCTGTTTCCTCCTTACGAATGTAAAAAAGTTTTCCAGATAAAGGGTAACAATTTTTAATGCCGGTTGATATAGGGGTGTAAAACAATAAAATGTAGAAATCATGAAAAATTCAGTACAAACCCAAAACGTTAAAAATAACGGTAACTATTTTAAAATGAATTTACTGCTTAAAACTACGGCCTTATTGGCAGTAGTGTTTATATTAACTTCGTGTAGGCATAATGATGATTTTGATGATCTTGATTCCGATGGCGATTTTATCGCAACACTTCCTACAGCAGAAGCTTTTACTCAGATAAAGGAGCAAGCACTGGAGAATCAAAGGCAACATTTCCAATTCAGTGCAGAAGACGGAACCGGGTCTTTTACCTCAAACAGTGGTGTAGAGATCAATATTAATGCTTCTTGTCTGGAAAAAGCAGGGGACGCTGTAACCGGTGATATTGATGTGGAATTTGTTGAACTCTTTGAGAAAGGCAATATGCTTTCCACCAATAAACCAACTATGGGCAGGCTGCCAAGTGGGGACAAAGCTATGCTGGTCTCCGGTGGGGAGTTTTATATAAACGCCACACAAGACGGCGAGCAAATCGATCTTATTTGTCCTTTACAATTAATTGTGCCGGCTGATCTTACCGGAGGAGAAGATCAGGATATGACCTTGTGGACTGGCACTATTGACGAGGACGACAATTTAACTTGGGACGAGGAAGAAGAGGATGGTGTTCATGATGGTGCTGCCGGACAAGGAGGTGATGTTTTTGTAGAAGGACCAACGTATTATGCATTCGTGGGTGAATTTGGATGGACAAATGTGGACCGTTTTTACAACGACCCCAGACCAAAGACAACCCTAAAAGTGAGTGTGCCAGAGGGTTACAACAAAACCAACAGTACAGTTTATTTATCCTATGACGGCGAGCCTAACGCCTTGGCCAATTTAGATACCTTCTTATCGGATGAAGGCGTATTTAGCGAGCATTACGGACAAATACCCATAGGGCTGGAAGTACATGTGATCTTTGCAACCGAAGATGAAGGGGATTGGAGATACGCCATAAAATCGGCCACTATTGTAGAAAATGGGGTTATAAGCATAGTCTATAGCGATACGGCTATTGCAACAGAGCAGCAACTTATTGACCTTATCAACGATTTGCCGTAAGGGCTAAACTATAATACTGCATAAAGGGAAGTGATGACCTTAAAACTTCCCTTTTTGCTAAAAAAATAAAATCATTTAAAAAGTACAATCATGAAAAATTTAAGAAACACATCCATAATTATATTAGCTACACTTTTTTCAGTCACAAGCTGTAGCACAGACGACGGATTTGATCCAATCAGTGAAGATCCTTTTACACCTCCAACGGCAGCTGCTTTCAAAGCACTTCAGGAGGATGCATTCAACAACTTAAAGCAAAATGCAACATTTAATGCCGAAGACGGGATTACTTTTGAATCTGATGCAGGAGTTACCCTAAGCATCTTTGGAGATTGCCTCACACTAAATGGTGACCAGGTTTCAGGAGCTGTTGATTTGGAGTTTGTTGAGATCTTTGATCGTGGAAACATGCTTACAACAAATGCAACAACTGTAGGAAAGAATGAAGATGATAACCTCGAGCAATTGATCTCCGGCGGAGAGTTCAATATCAAAGCATATCAAAACGGGGAAGAGTTGGAGTTTGATGAGTCTTGCGGGATGATGATCAAGGTACCCGTTTCCTTAACCGGTGGGGAAGTGGACGGAATGGGACCCTTTACAGGAGAAATGGATCAGGACGGTAATTTGGTTTGGTTAGAGCAGAACACTGAATTCTGGGTGGATCAGGAAGGGGAAAGCCCTACTTACAATGCCTTTCTCGATAGTTTCCAGTGGTTCAACTGTGACGTTTTTTCCTATGACCCAGATCCTAAAACGGAAATTGGAATATCCGTGCCACAAGGTTTTGATAGCAGTAATTCATCTGTATATCTTGCAAGATCCGGACAGCCTAACAGTTTAGGCTTTATCTATGGCGAGTTTCCCATAGGACTTGAGGCGCATATTATCTTTTTGTCTGAACACGAAGGCGAATTTAGATATGCCATTCAATCTGTTACTGTGGCTAGTGGACAGGAAGTCACCTTTACTCTTGAAGAAACCTCTATAGCTCCTGTAGAAGATTTGACCCAGATTATCAATGATTTACCCTAATATCATGTTTTAGGCGATAAAAGTGGTGGCAAGCCGTATTGTCATCACTTTTTAATATCTTTAATTTATCTAACCCACTAAAAATATGAACCCTAAGTTTATTCTACTGCTTTTAGGCTTTTGCTATATGCCTATTATTGCCCAGCAAGCTCAAATAACTGATTCGCTTACCCGAAAGGCAACTTTTGAATTTGACATTGAAGGTAATACCATTGACTTTTCACCGGAGACGCCGACACTGATACAAATTGCGGGTGCTCCCAAAGCATTTTATTCCTATTACTGGGAGTTTGGCGACGGCAACTTCAGTAGAGAGAAAAATCCACAGCATAACTATGAAAAACAAGACGAATACCAGGTGCGACTTTGGGCTACTAACCATTATGACAATGGAAAGCCTCCGACCACCAGACCTCAAAAAGTTAAGGTAGACAAGGTGACACAAGACTACAAAGAATCCGCGTCCATGACAGAGGACATACAGCTACTACGCAACCGCGAACCCATACCGGAAGAAGAAATAGTGGTTGTCCTAAGTTATAAAAACGCTAAAAATTATACCTCCTCCGGTAAAATCCACTTTTTCTTTAACGAACAAAAATACAAGGCTGATAATTTTGAGTTAACAGCAATAAGGAAGTACCATAACGAACGCATTGTAGAAGATGATATTTTTGCAGTTACAGGTGATGTAGCTCCTGATGAAACCCTGCTTGCCTTATCTGAAAAAGAAATGGACAATTTTTATATAGCACAAGATTCTACGCTAAAAACAAATTTACCCTTAACACTTGAAGAGTCCAAAGCTTATTATAGAGACTACAAGACGTTGGACTTTAATGAGATGCCTCCGGGTGAAGAACGCAACATTTTCTTTTCTTTAAAAACCACCCCGGAAATGCTTAAAGACACCAGTGCCATTATTAGTGTGCGTGGTATTTATATACCGGACAATAATTACGACGATCACAAGGTAAAAGATATGGAGATGGAAATTGTTACCTCTCACGACCCCAACAGAATGTCTTCTACCGGCACGTTTATGAATTACAGGTTGGTACGCTTTAAAAGGGTTACCTACAAAATAAAGTTCCAGAACAACGGGGAGGGACCGGCAAGAACGATCCGTCTCGAAACCGACATTCCCGATATGTATGACAAAAGCACTATTGAAGTAGAAGACATGTACCCAAAATGTCCCATCTGCCCTAAAAAACCGGTGGAATACAGTTGCCTCGACACTACTTATACAGACACACAAGCCATTTTTACGTTTAAAAACATATACCTGCCCGGAAGCGAGCAGAAAAACGTAAAAGAGCGTGATTCCACAAAGGGTTTTGTAAAATATAGCCTTAAATTCGGGAAGGACTTTCACAAGAAAAAAACTAAGAGTAAAACAGCTATTATTTTTGATAAAAACGAACCTATTATAACCAATTATTCCGCTACACGGTTCATCCCGGGAATTTCTATTGGTGCAAAAGCCGGATATAATCATTATCCCGATCTGGAAAATTCAAAAAGCCCCTTTGTGGGAGTCACCGTATCCCCGTATAAATCATACCGGTGGTACTGGCAGGCCGAACTCGTTAATAGCTTCCATTCCTATGAAGAGAACACCATAAGGGAGAGGATTAATGAAGATTTGGGTTTTGGACAACTGGAGCGGACTACCACCCATCATGAGTTTACCAACCTAAACTGGGAAGTTCCATTACTGCTGAAGTATAATATCAATAATTATCTGGCTATTGGTTCAGGGCTGCAGGCAAATTTTAATCTTAGCCAAAAAAGGAAAACAGATATCTTAACGGAACGATATGAAGGTCCTACAGATGAATTCCTTATTAATTCAAGTACACAAAATGAAGAAGAAAATTCATCTTTTACAGATCTTAAAACCGGGGTGTTATTCGATGTTACAGCAGGATTTGCCCGAATAGGACCAAGTGTCGGTGCCCGGTATGTTATCAATTTTGAAAATTCATTCAACTATTGGCAGTTTTATGCGAGATGGAAATTTTAAAACATCTTTGTTCTGGCTGGTTATGGTATTGCTTTTGCCCTTTTGGCTGGGTGCACAGTCTTTGGAAGAAAGCATATACCGCAGTCTTGATTCCTTTGTGGCTAACCCAACTGAGGCTTTATTAGGTAAGCTACACAAAAGAGAACAAAAATTCAGCGAAAAGGCTATTTCGGAAGAGGAGCAACTGGCCCTGGTTGTATTGCAGTGCAATATGGGGTATTATTACAAGGAATATAACAAAGCTAAAAATGCAATTAATACTTACGAAAATGCATGGAACAGGTATAAGGAAAATAAGCTGTCGGGGTATGATATCATTGAATACTGCCTGAAACCTTTAGGCAATCTTTATACAAAAACAGGAAACTATACCAATGCCGAAAATACCATAAAACAATACATCTACCTGGCCGAAAAAGAGGGGGACAGGACTCAGGAAATTGGTGGGATTATTAATCTTTCTGTGGTTTATCACAATACCGGAAATCACCGGATGGCCATTTCATTGTTAAAGAAAGGATTGGGCTATCCATCGCTTTCCAAGGGGCAAAAACAGCAATTGCAGAACAATCTTACCACTAACCTTATCGCATTGAAAGAATATGAAAAAGCCCAATTACTTTTAAAACAACAAACACAACCTGAAAGCAATATTGGTTTTACAGCCCTTATGAATGCTTCGCAAATAGCATTAAGACAAGGTGACTACACCAAATCCCTGAAATTATTAAATGAAGCTGAAAAACAGATTCGGTTTGAGGATAAACCGACAGCCCGGGACCTGGCAAAACTATATGTGGCACAAGCACAGGTTTTAGTACTTCAAGAGAAAGTAACCGAAGCCCGTCAGTATTTACAAAAGGCATTGTTGACCCTGATCCCCAATTTAAAAAACACACAAGAGCTCAGGTCACTTCTCTATGCAGAGAATACGTTTATAGATTTGTTTGATCTTTATGCCCACACAGAGAACAAAACAAAACAGGCATTACACTGGTATGATCTCAGCTTTTATGTTTCCAGGCTGCTTCAGGATCAGTTAACCTCCCAAAAAGCCAAAATACTCCATCAAGCTACCGACAGGGAACGAAGTGAAAAATGCATTGATCTGCTCTATAAGGCTTACCTTCAAAATAAAAACCGGGAGCTTATACACACTGCATTTCAATATGCTGAAGAAAGTAAAGTCCGTGTTCTTAAAGAAACTGTTTCCCGAAAAGATTTGTTGCAACAGTTCCCAAACGATACCCTTTTACAAAAAGAACAACACTTACAGCAACAACAGGAAGAATTGATTAATAATCTTATACGCGCTCAACTTAACAAGCTCACCAACAAAGCATATATAAACGAACTCACCTTACAACTTGATAATGTTAGTTATACATTAAAAACGTACAAAACCATTCTCGACAAACGATACAAAAGGAACCATCATATAAATGTCTCTGTTAACGATCTTCAGCAAAAATTAAAAAGGGACAATGCGGCCATGTTGCATTATTTCTATGGAAAAAACACATTGTACCAATTCTACATCTACGAAAGCAAAACCAATATCAGTAGTATTGCTATAGACAGTTTAACGGATCACCGTATCAGGAAGTTCATTCATTATTTTGACAGTGCTTCCGCTATAAACAATGACTTATCCGGTTTCCGCAAAAATGCATATGAATTGTATCGTCTATTAGGACTTGAAAAGCTTTCCACCTACAAAAACAATCTTATAATTCCGGACGGTTTGCTCAATTTTATTCCGTTCGAAGCACTCCTTAGCTCTCCTACAAAAGCTTTTAATTTTGAAGCGATGCCTTTTTTAATAAAAGACCATGTTGTAGCTTATAATACCAGCACAAAATTTTATATGGATGAAATGAAACCTTCTGAAAATGATGCCGTTTTAGGGGTATTCCCTGTTTTTAAGAATAGTTCGAGATCCCTGCCGTATTCACTTGAAGAAGCTGACTTTCTGAAAGATAAAGACAGCTCCTTATTATTACTTCATGAAAAGGCCAACAAGGCTTTATTTATGGAAAAAGCGCCGGATTTTGGCATTCTTCATCTTTCAACCCATGCCGGCAGTGGAGATTTTGTGATGCCTTCCCATATCCAATTTTACGATGATGTCATGCTTGTCCAGGAATTATATACACTCGATCTTCATCCCCAACTGGTTGTTTTAAGTTCCTGCGAAACAGGTATCGGGAAATTATACAAAGGAGAAGGGGCCATGAGTCTTGCAAGGGGCTTTCAGTATGCAGGGGCAAACCGCTTATTATTTTCATTGTGGCAAATTAACGATCAGTCTACTTCATCTATAATGCATTTATTCTATGATGAATATTTTTCAACTACATCAGCTGTAATTGCCAATAACGTTTCTAAAAAAGCATACCTCTCTGATAAAAGTATTCCCAATCACAAAAAATCGCCTTACTATTGGGGAGCATTTGTATATTATGGATCCTTTACCAAAAAAGTAGCTCCTCCTGTTTATTATTATATAACCGGCATTATTATAATGCTTTTGCTTATAGTGCTTTTAGCAAAAAAAGGAATATCCTTAAGATCATAGAAAATAACTACTGACTCACGCTTGGATAGAACGTACAAAGTGGTTCTTCTTCTAATTTGTGGGAAAGAATTGCCTACTTCCTTAATAGATCAAACTAACTTTGTCCACTTAATAGTTTTAATCAATAGAAAATTCCCCGCTCCCGCGGGTTTTTAAAACTTGTGGCGAATTCAGGGTAAGTCATAAAACCGCGCTCTCCGAAGAGATCATAAATAAAAACCAATATACTACGCCCCTGAGGCTTTGGGATCCTGACTTCGTACAACAATAACAGCAACAAAGCCTAAAAAGCTAAGGAATTTTATTGAATATTGATCACTAAAAAAATAGATTATTTATGTTAAAATAGATTTAAAATTAGTATGTTTATCACATGAAACGAACATTAAGAAATTTAAACATTACTTTACAAAAGGGGATGTTTAAATTTTTTAATGAGAGAACGGAGTGCAGCGGAGTAGTTACACACGTTCTTAATTTTATATTATATAATCAATAAATTACTAAAATTTAAATGTGTGAATAAACCAATACTACTACTTACGGTTTTACTGGCAGTATGTTCCTGTAAATCGGTAATGATAAACAATAATCCCCAGATCATAAGTGATTCACAACCTCAAATGGGTTCAATAGGTTTTTTGAGCCAAAATATGCTGAATTATACTTTCAACACCCTTGTTGTGCCTGAAAATGATGAGAGAATCAGGCTGGAAGTACACCAGGAGCAATTCGACAACAAGAAGTTCAATGCCTATTTAAAAACTTCACAGGACAATCCGTATAACATATCCTATGTCGATTCCCTGCCGGAAAAACCGGGTTTTGTGTCTTTAAAACTTGCTGATAATCTGGATTATATCCGTGGGGTTAAACAAAACGATAAGCTGATCGATTTCTTAAAAGAACGCGGAGATGCAGAAGTAGTTACTTCCATTTCCATGGTTGGAAAGAAGGAGTCACTACAGGCTTTGACCCAAGCGGAAAGTGTTTTTCTGGTGTATGATATGAAGCTTAAAAAGTATTATATGGAAGCCCTAAGACCGGAAGGTAGTCCCAAAAAAATATATTTTAAGGAGATGTCTGTATTTGCCTACGGACTTTCGGGATTTTGCTGGGGAACCAACCGTAAAGGGGAAGTCGTTTTAAAAACCTTGGCCTATGGGGGTAAATGTTCAAAAGGCTTAAAAAGAAAGGCTGTTAATGTGGATACGGAAAGGGATTATTTAGGATTTTAAACATATGAAAAAATTAATACAAATCTATATCGTCAGTTTTACTTTTCTATTTATATCCTGTGCGGATATCATCGAAGTACAGGACATATCAAATGAAAAGGTGAATTTGATCGCCCCGGCAGAGGGGACAGTCGTAAAGGGAAATGTGGTCAATTTTACCTGGGAACCCCTTCCTGATGCAGATAGGTATCTGTTGCAGGTAGCTACTCCGGATTTCTCTTCAGCAACACAGGTATTGGTGGACAGCCTTGTCAACGGCACTTCATATAGTAAGGAATTACTTCCCAATATGTATGAGTGGCGTGTCAAAGGGGTTAACAGTGCTTATGAAACCGGTTTTTCTTCCAATGTGTTCAGTTTGCAGACAAGCGACGGTTTTGAAGGGAATACTATAATACTGGATGCCCCGAAAAATAATGTAGCGACCAATGAAGGAGGTATTACTTTTTCATGGGAAACAGTGGAAGGAGCCGTTGAATATCAGGTTCAGGTCATTGATAACAATGATACGGTTGTTAATGACGAACAGACAGCAGAAAACAGCATAGAATTGACCCTGCAAGAGGGTGTTTTTACCTGGCAGGTAAGGGCTAAGAATGAAGATGGCATCAATACTTTGTACAATTCGCGGAAAATCACCGTGGATCTCACCAAACCCAATACCCCGGCATTAGAAACACCTGCAGATGAGGCTACTGAAGCCTCAGGCACTGAGATAACTTTCACTTGGTCACGGGAGGATATTCCGGGAAGTGCCGAAAAAGACAGTATCTATATCTATAATGATGAAACACAATCCGATCTCAATGAAAAAGGGCTTGGTTCAGAGAAAAGTTTTAATACGACTTTAGAGGCAGGAAATTACTATTGGAAGGTAAGGTCGTTTGATGCTGCCGGTAACGTTAGTGATGATAGCAATGTTTTCGAATTATCCATTAATTAAAACTTAAATCGATGAATAAAATTCATTTCACATTTTTTTTGTTTTTTATCAGTGCTGTTGCGTTTTCACAAAGTTTTATATTGCCGAGCGATGGTAAATGGTATTTAATAGCAACCATTGGTGGGAAACATGCTTTTATTGAATATATCTATAATCATACTACAGCCCATAATCCTTCCATTGTTAAAGGGGAAATACAATTTATAAACTCTAAAACATATATTATTCAAAAGCAGCAATCAATGGGATATAATTCTTGGAATCAACCTCAATTTGCTGTAATTAATAAAAGTGGAACTTCGGAACTTTGGATTAAAGCTACAACTGGTGTGAATTCGGGAACCTTTCAAATTATCTATTCAAAATATGCTTCTTTAAACCTAGGAGATACCAGTGATACAAATTTGAGTGATAATGGTGGACTTCTGAAAATTTATGAAAAGCTACCGGATAATAGTCATGTTTATACTGGGAATATGAATGTTTTAGATGGTAAAGTAGGCATAGGAACCACAAACCCTGACTCCAAACTCACCGTAAAAGGAAACATTCATGCCCAAGAAGTGAAACTGGATCTAAACGGATCGGTAGCCCCGGATTATGTGTTTAAAGAAGGGTATGATATAAAGACATTGGAAGAGGTTGAAGATTATATTCAAAAAAAGGGCCATTTACCTAACATCCCATCGGCAAAGGAAATGGAAGAAGAAGGTATTGATCTGAAGGCGATGAATTTAAAACTGTTGGAGAAAATAGAGGAACTAACGCTACATATAATAGAGCTAAAAAAGACAGTTGATAATCAAGAGAAAAGAATTAAAGGATTAGAAGGGGAATAATACAAGGCAATTATGAAAAGGTATATTTATTTGTTTTTTATGGGGGTTTGTTTGATAGCGAATTCTCAAGATCATTATAGTACAAAGATTTCCTTTAGCACAAATACGGGTTGGTGTAAATTGGCAACTTTTGATTTAGAAGGAAACGGAATTCACAATTCGGTAATTGTGAATGCTAAAATAAATTATGTAAGGACTAATGAGAGAGGCTACTCTGCAACCGCTCAGTTAATTTTAAGGGAAGGTGCTTCCCAGGTAGGGGCTTGGAACTATTCGATTACTGGAACAGAAATTGGGGATTATATTAAGTTTAAAAAAATAAATGATACAACATATGAGCTTTTTGGAATGTCAACCAATAGGTATGGCCATATTTCTGTAGAACTTTCAGTAACCAAAGAAGCTCCGTTAATTGTTGACTTACCAACATCTTTAGTTCATGTAGCAGACCCTGACATATATCAAGATGTTCCTGAATACGGTAAAACTTCATTTGTTGAGGGGAATGTCGGTATAGGAACAACAAACCCTGACTCCAAATTAACTGTTAAAGGAAATATCCATGCCCAAGAAGTTAAACTGGATCTAAACGGATCGGTAGCCCCGGATTATGTATTTAAGGAAGGTTATGATTTGAAGATATTAGAAGAGGTGGAAGATCATATTCAAAAGGAAGGACATTTGCCCAATATCCCATCGGCAAAGAAAATGGAAGAAGAAGGCATTGACCTGAAAGCGATGAATTTAAAACTGTTGGAGAAGGTTGAAGAGCTTACTTTGTATGCAATTCAACAAGAAAAGCGTGTTGATACTTTGGAAAGCAAAAACAGGGAGTTGACAGATGCCGTCAGCAAACTTATGGAAACACATGAAAAATAAGCTGAAGACATATTTTTTATTGTTTGTAGTCCTGGTCATTTGGGGATTGATTGGGTATAATATTTATGCTTCCCTATATGGAAACCCAACACCCAAAACAGCTGAAAATGATGTACTGTCTATGACGTATAAGCCCCGGACACCTGAAAAACAAAAATCCTTTTCAATCAATCGGCATGAAAGGGATCCTTTTTTAGGAACCATGAGTGTGAAACCTAAAAAAAACAGGGTTGCAAAGAAACAGGTAAAACCCAAACCGGAAACACCGGCAGTAAACATCACGTATTCAGGAATGGTTGGGAACAACGATAAAAAAGAACGCATTTTCTTTCTGTCGATAAACGGCACACAGCATTTGATGAAAATAAATGATGAGATGTCCGGAGTAAAATTGATCAGCGGGGATGAGGTCAAGATCATCGTACTGGAAAATAAAAAAAGGAGAACCATAGAACGGTCATAACAGGTGGGTATACTGAAAAAAATAAAGGGAGGGGCATTGCAATTTGTACTGTTTATCGGTGTGGTCATTGCCATTTTGCTTCTTACGTTTATTTCCCTGGCACATTCCCACCGCTTTTTTCAGACAAAAGGAGGGCTTGTTATAGAAAACATCAATGCTGTAAATGATGGGATCAACCACAGTTTACGAAACAATTCCGTGTTTAACGATACCGTTGTCATGAATATCTATCCCGAGAACCCTAAAGAAATATCTGTATACCGATCTTATTGGGGGATGTTTGAAAAAGTATCCGTTACATCTGAAGCTTACGGGAACAAATACGCCAAAACAGCATTGATAGGAGGGTGGTTCGACAAAAAAGACTGTCCTTCCTTATTCCTTAGGGAGAACAACAGGCCTTTGGTCGTAGTAGGGGCTGCTGTGATCAAAGGAAAACTACAACTACCCGAAAGAGGTATCAAAGCCGGAAGCATGGGCGGTAAATCTTTTACGGGAGTTATTTCCGGACCCGGTAACATATCGAAAAGTTCTTCAAGATTGCCAAAGTTGACGCAAAGTCTTGAGCAAAATATGAATCAACTGATAAAAGGAAACTTTGGGGAAGGTGTGCAAATGGCAGAAGTAACATATCCACTCCGTATTAAGCATTCTTTTGAAGAAGAAACCCGGGTCGTGTATAGTGATGGCGCAATAGAGCTATCGAATTCATCAGTTATCGGGAATGTGATCGTGTATTCAGGATATAAAATTGTAGTGGATCGCAGTAGCAACATAAAAGATGCTATCCTCATCGCCCCTGAAATTGAGATCAAAAATAATTCTACCGGACATTTTCAGGCACTGGCTTCTGATAAAATCACTGTAGGCAGATCGTGTAAATTGAATTACCCTACTGCTTTGGTCATAACCAATGACAGAAGGATTGAAAATAAGGAAGATGAATCAGGGGTTTTTATAGCTGATAATACGATTGTAAAAGGCGGTATTGCCTATCTGTTAGATCATTCGGACGATATGCGACCTTATAGCCCTCAGATACGGATAAGTGAAAACGCACTGGTCTTCGGAGAGGTGTATTGCACAGAAAATCTGGAACTTTTGGGAGAAGTCAGGGGAAGTGTTTATACATCGAGTTTTATGGTGCAGAAGTTTGGTTCCATCTATCAAAATCACATTTATGGCGGAAAATTGGATATAAGGAATCTCCATGAGCGCTATGTAGGATTGTTACTGGATAAAAAGGATAAAAAAGTAATGAAATGGCTTTATTGAAAAAAGTAAAAGCTTCAACCCTGATGGAAACTATGGTAGCGACCGTGCTTATAGTTGTGGTTTTTATGGTTTCAAGCCTGATACTTAATAACCTGTTCACAAATTTCGCAAACAATAATACCCGGGATGTTCAAACATATATCGATCAAACGGAGTATAAGATTGTAAAAAAGGGGATAAAAATGCCTTATTATGAAGAATTCAAGGATTGGGATATTGAGGCTGACAAGCTATTGGTTTCCGGCGACTCGATTCTTGTGATAAGGGCCGTAAACACAAAATCAGAGAAACAGATTTTAAAACAATCCATTATTGAATAAAAGAGCGAAAATACCTGCCTTTACCCTCAACGAGCTTATCGTGGCCATAGTCATTACACTACTTGTAGTGGGGATGGCCTATTCCATACTCTCTTTGGTGCAGTCGCAAATGAAAGGGATTGAATATAACCTAAATCATACCACAGAAACTTACTTGTTGAAACAAGCCATGACAATAGATTTTAACAAGTATAACACTATAGAAGTCAACAGGAAACATACGCAGATCTCACTAAAGAATGATATGGATTCGGTTTACTATCAGATTGACCCGCCTTATCTTTTAAGGCAGCAAGACACCTTCGGATTGAAGGTTCAGGCAATGGAATTTTATTTGGATGGCTCTGTAGTGAATGGAGGGGCATTAGATGCCGTTAAGATCGTGATGGATGTAAAGGGAAGCACTCGCGAAATATTTATCCACAAACAGAATGATGCAACATTATATATGAACCCAAATGGCTTTTGACCTGGATAACATATCAAGCACAAAAAAGGAAAAGCTTAATACCTCTTCCGATATCAACTCGCTTTTAAAGAAAGAGATCAACCTGTTTGGGACTAAGTTTTCGAATAAGCAAAAAGAAGGCTTCTATACTGAACTCAGTGTGTTGCTTAAGGCAGGGATTTCCTTAAAAGATGCCTTGGTGATTATTTATGAAAATGAAAAGAAGAAACCGCTTCAAACTTTTTTTAAAAATATAATAGACAATATTGTCGCCGGGAACAGTTTTTCCGGTGTGATAAAAGAGGTAAAGGAATTTTCTGAATATGAATTCCATTCATTAAAGATAGGGGAGGAGACAGGGATGCTGGCTGAAATTACAGAAGAACTGGGTGTCTTTTTTATGAAAAAAAATGAACAGCGCCGTAAGCTGATAGCAGCTTTGACATACCCCGCGATTATATTGACCACGGCAGTTGCAGTGGTTGTGTTTATGTTACGGCTTGTAGTGCCCATGTTCCATGATATTTTTTCACAAAACCAAGTAGAATTGCCATGGGTGACCAAAATGATTATCAAACTATCTGCCCTTGTCGAAGACTACGGATGGTTTTTTATACTATTTTTCATATTGATTATCGTGGTATGGAAAATGATATCCAAAAAAACAGTGTATAAGAAGTGGAGGGATATCATCCTGCTTAAAATTCCTTTTATCGGTCCTTTTTACAAGAATGTATACCTGTCCCAGTTTACCCAGGCTGTAGCCTTGCTGACGTTTTCCAAAGTTCCTGTGGTGAACAGCATACAACTCGTGGAAAAAATGATTGATTTTTACCCCCTTCAACAGGCATTAAAAAATGTGGAAAATGATATTCTAAAAGGGAGTAGCCTAAGTCAGAGTTTAAAAAACACTTCTTTATTTGACAATAAGATGATCTCCTTGGTAAAAGTAGCCGAAGAAACCAACCAGACCGAATTGATCTTTCAAAAGCTTCATCAGCAATATACTATAGAGGTGGACCAAAAATCAAAAGTGCTGTCCACGATCATGGAACCCTTTATCATTTTGGCCGTTGGGATTATCGTAGGGGTTATTTTAATAGCCATGTACCTCCCGATGTTTAAATTAAGCAGTGTGTTGGGGTAAACGTAACTTCTTGTTCTACGAATAAAAAAAGGGATATGGAAGCCCTATTCTCAAAATTTTTTTTAATTTTTTGTTAAAATTTAAGAAAATTTTATATATTAGAGCTTAAATACATGGTTTAGCATTCCCTCATTCTAAATTTTGTAACCTAAAAACCTGGCAACCTACTATGATTGCACATCTTCATGTAAAGGATATCTTCATATTCCTTTTCATCACAATTATATATACGGGGGCATATGCCCAGAAACAATATCCCGAAAATTTAAGCCCGGATCAAATTGATATAGGTTTGTATTACCAGTGGGGACCGGGAGCCAATAATTCCGGTTATGGTTGGAGCTATCCCTATGGTACCAAATTGACACTTAATGGAAGCGCTTATAGGAATTTTGAATTGCTGGTGACCCATTATCCATATGGCAAGCTCAAGCTGCGTCAATGGTCTCCGGACAATCAATGGACGACTTGGCGGAATATACCTATCGCTGATGAGAATGGAAACATTGGGTTAGGCATTGACAATCCCGAAGCTAGGTTAGATATATACAGTGAAATGCGCATCAGCAGTAGAAATGAAAGGGACAATACATACTTGAGAATTAACCGCGGAAGTTCAGGGAGGGACCGTGCGGTAGTTTCTTTCGGACAAGGAAACCAATATAAATGGCATGTAGGGCTTTTGTATAGGGGCGGTGCTGCGAATTCAGATTTTTTTATAAGCCAACAAAGTGAAATTAGGGATGGTAATGGAAATTATGTGCATACCCCAGATTTTACGATCAAACAAAATGGTAACATAGGAATCGGTACTGAAAACCCGGATGCTAGATTAACCGTTGTAGGTGATGTTCATGCCCAAGAAGTCAAAGTAGACCTAAACGGAGCGGTTGCTCCCGATTATGTGTTTAAGGAGGATTACGAACTTAAAACTTTGGAAGAAGTTAAGAGGTTTATTCAAAGTGAAGGTCATTTACCCAATATCCCTTCGGCAAATGAAATGGAAGAAGAGGGAATCAACCTCAAGGCAATGAACCTGAAGCTTCTGGAGAAAATCGAAGAATTGACTTTGTATGCCATAGAGCAGCACAAGACGAATGATCAACAAAGTAAATTCATCAAAACACTTTTGTCCAGACTTGAAAAACTCGAAAAACAGAATATTGAATTAAGTGAACAGATTGAATCAATAAAAAAGAAAATAAAATGATTAAAAAATTACTTTCAGTCATATTTTGCATAGTATCGGGCTATGGCTTTTCGCAGACAAATACTTTCCCGAATTCCGGGAATGTAGGTGTTGGAACTTCAAGCCCCCAAACCAAGCTCCACATATATAAAGGAAACTCAGGAGGGAGTATACATTACATGTCAGATATTGTTATAGAAGACAATGATAATGGGATGATCAATATCCTAACCCCAGATACTAAAAATGGATACTATGGATTTGCTGACCAGGATGATAATTTCGTAGGTGGGATTCAATATAATCACCCCAATGATGAAATGTATTTCAGGGTAAACAACCATGGTGGCAACAATGCGGATATGGTTATAAAGAAAAATGGTTTTATAGGAATTGGCACAACAACACCAGAGTACAGATTACATGTTTCTACGGGGGTTAGGTTTAGAAGGACAGCAATCAGTACGATATCTGCCAGTGCCGAGAATAGTTGGGTCAGGGACACATGGCTGACCGGGAATAACAACCCTCCCAAATGGAACCAGTCAACTGCACGATGGGAAAGATCATCAGGTGTTTATAATGATATAGGGGGAATTATGTGGCAGGACGAAGGCACCTATTTTATAAGGGAAAAAGCCGGTACTCAAACTGAATACACAAATAGTGAATTGCTCAACAAGGCTTTTTTGTTTTCTGATATGTTTACCGGGAATATCGGCATAGGGACGAACAATCCTGGGAGTTGGAAACTAGCAGTCAACGGAAAAATCCGAGCCAAAGAAATCAAAGTCGATACAGATTGGAGCGACTTCGTTTTTGAAGAGACCTATACACTTCCATCGCTTGAAGATGTAGAACAACACATCAAGGAAAAAGGACACCTAAAGGATATCCCATCAGCCAAAGAAGTAGAGGAAAACGGGATCTATCTAGGGGAGATGGACGCTAAGTTGTTGCAGAAAATAGAGGAGTTGACGCTTTATACCATAGCACAGCAAAAAATGATAAAAGAGCAACAAGAACTCCTGAAGCAGCAGGAAAAAAACTTTGCAAAAATAATTGCAGGACTAAAGGAAGAAATAGACACAATAAAGAATAAAAAATGAGAAAACATTACTTTTTATATCTCTTGATACCGACAGTCAATGGAGATATTCATGCTAAAGAGATCAAAGTTGACTTAAATGGTGCTGTTGTACCAGATTATGTTTCTGGGGAGGACAATGAATTACATTCTTCGGAAGAAATACAGGCCCATATTAAGGAAAAAAGGCATTACTTCTACTAAATAAATAGAAGAAGAAGGGATTAATCTTAAAAGAATAAATTTAAAAGTTATTGGAAAAGTTGTAACATCAGCAATTAAAGTAAAATTAGGATAAAAACTATAATTATTTAACCAAACCAAAAAACTTTACTTATGAAAAGAATCTTACTAGGGTTTCTATTGATAAATAGTTGCCTTTACGGGCAAATCAATATTGAACTTCCCAATTTGAGTCCTACATCACCAACAGCCTATCAATTCACAAAATATGGTGAAGTAGAAGTTAATGAATCTACGGGAACCGTAAATCCTGTTATTCCCATCCATACCTTTCAGACTGGAGAAATAGAAATCCCCATTGTACTGAATTATTCGGGTAATGGGGTAAAAGTAGCTCAGGAACCTACCTGGGCAGGGATAAACTGGAACCTTACTCCCGGAGGGGTTATTACCAGGCAGGTAAGAGATGAGATCGACGAAAAAACTGCGGCTTCCAAGAAAAAATATTATACGACAAGTGAACTGGATAATATGGAAGGAGCCTATCAATACAATAATTCAGGGACTGAGTGGTACACTGAACTTTATGCCATTGCCAATCCGTTGAGTGATATTGATTCAGAGGTGGATATTTTCAATTATAATTTTTTGGGATATTCCGGCAGTTTTTATCTTGATGAAGATTTGAACACCCATTTGATTAAGTATGACAAGGAATTGGATATTTCTTTTCAATACATGCAGAATAATAAAAGCATAATCGTGATTAAAACCCCGGAAGGAGATAGTTACTTTTTTGGTGGGCCGGATGCTTCAGAATCTTCTAGAACCTGGGCTAACAACGGAAGTGGGTCTACCGTAGGTATAGAATATGCCCAGAATGCTTTTTACCTCTATAGGATTTCACCATACAACGGGGGCACAATAAACTTTGAATATGAACAGGTTAATTCTGGAGGATATACAAACTATGTGATTGATAAACAGGAACTTTTGGCGAAATATATAGGGAGTGAGAGTAATTGTGGAGGAGGAGCCCCGACCTATAAACGTGAAACACCGAGGGACATTTATCTCGATATAGAATCTCTGGTGGTGTTGAAAAAAATAACCTCAACTTTTAGTAATACCTACGTGGAATTTTCTTCTTCCCAATTGGGAAATAGAAAACGGAAGCTTCAGAATGTTTTTATTAGGGATGTCAATACTGATATTTTAAAGAAAGTCGAGTTGCAATACCTCACGATCGATACAGAAAGTAATTTTTCTGAAAATCGTTTTTTTCTTCAAAAAGTTGATTTCTATGATAAAGACCTTTCAAAAGTTTATGGCTATCAAATGGAGTACAATTCGCCTGAAGAACTACCATCCAAGCGATCATATGCCCGGGATTACGGAGGATATTATAATGGGATCGAAAGCAATGAAACCCTATTACCTATACATCCATTTTTTAAGGGTGCAGGATCGCTGGCAAATAGGGAGGTAAGCTTTTATGATATGCGATATGGCTCTTTATCTAAAATTACCTATCCGACAGGAGGATATTCGGTTTTTGAGTATGAAGTCCCTGTTATAGATTATATAAGTCAGGTTGATGAAAGTACCGCCTTCGTCTATCATAATGACCCTGCCAGAAATGGAGAAAGTAAATATCAGGATTTTTTGCGTTATCAGGGAAATGGAGTATTTTATTTGGAAGCCGGACAGGTAATTCCGGTGCATTTGACGGCCACCACTGTTGGGGATTTGAATAGTTATAATAAAATTACAATTACCGCTATGCAAACCTTAGGAGGGGAAGGTGATATTTTATATTCCATGGGAATAGGAAACCCAGAAAATTCTACAAAAAATTACGATCAAAGTTTTTCGATAGAAATTCAGGAAACCGGTAACTATCACTTTCAGTTGAGTCTTGATTTACATGATACTGCTATAAATGACCAAACATTAAACATAAATGCCAGTGTTGGGATGGAAATTCCCAATGGAACGTTAGAACCTGTATACTTTCCGTCGCTAAGAATTAAGAATATCAGGACGTATAGCCCTGAAAAGAACGAACCTTATATTGTACGATATTATTATAATAAGAAAGAGAACATAAGTACTGAGGTTAATTCATTAGTAAATAAACCAACATATATCTATGAAACTGCAACGGATGTAAGTTGTGGAGGACTCCTTTATGACACGAATTATTTTAGACATCTTACCGCCAATGCATTGAATAATGTTTATGGGGATGATACCGGGAAGATACTTTATCCTTATGTCACAATTAGTTATGGAGGTTATGATTTTGAGCAGGGTGGAAAGGAATTGTGGTTTAATGCAAATTCGGAAGGAGCTCCCAGACCATATATAGGTGATATTGAAAGGGAAGTATATTATACCTATGGTGATAATAATACTAGCTATGCTAATTCTGTACTTTCTCAAGAACTGATTTTCAAATATGATAATGCACAGGATGAATTTATCCCGTTAAAAAGGACTCGATATTGGTATGGTGGAGTAACAGGAACTCATACCATGCATAATATAAAAACTTCGAGATATGTTTTTAATTCATTAGGAGCCCCGGATATACGGGATTTTAATTTTGGAACATATGACATATCGTCCAGAAAATATACCCTTAAAAAAGTAGAAACTGAAGATTATCCGGAAGATAATGGGCAAATGATAAAAAAAATAAAAGAGTTTACTTACTCTTCATATATAGATCGCCCTCTTTCTGTAAAAACAACAGATAGTGAAGGTCTTGTCGAAGAGAAAAAAATGTTTTACCCCTTGGATGTTAACAGTAAAGACGAATATCTCACTTCTCAAGAAAAAGAATTAATTCTTGATCTTCATCAGCACCACCGGATAACAGATCCATATCTTGAGGAAATGTATCGTGATGGAAAACTTCAGGAATCCAGACTTACTGTTTTTTCAAATGAGTGGGTTGAAAACCGGATATGGCCCAAGCAGTTAAAAACAGCCAAGACTGGTAATGGGATAATTGGAATAGAAGATTTTAAAAACAGGATAGAATACAGTTATAATTTTTATGGCCGTTTACAGTATGTTGCTTTAACAGAAGGATCCACTACCCGATATATGTATAACGCAAACCAACAAGTAGTCCTGAAAATAGAGAATTACGATCCTGCAAATATCGATGATGGTGTGCTCTCTTCATCTCCTTGTTTTGAACAGGATACTTATCCCGGGGCATTAGTTACGAAATATGTATATGACCCGGATAATGATAACCTGATAAGCATAAAAGACCCTAGATGTTATACTACCTATTATACCTATGATACTTTCAGCCGCCTGCGGTTCATCAAGGACGAGACGGGCAAGCTTTTGGAAGAATACAAGTACCACTATAAAAACTGATCCCTATGAAGACCAATACAATATTACCCCTGTTTCTTTTTATTTTCAGCATAACGGCCACGGCCTGGTCCCAGACCCCGCCGGCGACGGTGGTCAAGCAGGACTATACACTGAACTCCGGTGAGAGCGACAGCTATACGGCCACGCAGAGCATCACCCTGAAGCCCACGACGTGGATCAAGGCGGGGAGCAGCTTTTCGGCCAAGGTGGTCCCGGACGCCTATATCAACATCACCTTGAGCAGTACGGAGAACTACATCCTGAACCGGAGCTACCAAAGGGGGATGACGGGCACCGGCGGGATCCAGCTCAACGGCGACGTGATCGAGAGCGTGACCTATTTCGACGGCCTTGGCCGGGCGAAGCAGCAGGTGGAGGTAAAAGCCTCCCCGGACAAAAAGGACCTGGTGACCCATATCGGTTACGATGATTTCGGCAGGCAGGACAAGGAGTGGCTTCCGTACAAGAACACGGGCACCCCGGGCACCTACCGGGGAGGGGACCAGGAGACGAACACGGGCAACTACTATGCGTCGCGTTACCCGGAGGATATCACCGGCACCGCCCCGAACCCGTTTTCCCAGAAGGGCTTTGAGGCCTCACCGCTGAACCGTGTGCTGCAACAGGCGGCGCCGGGCCATGACTGGCGCCTTGGGGGAGGCAGGGAGATCAAGATGGACTACCAGGCCAATACCGGGACAGAGGTAAAAAGGTACAAGGTAGATATAACGGTCACGACGGCCAACACGATAAAGGTCTATACGCCCTCACTGGTACTGGACGGGTCATATACAGCAGGGACACTGTACAAGACGGTGACCAAGGACGAGAACTGGAAACCCACCCAGACCTATCTAAAAGATCATACCACGGAAGAGTTCAAGGACAAACAAGGGCGTGTGGTACTGAAACGTACCTATGACAACAATGCCCCCCACGACACCTATTATGTCTACGACGACTACGGGAACCTGACGTACGTACTGCCGCCGAAGGCGGAGCCCCACTCGGCAAAGCCGACGGCGACGGAACTGAACGAACTGTGCTACCGGTACCGTTATGACGAACGGAACCGTTTGGTGGAGAAAAAGGTACCGGGCAAAGGTTGGGAGTACATTGTGTACAACACCCTGAACCAACCGGTGCTGACCCAGGACACCAAACTGAAGAACCAGGGCAAATGGCTGTTCACCAAGTACGATGCCTTTGGGAGGGTGGCCTATACGGGGACCCATAACAGTACAAGCGGCAGGACGGCCCTGCAACAGGCAGCGAACAACACGACAACCTATGACCAGTACGTGACAAAGACCGGGGCCAACACCTATGCGGGGACGACCGTGTATTATGGCAACGAAGCCATTCCCCAAGGGATGGCCGAGATACTGACCATCAACTATTACGACAATTACACCTTTGACAAAGCAGGGCTGAGCGTCCCGACCAGTGTACTGGGACAGGCGGTGGACACCCGTACGAAAGGCCTGGCCACGGGGAGCAAGACCAGGGTGCTGACCACCGACCAGTGGATCACGACCCTCACGGCCTATGACAAAAAGGGCAGGGCGGTCT
>NZ_JAPFGA010000080.1 GCF_026241135.1 Galbibacter kalidii
ACGAAAGGCCTGGCCACGGGGAGCAAGACCAGGGTGCTGACCACCGACCAGTGGATCACGACCCTCACGGCCTATGACAAAAAGGGCAGGGCGGTCTACACGGCCACCAAGAACCCCTACCTGGGGACGACGGACATCACCGAGAGCAAACTGGACTTTGCAGGGAAGGTACTGGAGACCAAAACGACCCATACCAAGGGCAGCAGCCCGGCCATCGTGACGGTGGACAGGTTCGGTTACGACCACAGGGGCAGGCTGCTCAAGCAGGAACAGACACTCGGTGGCAGCACCGAGCTGATCGCCGGGAACACCTACGACGACCTGGGACAGCTCAAGGTGAAGAAAGTGGGGAACACCGAAAGCAACCCCCTACAGACGGTGGACTACACATACAACGTCCGTGGCTGGCTGAAACAGATCAACGATATAAACAACTTGGGCAGCGACCTGTTCACTTTTAAGCTCAATTACAACACCAAGGAAATAGGTTCGGGCAATGCCCTGCTCTTCAACGGGAATATCAGTGAGACGATATGGAAGACCGCCAACGATGCAGCGGATGGAAACAAGACCCGGGGCTATGCCTATCAATATGATGCCCTGAACCGAATCACCTATGCCGACTATGGTATAAAGACCACAGGAGGGTATAACCGGTCATCGGGATATGATATATCGGTAGGGGCCTATGACAAGAACGGGAACATTACCG
>NZ_JAPFGA010000081.1 GCF_026241135.1 Galbibacter kalidii
GTTAGGGTGAGTTCATTAATGTTTCCGGTTGGGATGGATTTAAACGTTTGTATGGTATTTAGATTAAAGTTGTGCTTTTCTTTCCATGTATAATTGGCCATTGCCCTAAGGCTTGTAACATTGACATTTCTGCTGATGCTCTTACTATTGTTATATGATCCTGTAAATGAGGTGTTGAGCTTGTTTTCAATAAACCGCTTGTTGACCCCCAATGTAGGTCCCCAGGTGGTTGCATCTTCCCGGCCAATCGTATTCCTTGTAAGGCTCAGCGAAGCCGTCATATCCATTTGTGGTTTTGGAAAGCCCAATAGATAAGAGGTGCGTATATTATGGAAGGTCGATGCATCCCCGATCCGTACTGCGCCACCCTGCTCATTGGTCACATCGGCCAGGGAATAATTGAACCTGACCTTTTGCTGTAGGCTTTCGTTTTTTGAGAGCACATAATTAATATTCAGGCTGGCTTTTTGGGAGAGTTGTTTATAATCCAGGGTGTCCAATTCATCATCCAATAGGTTGTCATCATTGATCACTTCAAACTGATCCAGTTTTACATTGGTAAATGTCGTAAAATTGGAATAGGACGCAGAAATATTCAATTTTTCAGAGGCTTCAAAGGAAGCATTGACAGCGCCTACCGTTCTGTTGGTGCTGTTCCCTTTCTGGCCTTCCAAATCATCCCTTTGATAGCCAATATTAAAG
>NZ_JAPFGA010000082.1 GCF_026241135.1 Galbibacter kalidii
GTAAATCTTTTCGCGCTATTCCTTGCCATCAAATACTGGAGCATTTTTTCAGGATTGGGCATGGCTCTGTTCGCGGTCGTTACGGTCATGCCTATGTACCTCATTCACCGTGAAGATCGTGATGCTCATATTGTCTGGCGCAAAGTCATTTTTGGCTCAGGAAATATGAACAACAGCAAAACCAAAGTTCGCAAAGTCCGTTTTATTTCGTTAAATCCAACTAAGGGTAATGTACATGATTCACAACGCGTTAAGTAAAATTTCTGCGAATTTCCAGCGCGCAAAGACCGCACTGATTACGGTTTCTGCGATGCTGGCGACGCAACAAGCAATGGCGGCTAACAACGAAGTAACGCTGCCTTCTTCCGATCTTGACTGGCTCAACAAAGGCATTCAGTTCTTCCAGTCAATTGTAGATGCTGTCAGCGGTGCCGGTGTCCTGCTTATCGTGTTTCTGTCTGCCTGTGTCGCGGTTGCCCTCTGGATTCTGGTTCCCAAAAATTCTGGTCAGGCAATGGGCTTAATGGCTCGATGCGCGGCGGGCGGCATCATCCTGTTCAACATTGCGCTGGTTATCGCCTCGCTTCAAAAGTAACGGAGAACGATCCTTATGCCTTCAGGACAGTATAACGAACAGCTTGCATTAGCTGGTCACGAAAACGATGTTG
>NZ_JAPFGA010000083.1 GCF_026241135.1 Galbibacter kalidii
CAACGGGTACACAGCGGTCGATGCCGAGCACCAGATCATCGTGGCGGCGGAGTTGACCAACTGCGCCGCGGACAGTCAGGCGCTGCTGGGCATGCTGGCAGCAGTTCAGGCCAACACCGGAGAAATGCCGGCCCAGACGCTGGCGGATGCGGGATTCCGTAGTGAGGCTGTTCTGGCAAAGGTCGCCGATCACCACGGCGATGTCATCGTTGCCCTCGGCCGCGAGGGACGTGAAGATGCCAAGGTCAATGCCAAGACCCATCCGCATACGGCGGCGATTGCGGCGAAATTGAAAACGGAGCAAGGCGATGCAGCTTACCGCCGGCGCAAGTCGATCGTGGAGGCTCCAAATGGTTGGATCAAGGCGGTGATGGGATTGCGTCAGTTCAGCATGAGGGGCCTGGACAAGGTGCAAGCCGAGTGGAAGCTCGTCTGCATGGCGCTAAATCTGAGGCGAATGGCGTATCTGTGAGGGCGAAGGTTAAATGGGGCGGCTCAAATGCACCCCAGTCGTCATAACACGCCGCGCGCCGCAAGATTGGTATCCTTGGCGCCGACGCCTTGCCAATTGCAGAGAGCGCCTCCGCCATCGTCAGTGCTCTACAGAAAACCGGTCACACGGCTCTGCCGCG
>NZ_JAPFGA010000084.1 GCF_026241135.1 Galbibacter kalidii
GCTGATCGGCACCCAGAAGCGCATCATCAAGCGCGCCCGCCAGCTCAACCGGGCGGTGATCACCGCCACCCAGATGATGGAGTCGATGATCGAGTCGCCGCTGCCGACCCGGGCCGAGGTGTTCGACGTGGCCAACGCCGTGCTCGACGGCACCGACGCGGTGATGCTCTCCGCCGAGACCGCCGCCGGCGACTTCCCGGTGGAGACCATCGAGGCCATGGACCGGGTCTGCCTGGGGGCCGAGCGCGAGCGGATCGCCCAGGAGTCCGGCCACCGCATCCACGAAGGCTTCACCCAGGTCGACGAGACCATCGCGCTGTCGGCCATGTACGCCGCCAACCACCTCTCGGGGGTGGCCGCCATCGCCTGCATGACCGCCTCCGGCTACACGCCGCTGATCGCCTCGCGCATCCGCTCCGGCCTGCCGATCGTCGGCCTCGGCCACAGCCCCATCGCCCAGCGGGGCATGGCGCTCTATCGCGGCGTGGTCTCGCTGCCCTTCGACACCAGCGAGATGGTGCCCACCGAGGTCAACGACCGGGCGCTGGCGCTGCTGGTGGAAAAAGGCATTGCCGAACCCGGCGATCATGTCATCCTGACCCGGGGCGACCACAT
>NZ_JAPFGA010000085.1 GCF_026241135.1 Galbibacter kalidii
ATGGCAGCGCAGCCCCGTGGCCGAGGTGGAGGGGAGCAGGACGTCATAGCTGGCGATCTCATGCTGCGTGACCTGGGGCAGCTCGATCGTGCTGCTCGGCCTGGCGGCAAAGCGCGCCTGGAGGTCGGCCAGCGTCGGGCTGTCCCCGCGTTCCAAGGCGCCGAGCCAATAGGAGGCGATCGCCTCGGCCTGATCCTGCTCGGCCGCCAGGGCCAGCGCACCGACGATGCGCTTGCAGGCCTCGGCGACCGGCCATTGGGCGGTCAGCCGGGCGTACAGCTCACGCCAGTCGGCGCCCGGCAGCAGCTCATCACGGAACGTCAGCCCCGCCAGGGCCCGGGGCTTGCGGACCAGCCAGCCGACCACATGGCGGTAGTCGATCATCCGCCGGCGCCCGCTCTTCGGCGTGGCATGCAGACGCGGCAGCGTCAGCAGGACCTGCTGGGCGTGGTGCAGCACCAGGCGGTCGTCGTAGAGGTGCACGCGCAGCCGCTCGCCGATCAACCGGGATGGCACCGAGTAGAGCACCTTACGGACCTGGATGGTGCTGGACGTCGTGACACGCACCGTCAGCTCGGTGTAGTCGGTGCCCGGCCGGCTGGGGAGCGGCAT
>NZ_JAPFGA010000086.1 GCF_026241135.1 Galbibacter kalidii
CGGCACCAGAGTCCGTGGCGGGCTCCGCCACGCTCTCCATCCGCACTATGCGCGGGGCATTATCATCTACTGCCAGGGTCAGATCGACGGCCTGAGAGGTCTTCCTGGGGGCGAGTGCGCGGCGGTGGAGGTGAAGCGCATTCTGGGATTCGGCGGCCACAAAGGCGGACAGGTCATCCCCTGATATTCACCGGGCAGCCCTAGAAATGAAGATGGCGGTTGGTATCCTACTGATAAATCAGAGAGTTCCTGGCAGAACCTGATTCAGGAGGACCAACCGCCATGGGTGAAACCCTAACGACCTGGTCGCCGTCCTGCAACGGCTCCGTCAACGTCCAGCTCAGCGGCGATGCGACCACCAGTGATGCCGGTGCCTTGCTGCTGCGTGAAGCGCTCGATCGCAGCGGCGTCAGCGAGGCCATGGAAGACCACCTCGTCGACCCGCGGGATCCGCGGCGGGTCCGCCATTCGCTGGCCAGTCAGCTACGCGCCATCGTCTTGCAGCGCGCCATGGGCTGGTACGACCTCAACGACACCGGCACGCTCCAGCAGGATCCGGTGTGGCAGCTGGCGTGCAGCGATGCTCGCGGGCTGACACCCCTGGGCCAGGCG
>NZ_JAPFGA010000087.1 GCF_026241135.1 Galbibacter kalidii
GCTTTCACAGCGCTGACGCAATTCTTTAATATCATCATCAGATACTTTCGCAAGTTTATTAATAAGATTTAAATCATTAATGAAAGAGTCCTGAATAATTTTCTGTTGTGCTTTTGATAAGCGGAAAACACTCATATATTTACTGACAACGGTTTTATTAGACAGCCCATGAATAGCAATAATTTGCTCAGTAGAAAGGCCGTTATCCTTATCTTTTTTAATCGAAGCGGCTCTCTCAAAAATATTTAAAGGGCGCTTGAGAGTGTTCTCAGAAACGTGATCAAGATGTTCTAATACCTTGTCATCATAAGAGACAATTTTAATCTCGCATTCAAGCTCAATGCTCTTTTCTTCTTCAACTTCTCTACCTGCTCTCCAGCGTGATTCACCACGAAGAATAACAAAGCTATCATCGTCCTGGCCGCGCTTAACCACGATAGGCTCACGGATGCCGTAAATCTTACCGTTAGGCAGTTCAAGCCCGATAGAACGCTTTAGCTGCTCAATATGTTCCCTTGCTGAAGGGCTATTCCAGTCTTTACGATCCTGATTACTTTTAGACTTGAGCTGGCTTAGCTTGACAGTCATAGATTCACTCATTGTT
>NZ_JAPFGA010000088.1 GCF_026241135.1 Galbibacter kalidii
ATTTATTGGTAGCAGAGGGAACAAGCTGTAAGGAAGGAGTCCCAGACGAAGGGGGTCGCATCCCTGGGCCGGGGGCAATATATGTGTGGTTAACTTCATTCTTAGCGAAAGCGGAGTTCCGAAACCTTCTGGGCGCATATACGGCGGGAGGTAGGTAAACGCCACGCATCAGCATGAGGATGCGGGTTATGATCGAGCTTATTACGGCAGTGATTAATCTGGTGGCAGTCATACTGTCCCTGATCGAAAAGTTTCTTTAATCGGAGATAAAGTTCCTTCGGGAACATAAAACAGCTTCACGTTTTAGGCCGTCCCACCGGGGCGGTTTTTTTGTTGGCATGGCAAATGCGGCAGAATGGGGATGAATGCCTGGACAGGGGCGTAAAAAAACCGCCTGGCGGCGGTCAGATGGCAGAAACCCCGCTCTAGGGCGGGGTTTCTTACCGTTACGTCAGTTTCGCAGGCTGGCATAACGGTGTGGTTAACTTCATTCTTAGCTCTTTCAGTGTACGTCATATGACCTACCTTATCAAATCCCACTTTGATAAGTCGTGCTTACGATTTATACTTCCGCATCGCTAAGTTGAATCCATAT
>NZ_JAPFGA010000089.1 GCF_026241135.1 Galbibacter kalidii
TTACGCACCGGGCTCCTGCCTCGGGTGTCTGGCGGTGAACCGCTCCACAGGCCATGGATGAAGAACCCGAACCCTTGGTAGCCATGCGGCTGCCAGTTTGTTTGCTTTCGTCCAGGTCGTATCATCCTTCTGGCTCCTGCGCCTGAGCGCCCGGCGCCAGAGGTTTGTTACGTGTGTCCTGAACTTCTGCATGGTGGGGAAGTTGCCCGGTACCGAGTGATAGTTCAGGTATCCCTGAACCACTCTCCTGAGCCATTTTCCCTGTTCGGGGATTGAGTAATGCCAGCGCCTTCGCAGACCGTCTTTGATGGCTTTCAGAGTTGCCGTCATCCGATCCCGGCGGGTCTTTCGTATCAGCATGAACCTGCCGTTGCGATCTTTCCCGCTGATGTGCGTGAACCCGAGGAAGTTGAACGTTTCTGGTTTGCCTTTTCCCCTGATGGCACGGTTTTCGGCAGCGAAGCGGCCGAACTCCATCAGACGGGTTTTCTCCGGGTGAACCGTGAGTCCGAACTCCCTCAGTCTGCGCTGCATGGCTATACGGAAGCGCCGGGCATCGTATCGTTTGTCGAACCCGATGACGATGTCAT
>NZ_JAPFGA010000009.1 GCF_026241135.1 Galbibacter kalidii
CTTTCTTCATACTGTGTAAAATTTAAAATTAATAAAAAAATATCGGGGGTCATGACCCCCGATATTTTCTATTTACACAGTTTATGAGATGCTACCAACAAAAAAGTCCGGCACCAAGGCCGGACTTTTTAACACTTTTGAAAATTAAATAAATGATTAATCTCTTCGAGGTTTTCTGTCTCCTCTTGATTTGTTATCGCGATTGTCTCTTCCTCTTGGGGCTCTTTCTTTATAGCCTTCAGGCTTTGGCAAAAGCGCTTTTCTGGATACTTTTTCTTTTCGTGTTCTTGGATCGACTCCGAAGTATTTCACTTCAAAGACATCACCCATATTAACCACGTCAGTAACATTATCGGTGCGTTCCCAAGCAAGTTCAGAAATGTGTAATAAAACTTCATTACCCGGTGCTTCTATATATTCTACAACTGCTCCAAAATCAAGGAGTTTGATTACTTTTACTTCGTAAACTTCTCCTTTTTCAGGTTTGAAAGTGATAGAATCGATTTTAGCAAGAACTTTGTCGATTCCGTCTTGGTCTGTACCTAAGATTTCAACAACACCTTGTTCGTCCACTTCTTCGATAACAATCTCGGTATTGGTTTCTTTTTGAAGTTCTTGGATAACTTTTCCGCCAGGACCAATAAGCGCTCCGATATAATCTCCTGGAATAACCACAGAAACCATTTTTGGTGCGTGTGATTTCACTGTAGCGTTTGGTTCGGCAATGGTGTCGGTAAGTTTACCTAGAATATGTATTCTTCCTTCTTTAGCCTGATTTAAGGCTTTTTCCAAGATCTCATAAGAAAGCCCTTTTATTTTGATATCCATTTGGCAAGCCGTGATACCTTCTTCAGTACCTGTCACTTTAAAGTCCATATCGCCAAGGTGGTCTTCATCACCAAGGATGTCAGACAGTACAGCATACTTTTCGCCGTCGGTAATAAGTCCCATGGCGATTCCAGATACCGGTTTTTTTAATTTCACCCCTGCGTCCATAAGTGACATAGTTCCTGCACAAACAGTTGCCATAGATGAAGATCCGTTGGATTCCAATACTTCTGAAACCACTCTCACCGTATAAGGGCAATCTTCAGGGATCATGTTTTTCAATGCACGTTGCGCCAAATTACCATGTCCAACCTCTCTTCTGGAAGTACCTCTTATAGGTCTTGCCTCTCCTGTTGAGAAAGGAGGGAAGTTATAATGCAGGTAAAATCTTTCTTCAGATTGCTCTGTTGGTAAGTCGATCACATTAGCCTGTTTTGAAGTACCGAGTGTAACCGTAGCAAGTGCTTGAGTTTCCCCTCTTGTAAATATTGAAGAACCGTGTGTTGAAGGTAAATAATCTACCTCACACCAAATAGGTCTGATCTCATCTGGTTTTCTACCGTCCAAACGAATGTTTTCATCCAGAATAAGATTTCTAACTGCTTCTTTTTGCGTTTTTGCAAAATATTTGCTGACAAGATCAGTTTTTTCTTCCAGTTCTTCTTCTGTAAATAAAGCTTCACATTCTTCTTTTACTTCAGCAAACTTTTCGCCTCTTTCTTGTTTTGAAGTATCTTCTTTGGCAATAGCATAGCATTTGTCGTATGCCAATTCGTGAATTTTAGCTTCCAATTCTTCATCTTCATCTTCCCCGTCATATTCACGTACTTCTTTCTTACCTACTTGCTCTGCCAATTTCACTTGTGCTTGACACTGAACTTTGATGGCTTCATGGGCAAATTTAATGGCATCGGCCATTTCTTCTTCAGAAATTTCGTGCATTTCACCTTCTACCATGGCTACAGAGTCTTCAGAGGCTCCTACCATCATATCAATATCAGCTTTTTCCAATTGAGCTTTGCTCGGGTTGATGATAAACTCACCATCAACTCTTGCTACTCGTACTTCAGAAATTGGATATTCAAAAGGGATATCGGAAAGTTGAATACATGCTGAAGCGGCAAAACCGGCTAAAGCATCGGGCATTACGTTTTCGTCGTGAGACATTAATTGGATCATCACCTGTGTTTCTGCGTGATAATCTTTAGGGAATAAAGGTCTTAAAACGCGGTCTACTAAACGCATGGTAAGCACTTCGGTATCACTCGGTCTGGCTTCACGCTTAAAGAATCCACCGGGGAAACGACCTGCTGCCGCAAATTTTTCGCGGTAATCAACAGTTAAGGGTAAAAAATCAATACCTTCTTTGGCATTTCTTGCAGAAACAACGGTAGCAAGTAGCATGGCATCTCCCATTCTAACTACAACAGATCCGTCTGCTTGTTTTGCTAATTTTCCCGTTTCAAGGGTGATGGTTCTCCCATCTCCCAAGTCAATAATTTCTTGTTTTACTTCAGGAATCATATAATATTTTTATTATCCCGCTATTGCGGGAACGTTAAACAAAGGGTGTTGTGTTGTTGTAGTTGTTGTGACCCAATGAAAAACTCTGATTTAAGCTTTTTTTATTGTAAATGCTCGCTTAAAAAACACTTACAATTATATTTAAACCGCTTCTAGAAGCAATTAAAATCAATAAAAAAGGGAGCAAATTGCTCCCTCTGTATTTCTACTTTCTTAATCCTAATTCTTTGACGATTGCACGATATCTTTCAATATCTTTTTTCTTCAAATAATCAAGTAGGCTTCTTCTTTTACCTACTAAACTAACTAGTGAGCGTTCTGTGTTGAAATCTTTACGATTCTTTTTCAAGTGCCCAGTTAGATGGTTAATTCTGTGAGTGAACAAAGCAATTTGTCCTTCTGCAGACCCGGTGTTTTTTGCATCACCGCCATGTTTCTTGAACAGGTCTGCTTTTTTTTCTTTAGTTAAATACATGCCAATATTTATTTAAATGATTCTTATGTATTCGATAGACCTTCTATCACGGGCGCAAAGATAACAATATTTTTAAACTCTCGCCGTTTTTGTTTATATTTATTAATCTGAATTACCCCTTATTTATTATTAATCTTTAATTTATGCCTTATGAAATCTTTTTTGAGAAATTTTTTGATGTTTATACTACCTGCTACTGCATTAATTGTTTCTTGTAATGATGATTCCGATGAAATCAAAAGCGGTGAGTCTGCCATTACACCGGAAGAAGTCCGGGCTAGCATGCAAGCCGAAGATCTATCAAACGAACTCGATAATGTCATAGATTTAATGGTGAGCGATGATTTTTTGAATACAGCCAGTAAAGATGAAACAACAGCCAATCGCGGATGGTGGATGCCTGAATGTTTAACGGTAACCAGTGAAGCTACAGGCGAAGGTTTTACCGTTACAATGGATTTTGGGGAAGGTTGTGAGATGCACCACGGAAAGGTTTTCAGTGGTAGTTTTACCGTTTTATATACTACAGTAAACGACTCTGAAACAATGACTTTTAACAGGAATTCTACGGTAACATTCGATAATTTTGCAGTAGATTCTGTTACGGTAAACGGAACCAAATCTTTTGAACACAGTTTTACTGAAGGTGAGAATCCTATGACGGTTGCGGTTACTGATATTCAAATGACATGGGAGGATGATACTTCCTTTACAATTAGTTCTGAAAAAACCCGTGAATGGGTAGAAGGTTTCCACACCGGGGCTGCCTGGAATGAAAGTGCTTTCCTGATTACCGGAAACGCCTCAGTAACCCGAAGGGATGGAGGGACTTTTACCAGTGAAATTATCACACCTTTGCGTGCTGAATTTTCTTGCCACTATATCGTGAGTGGTGTATTGACCTATTCCAGGAATGGGGAAACCGCTGAAGTTGATTTTGGCGACGGTACTTGTGACGATAAAGCCATGTATACCGGTCCGGATGGAGAAACTGTTGAAATTACCCTAGAAAAAGGCTGGGAGAAAGACTAAATCAGATTAAAAATATAATTAAAAAAACCCTGAAGAATTTTCTTCAGGGTTTTTAATTTTTTGATATCAGGGTTATTAATCCCTTATCGGTTTATTTTGGATAAGATCAATATAGTGGTTGATCTTATTCTTCAAATTCTTTCGGTGTGTAATAAAGTCAAGGAAACCGTGCTCGAGCAAAAACTCCGATGTTTGGAAGTTTTCCGGAAGGTCTTTTCCGGTAGCTTCTTTCACTACCCTTGGTCCTGCAAAACCGATCAAAGCACCGGGCTCGGCAATATTAATATCTCCCAACATGGCATAAGATGCTGTTGTTCCTCCTGTAGTTGGATCTGTACATAATGAAATGTACGGAATACCAAGATCGGAAAGTTGTGCCAATTTTGCGGATGTTTTTGCTAATTGCATAAGCGATAGGGCTGCTTCCATCATACGGGCTCCACCGGATTTTGAGATCATCAGAAATGGGATCTTATTTTTGATGGAATGATCTATGGCTCTCGCGATCTTTTCTCCAACAACACTTCCCATAGATCCTCCAATGAATGAAAAATCCATACAGGCAATGACCAGATCTTTACCTTTAGACTTTCCAATAGCTGTTCTTACAGCATCTTTCAGTTTGGTTTTTTCCTTGGCTTGTTTTAACCTATCGGAATATTTCTTGGTATCCTCAAAATGCAAAGGGTCTTTTGATTCCATGTCGGGATCAAGCTCTTTGAATTTATTGTTATCAAACAGAATTGAAAAATATTCTTTACTACCAATTCGAACGTGATAATCGTCTTCCGGACTTACATAAAAGTTTTTAGCGAGTTCATCGGCTTCAACGATTTTTCCGGTAGGCGATTTATACCAAAGCCCTTTTGGGGTGTCTTTTTTCTCCTCGGTAGCGGTCTGTATTCCTTTTTCTTTTCTTTTAAACCAAGCCATATTCGTAGTTGTCGTTTGTCTCTTCAGAAAAAAAATTTCCTGAAGTTTGTTTTTATAAGGTGTTTACATTGTTCAAGTCTTCAAACGCCTTTTTGAGTCGGGTACTAAAGGTTTTCTCTCCTTCACGAACCCAAACTCTTGGATCATAGAACTTTTTGTTAGGTGCATCTGAACCTTCAGGGTTTCCTATCTGCGCTTGTAAATAATCAGCTTTACCAGCCATATAATCCCTGATTCCTTCTAAGTATGCGTATTGTAGGTCGGTGTCAATATTCATTTTGATTACACCATAACCAATAGCTTCTCTAATTTCTTCAACAGTAGAACCTGAACCTCCGTGGAAAACAAAGTCGATCGTGTTGTGAGGAACTCCGTAATTTTTTGAGATATACTCTTGAGAATTCTTCAAAATCTTAGGAGTAAGTTTTACATTTCCGGGTTTGTATACACCATGTACGTTACCAAAAGCAGCAGCGATGGTAAATCTCGGACTTATTTTTAGAAGTTCTTCGTAGGCATAAGCAACTTCTTCGGGCTGTGTGTACAGTTTTGAGTCGTCAATATCAGTATTGTCTACACCGTCTTCTTCCCCTCCAGTAATACCTAATTCTATTTCAAGAGTCATTCCCACTTTACTCATACGGGAAAGGTATTCTTTGCAAATCTCTATGTTTTCTTCAATCGGTTCTTCAGAAAGGTCGATCATATGAGAACTGAACAAAGATTTTCCGGTTTCTTTATAGTGTTTTTCACTGGCATCAAGCATACCATCTATCCATGGCAGCAATTTTTTCGCACAGTGGTCGGTATGTAAAATTACCGGAACACCATATTTAGCAGCAAGTTCATGTACGTGTTTCGCACCTGCCACAGCACCTGCCACAGCCGATTGTTGGCTTTCGTTGGAAAGCCCTTTTCCTGCATTAAACTGGGCGCCACCATTAGAAAACTGAATGATAACTGGTGAATTTAATGAAGCGGCAGTTTCTAAAACTGCGTTAATGCTACTGGAACCAATTACGTTTACCGCCGGAAGTGCAAATCCTTTCTCTTTGGCATAGTTGAAAATGTTTTGTACTTCATCTCCTGTGGCTACACCTGGTTTAATGTTGTGACTCATAAATTTTAAGTTTCAAAATTTTTATTTAGTTGTTTTGTTTTAATGCGTTTGCAAAAATAATAAATTTAGATGGCTTAGAAAGGATAATTAATACCAATATTGTATACAGCATTGCTGAAATTGTAATCATTAAACCACCTTTTACCTTTTTCGTAAGAAGGATCGAAGGTTTTAAAACCTATATCGAAACGCAAAACAAAGAAATTAAAATCATATCGTACCCCAAATCCGGTTCCCAAAGCCAATTCTTTTAAAGAGCCTAAGTCTTCAAATACAGCTTCTTCATTTTCAACATCGTCCATAAAATTCCAAATGTTACCGGCATCGGCAAATAAAGCGCCTTTAAAATCCCCGATCAAACTGAAGCGGTATTCCAAATTGAAGGCTAATTTGAGGTTAGCTTCGTTAAAATCATTCTGGTTGCGCGTTCTCCCGGGACCTAATGAATAGGGCTGCCAGGCTCTGTTGTCGTTGGATCCCCCTGCAAAATAACTTCGGATGAAAGGGATGTTGTCCGCATTTCCGTAGGGAATGGCCATACCGAGAAAACTCCTGAACGCAAGCACGTTGTTCCGGGACAGACGCCAGTATTTTATATAATCTAACTCTGTTTTAACGTATTGTGAATACGGAACTCCAAAAACCAGGTTTTTTCCGTTGTCATTTTGTTCTAAATTAATGATGCTTGAAAGGCCTGACAATAAATTTCCAGCCAATTCGATTTTTCCCCTGAACTGAAAAAAGTTGTTGTCGTTAAAATTGCTTCGGCTGTTTATATAGTAGGTATAATTACTCGCAAAGATCAGATTGTTAGCGGTGAGCCTATCCCTACGATCTTCGAGCCTGTTTACCTCGTCAATTTCGGCAGCAGTCGCATTGATGGTTCCGCTTAGTACATCATCGGTAAAACCTGAAGTTCCTTCAGGAACAATAAGATTGCCGTTTTCGTTGTAATATGAAGTGTCGGCTGTTTGTGTATATGCTGATGCAATTTCATTTAAGTCACTATAACTGTTATCGTAAACATTGTAATAGCGGTCGGTATTTAGGTTTCTTACATATTGGATGTTAATCAATTCAAGGAAATTCTTTCGTCTTCTGTTGGGATCCCATTTGTAACGTAAAATTCCATTGAAAGTCTGCTTGTCAAGTCCGATATTCTTCTGTAATGTAGTTCCCAGAGAAAAACGTGTTTCGGGAGCCATCGATTTGGGGATTAATTTATCGGTGTTGAGCGGAAAGAAAATCCGCGGAAAGTTCAACCCAATATCGCCTCCAAATTCAGCCAGATTAAAAAAACTACTACTGCTATTTTTAAAATCGGAAGAAGAGCCTACAGTTCCCCTGAATGCAATATCAAGGGTTTCTGCACCCCTGAAGATGTTTCTGCTTACCAGTGAGGTACTGAAGGAAATCCCAATATCCTGGATGTTTGAATGCAGCAGGTCTGAACTGAACCCTAAAGAAAACCTTGGTCTGGGCGACAGATACACATTAGCTCTCAATTGATCGTCCGTATTTTCTTCATAAAAATAGTTAATGTTCGGGTACTTAAAAATTTTTAGGTTACTGATCTGTTTTGCGGTCAAAGCCCTTTCAGATTCCTTATAAACATTTCCGGGAAGAATGGCCACAACATCCGTGAGTGCTTTTGGTCGGTATTTCAGTTTATCCTTGTAAAAAATAGTATATCCATCATATTCGGTTGTTTGTAGGGAATCAGGATCGGTATTAAATGAATAATCAGCAAAAATGTTTACGTGTTTAACGTGGTGAACCTTGTATTCAATTTGATTTGTAGAATCTCCTGCCCGCTCAGAAACATTTTCGATATTCAATTCAATCGGCATATCACGGCTTTGAGCATTGGTTGTGGTGTCCCTTTTGATATAAAAATTGATAGAGCTGGGTTGAAACTTATAAATACCGGAATTGATAAAAATACTGTTTAAGCGTTCTTTTTCGGCTTCAAAATTAGAGAGGTTAAAACGTTGTCCTTTTCTTACCCTCGAAAATCTTTTGACCCTATTGTAAATAGAATCAAGATCTTTGGAAGGGATGTTTGTAGTGATGGAATCCAAAAAATAAGCCGGACCTGTTTCCAGTTTATAATTGATGGCTGCTCTTTTTTCTTTTTGATCGGTAGTGTCTACTTCATAGTTCACGTTGTTGTTGAAAAACCCCTTGGTGTCGTAATACTGTTTTAAACGTTCAGCCGATTGTTTGGTTTTGGATTCGTCGATGATCACAGGAGCCTCTCCTGTTTTCCTCAACCAATTGTGGAAGTTGATTTTGTAGTCTGCAATTTGTATCAGTTGCTTTTTTGAGATCATACGTTCAAAAAAACTGATGTCTTTTAAAGTAGAATCGAGTTTGGCAATATAAAAAGAATCGGGATTCTCCTTTGCGAAGTTATAAAGTGCCAATCGTCCCGAATTGTTGGGTTTTTGCGAGATCAGTCCTTCAACTTCCTCGTCGTTTATTTTTTCATTATTGACATAAATGTTGTTCTTGCTCAATAATAATTGGTCGTTTCCTACCCTCTTAACAGCATTACAAGAGCTTATAAGTAGTATTACAAAAAATAATACCGTTATTTTTACAAAAAAATGTTTCAAGCGGGTAAAGAATTAAATTTGTAGTCAAAAATACATTATTTGTATGGTTAGCAAAAGCGAAATAAAACTTATAACGAGCTTACAACAAAAAAAGTACAGAAATAAGCACAGACTTTTTGTGGCTGAAGGAATCAAGGTGGTTAAAGAACTGTTGAAGTCCGATTTTTCCCTTTATAAAATTTACGCTACCCATATCGATTTTCCGGAGATTACATCAGAAGAAATCAATGTGGTGAGTGATGGGGAACTGAAAAAGATGAGCAGCCTAAAAACGCCAAATGTCGTCTTAGCTGTTTTCCATACTAAACCGGAAACAAAAATAGCAGAAGAAGGTTTGGAGGTGGCGCTCGACGATGTGCGCGATCCAGGAAATTTGGGAACCATCATCCGTTTATGTGATTGGTTTGGTGTTTCCAGCTTGGTTTGTAGTGAAAATACGGTTGATTGTTACAATCCGAAGGTAGTGCAGGCCAGTATGGGATCCTTGGCAAGGGTCGATGTTACTTATCTGGATTTGGAAAACTATTTGCGAAATACACAAAGCGATATTTTTTGTGCGACCATGGGCGGGAAAAATATTTATAAAACTGATGTGCCTCAAAATGCGATTTTGGTTATGGGTAATGAGGCGAATGGAATTTCCGATTCGGTGTTGTCGTTGGTAAAAAATGAAGTGAGTATCCCTCGTTTCGGGGAAATTCAGGAGACAGAAAGTCTCAATGTGGCTACGGCTACGGCTATTTTGTTAAGCGAATTTAAACGCAGATAATAGATCATCATTCAAAAGTGAAATTGATAAAAATGGCTCTTGAATACATGTTGTTGACATTGGTGATATCCGGGTCAGGTACCAATTCGTCTGATAGCGCAAAAACACCCCTGATGGAAGGAGAGAATTTGAAATAATACATATAAAAATCGATTCCGAAGCCTACTTCGTAATAATAATTGTTGGTTTTCATACGGAAATTTCCGCTGGAAACTCCTTCCAAATTATCCTCGTTACTGCTTAAGTTGAAGGAAGTGGAAACCCCGCCTACAACATAGGGTTTGAAGTTTCCCAGACGTTTCGTACTGGCTTTGATCAATAAAGGAAGATGTATATAAGTCGATTTTACTTCCAGTATATCTTGACCTCTTATCCCCAAGTCTCTTTGGTTGTAATATAAGCCCGGTTCAAACCGGATATCAAAATAATCATTGATACGGAGTTCACCGATAAGCCCGACATTAAATCCAAGTGATTTTGCAACGAGGATATCATCGACCTCGTTTCCCATATCGTTTATATAATCAAATTTGAAATCGTATTGGTTAAAGCCTAAATAATAACCCCAGTTCAACAGCTTTTTATCTTCGTTCTCCAAATTCAACACGGGGTCTTCATTAAATTGAGAAAATGTGTTTTGGCAAAGGCAAAACATAACCAATATTAAAAAAAGGTATTTTTTCATTTCGCAGGTTAGGTTATTTATAGGTTAGCATATTTATTTGAATGCTTTATAAATGGTCGCCACCCCAAAAGTTTGCGGCCGATCTTCCACATTATTAAACCCGATTTTTCGTAAAATATTGTTGAAATCCTCTCCAAAAGGAAAAACAGAAGCAGATTCTGATAAATATGCATAGGCCGACCGGTCTTTAGAGAAGAGTTTTCCAATAATCGGGAGAATGTTTTTGGTGTAAAAATTATACCCTTGTTTGTATGGGAATTTGGTTGGAACCGAGGTTTCCAATACTACAAATACGCCATCTTTTTTCAACACCCTGTGGATTTCAGAAAGGCCTTTTTCCAGATTTTCAAAATTTCTAACACCAAAAGCAACGGTAATGGCATCAAAAGAATTGTCTTCAAACGGCAAGGCTTCACTGTCGCCTATCACCATATCTATGGTATCGGCAAGGTTTTTTTGAGCCACTTTTTGTTTCCCCACTTCCAACATGCCCGGAGAGATGTCAAGGCCTGTTACTTTTTCAACATTGGCATTAAACGCCAAATTAATGGCCAAATCCCCGGTTCCGGTTGCAATGTCCAATACTGTTTTGGCTTGGGCATCTTTTACCATAGCGACCACTTTTTTTCGCCATTTTACATCGATTCCAAACGAAATAACTCTGTTCAGACCGTCATATTTCCCTGAGATGGTATCAAACATCTTTGTGACTTGCTGTTTTTTCCCCAGCTCAGAATCTTTATAAGGCGTTACTTTTTTTGGCATTCCATAAATTTTGGCAAATATACTATTTAGGTGTGAACTCTTTGTAGTATTGAAACTTAAAATTCTCCGTACATGCAGAGGTATACCTCACCAGTTCACTTTGTTTGTATTTTATCTACCTCTCCTTGGGAGAGGTCAGAACTGCTATTTTCGGCAATTCTGGGTGGGGGTAAAAAATAAAATTTCGGTTTCTTTGGAGCTAAGATTAAAATGGAATTGGTGAAATATAGCTACGGTTATACCTCATGAATAGTCGGTCTCAAGAAATTTTATTCTTCCTTATTGTGAAAAAAAGGCTAAATTTCTAGCACAAATTGCAAAAAGGGGATTTTTCCCCTTATTAGAAACAAAGCTTTTTCTCATATTTGCTACAGTCTTTGTCATTGATCATATAACGGCAATGATGAAAGTTTGAGGGAATAAAAATGCGAAGTGAAAGCTTCGCATTTTTTTATGCATAAGTTTTTCTTAGCTGAAAAATCACTTCTTGCACTATCAAGGACTCAAAAAGCTTGAAGCGAGCGAGGGGGACTGGACTCGAACCAGCGTCCGCCTCGGGCGGATATGAGGTTTAGGGGTGAGATTCCTCTTTACCTACTCGACTAGCGGTAGTGTTTTTATCCAACATTCAGCGTGTCAATTTTTTGTTTAGATTATCGTTTATCCACCCAAAAACAAATCCTGCAAAAAGTGCAATGCCTGCTTTTGTGGTTTCTTCCCAAGTCGGGGTCGTGTTTAAGCCAAACCAAATTATCATTCCTAAAAAGTAGGCGGGAAGTACGTTTAGCGTTTTCAGTTTTGTTACATAAAATACAGCCGTCAATATGATTGCTACGGAAAGATGAAACCAAATTGCACCTAATTTTTCAACCAAAAAATTTCCAAAAGCGATAATAAGAATGGCTAACAATATACCCAAAAGTTGTTGGATAAAAACCAATAAAGAAGATTTTACGTTTTTACCCAACAGGAAATAACTTGTCCAGCCCAAAAACAAAACCCAAGTCGGCAAGCTCGTGGTAAACGTAAATAAAGTTGCAGATGAAGCCAATGCTCCGAGTGTTAGTGACTGTAAAAATGATTTTATTTGCTTAGTATTTCCCAACGTTTATTTTGTTTTCATTAAAAATGTTTTTCAATCGATTGCTCCATTTTTTTAATACCGTTTTTCGATCTTCGTCTGTTAAATGTGCAACGGAATAATTCACTTCGGGTTCTAAAACCGAAAAACCTACACATTCTAAAATACCTCTGTTTACGGGTCTTAACACTCCATAGATGTCTCCATGATAGCCGTCTTTGGTATAGGTTTTAGCAGGACTTCCTGTAGTAACGGACAATAATGCTTTTTTGCCTCGCAATGTTCCATTTTCATAATAACCACCGTCTTTGAAAAATCTTCCCGAAGTAAAAATCCTATCTGTCCAACCTTTTAAAATTGCAGGCGGTGCAAAACGCCATAGCGGAAACTGCCAAATCATTAAGTCGCACCATTCTACTTTTTCCTGTTCTATTTTCGTTTCAGCAACATAACTATTGTTCATTTCAGCAGCGTGTATTTCTTCAATTTGAAGTTTTAAAAAATCAGGATTTTTAACTGTTGTAAAGTTGCTTCTGTCATAAACAGGGTTAAAATTTATTGCATACAGATTTGTTGTTTTTACTTCATGTCCGTTTTCTTTTAAAGTTTTTATAGCTGTTAGATACATTGCATAATTAAAACTCTTTGGCTCCGGATGCGCTAAAACAATTAATATTTTCATTTCTTTATAAATTTGTTGAGGACAAAACTATTATGGTTTTGGTACCTTTGCAATAGAGCAGAAAGTTGTTAGTAACTCACAATTTTGTTAGAAATGGGAAAAAGAAAGATCACAAGCACCAATACCATAAACAGGGATTATTTGAAAAATGAATGTGGAACGATGTATGCATTGACATTGCTTTCTGGAAGGTGGAAAATGACTATACTGCACAAATTGTCAAAAAAAGGTTTGCGTTTTACGGAATTGAAAGAGTGTATTCCGAATATTTCGGATAGAATGCTTTCTTTGCATTTGAAGGAAATGGAACGGGATGGTCTAGTTGAACGAAATGTATTTGCGGAAGTTCCACCGAGAGTAGAATACACATTAACATCAAGCACTCGTGATTTGGTTTCTATTTGGGACAGGTTGGATATTTGGGGAAACAATCATCGTGAGATTCAGGAAAGTAATGTTCAATATTTGGACGGCGATTTATAACGTTACCACCAACCCGTTTACACCCCCGAACATTTCCTTAGTCTATCCCGAAAATTTAGGAGCTATGCACAAGTTTTTATTCTTTATATCCCCACCAATAATCTTAAATAATATGTTAGGCTCTTGTTAGTGTACTATTTTTTTTCATTTTTTATCACTACTGTCCGGTTATTTTTTAACCGGACAGTAGTGAATGTAATTATGAGTTTTTGGAGAATTAATGGATAATTATTTTAAAATCCTTTTTATATTTTCTAATAATTGTATATTGCTTTTTAGATTATAATAAGTTGATCTGTTTGAACCTAATTTATTCAAAACAACTCTGGATAATTTATCGATGATGTATTTGACTTGGTGTCGTTCCATATCAGTTAAAGCATTAACAAAATCTTTCATCTTAGGGGCAGGGTTGGATGTTAGAGAAGAAAAATAAAAAGTCAAGCATTTATGGCAAAAAAATTATTCGTTTTATTTACTGTGGTCATTTTTTCAATTTTTATATCCTGTGATAAGGATGATGCTATTGAAGAACTACCGGTTGAGCAGGAGGTAATAAAAGTACCCGAAGTTAAAACTCATGAAGTTTCACAGATCACCGTGTATTCTGTTAAAATGGGAGCGGAAATTGTAAGCCCCGGGGCTTCAGAGGTGACCGAGGTAGGATTGGTGATTGGAGAGTCATCCAACCCTACAATAGATGATAATTTCACAAAATTCACCCTAGTAGAGAATACGGAGGGTGTATATATAACCATTGTAGAGAGTTTACCGGAGGAAGTTACTTCCTATTACATCAGGGCTTATGCAATTAATGAGCAGGGAGTAGGTTATGGCAATGAAGTTCAATTGACAACCTTGGGAAATAAAACATATCACGGAGGAGTTGTTCTTTCGACTCAGGAAGAAGTGGTCGAATTTGGGAATGGAAAATACAATACTATAGATGGTAGTTTGAGTATAAAAGGGACAGTAAATGATTTATCACCTTTAAAGGACTTATTTGCAGTTAATACCGGGTTCTCCGTAACCAATACTACTAACTTGGAAAACTTTAAAGGACTGGAAAATTTAAAAAAGACAGGGATTTTATTTCCCAATAGTTTCAGGATTATGAACAATCAGGCGCTGACAAGTTTTTTAGGTCTTGAAAGTTTAGAGATAACAAGGGGAGAATTTTATGTCATAAATAACCCGAGTCTGATAAATTTTGAAGGTTTAGATTCTTTTTTTGCAGCGAGTGCCGGTAATATGTATATCACCGACTGTGAAAATCTCAACAGTTTAACGGGATTGGATAAATTAGAATTTATCGGAGATGGTTTGAGTATTGAAAACAATCCAAAACTTACTGAAATAAATGCGCTGGGAAATCTTAATTTCGTGCCGCATCGTATAAGTATAGACAGTAATAATTCCCTGCAGAATATTGACGGTCTTCATTCTCTGGAAAATATTGAGACGTTAAATATTAGTCGGAACCCTCAATTATCTAATATTGATGGAATCAAAAACTGCATGAGTTTAAAATTTCTAGAACTTGGCGGGAATGAAAGCTTAACGCAGTTGCCAAGCTTTCAAAATATTACCAGTATTCAAGCACTGGAAGTAAGCTGGGGAGGCGCTCTTGTGAATTTAACCGGGCTTGAAAATATAAAATCAATGGGGACATTAAAACTTAATCAATCCAATATTCAAAGTTTTGTGGGTTTGACTAACCTTGAAGAGGTTACTTATAGTTTCGATGTCCGCTCCTGTGTGAATTTGACAGACTTTAACGGACTGAGCAATTTAAGGTCGGTTGGAGATGGGAGTTATTACTCGGGAATTGGAATTTCTGGAAATGATAATCTTTTAAGTTTTAACGGCCTGGATAAATTAACCCATATAAGAGGATCATTTGGTGTTACAGAGAACAACGCCCTTCCTAACTTTAATGGCTTAGAATCTTTGAGAACAATTGAAAAGACATTTAATCTATCTCATAATCAGGTATTACAAAATATAAACTCGATTTCAGGTCTGGAACTGTTAGATGGATTCCATATGGAAGGAAACATTGCCCTGTCGCATTTACCTGATTTTGTAAACATAAATCAGCTAAACTATTTCGTAATCTCCACTGACCAGGCTTTAATCGATTTAAGTGGTCTTGAGAACTTAAAATCCATAGAGACTATTCGGTTGCAATCCTCAAACCTTCAAAGCCTTGCAGGCTTGGAAAACCTCGAAAGGGTAGAAGATATTTTATTAATAGAAAGATGTGACAATATAACGGATCTGAGTGGACTGAATAATTTAGTATTCGCTGATAAAATTGATATTAACTATAATAACAATATTATTTCTCTGGAAGGGGTAGGCAAGCTTTCAACGATTGAATCCAGATTAGTACTAAGAATGAATCCCTCTCTAAGCAGCCTAAATGGGTTGGAACCGGTTACAAGAATTGGAGATAAATTAGAGATTTATAACAATGCATCTTTGTCAGATTTTTGTTCGTTAACCTCTTTCTTTCAAAATACATCTTACAGCGGGTCTTATGGGGTTGGAAATAATCTGTTAAACCCAACAAAAGAGGATTTAGAGAATTCAAATTGCAACTGAGTTTAATATCTTTAAATCATGATTGACAGTGCGGGGTGTGACACAGTTCACTTTACACTCCCTGAGAAGTAAGTACATCAGAAATAAATTCAGTTCCTTCATCTTCCTCGGATTGTTTTATAACGAATTCCTTTAACTCCTTAGGCATATCGCTAGGAAGTTTATCCAAGTCTAACATTTCTACTTGAATATCCTGAATTTCTAAATCAGCTGCTTTTAACAATTCTAAGATTTTATTTTTAAAATTAGCACCCTTCGCTTTGTTAATTGTGTAACCTTCTTCTTTAACACCTGAAATGGTGCCTATATTTTTAAACCATTCAATGATTTTTTTGTCGCAAACCTTTTAAGAACAAAAAAAAGAGCAACCATTTCTGATTGCTCTTTTCCTTAGTAGCCTTTACAGAACAATTTACGAATCATTTTATACAGGATTTAAATCATTTCATTATCAAAACCTAATCCTTTCGTATGGTAATCGTCAAAAAGTTGTGCGTGGGTACCCCCTGCCTGTTTTTGCCCCGATAGCCCGAGTCTACAGTGGCAGTTTGTGCCCCAACTTCCTGACCAGACGCCTGGCAATGGTCTTAAGCCCTACATCAAAAAAAATATTTTGGACATTATTGTTCATCGATGAAAAAATTTTCCTGTTTTACTTGTATTTGTTTATTTTTTTAAAGTACTTTGAATTTCAAAGTTAATAGAAATGGACTCAAAAGATTACTTAAAAGACATAAGCGAGATCAAAGATATGATGAATCGCTCGTCGCGTTTTATTTCATTGAGTGGGCTGTCGGGGGTGTTGGCAGGGGTGTATGCGTTGATTGGTGCGGGTATAGCCTATTGGCTGGTGAGCAACTCGGGTAGAGAGTATCTTATATTGGACGGGCGAATTTTCCGGTTGGTAATACTTGATTTGTTCCTCATAGCCTTTTTTAGTATCGTGACTGCAATTTTCCTGGCTGTAAAAAAAGCGCGGAAAAACAACAACAAAATATGGGATGTTACCACCAAGCGACTTCTTTTTAATTTTTTAATTCCATTGGTTGCGGGCGGTTTGTATATCCTTATTATCCTCAATCAACAAAAATATGGGTTTACCGCTGCGATGATGCTTATTTTTTATGGATTGGCACTGGTCAATGCATCCAAATACAGTATAGGGGATATCCAGTATCTCGGGATTATCGAAATTGTTTTAGGACTGATTTGCGCGCTTCTTCCCGGTTACGGATTTTGGTTTTGGGTTTTAGGATTTGGGGTGATGCATATTGTGTATGGAACAGTGATGTACTTTAAATTTGACAGGAAGAAATAAAAAGATTCCTGCCTTCGCAGGAATAGGGTATGAGTATAATAAACAACATAAATAAAGTTTTTGATCATAGGATTCGGCTAGGTATCATGAGTGTGCTGATGGTTAATGAATATGCCAATTTCACTGCCTTAAAGGAATTGCTCGATGTTACCGACGGCAATCTGGCCAGTCATGCCAAAGCTCTTGAAAAAGCCGAATACATCACGATAGAGAAGCAGTTTATCGGTAAAAAACCCAATACGCGTTATATTGCGACCAAACTAGGGCGTATTGCCTTTCAAAAACATATTGAAGCCTTGGAACAACTAATAAAAAGTTCAGAATAATTTTTTTAACCACAAACTTTGAAATTCAAAGTGCTTTAAAAACATAAATTAAGGAAACAAACCCAAGAATAGGTATGACATTACTCAATATCCTTAGTTGTAAGCAATTTGAGAAACTGAAATGGGAATAGGAACAAAACTTGACAAATTACATTTTAGAGCCAGAAAAAATAAATGGCTCGGATATTTTGTGATATTTTGTCGAATAGCACTCGCAGCAGGTTTTGTTCCTTCAGGAATGCAGAAAGTTCTTGGCGAAAGATTTACAGTTTTAGCCGTGAACCATCCAATGGGAAATTTTTTGGAAGCGTTTTACCACACAGGTTATTACTACACCTTTGTTGGAGTAATGCAAGTGTTGGCAGCAATTCTGTTACTTATCCCAAGGACTGTAACGATTGGAGCATTTATCTATCTTCCAATAATTCTAAACATTTGCATTTTATCACTTGCAGTAAGATTTGATGGTTCTCAAATTACTTCACCCTTAATGGTATGTGCAGTTTTGTATCTGTTGTGTTGGGACTATCATAAATTCAGGAATATATTTCCTTTCAATCATTCCGATTCTAAATCTGTACTACCTCAAAAAAATGAATTGATCAAAAATTTTCCATTTAAGTTTTTTACAGGAGTTTTTGTTGTTATAACCTTAGTAGTGTTTCATACCAGGATATTTTACACAATAATGCCAAGAAATACGCTTAATGACTGCCGGAAACAATGTAATGAGGAGAACGATATAGATTGTTATAATTTTTGCAATTGTATCCATAACGAAGGCAAATCACTCGAAAAATGTTTAGAAGAATTCACGAAAAGTAAATTATGAAAACAGAAATCAAACAAGATTCAAAAAGAACCAAGGGTTTGTTGAACACCCTCGGCTGGTTATTCGGGATGTACATTTTTGCACACGGAGTGCTGAATATACTGGTTGGAAACGACCGTGATTTTGGCATCGGACTTCTTTTGTTATCATTCATTTACTTTCCGCCGGTAAATGCATTTATTAAAAGAAAACTGGGTTTTTTAATCCCTAACATCGCAAAAATCATTATTGGACTCCTTGTCATATGGGTGACCCTGGCTGTTGGTGCCTATGCCGAAGGCTACATGTCCGACCTTATTGAAACGATAAATAATTTTTAACTCCACCTTAATTTTTTTAACTCATGGAAACAAATACAAATAAATTTATACATTGGATCAAGACATCCATTACTGCAAGGATGATAATGGTAGGATTTTTAACCTTGGTGTTACTCATTCCACTTGCACTTATTGAAGAACTTATCCGCGAACGTGCAACACGTCAGCAGGAAGTGGTCACCGAAATCAACGAAAAGTGGGGCAGCGAAGTCCTTTTTTATGGTCCAATTCTGAAAGTACCTTATAAAACCTTTTCAGAAAAGGTCGTGATGGATCAAAAGACCAAGAAGACCTACACAGAAAGCATAGAAGAGATTGAATATGCCTATTTCTTTCCGGAATCACTTAATGTTAAATCCAATATAGATCCGGAAGAAAAAAAACGTGGTATATACACCACGGCGGTCTATCAAAGTAATATTACTGCTGAAGGAAAATTTATCCAACCAAACTTCAAGGAGGTAGAGGTGGAGTCTGAGGACGTGTTATGGGATAAAGCTAAAATGGTAGTGCAACTCTCTAACGTAAAGGGTGTGAATCAGATCAACTTAAAACTGGGTGATAAGGAACACACCTTGACCTCAAAGTATGACAACACAACCAAACAAGGTTTGTACACTTTGGAAACGGGAAATCTTAATATTGAGGATTTAAATAAAAATATTGCATTAAACTATCAACTTGCGCTGGATGTAAAGGGAAGTGAACAAATTCGTTTTGTTCCCATCGGAAAAACTACTGAGGCGTATGTAACCTCCAACTGGAAAACAGCCAACTTTTTCGGTGAGTTTTTGCCATACAACGAAGACAAAATCTCTGATGATGGTTTTGATGCCAAATGGAAAATATTGGACATTAACCGCCCGTTTTCACAACAACACTTTAGCTATTTACCCGATTTAAGGGAATTTTCTTTTGGCGTTAATTTTATGATTCCGGTAGATGAATATCAAAAAAGTGAGCGTTCGGCCAAATACGGATTCTTGGTCATTGGTCTTACATTTTTAGTGTTTTTCCTTATACAGTCGCTTAGCAAAATCAACATACATCCTTTTCAGTATTTAATGATTGGTTTGGCACTCACGATGTTTTATACCTTGTTGGTTTCCATTTCAGAGCACAGTAATTTTTTAAGGGCTTATTTGATAGCAGGGGTTTCGGTAGTTGTTTTAATAAGTCTGTATTCCAAATCCATACTGAAAAACATAAAGTTCCCGATTTTCATAGGGGTTTCCTTAACGGCACTTTACACTTTTATTTATGTGATTATACAATTGGAAAATTATGCCTTGTTGGTTGGCAGCATCGGGTTGTTCATCATTTTGGCAATCGTGATGTATGTCTCGAGGAAAATCGATTGGAATAACGGATAAGGATATCGTTTTTTGAGTGATATGTAAAAAATAGGCTGCCTTCATTTTTGGGCAGCCTATTATATTTCTTATATTGAAATGACTTTTTACGAAAGCACTTCTTTGATTCTTCTAATCGCTTCCCTGAGCTCAGACTCGGAAGCCGCATAAGAAATCCTGATACAATTCGGATCTCCGAACGCTTCACCGGTAACGGTGGCAACATTGGCTTCTTCGAGCAGGAATAATGAAAAATCAGAGGCATTCTCTATCTTTTTCCCTCCTATGGTCTTACCAAAAAAGCTTGAAATATCCGGGAATACATAAAAGGCTCCTTCAGGAACATTCAGCTGAAAACCGTCGATTTCACCTAAAAGTTTTAAAACGAGATCCCTTCTTTGGTGAAATTTATCGATCATGTATTGTATTTTGCTCACCTGTGCATCTAATGCCGTAATGGTAGCGCGTTGAGCAATACAATTGGCACCGCTGGTTATTTGTCCTTGTATCTTGTTGCAAGCCCTGGCGATCCATTCCGGTGCACCAATGTACCCGATTCTCCATCCGGTCATGGCAAATGCTTTTGAAACTCCGTTTACGGTAACCGTTCTGTCGTACATCCCATCAATAGAACCGATACTTACATGTCCGCCTCTAAAGTTGATGTGTTCGTATATTTCATCAGAAACAACAACAATTTGCGGATGTTTCTTTAAAACTTCTGCTATTGCTTCTAACTCTTTCTGGTTGTATACCGATCCACTTGGGTTACAAGGAGAACTGTACCACAACATTTTGGTTTTGGGTGTGATGGCTGCTTCCAACTGCTCGGCAGTCATTTTAAAATCGGTTTCTATGGAAGTTCGAACTTCTACAGGAACACCTTCAGCAAGTTTAACGATCTCCGAATAGCTCACCCAATAAGGAGCAGGTAAAATCACCTCGTCTCCGGGGTTTAAAACAGCCAGTGCAACATTGGCCAAGGATTGTTTGGCTCCTGTAGACACCACAATTTGGCTCGGAGTATAGGATAATTGATTGTCTCTTTTAAATTTGTTGATGATAGCCTCTTTAAGATCCGCATAGCCATCTACCGGAGAATAACTGTTGTAGTTTTGGTCGATAGCTTTTTTGGCTGCATCCTTTATAAAATCCGGAGTGTTAAAGTCGGGTTCACCCAGACTCAATCCGATAATATCTTTTCCTTCGGCTCTTAATTCTCTCGCTTTTGCTGCCATTGCTAAGGTGGCAGAGGTAGCCATGTTTAAAACTCTTTCAGATAGTTGTTTTGCCATATAATGATAATAATTGTTTAGTTGTAAACATATTCAGGTTTTTTCCCGAGTGATTTTAAATGTCTGAAATGCGAAATTATAGCTTTTCTTGTAGTTTTATACTCGTAATATGGCAAATTAAACTCCTTTGCTGTTTCTCTAACAATTTTAGCAATTTTTGTGTAATGTACATGGCTGATGTTGGGGAACATATGATGTTCAACCTGATGATTCAATCCTCCGGTAAACCAATTTACAATCTTGTTTTTTGTTGAAAAATTGGTTGTGGTGAACAATTGGTGAATTGCCCATGTGTTTTTTATGGTACCGGTCTCGTCGGGAAGAACCGTAGCTGTATCTTCAACGATATGAGCTAACTGGAAGACAATACTAAGTATAAGTCCGGCGGTGTAATGCATTACGAAGAAGCCTATCAATACTTTCCACCAAGCAATGTCGATGAAGAGCATCGGAACCAAGACCCATATGGTTAGATAGATAACTTTAGTAATGATAAGTACACTCCATTCTTTAGCAGGATTGGGGAATTTTCCATACGAAAGCTTTCTTTTCATATAAGATCTCATTTGTTTGAAATCGGTCGTAATAGCCCAATTAAGCGTGAGTAATCCGTAGAGAAAAACCGAATAGTAATGTTGGAACTTGTGAAAACGCCTCCATTTTGAGTGTTTGCTGAACCGGATGATCCTTCCTGCATCCAAATCTTCATCATGTCCGGGAATGTTGGTGTAGGTGTGGTGCAAAACGTTGTGTTGCACTTTCCAGTTGTATACATTTCCCGCTAGGATATAAATACTGGCTCCCATGACCTTGTTGATCCAACTTTTGGATGAATACGAACCGTGGTTTCCGTCGTGCATTACATTCATGCCGACACCCGCCATTCCAACGCCAATAACAATGGTGAGCAATAACTGTATCCACTGGTTCATATTTATGGTTAGAATTAAAATATAAGGGGCCACAAAGATGGAAAACATCACGGCTGTTTTAAGGTAAAGTTTCCAGTTCCCCGTCTTTTTTATGTTGTTCTCTTTGAAATAGTTATTTACCCTCGAATTCAGGGTTTTGAAAAATTTTGTTGGATCTTTTCTAGAGAACCGAATTGTTTTGTTTCTTTTCATAATATAGTTAATGCATTTATCTCTTCTCTTCCAAAACCTATGGAATGTGCAAGAGACCTAAGTTTACAAAAATAGACATATTTAAAGGGTTTAACGATTTAAAAAGTATAAAAGTGCCAAATCAAATGACTATTTTTGCTTAAAATTTTCATAAAGGATGTCCGTAGCAAGTATTCAAAGGTATTTTCCCTCTATAACTGAAAGTCAATTAGTTCAGTTTTCTCAATTGGAAGTGCTGTATAAAGATTGGAATAGTAAAATAAATGTCATCAGTAGGAAAGATATAGATGAATTGTACTTACGGCACGTCTTACATTCTTTGGGAGTTGCCAAGGTACAAGCTTTTAAAGAAGGAGCTTCTATCCTCGATGTAGGGACCGGAGGTGGTTTTCCGGGAATACCTCTGGCTATTTTATTTCCTGAGGTTGATTTTTATCTGATAGACGCCATCGGAAAGAAAATAAAGGTAGTTAATGAAGTAGCCTCCGCACTAAATTTAAAGAACGTAAAAGCCGAACAGATCCGAGCCGAAAAGGTAAAACAGGAGTTCGATTTTATCGTGAGCAGGGCCGTGACCAATATGCCCGATTTTGTAAAATGGGTAAAAGGAAAAGTAAAAAAACAATCGGTTCACGAACTCAAAAACGGGATTTTGTATCTAAAAGGGGGTGATCTTTCAGAGGAGTTGGCGGTTTATAAAACAGTTCAACTGTTTGAACTCTCCGATTATTTTGAAGAAGACTTCTTCGAGACTAAAAAGGTGGTGCATTTACCGTTGAAATACAGTGGTAAAAAATAGTTATATCCTTAACATAGATTTATGGGTGTATCTCCAGCTGTTTATAAAATGTTGGACATACTGCATTTTCCGGGCAATAAAACCGGGTCTTGGTTTTTTCTGAAGCCTGGCTTCAAAATCTTTTATCTTCTTCATTAATGTCGCTTTACTTTTAGCAATAAATACCCTTTCTATTTCAGTCTTCTCTTGTTTTGTCCCTTCAGAAGTGTCTAAAATAGAGTATTTAACACTTAAAATACAACGTTTTTCTTCATTTTTCATCGCTCATTAGATTTTAGGGTTACATACAAATATAACGAAAAATTTACACTAATGTTACAATTACATAACATTAAATTAACATTAAAAGCATTAAGTTATTGATAATCAATAATATAAATAAAATAAAAAAGCTGCCTGAAAAATGTTCAGACAGCCTTATTTATCTAAAAATTAACTACTTAATCTTATAAATTCCCCGAATGCTTGTCTATCGGTAGACAGGCTTGCATCGGGGTATCCTATTCACCTCTTCCGCCTTAGGCAGATCAGAACTGCTATTTTTGACAGTTCTGGGTAAGGTAAAATAATTTTTTTATCCTAAAAACGGATACCTGTAATCTGTTGGTGAAACAAAGGTTTCTTTAACCAGCCTTGGTGATACCCAACGTAATAGGTTTTGTGCAGAACCTGCTTTGTCGTTGGTTCCGGAGTTTCTTGCTCCGCCAAATGGTTGCTGACCCACAACGGCACCAGTCGGTTTGTCGTTGATGTAGAAGTTTCCGGCGCAGTTTTGCAGTGCAGTGGTAGCTTCTTCAATGGTATATCGGTCTGCTGAAAATACAGCTCCGGTCAATCCATATTCAGAAGTGTTATCAACCAACTGAAGTGCTTCACTCCATTTATCATCTTCATAAATATAAACAGTAACAACAGGTCCGAAAAGTTCTGTTGTCATGGTTTTATACTGCGGATCTGTGGTAACGATCACCGTTGGGTGAACAAAATAGCCTTTGGATTTGTCGTATTTACCACCGATAACTATTTCAGCTTCCTTATCAGCTTTGGCTTGATCAATATAGCTTGCTAGTTTGTCAAATGAGCCTTCGTGAATTACGGCCGTAATAAAATTCTCCATGTTGTTTGGAGGACCGATCTTAAACGAGTTTAGATCTTCCTTGACAAAGTCCAGGATTTCATTAGCAATGGATTTTGGTAAATAAACCCTAGAAGCAGCGCTACATTTTTGCCCTTGAAACTCAAAAGCCCCTCTAGTAATAGCTGTAGCTACTTGTTTTGGGTTTGACGAAGGATGAGCGATGATAAAATCTTTTCCACCTGTTTCCCCTACAATCCTCGGATATGTTTTATAGCTATCGATGTTGTCTCCTATCTTTTTCCATATGCCTTTGAATACTTTGGTCGATCCGGTGAAGTGAATACCGGCAAAATCAGGACTGGCCAACACCGTATCGGTAATCATCACTGGGTCGCCATAAACAACATTGATCACCCCGTCCGGCAGTCCGGCTTCTTTGAAAATATCGATGATTACTTTTGCAGAATAAATCTGACTGTCACTGGGTTTCCAAAGCACCACATTACCCATCATAGCTGCACTGGATGGCAGGTTTCCGGCAATTGCAGTAAAATTGAAAGGGGTGATAGCGTACACAAAACCTTCCAAAGGTCTGTATTCCACACGATTCCATATGCCCTCAGAAGACTCTGGTTGGTCGTCGTATATTTGGGACATGTATTCTACGTTAAACCGCAAGAAATCAATGAGCTCACAAGCGGAATCAATTTCTGCCTGATGGATGTTCTTTGATTGTGCTATCATGGTGGCAGCATTTATTTTATCCCGGTAAGGACCGGCGATGAGGTCTGCTGCTTTCAAAAAGACAGCTGCACGTTGTTCCCAACGCAAGGCTGCCCATTTTTTCCTGGCTTCCAAATTATTGGAAATAGCTTTTTCTACATGCTCTTTCTCAGCCAAATGATAATGTCCCACAATATGCTTGTGGTCATGTGGTGGCGACAAGGGTTTGGTATTGCCGGTGGCAACTTCTTCGCTTCCAATATAAAGCGGTATATCAACTTTACTGTTGAAATATTCATCATACTGTTTCAGTACAGTATCTCTCTCCGGAGATCCAGGCGCATACGACTTCACGGGTTCGTTAATAGCCGTCGGAACATGAAAAAAGCCTTTTCCCATATTATTAAGTTTTAAATATTACAAATATTACTTCAAAGGTAATAAATGTAACAGGGTTTAAAAAGCGAAATTGGGTAAAAAGAAATGCTTTAGTTTAAAGCAAATGGTGCATGTAATTTAAAAGTAGGGATAATAACCCTGAAACGCCTTGTTGAGGTGAAGTTTACCATGTTGTAGTGCCCTCTCATGGCTCCGATAGGGGAAGTGAGCAAACAACCTGAGCTGTAGGTGTGTGATTCACCGGGCTTGATAACCGGTTTTTTGCCGATAACACCATCGCCATCAACAATTTCAACCTGGTTTAAAGCGTCGAATATCTGCCAATGTCTTGAAGTAAGCTGAACAGAATCCTTACTTTGATTTTCAATAGTGATTCTGTAACCAAAAGCAAAATGCGTTTTGTAGTTCTTGAAGAAAGTACCTTCAAAACTGGTTTTAACGGAGATTTTTATGCCTTTGGTAATTTGTGTAATCATAATAAAATAAGTGGTGTCACCTAATTCAATGGTAATGAATGCATAATGCTGCTGCTAAAATAAAAAATTTTATGTTCAAATCTACAAAAATTAACAATAGTTTTTGAAGTGTCCTTTGCTTGCAAATGCTTTATACTGAAAGGATAGGCGTTTTTTAAGTTGAATAGTCTATTAAAATGATGTGTTTTGTGGAAAATGAAAAGAAAAGCACTTTTTAAAAAAGAGACAGTATTTGTTAGTTTGAAATATTGATAGAAGAGGTGCTTCCTACGCCAATAACACTGTCGTATACATTTCCGAATTCCCTGTAATAAACAAGAACGGTATAGTTGTTTTCAGTTTGCCAATGACTTCCGCTTACAAAATTGTAGTCCACTTTTCCGTCGTCGCTCACTTTCACAAATTTATAGTTGTAAAACCCTTGTTTTAACAGGATGGCGGCATTCAGTGTTTTTGTTTCAGGATTGAATTTAAGCAGGTTTTCATCTGTAAATCGATAGTTATTAAACTTGCCATACACATAAATTTTATCAAGACCGATGGTATTATTGTATGGAAGACTAAAACGGACAAAGGAATAATCGGCTTCGCGATGGTCGTTTTGGTTGGCGCCATCTACCGTGCGGATATAAAAATCGCCATTGATATCGGGATTGTAGGTGTAGGGTTTGTCGCTTCTTATTTCATTGGTGAATAAATAATGGTTGTATCTATTGGTTAGGTTGACGCGGGCGATGCTGTTGTTGGAAACACGGATTTCTTTGGTGTCGAACCAAAAATATTCGTTCCCTCCTTCAAAAGAAGTTTCCTTGTCATATTTATATAGGAGTTGATTTCCCGAAATAAATTGTGGTTTTATACCATTAATAACATGATTGAAATTACCGTTTTGGATAATGGATGTCTTTACTTCTTGCTGAGGGTTTATCAGATCAAAATCGGCAGTGCTAATCACAAATTGAATGCGTTGCATTTTATCGATTGCATTTAAATCTCTAGACCGTTTTACAGTCACACCTACATTGACTGCGTTTTTGTACACCACAAATCGTTTGGAAAAAACAATGTCCCCGGCATTGTCTGTTACGTTCAGGATGTAATTTCCCGTAATGCGAAGCTGTGTTTGTTTGTTGGGCAACCTTAATTGATAATTGGTATAAGGCTGAATGGTCGCCAATGAATTGTCGTAATTAGTGATTCGTTGTCCGTCTATTCCTTTCAAATATTGTGATTTTAGCAATTTGGAAGGTGTCCAGTCAAAATTGCAGTGCTCTATGGTGTAGTAGTAATCTTTTTCATCGGCATAAAGGTCGTCAAAAGAAAGGAAAACAGATTCTCCTAATGTGATAATGGGAAATTGATCCCCTTCGGAACTCGATCTGAAAACAATAGACTTGATATTTTCAGGTGGAGCAACCTCTTGTTTACTTTGACCAAATGTGAGTCCGTTTACGAACAATAAAAAAGCGAAAACCTTGTAGTGGAAATTCATCAAGTGTTAAAAATTTTTGGCTAAAGATAAGCAAAATCCGTGCCTGATGAACAAGAGGGTCTAAAGCATGGAAAAATATAGGTTTTTATTATGGGAACATTGTTTTAATTATTAAATTTGCACGAATTTTTGAGTTAACTAATTTCATTAGATAGATAGCATGTCAAACGACATTAAGATTAGAAAAGGCTTAAATATTAAGCTGAAAGGCGAAGCTGAAAAAATAATTTCTGATGCGCCAAGATCTAAAAACTTCGCTATTAAGCCCACCGATTTTCATGGTGTTATACCAAAGATGGTTGTCAAGGAAGGCGAATCTGTTAAAGCCGGAGATACTATTTTTTATTCCAAGTACAGTGACAAGGTGAAGTTTGTTTCTCCTGTAAGCGGTACATTGAAGGAAATAAAAAGAGGTGCCAAACGAAGAATTTTAGAAGTTATTATTGAAGCCGATTCAACCGATACTTACAAAGATTTTGGGGCAAAGGATGTTGAAGGGATGTCTGCCGAAGCAATCAAGGAGCATATGCTGGGAAGCGGATGTTGGTCTTTTGTGAAGCAAAGGCCTTACGATATCATTGCAAATCCGGATGATACTCCAAAAGCAATCTTTATTTCAGGAATGGCAACTGCACCTTTGGCTGCAGATATAGAATTCCTCTTGGAGAAAAGAAAAGAAGACTTTCAGTTGGGTGTCGATGTAATTTCAAAATTGACTGAAGGAAAGACTCATCTTTCCGTAGATAAAAGGTCTGCATCTTTTTTAACCGATACAAAAGGAGTAGAGCTTCACAAAGTTTCAGGGCCGCATCCGGCAGGAAACGTAGGAGTTCAGATTCACCATATCGATCCTGTTAATGCAGGTGAACGTGTTTGGGTGATCAATCCGGAAGATGTTGCGATTATTGGATCGCTTTTTAAAACCGGGAAATTTGATGCCACACGTGTTGTAGCCGTAGTAGGAACAGAGGCGCCCAAAGCACAATATTTCAGGTTGAAGCTTGGAACCGATGTAAAAGATGTTATCGGAGAAGTATCCACAGATGTTCGTATTATCAGTGGCGATGTGCTTACCGGAGATAATATAGGTCATGATGGTTTTCTAGGTTTTTATCACAATACCATTTCATTGATTCCTGAAGGGAATACATATAGAATGCTTGGATGGTTGCCTTTTAAAGACAATAATATCCCGAGTATGTCCAAAACATCATTGTCTTGGTTATTCCCCGATAAAAAATACAAGGTCGATACCAACTTGAACGGTGAGGAGAGAGCCTTGGTTGTTACAGGCGAAATGGAGAAAGTGATGCCAATGGATATATACCCTATGCAACTTCTAAAAGAGTGTATGGTGCAAAACATAGAAAAAATGGAAAACTTGGGGATTTACGAAGTAGCTCCCGAAGATTTTGCGTTGGTAGACTATGTGAATACCTCAAAAGTGGAAGCGCAAGCAATCGTAAGAGAGGCATTGGATATAATGATTAAAGAAGTTGGTTAAAAAAATAAGATATGAGCTCTTTAAGAAAAAAAATAGATCAACTAAAGAAACCTTTTAATAAAGGGGAAAAGTTGGAGAAATTTGCTCCTGCATTCAACGCATTTGATACTTTTTTGTTTGTTCCTAACCATACAACCAAAAAAGGAGCGCACATTCGCGATGCGGTAGATTTAAAAAGGACCATGATCACTGTGGTGATCGCTTTGTTACCGGCTTTGATTTATGGTATTTACAACGCAGGTTATCAGCATTTATCCCAATTAGGGGAAGCGTTTACAACTATGGATGCTTTTGCACATGGTGCGTGGAAAGTGTTGCCAATGGTAGCTGTTTCCTATATCGTGGGATTGGGAGTAGAATTCATTTTTGCAATATACAGAGGACATGAAGTAAATGAAGGATTTCTGGTAACAGGATTGCTGATTCCGATGATTATGCCTGTTGATATCCCATTGTGGATGGTAGCTGTATCGGTTGCTTTTGCGGTACTTATCGGAAAAGAAGCCTTCGGTGGAACAGGAATGAACATTTTAAACCCGGCCTTGACAGCAAGGGCATTTGCGTTCTTTGCTTATCCAACATATATGTCGGGGAACAAAGTATGGGTTTCTGATGCTTCAACAGTAGATGCTGTTTCGGGTGAAACCATTTTAGGAACACTGGCAGCAGGTAAGGAAGTGGCTTATGATAGCTGGACGATGTTCTCCGGAGCTATTCCGGGATCTATTGCAGAAACTTCTACGTTATGGATATTAGTAGGAGCTGCAATTTTGATCTTGACAGGTGTAGGAAGCTGGAGAATTATGGCTGGTGGACTTATTGGAGGAGCTTTTATGGCCTTCTTGTTCAATTTATGGGGAGCAAACAGTTTGATGACTTTCCCTTGGATAGAACAACTGTTGGTGGGAGGTTTTGCATTCGGATTGGTATTTATGGCCACCGACCCAGTTTCTGCAGCACAGACCTTGAAAGGAAAATGGATCTACGGAATTTTGATAGGGATATTCAGTATTATGATTCGAGTATTTAACCCGGCTTATCCTGAAGGAGTGATGCTCGCTATTTTATTGATGAATGTTTTTGCTCCTACGATCGATCATTATGTGATCCAGGCAAATGTGAAAAGAAGAAAGAAACGTTTATCTGCCACAACGGCTAAATCAGTTTAATTATGAACAGAGATAGTAACGCATATACATTTATTTTCGCTGCCATTATGGTAGTTATTGTTGCAACGACCTTGGCCTTTGCAGCAACATCATTGAAGCCTAGGCAAGATGAGAATGTAAGAATTGAAAAAATGCAAAATATTCTGTCGACCATAGGGATTGAAGCTTCAAAAGAGGAAGCACAAGAAACCTATGAGAAGTATATCACAGAAGAACTTGCATTAGATAATAATGGTGAGATAGTGGTAGAAGGAGAAGAAGCCTTTAAGATAGACCTTGCCAAAGAAGTGAAAAAAGACGAAGAGCAACAACGGTTTCCGTTGTATGTCGCTGATATAGAAGGAAAAAAATATTATGTAATTCCGCTTCGCGGAGCTGGACTTTGGGATGCTATTTGGGGATATATCGCTTTGGAAAATGATGTGAGTACCGTTAAGGGTGCTGTTTTTGATCACAAAGGAGAGACTCCTGGGCTTGGTGCTGAAATTACACAAGCTTGGTTCCAAGAGCGATTTGAAAATGAAAAGATATATGATACTTCCGGAAACTTTGTGGGTGTAACCGTTCAGAAAGGATATTCCGGAGGTAATGATAAGGATGACAATGCCGTAGATGCCATTTCCGGAGCTACAATTACCGGTGACGGTGTAACGGCAATGATTAAAGATAGGTTGGAATATTACCTGTCATACCTTAAGGAACAAAATTCTAAAGTCGCTTTAAAATAAAAATATGATGGCTGATACTAAAAATAAAAAAGAGAAATCACCGGTAGTACTTTTTGTTGCTGAAGAAAAAGAACCGCTTTTCTCTAAGAAGAACAGAAAGTTATTATCAGATCCTTTAGACGATAACAATCCGATTACAGTTCAGGTGTTGGGGATTTGCTCGGCGCTGGCTATTACGGTGCAGCTCAAACCGTCCATCGTGATGGCTATTGCAGTAATTGTTGTTATGGCATGTAGTAACGTGATTGTGTCTTTATTAAGAAACTTGATACCCAATCGAATCAGGATTATCGTTCAGTTGGTGGTTGTAGCCTCCTTGGTAATTTTGGTGAATGAGGTATTAAAGGCTTTTGCCTATGATGTCAGTAAGGAACTGTCTGTCTTTGTAGGGCTTATCATTACCAACTGTATTGTGATGGGACGTCTGGAAGCCTTTGCTTTGGGTAACGGACCATGGAAATCGTTCTTGGACGGTATAGGGAATGCCGCCGGATATGGTTTGATACTTGTGATTGTGGCTTTTTTCCGTGAATTGCTCGGATCCGGAAAATTATTCGGTTTTGAAGTACTGGGACACAAAGGTGCAACGCTGGCAGAATCTACTGGATTGTACGCACTTGGATATGAAAACAACGGATTGATGCTGTTGTCGCCTGCCGCATTGTTGGTAGTAGGTGTGATTATTTGGGTACAACGTTCAAGAAACAGACAACTAATAGAAAAACATTAAGCATTACGCTTATCAAAATATATTAAGATGGACTACGTAAACCTTTTTGTTAAGAGTATTTTTATAGAGAACATGATCTTTGCTTATTTCCTAGGGATGTGTTCGTACCTTGCGGTTTCTAAAACCGTAAAAACTGCAGTGGGATTGGGAGCTGCTGTTATTTTTGTATTGAGTATAACGGTTCCTATCAACTTCTTGTTGGATAACTATTTGTTGAAACCGGGAGCTTTATCTTGGTTAGGGGAAGAATATGCCAGTATGGACTTGAGTTTCTTGAGTTTTATCATGTTTATTGCGGTGATCGCTTCCATGGTACAACTGGTTGAGATGATTGTAGAGCGATTTGCACCGGCACTTTATGGAGCACTTGGGATTTTCTTGCCACTTATCGCTGTAAACTGTGCGATATTAGGCGGCTCTTTGTTTATGCAGCAAAAAGATTTTGGTGATGTTTCTGAAGCGCTCACTTATGGATTAGGTTCCGGAGTAGGTTGGTTCTTGGCTATTTTGGCCATTGCTGCCATCAGGGAAAAAATTGCTTATTCAAATGTTCCCGCTCCATTGCGAGGCTTGGGAATTACGTTCATTATAACAGGACTTATGGCGCTTGGATTCATGAGTTTTATGGGTATTAAATTATAAATCTTATTATTAGTAAAAGCATATGGATTATTCAGTAATCGTAGCGAGTTTAGTTGTCTTTCTATCATTAATTCTTGTTTTGGTAGTCATACTTTTATTGGCTAAAGCTAAACTTTTGCCTTCCGGTCCTGTAACCTTAATGATTAACGGAGAAAAAGATGTAGAAGTTTCTTCAGGGGGAACCTTGCTTTCTACCTTGGGAAACAATAAAATATTCTTGCCATCAGCTTGTGGTGGTGGTGGAACCTGTATTCAGTGTAAATGTGTTGTCAAAGAAGGAGGTGGAGAAATTTTGCCTACGGAAGCACCACACTTTACCCGTAAAGAAGTAGCCGAAGGTTGGCGACTTGGATGTCAGGTGAAAGTAAAACAAGATATGGTGATCCAAGTACCTGAAGAGGTATTCGGGATCAAAAAATGGGAAGCTGAAGTGGTTCGTAACTGGAACGTGGCCTCTTTTATCAAAGAATTTGTAGTGCGTATCCCTGAAGATATGAATTATAAAGCGGGTGGATATATTCAGATTGAGATCCCACCTTGCGAGATCAAATATGAAGATTTCGATATTTCAGCTCACCCTGAAGAACACGATGATCCGAATAAATTCCAATTGGAATGGGATAAATTCAACTTGTGGCCGTTGGTAATGAAAAATAGTGAGACTGTAGAAAGAGCATACTCCATGGCTTCTTACCCTGCGGAAGGGAGGGATATTATGTTGAACGTTCGTGTTGCTACTCCACCATGGGATAGAAATAAAAACGGATGGATGGAAGTGAATCCAGGGATTGCTTCTTCCTATATTTTCTCAAGAAAACCAGGAGATAAGGTGGTTATTTCAGGACCTTATGGTGAGTTCTTTATCAACCACAGTGAAGCAGAAATGCTTTATGTAGGTGGTGGAGCAGGAATGGCACCGATGCGTTCGCACCTTTACCACTTGTTCAAAACCCTTAAAACGGGAAGAAAAGTGACTTATTGGTATGGTGGACGTTCTAAGCGTGAACTTTTCTATATGGAACACTTTAGGGAACTGGAACGCGATTTCCCTAACTTTAAGTTCTATATCGCACTTTCTGAACCTTTAGAAGAAGATAACTGGAAAGTGAAAGACGGACTTGATGGGGAAGGTGATGGTTTTGTTGGATTTGTTCATCAAGTGGTGATCGATAACTATCTGAACCACCACGAAGCTCCGGAAGACATAGAGTTCTATTTCTGTGGACCACCGTTGATGAACAAAGCCGTTGAAAAAATGTGTGACGACTTTGGTGTCCCACCGGAAAATGTTCGTTTCGACGACTTTGGAGGATAAGAACTAAATCAGTTTTTATAATATATTTAGACCTGTCAGGTTTCCAAAACCTGACAGGTCTTTTACTTTTATTATTCCCCTCCCTTGAGGGAGGGGTTAGGGCTGGGCTTCTATTTCGATGCTTCTTCTGAAGGACTATGACTATAACTTTCCATCAGCCGTACAAATTCTGCCCTGTAACCTTCATCATCCTTTCCCTTGTTTTTTTGAGTCAAGTTGATGATCTTTTTTTTTGTAGCATCGTTTAAATATTCAGAACCTCTTAAATACATACCCCACATGGCTACAGCTGCAGCAAAATTAAAATCAGAAGAGGTTATGTTTTGTTTGTCTTTTACTGCATGAACAATTTCTTTGCTTTTGTCGCCATTAGGTTTTTTATATCGGAACCGCACCGTGAGGAGTTCGTTATTAAACTGCTCCGAAGCTTGTGTTTTTGTGTATTTCAAAGAATCGATTTCCTTGAGGTATTTACTATCAATCCCGGTGGGAATAAGTTCGTAGAGCGCAGTAACTGTATGTCCGCTCCCTAATTCCCCGGCGTCTTTGGTATCGTCTTTAAAATCTTCATCGTTCAACAGGCGGTTTTCATAACCGATTAATCTATATGCCTGTATTTTTTCGGGATTGAATTCCACTTGGATCTTCACATCTTTGGCGATGGTATACAGCGTTCCACCAAATTCTGTTCCTAAAACACGTTGTGCTTCCTGCATGGTGTCGATATAGGCGTGATTTCCATTTCCTTTATCGGCCAGGGTTTCCAGTTTTGAATCTTTGTAATTTCCCATACCAAAACCTAAGCAAGTGAGAAATACACCACTTTTACGTTTCTCTTCGATCAGGTCTTCCATTTCGGAGTCGCTGGAGAGACCAACATTAAAATCGCCGTCTGTGGCCAGAATAACCCTGTTGTTTCCATTTTTTTTGAAATGCTCCTGAGCCGTTTCATAGGCAAGTTGCAATCCGGCACTTCCGGCAGTAGAACCACCGGCTTGTAAATTGCCTAAGGCTTCCAGAATCTTGTTCTTGTGTTTTCCTGAAGTTGGGGGCAACACCAAACCGGCTGCTCCGGCATAGACAACGATGGAAACTTTGTCTTTTGCGCGTAGTTGGTTGACCAGCAGTTTGAATGCTGATTTTAACAGCGGAAGCTTATTTTGGGCTCGCATCGAACCGGAAACATCGATCAAAAACACCAAATTGGATGCCGGAATATTGTCCAAAGGAACTTCTTTCCCCTGTAATCCTATTTTGATCAACTCATGTTTATCATTCCACGGAGTTTTGTTTAATGTGGTTGTTATGGAAAAAGGGTGCTCGTCTTTTGGCTGCGGATAATCATATTTGAAATAGTTGATCAGTTCTTCGATCTTAATAGCATCTTTGGGGATCTTTTCCCCGTTGTTGATCATTCTTCTCATATTACTATACGAGGCTTTATCAACATCGATGGAAAAGGTAGAAAGCGGTTTGTAATTCACTTGATGAAAACTGTTTTCATCAATTCCTGCATATGATTCTGTGTTCTTCGGAATGGGATAAGGATGATGGGGCGGTATAATCCCGGGATGCCGTTTTTGGGCATAACCGATAACCTCCTTGGATATCTGGACACCATTAGCCACAATGACTTCTTCTAGTGCGTTTGAATCGGGCTTTAAAGCCACATTGATGGTTTTGTCCGAAGCTTTTATTTTGACTTCCTTTGTCTTCATTCCGACAAAAGAAAAAACAAGGATATCCCCTGTTTGAGCCTTGATGCTGTAGAAACCGTCAAAATTGGTTGTAGTGGTAGTTTTTGTGTTTTTTAAAGCTATGTTAACTCCCGGAAGACCATTGCCATCTTCGGCACTGGTTACTTGTCCGCTAATGGTTCTTGTTTGAGCGTTTAAAGCGAAACTAAGGGTCGCTAATAGAAAAAAAATATGGATCTTCATAAGGTGGTGATTTATAGTTTTTTATAATGAAACAATTTTTATGCCAATCTTTGTGATGTATAATTACAGTTTATCTTTAAAATAGCAACGGTTGACCTTTTGTAGGTTATCTTCAGAAAGATTTATGTATTTTTGTGCCTTAAAATTGAACCAACTTCATTTATGGTTCAGCTTTCGAAAATGGATAGATCAACAGTACATTTAAAAACAATGTCACAAGAATTTACCGAACAAGAACTTCACAATATGGCCATGAATGTGGTAGGGGAAGACCTGGAGAAGAGAGGGTTTGAGTTTATGTCGGTGAACAGTCAGTTGAAAAAAGATCCGCAATTTGTATGCTTAAAAGACAAAAAACTGCATTTTGTTGTTGTAAAAGCAGTTTTATATCCTCAAAACCCCGAAACCTATAATGTTACCTATATGGAAACGGTCAAAGAACACGCTTTGAAATTTGAAGCCAGAACGTATTATGCAGGTGTGGGAATAGCCAATGCAAAAAATTATGAATCCCCGGTTGTAAAAGGAGAAAAATATATTGTCAATTATAATGGTATTATCGAAATTTAAAAAGTCCCTATTGTTATTGATCACAACTACAGTTTTATTGTCGGGTTGTGACTCAAAAGAAGATGTTAATTTCAAAGTAGAACAAGGTTATGCTTTGGGAACGACCTATAGTATTAAATATGAAGTCTCTGGGGATACCGTAAGCCTAAAAAAAGACATTGAAGCTGTTTTTGAGGTGGTTAATAAATCGATGTCCACCTATTTGCCAACCTCCGATATTTCAGCGATCAATCGTGGTGATTCTACCGTTGTTGTTGATGAATATTTCCGTGAAGTTTATTTAAAAGCGAAGGATGTTTGGCGAAAAACAGATGGGTTTTTCGATCCCACTGTAGGTGCATTGATTAACGCTTGGGGTTTTGGTCCGGAATCGGCTATCAAAGATATGGATGAAGAAGAAGTGGATAGCCTGCTTGAATTCACCGGATTCAATAAAGTGTTTATGTCTGATGATTACCGAATTATCAAGGAAAACAAGAATACGTTTATTGATTTTAACGCCTTGGCAAAAGGATACACCATCGACCTGATCGGGAGGATGTTTGATGAAAAAGGGGTTGAGAATTACTTGATCGAATTGGGCGGGGAGATCCTAACTAAAGGGAATAGCCCCAGGACAAATAAAGTGAAGAATTGGGTAGTGGCTATTGACAGTCCCTTGCAAGAAGAGAAAGAACAACGGGTGCTGATTGCTAAAATACAACTCAAAGACAAAGCGATGGCTACGAGTGGGAATTACCGTAAATTCAGGGTTGATGAAGAAACGGGAGAACACTATGTTCATATTATAAATCCACTTACCGGATATCCCCAAAAGAGTAATGTGTTAAGCGTGTCTGTTGTTGCTGATATTTGTATGGTGGCTGATGCTTATGCCACAGCTTTAATGGTAATGCCTCTTGATGCTGCCAAGAAACTATTGAAAAACACACCCGAGATAGAGGCTTATATCATCAGTGCCGACAAAGACGGGGATTTGATAGAATACCGTACCAAAGGCTTTCAGGAATTGTTGATTGATTAATGAGGTTTATTCAGGCTTAAAACACACCGGAATAATTTCATTGGGATTTAAAGCATATCTTTTTACTTCTTCTTCTGAAAGTTGAGCAGGGTAGTGTGCTTCTTTTACGTCAAAACCAACACTTCTTAGTCGGTTGAAATAATCCATGCCATATACGCGCACATGATCGTATTGCCCGAAAATCTCAGCGCGTTTTTTCCGGTCAGTAATACTGTCATCTTCAAAGGTTTCCTTTCTGTTGATATCCTGAGGAATCTGAAAAACACCCCAGCCCCCGGGTTTCAGTACACGAAAGAGCTCCTGCATGGCTTTTTTATCGTCTTTGATGTGTTCCAAGACATGATTACAGAGAATAACATCATAACTATTATCTTCAAAAGGCAGCGCACAAATATCAGCTTTTACATCGGCCAAAGGAGATTCGATATCTGTGGTGGTATAATTAAGATTTTTCAATTTTTTGAAACGCTTGTAAAAAGCCTGTTCCGGGGCAAAATGAAGTAACTTCAAGGGTTTGCTGAAGAAATCCGTTTCGTTTTTCAGATAGAGCCATAACAAACGATGGCGCTCCAAAGAAAATGTTCCGGGAGCGAGCACATTGTTTCGCTGTTTTCCATATCCGTAGGGTAAAAAAGAACGGTAACTCTTCCCGTCAATAGGGTCGGTATAGGTATTGCCTTTGTAAAAGAGGATCAAAAGCGGACGGGCCCAATAGCTCAATCGTATTAAAAGAGGTCTTGGGACTGTGTTTAAAATAAATTTAAAGAGTTTTTTCAAGAAAAATTAACCGTTTACAGTTACATGATTTTTAAATTCATCTTCTTCATTACTTTCAATCCCCAAAGCGTCGTAGATATATTTAAAGGTTGAAAGTATTTCAGGTTTTCCGTCGATAAGGGCAACATCGTGTTCAAAGTGAGCACTTGGTTTTCCGTCGGCAGTAACGATGGTCCAGCCGTCTTGCAATTGCTTGATGCGGTGTGTTCCCATATTGATCATGGGCTCTATGGCAACGACCATGCCTTCGATAAATTTCTTACCGCGTCCTCTTTTACCGTAGTTAGGCATTTCTGGGTCCTCGTGCATTTCCTTTCCAACGCCATGACCTACAAGTTCTCTTACCACACCATAACCAAAGCCTTCACAATAATTCTGAATGGCATAGCCCACATCACCTACGCGATTTCCTTTTTTGAACTCACGTATACCTATGTAGAGGGATTCTTTGGTGACGTCGAGTAGTTTTTTTGTTTCAGGATCTATTTCCCCTATCTCAAAAGTATAGGCGTGATCTCCATAAAACCCGTTCTTTAAAGCACCACAATCAATGGAAACAATATCACCTTCCTCAAGAGGTGCATCGATTGGTAAACCGTGTACAACGGCCGAATTGGTACTCGTCAACAAAGTGGACGGACAGCCATACAGACCGAGAAAACCCGGTTCGGCTTGGTGATCCCTTATAAATTCCTCCGCGATCTTATCCAAATGTTTGGTAGTCACACCCGGCTTTACCTCATTGGCCAGCATCCCTAATGTTTTGGAAACAATAAGGGCGCTTTCTCTCATCAATTCAATTTCTTCGAGTGTTTTTGTAATGATCATGACATGCCTTTTTATAACAGATTGCAAAAGTAAGTATTATTTTTTACTCTTAGTGTAAATTCAGGTTTTGTATGTGGCTCCTCCCTTGTGATGAAGGAGGTGGATTCCGAAGCTATAGCGGAGGAAGACGGAGGGTTCAGAAATCCCAAACCATTGGTGAAAAATAAACGTTTTGTTTTTAAATCAAAAACTTGGGTTTGTCAAAACACCCCTTTCTCCGCCAAAGGCGGATTCATTCCCCTCTTCGTCTGAAGAGGGGAGCTAAAATTTTTATCCATTAAAAAAGCCGATTCAAAATTTGAATCGGCTTTTTAGTAATTGTTCTCACTTAAAAAATTACTCTTGAACTTTTTCCTTGAATTTCTCAAAGTCTGATTCACCTTTTTTCTCAGGCCACACATTGTTTGAGGTATCGATATCTGCTGTTTCTGCTTTTGGGTCAACAGCAATTTCTGTAATTTCTTTATCGGAAGCGATCACTCTCTTCACTTCAGCATCGTTCTTTCTCCATATTTCAACAGGATAGGTGATCGTTTCTTTAGAACCGTCTTTGTAGGTATATTCTACAATAAGTGGCATCGGAATTCCACCCGGTTTGCTGAAAGTAACTTCATAGAAGTATTTAGGAGTTTTCAAATTGGCGCGTTCCGCAGGAGTGAAATTATCCATTAAATACTCGTTAAGTGATTTAAAATTCTCCTCTTCAGATTTTTTAGCAATATCGCTGGTGTACTCTTCGCTGTCTTCAGCTACAAGGTAAACCAAAGGAGGAAGATCGGCTTCTGTCATTCCGCGTTCTTCCATCATCTGTTTAACACGTGCGTTTGGTGTTGAAGAAACGTGGTATCTTCGCACGTTTTTCACACCTATATCCACATAGTCTGTAGTATAGAACCAACCTCTCCAATACCAATCCAGATCTACTGCAGAAGCATCTTCCATAGTTCTGAAGAAGTCTTCTGGGGTTGGGTGTTTGAACATCCAACGTTGTGCATAGGTTTGGAAAGCGTGGTCGAACAACTCAGGTCCCATCACGGTTTCTCTTAGAATGTTTAATGCGGTTGCCGGTTTTCCGTAGGCATTGGCACCCAATTGGTAAACATTTTCAGGATTGGACATGATAGGAGCAATAAAATCTTGCTTCCCTTTCATATAATCTACAATTTTTGAAGGCTCACCTCTTCTGGAAGGATATTTTCCGTCAGGACCAACCGCTTGCGGATATGTTTTGGCAAATTCCTGTTCAGTTAAATATTGGCAGAAGGTATTAATCCCTTCGTCCATCCATCCCCATTGACGCTCGTCTGAGTTCACGATCATCGGGAAATAGTTGTGTCCCACTTCGTGGATAATCACACTGATCATACCGTATTTGGTTCTGTCGCTGTACGTTCCATCCTCATTCGGACGGCCGTAGTTCCAACAGATCATAGGATATTCCATCCCTTGATTCCTGGCGTGTACGGAAATCGCCTTCGGATAAGGATAAGGGAAAGTGTGCTTTGAATAGGTTTTTAATGTTTGAACCACCGCTTTTGTGGAGTATTCTTCCCAAAGCGGATTCCCTTCTTTCGAATATATGGAAACGGCCATCACGGTTTTGTTTGCACTTGTTTTCACGGCCTGCATTTCCCAAATATATTTTCTGGAAGTGGTAAACGCAAAGTCACGAACGTTTTCCGCTTTTAGCGTCCATGTTTTTTTTTCTTCGTCAATCTCTTTTTCATTTTCCCTGGCTTCTTCTTCAGTAACGATAAAAACAGGTTTATCGAACGAAGTTTTGGCTTCTTCATAACGTTCCATCATTTCTTTAGAAAGCACATCTTTCGGATTTTGAAGTACCCCGGTTCCGTCCAAAATGTGATCGGCCGGTACAGTGATGTTTACTTCGTAATTTCCAAAAGGCAATGCAAATTCACCGCTTCCCCAAAACTGGTGGTTTTGCCATCCTTCAACATCGTTGTATACCGCCATACGAGGGAAGAATTGTGCGATGACATAATTATTGTTTCCGTTTTCTTCAAAGTGCTCATAACCACTACGGGCCCTGTCCACAATGTGATTGTTTACATTATACCACCATTTGATTTTGAAAGAATATTTTTCTCCCGACTCCAAAGGCTTCGGGATATTCACACGCATCATGGTCTGGTTGATAATATAAGGAATGTCGTTTCCTTTGTTGTCTTTTACATATTCGATATTAAAACCACCGTCGAAAGGTTGTTTATAGTATTTACTGGCAAAACGCCCCACTTCTTCAGCAGGGGGCACCCCATTTCCATTCCTTAATGGAGCTTTGGAGTCTTTTGTCCTTACATTTTGATCCAGTTGTACCCACAAGAATTCCAATTTGTCGGGGGAATTATTTGTATAGGTAATGGTTTCTTCTCCGTAGAGTTTTTGTGTTTTGTCGTCCAACTCAATGTCCATTTTATAATCAGCTTGCTGTTGATAATAAGCCGCTCCGGGAGCTCCTGAAGCTGTACGATACATGTTCGGAGTTGCAAACTCGTCATAGAGTTGCCTGAATTTGTTTGTGTTGACGTGGCCCTGCTCACGTTCTTCCTCTTGGTTTTCCTGAGCGAAAACACTAAAAGAAAGGAGGCAAAAGGCTGCCAATAGGTAGTTTAACTTATGCATATTTGTTTAGAAATGAATTAGGTTTGAAAAATAAATAAAATGTATGTTTCATCGCTTGAAAGTTACAAATTTAACAAAGCTTTATCATTTTCCCGGATCAACATGAAACTTCTTTTTTTCCCATTGATGTTGGTGTGGACTACATTTTGCTGTTCGGGGAATATTTCAAATAAAACTTTGTTCTGAATGCTTATCTTTTTCAGGGCTTCGGAATCGACATTCTGAATCTCCAAATAACATTTCATGACATCAACGTCATATTCTTTTCCAATAAAGTTGAATGTTGCCTGTTCACCATTGATAGTAATGATAAACTTGTCGTTCAAATATTTTTCAATGTAGAAATCGACATTTTTCAGTTCTTTTTCTGTCATTAACTGCGGATCGATTGCATAGCGTTCTTTCAACAGCTTTTCAAAATCATCTATAAAATAACGCGATGTGATCTGTATGGAATGATGTTTTTCAGAATAAACCATATCAGTAACGCTCACATAAAATTTATGAACGTGTGTAAAACTGAACAGTGAAACGATAAAAAGAATTAAAATATATTTTTTCATTGATTTTCCAATTCGTTTATGGTTCGAAACTCCTCGCTTTTTGTTTCAAGAAATTGTAAAATTTCTAAGGTGTGTTGATCTTGAATTTATGGCTGAATCAGTTGTCCAAAAATATAAAAAGAATGGGGAAGGAACTATAAAAAGTTAGTTCCTGGTTGTTTTTTGGACTTTATAATTTTTGCTTTCATTGACCAAAAAATCGATCAGTTCAAATTCACGGTCCTTCTTCAGTAAGGTTTGTGAAGGCAGACGATCGTCCAGATAATAAAGGAATTCATCAATTTGTTCTTGTGGAATCTTAAGATCCACGACAAAAAATTCATCATCATAAACTTGCCGGAGTACTTGGCTGGGGCGTAGTTCGATAGTGTTGTCTTTTTCTTTTTTAGATTTAAAAAGTGCTTTGAAAATATTGACAAAATTAACCCCGTATTGCATGCCTTGCTGGTATTCCGGTAACGCATAATTGACCACCGGGGTAGCTTTGTCCTTTTCATATACCACCTCTTTAAACTCTTCTTCCTTGAGTTTGATAAAGGCTTCTTCGTTTTCTGGTGAAACCACTACTTCGTCCAGCTCGGTTACTTTTTCATTCACTTCAACCACCAAGCGGTTGTTAGTCAGTATTTCCTGGGTGATTTCCACAGTTCTGAGTTGGTAGTTCAAGGAGGTAAAAACGAGTTCGTCGCCTTCATTCACCAAAATTTCAAATTCGCCATCATCGTTAGTGACAGTAGCACGCTCCGTATTGAGATTGATCACATTTTGGTTGGGTACATTGGAATTTCGATACAAAACTTTACCTCTCAAAAGTACGGGGTCTGTGTCTTGGGCATTCATGGCCATTGGTAGTACCATGATAAAAAGTAATATAAAAGCAGATATTCGCATATATTTTGTTTCTTGTGGTTAAAGAAATTACAATGTACCGACATTAAAAAGGGAACGGTTGGTAAACTTTTGTTAAAACAAGTTCAGTGTAATTATTAAATTTACAAAAAAAATGATGAGAAAATTAATAATTGCGAGTACTTCTACGGTTTACGGCAGTGGGTATTTGGAATACATTTTGCCGGAGTTGGAAAACTTTTTTCAAGAAGTTGAAGAAGTTGTTTTCATCCCTTATGCCCGTCCGGGTGGAATTTCTCATGATGAATATACTGCCATTGCACAAAAGGGGTTTGCCAGAATCAATAAGAAAATAGTAGGGTTGCATACTTTTAAAGATCCTGAAAAGGCTTTAAAAAAAGCTGAGGCTGTATTTACCGGAGGTGGAAACACCTTTTTGCTGGTCACACAACTGTATAAACTAAAGTTGATGCCTGTGTTGCGTGAACGAATTTATGAAGGAATGCGTTATTTCGGAACCAGTGCAGGTGCCAATATTACCGGATTGACCATGCAGACCACCAACGATATGCCTATTGTTTATCCACCGAGCTTTAAAACCCTGGGAGCAGTACCTTTTAATATCAATCCGCATTATATCGACCCTGTTGAAGGGGCGAAACATATGGGTGAAACCCGGGAAACCCGTATCAAGGAATTTCATAAAATCAACACTGAGCCTGTTATCGGACTCCGTGAAGGAAGCTGGCTGGAAGTAACCGGCGATCGAATCGTTTTAAAAGGAACCTATAAAGCCCGTGTCTTCGAACAAAACAAAGTGCCTTATGAAATAGTGAGGGGGAGTGTGGTGGAGTTGTAATCTCAACCTTTATACACTTTGGTAGACGAAGCCGTCAAACGGTTCAAATCCTTTAATTCTTTTTCAGTGATATAACGCCATTGTCCCACAGGAACATCGAGGGAGATGTTCATGATCCGGATGCGTTTCAGTTTGACAACTTTATATCCCAAATACTCACACATCCTTCGGATTTGCCTGTTCAAACCTTGGGTAAGGATGATTTTGAAGGTGTTAGCCCCTATTTTTTCAACATGGCATTTTCGAGTGACAGTATCCAAAATAGGGATGCCGTTGCCCATGCGTTTTACAAAATCAGGAGTGACGGTTTTGTTTACCGTGACGATATATTCTTTTTCGTGATTGTTGCGCGCACGAAGGATCTTGTTCACGATATCCCCGTCGTTGGTCAAAAAAATAAGTCCTTCACTGGGTTTGTCCAAGCGTCCGATAGGGAAAATGCGCTTGGGATAGTTGATAAAATCGATGATATTGTTTTTCTCCACACGGGTATCGGTGGTACAAACAATGCCCACGGGTTTGTTAAAAGCCAAATAAACAAAATCATCTTTGGGTTCTGAGATGAGTTTACCGTCCACACGGACTTCATCATCAGCACTTATTTTTGTACCCATTTCCGGAATTTCCCCGTTGATGGTCACCCGTTTTTGTTGGATAAGTTTGTCAGCTTCCCTGCGGGAACAGTAGCCCGCTTCACTCAGGTATTTATTGATTCTTGTTAATTGCTTTTCCATGGCTTGTAATCCCCGTCAAAGATAAGTAAATCATAGAATTTCCTATTTACCTCTTCCGCCTTAGGCGGATCAGAACTGCCATTTTCGGCAGTTCTGGGTGAGGCAAAAAAAAGCCTAACGAAATATGGTTAGGCTTTTAAAGAGCGGGAGGCGAGGTTCGAACTCGCGACATTCAGCTTGGAAGGCTGACGCTCTACCAACTGAGCTACTCCCGCATATTATCCAAAATCCAGACTTGTGAATTTTGAATTATTTTTTTTCAATAAAACTCACAGTGTTTTCAGCTTGGATCCGCCCGAGGCGGACTACCAACTGAGCTACTCCCGCATATTATCCAAAATCCGGACTTGTGAATTTTGAATTATTTTTTTTCAATAAAACTCGCGGTGTTTTCAGCTTGGATCCGCCTCAGGCTACCTCCCGATGGCTATCGGGATGAGCTACTCCCGCGTTTTTTTTATTAGTGGAGGCAAATATAATTAAACTCTTATTTTCTTTCCAAATAAAATGCCAATTTTAATTATTATCAACTAATAGTGCCCAAAACGTTTTCTTATGTTTTTATCGTCAGCCTAGATTTTTTTGGCTTGGTTTATCCTGAGCGTAGCCGAAGGGTTTTTTCATCAATGAATTGCACAGCAATCATGAACACCTATAAAACAATAAAAAGAGGTGAATAAAAAAATGAACATATGACTTTTTAAAGATTTGTTCTACCTTTATCGTGATAAACATAGAGAGATGGCAATTCAGGTTCAACAGGAGGCTTCAGCAAGCAAAGGCCGCTATTTTGTGGAAGAAAAAGGAAAAATATTGGCAGAAATGACCTATTCGGTTGCCGGTAGCGATAAGATTATTATCGATCATACCGATGTGGATGATTCCTTACGCGGAAAAGGAGTGGGGCAGCAAATGGTAAAACAAGCGGTAGATGATGCCCGGGAAAACAATATAAAAATCCTTCCGCTGTGTCCGTTTGCAAAGTCACAGTTTGATAAGCATCCTGAATATGCTGATGTATTGGTCTAACGAATAAACTTCTTTCCTTTTGTATAACGTAAAAGAAATCACTTCCGAAGAAGCCCATGTGGTAAGACATCCGGTGTTACGGCCGGGAAAACCTTTTGAAACAGCCATATTTCCCGAGGATGTTTTAGATGGAACGTTTCACGTGGGGATTTTAAATGACGGGAAGCCGGTAGGAACCATGAGTATGATCAGAAAAAACAATTCCCAATTGGAAGCTGAAAATGCCTATCAGTTAAGGGGAATGGCAATCCTTCATGAACACCAGCGCAAAGGCCTGGGGGAGATGATTGTACAAAAAGCCGAAGAAATGGTACTCGAAAAAGGAGGAACTTTAATTTGGTTGAATGCCCGCGAAGTAGCTTTAGGGTTTTATAAAAAAATGGGTTATGAAATAAGCGGAGATGAGTTTATGGTACCGGGAATCGGTCTACATTTTTTAATGTTTAAAAATTTAAATTTATGATATATAAAAGGTTTTTGTTTGGTGTAGTGCTTTGTCTGTTGTGCTTTTCCGCAGGAAATGTAGTAGCACAAGAAACCTATTCCGAAGCGATTTTAATAGGAAAAGGTACGCCTGATTTACATGGGGAAGGTATAGGTTTGCAAAAAGAAGCCTATGACGCTTTTCTGAAAATGAGAGCGGCGGCAAAAAAAGAAGGAATCGAAATAAAAGTGGTCTCGGGATACAGGAATTTCAATCGGCAAAAAGCGATTTTTGAACGAAAATATAAGCGATATACCGCTGACGGATTGTCCCCGGAAGCTGCTATTGATAAAATTGTCGAATATTCAACCATTCCGGGGACTTCCAGACATCATTGGGGAACAGATATCGATATTATTGATAACGCAGCCGGGATAAATAAAAATGTGTTGGATCCCGATAAATTTGTAGGGAACGGACCGTTTTGTGAGTTAAGGGAATGGCTGGAGGAACACGCCAATAGCTTCGGCTTCTATATCGTGTATACCGATGCCCCGGATCGAAAAGGGTTTAAGTACGAACCCTGGCACTATAGCTATGCCCCTATTTCCAAACCGATGTTAAGAGCCTATAAAAAATTGGATGTTAAAAGTATTTTGGTAGGAGAGCAACTCTTGGGAAGCGAACATCTTTCTTCCGAATTTATGGAGGCTTATATCAAAAACAATATTCTGGATATCAATCCGGAGTTAAAAGATTGAAATCGTTTAAATTTTTTTGATTGAAACAAAAAAGCCTTCATCTGGGGAGAAAAGATCATTTCGCAGCCAATTGGAGAAAGTTTAAATGAGTTCATTGAGTTTTTTTGTAAATTTAGGACGTCATAAATAAGATCATGTTAGGCAAAAGTAGAATCCGGCTGTTCATTGGTATAGCCATTGCGTTATTCGCAGTTTTCAAATATTGTTCTTCCAAGGAAACCAATCCGTACACGGGAAAAGAACAACACATTTCATTAACTCCCGATGAAGAGATAGCCATAGGTTTACAGAGTGCGCCACAAATGGCACAACAGCACGGGGGCTTGCATCCCGATAGTAAATATCAGGCTTTTGTCGATGCTGTTGGCGAGAAATTAGTTCGAAACAGTGTTGCGTCACAAACACCATATCAATTTGATTTTCACTTGTTGGCCGATCCGGAGGTTATCAATGCTTTTGCGCTTCCCGGTGGACAAGTATTTATTACTTATGCCTTGTTTTCTAAGTTGGAAAATGAAGATCAGCTGGCAGGGGTGTTGGGGCATGAAATAGGGCATGTCATCGGAAGGCATTCAGCCAATCAGATTTCACAACAAGGACTTACTCAAGGGATATTGAGTGGAGTGGCTGTAGGAAGTGAAAGCCAAGCTGCTATACAAATGGCTGCGGTAATCGCTAATGTGATCAATATGAAATACGGTCGCGAGGATGAATTGGAAAGTGATGATCTGGGGGTGAGGCTTATGGTAAAATCGGCTTACAATCCGCAGGAAATGATAGGGGTGATGCAAATCCTCAAGGCAGCAGCCGGGCCAAACAGGGTTCCCGAGTTTCAAAGTACGCATCCCGATCCGGAAAATCGAATTCAAAAAATAAAAGAAGCCATTGCAAAATATCAATAAAAAGTTTTTATTCACTCCCAACATCTAATTTAAACCTATAACTATGCGAACACTACTACTCATTTTTTTGTTTACAACGGTTGTTTATGGTCAAGAACGGATATACCACAGTCTTTATGAGGGGCATTCAGCTTTTGAAATAGGCAAAACCTATTCCCTTTATGGCAATGATATAAAATTCAGAACACTTCCTTCTACAGATTCTGAAGTGATTAGCTTACTTAAAATTGGTGAAGAAGTGGAAATACTGGAAAAGACTGACGAGTTGTTAAAATATAACGGGATAGACTCACCTTTTTATAAAGTGAAATATAATGGTAAAGAAGGTTATATTTTGGGAGGTCTGATTTCGTTGGAAAAGAAAATTTTGGGGAATTCCACTTATCTTTTTGCATATAAGAAAGAAAAAGGCAATACCCGGCCTTTTCTCCTCATTCGTCATGTTGATGAAAAAGGAGAATACACAGAAACTGTTTCTGAACTGTACACCGATCATCAGTTTTCAATTGAATTGTACGACAACAGGGGCGTTGAGGGGATTAAAAATATTATGTACGTGAGCTATATGGCAGAAGCTTGTGGTGTAGATGGTGGCGGCATCTATTATTTTCGGTTGGACAAAGAACTGAAAGAGGTTTTTAGAGTAACACAGGTGGGTGATGCCGGAGTGTACTCGTTTGTTGAAACTTTGACTTTTCCTTCAGATAAAGAAGGGGTAAAAGGAAAGATCATTTACAACAAAAGTGTATGGGAGTCGGATGAAGAAGAAACATGGTATAATCAACGTACAACCTATCGACAATTACGGTGGGAGAACGGAGAAATCGTGCCGAAGGAGGACGAAGATAGATTGTAAAAAGTATATTAAATTAAAAATCCCGCCTTGAGCGGGATTTTTTTTGGTGGCTAAACCAAATAATTAAATTCTGAGATCATTTGATCATGAATTTAATGCTTTTTCCAAAATTGCTTTGGCATCGGTAGCGTTGGACAATTCGGCATACTTTACGGCTGTAAAACCTTGTTTTGTACTTTTAGCCTTTAAATCGGCTCCCTTGTCGATCAACAGCTTTAAAATGTCCACCCGGTTGAATTTTGCCGCATACATGGCTGGTGTTAATCCGTTTGATTTTTCATTTACATCAGCGCCAAGCTCGATAAGTTTTTTTACGGTTTCAAGATCTCCCTTTACGATAGACATACAGAAAGGCGAGATGTTTGCTGGAACTGTAAATGTTGAAACATTTGATGATGTTTCAAGTGCTTTTTCGTTTTTTGATGTGTTCGCAAATGTAACTCCTACAGTTAGGAGTAATGCGGTTAAAAATGCTAATTTTTTCATAAAAATTTAATTTTTGGTTCCTATTAAGAAGACGCCCTATTTTGAGGAATGTTTCAGTATTTTTTTCGGTTTAACGAATATTTAACTTCTAGGTGTGAATTTTAGTCTATTTGTTAATGATAGGTCATATTTAGTTTGTTTTTGGGTTACCAAATTGAAGATTTGTGAAGCTTCTCACAAACCTCTGATTCCCTTTTACTATGAAAATTTATAGTATTATCTTTGACCTAGAATACAGAGCATATGAAACGAATATGAATTTTTTAATCATTTGTTTTTTGTGCATATATGATTGAACTCATCTTGACTTTTATGATTGAAGTGAAAGATGATAATTTTTGTTCCATATGAAGGCTTTTTTGAGCCGCATAGCCATAGCTACGTGGAGAGAAAAAGACAAATATGGGGCAAAAAGAACATTTTTTTAACCAATTAGGAGAAGTCAAGATGAGTTCATTAATAAAATTTATGTGAGCCTGCCTGCCGGCATAGACAGGAGCGCAGCGGTTCCACATGTGCAACATCCCGAAACTTTGGGATTGCACATTTTGACCATTGCAAAAAAATTAAACAAAATGAACAAAAAAGTTATACTGATGATTTTGGACGGTTGGGGAAAATCGCCGGATCCAAAAATTTCTGCAATTGAAAAAGCAAGTACACCTTTTATAGATTCCTTGTATAAAAAATATCCCAATGCCGATTTGTTGACCGACGGGATGAATGTCGGACTTCCGGAAGGGCAAATGGGAAACAGTGAGGTAGGCCACATGAATTTGGGCGCCGGTAGGATTGTTTACCAAGATTTGGCCAAGATCAATATGGCTGTGGAAAATAAAACCCTTGCTGATGAAGAGGAGCTCAAAAAAGCTTTTGAATACGCCAAGGCGAATGATAAAAAAGTACATTTTCTAGGCTTGTTGAGTGACGGAGGGGTACATTCACATATCAACCACATAAAAGGTTTGTTGGATGCTTCTCATGCTTATGATCTCGATAAAGTATATGTGCACGCGTTTACCGATGGTCGTGATGTGGATCCGAAAAGTGGTAAAGGCTTTATTGAAGACATTCAGAAACATTGTGAAAAGACAAATGCGAAATTGGCTTCTGTCATCGGGAGATATTATGCGATGGATAGGGATAAACGCTGGGAACGTGTTAAACTGGCCTATGATCTTGTTGTAAACGGACAGGGAGCAAAATATACTGATGCAGCACAGGCTGTTCAAGATAGTTATGACGACGGAGTTACCGATGAATTCATTAAGCCGGTTGTATTGGAAGAAAATGGTAACCCTATTGCCAAAATTGAAGACGACGATGTAGTGATATTTTTCAACTTCAGAACAGATAGAGGGCGTCAATTAACACAAGCATTATCCCAGGAAGATTTTCATGAACAGAACATGCATAAGCTTAATCTGTATTATGTGACCATGACCAATTATGACGAATCTTTCCAAGGAGTGCATGTGGTGTATAAGAAAGATAATATCATTGATACTTTAGGTGAAGTAATTTCCAAAGCGGGCAAACAACAAATTCGTATCGCGGAAACGGAAAAATATCCACATGTTACCTTTTTCTTTAACGGGGGGCGTGAAGAACCGTTTGATGGTGAAAAACGATTGTTGTGTCCATCGCCAAAAGTGGCGACCTATGATCTGCAACCGGAGATGAGCGCATATGATATTCGTGATGCTATTATCTCCGAACTTGAAAAAGAAGAGGTAGGCTTTGTGTGTTTGAATTTTGCCAATCCGGATATGGTTGGGCACACAGGGGTTATGGAAGCAGCTGTTAAGGCATGTGAAGTGGTAGATGAATGTGCCAAAGATGTGATCACAACAGCTTCAGAACATGGCTATACTACGATTGTGATTGCCGATCACGGAAATTGCGACACCATGATCAACCCGGATGGAAGTCCGAATACGGCACATACCACCAATCCGGTGCCTTTGATTTTGGTTGATGAGGACATCAAAAAAATCAAAGATGGAATTTTGGGTGATATTGCTCCTACGATTTTAAATTTGATGGGCATTGAACAACCTGAAGCCATGACCAGACATACATTGGTATAGTGCTGAGTATAAAGGAGGCATCTAAAAAATCTTAAAAGCCTTTGTCACACTGATCCTGTCGAAGTGTAGTGTAATGAAAATTAAATTGTCTTCGACAGGCCTGCCTGACGGTAGGCAGGCTCAGACTGACAAATCGAATACGTTAAGGGCTTTTTAGATAGCCTCATTTTGGTTTAAGGTCATTCCAACAATGTGTTAAAACCGAAAAATCTTTTTCTTTTTTGGTGGGAAACTTCATTATATTTGTATAATCCTATTGCCTAAGCATTGGCTTAATGTAAAGGGATGAAAAAGGGAAGAAATTATGTTTTTATTTATTAGCGGAGTAGAGATTGTATTCATCCTATTTATAGTAGTGATGGTTTTTGGTGCGGATAGACTTCCTGAAATAGCGAGAGGATTAGGGAAAGGTATGCGTCAACTTAAGGATGCAACCGAAGAAGTTAAATCCGAGATACAAAAAACGGCAACAAAAAACGGAATCGATACAGATATCACCAAGGATATAAAAGATGAGGTTGGGAAAGTAAAAGACGAGATCGAAGAGTTTGGTGGTTCTGTAAAACGTAAATTGTAATAATGGACAAACTCCTGGAATACGACCGGGATTTACTTGTTTTCTTCAATCACTTAGGGAGTGCAGATTACGACAATTTCTGGAAGTTCGTTACCCAAATACAAGTCTGGATACCACTTTTTCTCCTATTTGCTTTTCTGATCTACAAAACATATAAAAATCAGCAGGTTTATAAAAAACTCTTGTTTACTGTCTTGGTTTCTTTCACCACATGGATAGTAACCGAACTTATTAAAACTGTTGTCCGCCGACCGAGGCCTATTTGGAATGAATCCCTTTCCGATTCGTTAAGGGTTTTAATCGAACCGACTTCCTTCAGCTTTTTTTCAGGACATGCGTCCAGTTCCTTTGCCCTGACCACATTTGTGGTTTTGATTATCAGAAAAAAGTATAAATGGGCATCGCTATTTTACATCTGGCCCTTGCTTTTCTCTTTCAGTAGAATGTATTTCGGAGTACATTATCCTTCGGATATTCTAGCAGGCGCATTTGTCGGGGTTTTGATCGCGGTTTTGTATTATAAAATCGTAAAGCTTAAATAACCCTGGACAAAGTCAACCCATCACGGATGGGGAGTAACACGGTTTCCACACGAGGATCTTCTTTTAATTTTTTATTGTATTTGATCAACTCCTGCGTATCCACATCGTTTTCCTTTATTTCTTCAACAACTTTTCCGCTCCACAACACATTATCAGATAAAATAAGACCTCCGGGATTCATTTTTTCAATGATTATATCAAAATAGTTGCTGTAATTACTCTTGTCGGCATCGATAAAAACGAGGTCGAATTTTAGGTCGATTTTTGGGATGATCTTTAAGGCATTTCCGGTGTGTTGGATAATTTGATCGCCGTATCCACTTTTGTCGAAATAACGTCGTTGCAAGTCGTGAAGTTCTTCATTGATATCAATAGTGTGCAAAACGCCATTTTTGGAAAGCCCTTCTGCCATACAAAGTGCAGAATACCCGGTATAAGTTCCAATTTCCAAAATAGCTTTAGGGGAAGTGATTTTTGACAAGAGACTCAGCACCCTACCTTGAAAATGTCCGCTCAACATTCGTGGTTGCAATACCTTCAAATGGGTTTCCCTGGAGAGTTCCTTAAGTATTTCCGGTTCGTCTTCGGAATGACGGGTAACGTAATCTTCGATAACTTCAGACAAAAAATGCATAGGTTATGATTTTGAGATGTTTTACAAAAATAAGCAAGCCTGTATGATATTGCTAGTCAAATTGTATTTTTGCTGAAAACCATTCAGTACATGCAATTCAAAAACACAAGGGATTTTGCTTTCAACCTTGATAAGCAAGACCGATTGAGGTCGTATAAAAACGAGTTTATCTTTCCGAAAATCAATGGGAAGGAAGTCATTTATTTTACCGGAAATTCTTTAGGACTGCAACCGAAACGAACAAAAGAGTATGTTGGTGAGGTGATGAACGATTGGGGCGAACTTGCCGTTGAAGGGCATTTCAAGGCAAAAAAACCTTGGTGGGATTATCATGAGCAATTGGCTGAACCCTTGTCGAAAGTAGTAGGGGCACAAGCTCAAGAAGTAACGGTGATGAACACTTTGACGGTGAACCTGCATTTGTTGATGGTTTCTTTTTACCGCCCTTCCGGAAAACGTTATAAGATTCTTTGTGAAGAAAAAGCCTTTCCGTCAGATCAATATATGCTGGCGAGTCAGGTAAAGTTCCACGGATATGATCCAAAAGATGCTATTGTGGAGGTGAAAAAACGGGAAGGGGAGCATTTTTGGCGAACGGAGGACATTCTTGCTAAAATTGATGAGGTTGGCGATGAACTGGCCTTGGTGTTGATGGGAGGTGTTAATTATTACAACGGACAGGTACTTGACATGAAAGCCATCACCCAAAAAGGCAAAGAAACCGGTGCTTTTGTGGGTTGGGATTTGGCACATGCCGTTGGTAATGTAAAACTGGAATTGCATGATTGGGATGCCGATTTTGCGGCTTGGTGCAGTTATAAATACATGAATAGTGGTCCCGGAAATGCATCGGGTATTTTTGTAAATGAAAAACATTTGAATAGGAAAGATATCCCCCGATTTGAAGGCTGGTGGGGAACAAAAAAAAAAACCCGGTTTTTGATGGAACCTGAATTTGACCCTATGCCGAATGCTGAGGCTTGGCAAGTGAGTAATATTCCGGTGATGTCGGTGGCACCTTATTTGGCTTCCCTGACCTTGTTTGATGAGGTGGGGATGGATGCTTTGATTGAAAAGAGTAAGCTGCTTACAGCATATCTGGAGTTTGTGCTCCGCGAAATTGATAAGGAAATAGGAGAAGAAAACGTATTTGAAATCATAACTCCTGAAGACAGAGGTTGCCAATTATCGGTGTTTTTACACGGGCACGGAAAAGCCCTGTTCGATTACCTGATGGAAAATGGAGCGGTAACTGATTGGCGCGAGCCCAATGTGATACGCCTGGCACCAACACCTTTTTACAATTCCTTTGAAGAAATGTATGAGTTCGGTCAGGTTTTGAAGCGGGGGATATTAGAAGCTTAAAACAATATCTTGAAGGATACTTTTCTTTGTGTGCTTTGCGAAAATCTTTGCACCCTTTGCGTGAAATAATGATTGACCTCTTATTAAGCAGTTAGGCTACATTTGGATCCCGAATCAAAAAAAAGTTTAATTAATGAATCTAAAGGAACATTATAGAAAACTATATAACGAGTCAATTAACAAAATCTCATCTGACAAATATGAAATTGATAATTTAATAGACTCAAAATTTGACCAAAGATTTGGAATAACTCTTCTTATCAGGCCATCAGATGAAATAAAAGAGAACATTCAAAAACTACTTAACGAACTAAAAACAGTTGAGCCTAATCAATATTATTACCTAAATTCTGATATTCATATCACAATTATGTCTATAATATCCTGTTATGAAGGTTTTGATATTAAAAAAATCGAATTACCAAAATACATTGAATTAATTAAAAAGTGCTTGCCGGCCAATCAAAATTTGAATATCCAATTTAAGGGTTTGACAGCTTCTGATTCTTGTATTATGCTACAAGGATTTATGGATAATGATGTATTGAACGAAATCAGAAACAAATTGAGGGTTGAATTTAAAAATTCTAGACTCGAACAAAGTTTAGATAAAAGATACCCTATTCAAACAGCACATTCAACAATTGTACGGTTTAGAAAACGTTTTGAACAAAAAGGTGATTTCTTAAAAATAATAGACAAATATTCTAATCATGATTTTGGCTCTTTTGAAGTGAAAAAATTAGAATTTGTTTATAACGATTGGTATCAAAGAAAGGGATTTGTGAAGAAACTATACGAATTTGAAATATAGAAACGTAGGCTATAGGCTTGTTGTTGATTTGAAGCTGAAAATCCGTGAGGGTTTCCAGGAACGAGCCATACAAAAAAACGATTAACCTGAAATAATTAAGATATACAATGAAGCCATACCTGATTTTTTTATTGCTGATATTCCTAGCGCAAACCGCATGCACTTCAAAAACACAATCCATCACCGATTTTGATGGGGAATTGTCAGAAAACGAAGTGCTTATCGATGTGCGTACACCGGAAGAATATAGTAAAGGTTATATTGAAAAAGCGGTCAATATCGATGTGAAAAGTGATGATTTTGTGGAAAAAGTAGAACAAATTGATAAAAACAAAAACGTTTATCTCTATTGCCAAAGCGGAGGAAGAAGTTTGAAGGCTTCAAAAATTTTAGATTCTTTGGGCTTTAAACATGTCTATAATTTAGACGGCGGATTTACGGCTTGGAAAGAAGCTGGAAGGGATTATGTGGAGGAATAATACTGATTGTAAGTCTAACACTTCGGGGGTCGATGATTTTGGTTTTACCACTCTCGCCAATCCTCAGTGATGTCTTCATCTTTGTCATTATAGCCTTTTAAATGTCCAGCTAAAATAATAATCTCAGCAATTTGTTCTCTTTGACCTGTTTCAATTAATTCATGTCCACACTTTTCATTCAAATCATTTAGTTCAAAAACAACATTTTTAACACTTAACATTCCACTTTCTTTTGAGTTTGATATTGAGATTTCAGCAAGAAAGCTGTTGATTAACTCCATACACTTTTCAACATCGGATATTGTGTATTCGGTTTCTCCAGGTTCAATAAACTCAATCATTCCTATTTTTAAATCTTCAGATATTTTTTTGATTTCGAGGTTCTCTTTTAAATTCATTTCGGGTATATTAGTTAGTCTTTCATTTTCTTTTTGTCCGTAAGCAAATGCTGTAAATAAAATTAGATTTATGACTAAAAGTTTAATTTTCATACGATTTCCTTTACTAAGGCATAGCTTTTAAAAGACCTTCTAGGTTTCAAAAACCTAGAAGGTCTATATATTTATCATTTACTTCCAATCAACCCCGCTCTTCTTAGCAGCGCATCCGGCTGTGGTTCTTTTCCCCTAAAGCGTTTGTACAATTCCATCGGGTTTTCCGTTCCTCCTTTGGAAAGGACGTTTTCTTTAAATTTATCAGCGACCTCTTTATTGAAGATTCCTTTTTCCTTGAAAAGTTCAAAAGCATCCGCATCGAGTACTTCGGCCCATTTGTAGCTGTAATACCCGGCAGAATATCCGCCTTGAAAAATATGTGAAAATGCCGGACTCATACAGGTTTCCGAGGTTTCAGGATACAGTTGTGTGGATTTAAAAGCGTTTGTTTCGTGTTCTTTTACATCGGTAATGTCTTTTGGGTTGGCTCCGTGCCAACTCATGTCCAGCATCCCAAAACTTAACTGACGAAGCGTTTGCATGCCTTCCATAAAAGTAGCCGACTCTTTGATCTTTTTTACATATTCCATCGGAATGACTTCATCGGTTTCATAATGTCTGGCAAAAATCTCCAAAGCTTCTTTTTCATAACACCAATTTTCCAGCACCTGACTTGGCAGCTCAACAAAATCCCAGTACACACTCGTACCGCTCAAGCTCGGATAGGTGGTGTTGGCCAACATGCCGTGGAGGGCATGTCCGAATTCGTGAAACAGGGTAGTCACCTCGTTAAACGTAAGCAATGATGGCTTGGAAGAGGTGGGTTTGGTGAAATTACAAACAATGGAAACATGAGGTCTTGAGTTTTCCTCGTTTCTTTTGTATTGATTCTTGTAAATCGTCATCCAAGCACCGTTTCTCTTGCCCGCACGCGGATGGAAATCAGCATAAAAAATAGCGGTGAGTTTCTTATTTTCGTCAAGCACCTTGTAGGTTTTGACATCCTCATGGTATTTGTCGATGTCTTTGGTTTCTTCAAAAGTGAGTCCGTACAGGCGCTTGGCTACTGTAAAAACCCCTTGGATAACATTCTCAAGCTTGAAATAGGGCTTGAGTTTTTCATCATCCAGATCAAAAAGTTTTTGCTTGAGCTTTTCCGTATAAAAAGCGCCGTCCCATTTTTCGAGTCTATCAATACCGTCAGTCTCTTTGGCGAAGCTTTCCAGTTGTGAAAACTCGCGTTTGGCGGCTGGTTTAGCTTTTTCCAGTAATTCCGCTAAAAAACTGTTGACTTTTTCCGCAGTTTTGGCCATTCGTTCTTCAAGAACAAAGTGGGCATGAGTTTTATAACCGAGCAATTCTGCCCGCTGCTGACGCAGGTTGACAATCTGTTTTATGATCTCGCGGTTATCAAATTCATTGCCGTGGAAAGCCTTACTGCCAAAAGCCAATGACATTTTCTTTCTCAGTCCCCTGTTTTCAGCATAGGTCATCAAAGGGATATAACTCGGGTAATTCAAAGTAAACACCCAACCTTCTTTTTTTCTCGATTTGGCTTCATCAGTTGCGGCTTCCAAAGCACTTTCAGGAAGACCTTTTAGTTCGTTTTCATCCGTAATATGAAGCTCAAAACTATTGGTTTCAGCCAAAACATTTTCCCCGAATTTCAGGCTCAACTTCGATAATTCCATATCGATATTTCTCAATGTGGCTTTTTTGTCCTCGGGTAAATTGGCTCCATTTCTGGAAAAATTCTTATAGGTTTTATCCAAAAGCATTTTTTGTTCGGGATTTAACGAAAGCTGGTCTTTCTCTTCCCAAACGGTTTTTACCCTTTTGAAAAGCGCTTCATTCAAACGGACGTCGTTTCCGAATTCTGAAAGCAAAGGCGAAATCTCCTGAGCCAATTTTTGAATTTGCTCATTGGTTTCGGCGCTGTTCAGGTTGAAAAATATCGACGTAACCCTGTCTAGATGTTCCCCTGAAAATTCCAAGGCTTCAATGGTGTTTTCAAAATCAACGGCTTCCGGATTGGAAGTAATTGCATCGATCTCAGCTTTTGTTTTTTGGATTTCCGCTTTAACTGCCGGAAGAAAATCTTCGTTATTTATTTGAGAAAATGGGGCAGTGGTATATGGGGTTTTAAATGCTTGATTTAAAATGTTCATCAGTTGTTTTAATTTTTTTGCAGTCCTTATGTTTTGTATTGTGCATGTCCCTCCTGAGCATAGTCGAAGGGTTGTCTGTGTGAATAGGGGCTAACTTTTCTTCACACTTTTAGCACCTTCGATCACCTTAGCTTTCAGGTTTTCTTTATAATTCAAAATAGCTTTTTGTACTTCGGAATTGCTACTTCCAATAATCTGGGCAGCCAGAATACCGGCGTTTTTTGCACCGTTAAGCGCTACGGTAGCTACGGGAACACCACCCGGCATTTGAAGAATAGAAAGCACCGAATCCCATCCGTCTATGGAATTACTACTTTTTACGGGAACTCCAATAACGGGTAGAGGCGATAGCGAAGCTACCATACCCGGTAGATGTGCAGCACCTCCGGCACCCGCGATTATTACGGAAATACCTTTTGTATGGGCATTTTTACCAAAATCATACATTTTTTCGGGGGTTCTGTGGGCAGAAACAATATCGACTTCCACTTCAATTTTCAGTTCTTTTAAAACGTCTATTGCGTCTTGCATAACAGGGAGGTCACTCGTACTTCCCATAATGATCGCTACTTTTGCCATTTTGTATATGTTGAATTAAAGACCCAAAGTTAAGAAGTTTGAAAGTAATAAGTTAGAAAGATAAATAACTTCTTCTGAGAAATTCCAATACCCAAAAACCTTGAACCTGAAATCTTAAACGTTGAGCATCACTACTGCCCATTGATTTACTCGATCCGAAGCAAATCCTTCGCTAATGTGATCATTTCCGGATCACCGGTATGTTTGTTGGGCTCATCAGAAAGTTTGACGGTGGGCAACCATTCTTGATCACTGGTTAAAACATCAGTCAATTTGATAACGATATTCATGGGTCTGAGTCCCACATCATTGGTCAGGTTGGTGCCAATTCCGAAGGAAATGCCAATTTTGCCTTTACAAGCTTTGGTTATTGATTCTACCTTCTCCGGGTTCAATCCGTCTGAAAAAATAATGTATTTATAAAGTGGATTGATGCCGTGACTTTTATAATGAGCAATGGTTTTTTTAGCAAACTCAATAGGATTACCACTATCGTGACGAACGCCGTCAAACAATTTGGCAAATTTGGTGTCAAACTGTTTAAAAAATACATCCGTGGTATAAGTATCAGACAAAGCTACACCTAAATCCCCGCGATAAACATCCACCCAATGTTCTAGAGACATGGCGTTGGCCATTTTAAATCCGAATTCAGCAGCGTGGAACATAAACCATTCATGGGCATGTGTTCCGATGGGTTTTACATTATAGAGCATGGCCATATGTACATTGCTGGAACCGGCAAAACTCTTTCCTTTAAAAGCATAAAGTGCGTGCATCACCTCGCGATGTGTGCGGTATGAATGTCTTCGGCGGGTGCCAAATTCAGCAACCGTAACCCCCAGTTCGTTGTATAGTTTGATCTTATCCAGTGTTTTCTCAACGATCTTTTCTTTGCTCCAGGGTTCTTGCTCGGTGAGTATATAGTAGAGTTCGCTGATCAGGGAGAGCAGCGGAACTTCCCATAAAATGGTACGATACCAATACCCCGAAATAGTCACTTCAAGGTCCTCACCGTCTTGAACGATGTTGACTTCAGAAGGATCATATCGATATCCTTCAAGAAAATCGATATAAGCCGGATTTAGATACGGACAATGTTCAATCAGGAACTGTTTTTCGTCCTTGGTCAGCTGTAGTGTGGCCATATTGTTGACTGCCGATCGCAAAGCATTTTCAAATCCCTCCGGAAATTTATGCTCTCCACGATTGATGAATTTGTATTTCGATTTTACATTGGGGAAGAGCTTGACCACGGCACATTGCATGGTGAATTTATAAAAATCGTTGTCGAGTATGGAGTTGAATACCTTAAAATTATCCTTAAGCATGGAAGTCTTCAATTTTTATGTTGAAAAGTACATAAAATTTTCCATTGTACTTATATGAAAACATCAATGAAGAAAAAAAGAAACCTTTGTCTTTGGTAGATAAACTGTTAGATAGATAGAATATTTAAATAATAATATCGTCTTCATAATCATCTAAAGGTTGGGAAACTTTGCTTATGTACATTTCATATTATCAAAAAAACGTGATTTTTGAAATTATATCTTCAAAAAAAGTTATGAAAATATAATTTTTCAAAAAAAATACGTTTCGATTATTTCTTATTCCAAATTAATAATTACATTAGCACCTTCAAACAAAAAGAAAGTATGTTGGCAAACACATATATCTGGAACTTTTATTTTTTCTTCTTTTATTTTTTTAATGAAAGAACGGGACGGATATAGGTTATTGTCAAAGTAAAATATACATGGTCCCGGAATTTTTTCGGGACTTTTTTTATGCGAAATTTTAAATGGACTGTAAGATTGCGATACAAGGAATTTTAGGCTCTTTTCACCATCAGGTGGCAGAAGAGTATTTTGGGAAGGATGTTGCTTTAGCAGAATGTCTTTCTTTTGATGCTGTGGTAGATAGCCTGTTAGATAAAACTAGTGGAGCGGCTGTTATGGCCATTGAAAATTCTATTGCTGGGTCTATCATACCGAACTACGCTTTGATCAATGATAATGAGCTGCATATTATAGGGGAACATTACATCAATGTGCATCATAATCTATTGGCGCTGACCGGACAATCGATATCTGATATTAAAGAAGTGTATTCACATCCGATGGCCTTATTGCAATGTAAGGTCTTTTTTAAACAGTATCCGCATATAAAATTGATTGAAGATGCAGATACCGCTGAGGTAGCGAGAAGAATACACCAAGGGCAATTGAAAGGAGTGGGGGCTATTGCCGGAAAAACGGCGGCCGAGATTTTTGATTTGGAAATATTGGCTGAAGAGATCCAAACCATCAAGAACAATTCAACGCGTTTTGTGATCGTACAGACAAAGAATTCAGCAATTTCGGAAGAAGAGATCAACAAAGCATCGGTAATGTTTGAATTGGGAAATAAAAGAGGGAGTTTGGCAACGGTTTTGAATGTGATGAGCGATTGTAAACTGAATTTAACAAAGATCCAGTCACTCCCGAAGATCGAAACACCGTGGAAATATTCATTTTTTGTGGATGTTACTTTCGAGCAATATGAAGATTTTGCAAAAGCGAAATCGGTATTGGCGATTATGGCTTCACATTTTAAAGTACACGGGGAATATAAAAATGCTAAAAAATGATACAAACAGCGCATCGTTTACACAGTGTTGAAGAATACTACTTCTCAAAAAAATTAAGAGAGGTAAGAGCACTTGTGGCCAGTGGTAAACCTGTGATCAATATGGGGATTGGAAGCCCCGATATGACGCCTTCAGAAGAAGTTTTACAAGCTCTGATCGCTTCGCTTCGCGAAGATAAAGCCCATCAGTATCAAAGTTATCAAGGCTTACCGGAGTTGAGAAAGGCAGCAGTTGATTTTTATAAGGAGCATTTCAGTGTAAACCTCGATTCCGATAGTGAAGTATTGCCCTTGATGGGTTCTAAGGAAGGGATTATGCACATAAGCATGGCATTTTTGAATGAGGGGGACGAGGTGCTAATTCCCAATCCGGGATATCCTACTTATAGTTCAGTGACCAAATTGGTAGAAGCTGTTCCGGTGTATTATGATCTGACGGAAGGTAGTGACTGGCTGCCCAATGTTGAAGCTTTGGAAGCAATGGACCTCTCAAAGGTAAAACTGATGTGGCTTGGTTATCCGCATATGCCTACAGGGGCAAAAGCCAATGTAGAATTATTTGAAAAATTGATCGCTTTCGCCAAGCGGAATAACATTCTGTTAGTGAATGATAATCCATACAGCTTTGTACTCAATGAAAACCAATTGAGCATACTTGCCGTTCCGGGAGCAAAAGAGGTGGCGTTGGAATTGAATTCCCTGAGTAAAACCTTTAATATGGCCGGATGGCGTGTAGGTTTTGTCTATGGAAGTAAAGCACACTTGGATGCAGTCCTTAAAGTGAAAAGCAATATGGATAGCGGTATGTTCTACGGCTTGCAAAAAGGTGCTATAAAAGCTTTGGCATCTTCCGCAGAATGGTATTCAAATTTGAATGAGGTATATGCGCTAAGAAGGGCTTTGATTTATGAGTTGGCAGAAAAATTAGGTTGTACATACGACAAGAACGCCTCCGGGATGTTTGTGTGGGCAAAATTGCCTGAAGGAGCACCATCCGCAGAGGAATTTATAGACGAAGTACTTTACGACAAAGATATTTTTATAACCCCGGGAACTATTTTCGGAAGCAATGGATCGGGATATATACGATTTTCTTTGTGTGTAAAGGAAAAGCAAATAAAAGAAGCAATAAGTAGATTTAAATAAAATGAACGTATTTGTAATTGGATTGGGACTTATAGGAGGTTCGATGGCATTGGACATCAAACAGTCCAACAAGAAAGCACACATTATGGGGTTTGATGCAAACGAAGCGCATATGAATCGGGCTTTGGAGATCGGATTCATAGACGAAAAAGCATCTCCTGAGGATGTGAGCAAAGCTGATGTTGTGATTGTTTCCATTCCGGTAAATGCATCTGTAAAACTGATTCCCGGATTATTGGACAAAGTAAAAGACAATGCTTTGGTTTTTGATGTGGGCTCGACTAAATCACTTATTTGCAAAGCCTTGGAAGGCCACGAAAAACGACGAAATTTTTTAGCTACCCACCCGATTGCAGGAACCGAGTTTTCAGGTCCCGAAGCAGCTGTCGAGGGGTTATTCCGGGGAAAGACCAATATTGTTTGTGAAGTGGAAAAAACCGCTTTCAAACTTCAGGAAAAAGCATTTGGGATTTTTAATGATTTGGGGATGCGCATTTGCTATATGGAACCTAAATCGCACGACAAGCACATCGCTTATGTGTCGCATTTATCACACATAAGTTCGTTTATGCTGGGGAAAACGGTTATTGAAAAGGAAAAAAACGAAAGGGATATTTTTGATATGGCCGGTAGTGGATTTGAAAGTACGGTGCGTCTGGCAAAAAGTTCGCCCGAAATGTGGCAGCCTATTTTTGAACACAATAAAGAAAATGTAATAGAAACATTAGATGAATATATCGCCAACCTTCAAAAATTCAAAGAGTTGATGGAGGCAGGCAACTTTGATGCCATTTATAAGGAAATGGCAGATACAAACAGAATTAAGGAAATATTAAAAGGAATTTCAATCAAAACTTCATAAGTAAATTAAAAAATGGAAAATTCAGCAGCACTTAGAACATGGTTAGACGAGATGAACTTAGACCATCCGTTGGTTATAGCGGGCCCATGTAGCGCAGAAACGGAAGAACAGGTTTTAAAAATCGCACACGAGCTCAAAGATAGCGACGTAAATTACTACCGAGCGGGAATATGGAAACCGAGGACCAGACCGGGGAATTTTGAAGGCGTAGGCTCAATAGGATTAAAATGGCTTCAGAAAGTAAAAGAAGAAACCGGACTTAAAACAGCTACCGAGGTGGCAAACAGAAACCATGTCGAACTGGCATTGGAGCACGATGTAGATTTGTTGTGGATCGGAGCGCGTTCTACGGTGAGTCCGTTTATTGTTCAGGAGATTGCTGATGCTTTGGAAGGAACCGATAAGATCGTATTGGTTAAAAACCCAGTTAACCCGGATCTTTCTTTGTGGTTGGGTGGTATCGAGCGTTTGTATAAGAAAAATATCAAAAAACTTGGGGTAATTCACAGAGGATTCTCTACTTATGAGAAAACAAAATACCGTAACATTCCGGAATGGCAGTTAGCGATCGAATTGCAGAACAAATTCCCTGATTTGCCTTTGGTTTGTGATCCTTCACACATTACCGGAAAAAGGGATATGATCTTTGACGTGTCACAAGCAGCTTTGGACCTGAATTATGACGGTTTGATGATAGAAACCCATTTTGATCCGGACAATGCGTGGAGTGATGCGGCTCAACAAGTAACACCAACGGCTTTGAAAGGTATCATGAGAGACTTGAAAATCAGAAAAGAAACCAATGAAGAAGCTGAATATAAAAGCAAATTGAGCAATCTACGAGCTCAGATCGATGTGATCGATAACGGTTTGGTGGAGAACATGGGCAAACGTATGAAGATTGCCGATGAGATCGGACAGTTGAAAAAGAGAAAAAACGTAGCGGTATTACAATCGCAACGATGGAATGAAATCTTAGGAAAAATGATTCTTGAAGGTGAAGAAAAGGGCTTGAGCGAAGAATTTATCTTGCGTATTTTCAAAGCCATCCATCAGGAATCAATCAATCATCAGGAGAAGATTATTAATGCTTAAAATAAAAGCACAGATTATGTTAAAGGCAGCTCTTTGAGTTGCCTTTTTTAATTTATACAGCAGAAAGTTGTTAATTTGCAACAGCAAATGATTATACATCATAAATGACAGGAATCGTATATAAATCAACCGGAAGTTGGTATAATGTAAAAGCTGAAGAGGGCACTTTTTATCAATGTAGGATAAAGGGGAAGTTCAGGATGCAAGGGATAAAAAGTACCAATCCGATTGCAGTGGGTGATGTGGTGGAATTCAATCTGGAAACTGTGGGCGATGAAACGCGGGGGGTCATTACAGACATTCACGACCGGAGAAATTATATTATCCGGAAATCGGTCAACCTTTCCAAACGCACACATATCATTGCTGCAAATATTGATATTGCATTCTTGATGATTACCTTAAAAGATCCGGTGACCTTTACTGATTTTATCGATCGTTTTTTAGTGACTATAGAAGCTTATGATGTTAGACCGGTCTTGCTTTTTAACAAAATTGACACATATACTGAAGAAGAACTTTCCGATGTAAAATACCTGACAGAAGTTTATAGAAACATTGGTTATACCTGCATAGGGGTTTCAGCAAAAACAGGAAAGAATTTGGATCAGGTAAAAGAATTGATGATAGGGCAGACAAGCATTTTTTCGGGGCATTCCGGAGTAGGAAAATCTACTTTGATCAATTGTTTGGAGCCGACTCTGAAATTGAAGACGGCCGAAATATCCGAACAACACAAACAAGGACTTCACACCACGACCTTTGCAGAGATGTATGATCTTAGCTTCGATGCTCGCATTATCGATACACCGGGAATAAAAGGTTTTGGAATCGTCAACATGGAACGATATGAGATTGGTGATTATTTCCCGGAATTTTTTGAGCGTAAGAGCGCGTGTAAATTCAACAATTGCCTGCATATAGATGAGCCGAAATGTGCCGTGAAAGCGGCGCTTGAAAACAATGAGATCGCATGGAGCAGATACAAGAGTTATTTGCAAATACTGGAAGGGGAAGACGAAAATTACAGAACTGATATTTACGGAGAGAATTAAAGCCCTCCCCTAACCCCTCCCGAAGGGAGGGAGATTATAAAAACTAATTTGCCCTAACTCCTCCCCGCCTCAGGCGGGAGGTTGGGAGGGGATCATAAACATTTAACACAACAAATGCGTGCAGTTATACAACGGGTAAGTCAGGCCAGTGTCACCATAAACGGAAAAGAAAGATCAGTTATTGATAAGGGATTACTTATCCTACTCGGAATTGAAAATGCAGATGGTCAAGAAGACATCACCTGGTTGGTGAAGAAAATATGCGGATTACGGATTTTCAACGACGGGAATGGAGTGATGAATCACTCTGTAAAAGATGTTGATGGGGATGTTATCGTGGTGAGTCAGTTTACTTTGCATGCCTCTACTAAAAAGGGGAACCGGCCATCGTATATCAAAGCTGCAAAACCGGATATTGCTATTCCACTTTATGAAGCTTTTGTTCAAGAAATGGAAACAGGGCTTGGAAAAAAAGTAGGCACGGGAGAATTTGGGGCAGATATGAAAGTATCCCTGCTGAATGATGGTCCTGTAACCATAATAATTGATACAAAAAATCGGCATTAATCCCACTAAGTGGGTTTAATTTACCTGAACCATCGGGACTGCATCGAGAAGAAATAAGGTTTTTTTGTTTTAATAATTTGTGGGCCTGCCTTTGTCGGCAGACAGGCTTGACCCGAGGGAGTTGATAGATAGTTAACACCTATTTTCTTTTTATTTAGGAAAATTTGTTTATTTTTAAAACCTAAACAATACCTAACCTGAATGCTTCTTAAATATTTCATGGCTATAGTTTGCTATATAGCCGTCGTGAGTTATTCCTTTTCACAGGATTCGGAATATCAGTCTATTTTATTTAAAGACGAACTGAAAAAAGATGCAGATGCTATCGTTAGACAGGATAGTATGCACATAGAGATTTCTTCATATAAAGACATGGAAATCACTAAAGAATATGTGATTACTGTTTTTAACAAAGCAGGAAATAGGTATGTTAGAATTGGTGAAGGCTATGACAAAGAACGGTCGATAAAATCTATTGAGGCTGTGGTCTATGACCGAATAGGGAATGTTGTAAAAAGAATAAAAAAGAGGGATTTCAAAGACCGAAGTGCAGTTTCTAACGGTACGCTGTATTCAGATTCGAGGGTTTTATATTACGATTACACACCGACTTTCTATCCGTACACTATAAAATTTGTAAGCACAGTAAAGACTGCAAACACAGTTTTCATTCCAAATTGGTATTTTATCAGCGGATATAATTTGAGTGTCGAAAAGAGTGATCTCCACATCGTCTATAATGAGTCTGATATGGAACTCTTACTGAAAGAAGACAACCTTGAAGCTTATGATATTGAAAAAGAGATAACAACCAACAGTATTATATACAAAGCAAGATCCTTGCCAGCCATAAAAAGTGAAGAATTGGCTCCGGAATTCCCGAAAATTGCCCCAAAACTACAAATTACTTCAAATCATTTTAATATTGACGGAGTAGAAGGGTATGCAGGCAATTGGAGCGAACTGGGAAAATGGATGTATGATAAAATACTGATCAACAGGGATCAACTTCCTGAAAGTACAGTAGCCAAAGCAAAAGCACTGGTAAAAGACATTGACGATCCGTATTTAAAAGCGAAGAAGATATACGAATTTGTTCAAGAACAAACCCGCTATATAAGTGTGCAAGTGGGTATTGGAGGAATACAACCCATAACTGCTGAAGAAGTGGATAGGGTAAAATATGGTGACTGTAAAGGACTTACCAATTATACCAGATCTTTGTTGGCCGAAGTAGGGATTGAGTCTTATTACACTCATGTGGAAGCCGGAAGCGAAATTGTGGATTTTGAAACGGAATTTGCTTCCCTTGAACAAGGGAATCATGCGATATTGGCCATTCCATACAACGATAATTATTGTTGGATAGATTGTACTTCGAGGCTGCTTCCGTTTAATTTCATAGGTGATTTTACTGATAACAGGAATGTTTTGGTGATGAAACCAGAGGGAGGTGAAATCGTAAAAACCGCTTCCTATCTGAATGAAGATAACCTCATGGTCAATCAGGGTATGTTTCAATTGAATGAAGACGGATCCATAGATGCAGAGGTGGATATCTTGACAAAAGGGGTGCTTTATGACAACCATTTTTATCTGGAAACAAGATCACAAGAAGACATTGATAAGTTCTATAAGCAATATTGGAACTACATCAACAATATGTCGATAGCGTCTTTTGAATTTGAAAATGATAAGGATTCGATTTCATTTTCAGAAAATGTAAAATTCTCTGCGGAAAAATACGCTTCTATTTCAGGAGACCGCATTATTTTTAATATAAACGCCTTCGATCGCAATTCTTATGTTCCGGATCGATACCGAAACAGGACAACCCCATTCGAGATACAAAGAGGGTATATGTATAAAGATAGTATTACTATCAAACTTCCCAAAGGTTACACTATTGAAGCCATGTCTGAAGGGGAAAAGATAGAAAATGAGTTTGGTACATACGAATACGAGATCAGTAAAATGAACGATAATGAACTTCTATACCGTAAACAGTTCTTATTGAGAAAAGGGAGTTACTCAAAAGGAGATTACGATTCATATAGGACGTTCAGAAGAAAAACCGCTAAACTGGAAAATCAAAAAATTGTCTTGATAAAACAACAATCTTAAAACAACCTAAACTACTACCTAAAATGAAAAAAACGATCATACTACTATTGTTCTGTCTTTTAACAGTAAATGTCATTGTCGCACAGAATTATAAGTTTGGAAAGGTATCCAAAGAAGAGCTTGAGTCCAAAGTCCATAAGAAAGATTCTTCAGCTGTTGCATCTGTTTTATATGAAGATCATCGCTCTTATGTTGAATATTTCCAAAATCAGGGATTCATGTTGATTACTACAGTTCATAAAAGAATCAAGATATATGATGAAAAAGGATTTGGTTATGGAACAGACAAGGTGTTTTTGTATAACGGAGATAGCGATAAGGAAAAAATTTCTTCTATAAAAGGATATACCTATAATTTAGAAAAAGGCAAGGTCAAGGATACCAAATTGTCAAAAGACGGAATCTTTGAAAATGAAGAATCTCAGTATTGGAACAGTGAAACATTTACGTTTCCTAATTTGAAAGAAGGGAGCGTGATAGAATATGAATACAAAATCATATCCCCTTTCCTTACCAATGTTCGTGAAGTTCAGATTCAGCGTGAAATTCCGGTTGATAAACTGGATGCGAAATTTGAGTTCCCCGAATATTTTTACTTTAAACCCCAGGTAAAAGGATTTTATCTTTTTAAGGTTGATAAAAGTGCTAAGAACGGATCTATTAATTTTACGACCAAAAACAGACAGCCATCGGGATGGTCTTCTGGACCTACCAGTTTTAGCAATAATAAGGTATCCTATATAATTAATGTGAATAGCATTTCCGTAGAAGATGTCCCAGCATTGAAAGATGAACCCTATGTCAACAATATCGACAACTACAGAGCGAGTATAGATTTTGAGCTTTCCTATGTCAAGTTTCCGAATGAATCTACTGAATATTATTCCACTACTTGGGAAGCTGTTGCAAAAAAGATATATGAGTATGATGGCTTTGGTGATGAATTGAAAAAAACGAGATATTATGAAAGCGCTATAGATGCCTTGATGGCCAAAGCAAGTAATACAAGTGAGAAAATAGGATTGATCTATACTTTTGTTAAAAATAAAATGGCATGGAACAAGAACAATGGTTTTACTTGTGACAACGGAGTTAGAAAAGCATATAAAGAAAGTACTGGCAATGTAGCTGATATCAATTTGATGCTCACATCTATGCTGAATTATGCCGGAGTTGAAGCCTATCCTGTGTTGGTGAGTACACGTTCTCATGGAATTCCACTGTTTCCAACTCAAGACGGATTTAATTATGTGATAGCAGTGGCAAAAATAAATGATGCTTGGGTGACCATGGATGCTACTGATAAATATGCATCTCCAAATATATTGCCTGAGCGTGCATTGAATTGGATGGGGAGAATAATTAGAAAAGACGGGAACTCCATGCAGATAGACCTTACTCCCAAGCATGTGTCCAAACGTTTGGTGTTTATGAATGTGAATCTTTCAGAAGAAGGTGATGTAGAGGGTAAGATAAGACGTCAGTATTTTGATCATAATGCGTTTAATTTTAGAGCAAGGAACAATCATATTGATGGAGAAGAATATTTGGAATCATTGGAGAACAAATTGGGTGGAATAGAAGTGAATGATTATAAAGTTGACAACAAATTAGACATTCAAAAACCGGTAGTAGAGCAATTTGGTTTTTATAAAGAGAGCGCCTGTGATATGATTGGGGATAAAATGTATCTTTCGCCACTGCTTTTTTATACGGAAGAAGAGAATCCCTTTAAATTGGAAAAAAGGGAATTCCCAATAGATTTTTCATACCCTACAAAAGATCAATTAAGGATCAATGTGAAAATACCTGAGGGGTATAAAATAGAATCGATGCCCGAACCTGTTAAGTTGGCCCTGCCGGACAACATAGGAAATTTCTTGTATCATGTGGCTGAAAGTGCCGGAGTAATACAATTGCTCGTGGATTTTGAAATTAATACTGCAATCGTTCCATCACTTTATTATGAGACAATAAAGCAGTACTTTAGCACAGTGGTTGAAAAGGAAACAGAAAAAATAGTACTCAGTCAGATATAAAATGAACATTGAAAACGCACAACTGGAAGTTGATAAATGGATAAAAGAACACGGCGTTCGTTATTTTAACGAGTTGACCAATATGGCACAGCTTACAGAAGAAGTAGGTGAAGTGGCCCGAATTATAGCCCGTCGGTATGGTGAGCAGAGTGAAAAAGAAAGCGACAAGGACAAAGATTTGGGCGAAGAACTGGCCGATGTGGTTTTTGTAGTCTTGTGCTTGGCCAATCAAACCGGGATCGATCTGCAAGCTGCTTTTGAAAAAAAAATGGATGAAAAAGCAAAACGCGACCACGACAGGCACCACAATAACGAAAAGCTTAAATAAATGTTATGTTCTGATTCCCGCTTTTGCGGGAATCTTTTTTAAATTTACACCTTCGTTTCATTTAAAAACAAAGTAAGTGGATTTACACCTTCAATCTTCAACAACAAAACTGTCCCAAAATATAAAAATCACAGGTTCAAAAAGTGAGAGTAACCGAGCGTTATTACTCCAAGCATTGTATCCAAATATCAGCATTGAGAACCTTTCAAACTCTGATGATTCCCGGGTCATGGAAGAAGGATTGAAGGTAGAGCAGGGGGAAGTGGATATCCACCATGCGGGAACAGCCATGCGTTTTCTCACTGCTTTTTTTGCTACACAAGCGGGACGGGAAGTGACGTTAACAGGCTCGAAACGTATGAAAGAACGTCCGGTAAAGATTTTGGTGGAGGCTTTACGTCAGTTAGGAGCAGATGTGGAATATGAATTGAACGAAGGTTATCCGCCTTTAAATATCAAAGGGAAAAAAATAACAAAACACAAAGTGTCGTTGGCAGCCAATGTGAGCAGTCAATATATTTCAGCCTTGTTGTTGGTGGCGCCAACTTTGGAAAATGGCTTAGAACTCACCTTGGAAGGGAAAATCACTTCAGTCCCGTATATAAAAATGACCTTGGCTTTACTGAATGAAATAGGGGTGCAGACCCGTTTTGAAGGCAATGTAATCACGGTAGCCCCAATGACCGAAAATCCGAAGAAAACCATTGTAGTGGAATCAGATTGGAGTTCGGCTTCCTATTTTTACAGTATTGTGGCCTTGTGCGATGTAGGTTCGGAAATCAGTTTGTCCAGCTACAAGGAAAACAGTTTACAGGGGGATAGTGTTTTACAGGAGATTTATAAACAGTTTGGTGTGGAAACCAGCTTCGACGGACATACGATTAGCTTGAAAAAAACGGCTGAAGCAGACTTAAACAAAACCATAAAGATTGACTTGGCCAATGCTCCCGATATTGCACAGACAATTTCAGTGAGCTGTTTTGGTTTGGGGTTAAAATGTGAGCTCTCAGGCTTGCATACCTTGAAAATCAAGGAAACCGACCGCTTGGAAGCCTTAAAAACCGAACTTTCAAAATTGGGGGCAGATATTAAAGTAACCGATAAAGAATTATTTTTAGAACCCTCGAAAACCATCAATGAAAAAGTAGGCATCGATACTTATAACGACCATAGAATGGCGATGGCTTTTGCTCCTTTGGCTTTAAGGGCGCCTATTGTTATCAACGATGCTGAAGTAGTATCAAAATCCTATCCCGATTTTTGGAAAGATATGGAGGCCTTGGAGATAACAGTTGAGAATTTGTAGAATACCCAATATTAGAATTGATTTTCAAAGCGTTATCTGCAACAATTTTATAAATAATTGTTGTTTTCCTTGACAACCCCTATTTCCATATTGTATATTTGCAATTCGTAAAAAATACAAGTGTAGGTAGTTTCATTTGTAAGTGCCTGCATTAATTATTTATAACAGATTTGAATCCAAACAGTACCAGTGCAAAATAGTTGCCGATTTTTCTAAGATCACAAACGATTTTTAGAATATCGGTTTTTTATTTGTGCATACGGATTGTTGAAAACAAATGAATATAAACACATGAAATTATCACATTTTAGTTTTGATCTTCCAAAAGAATTGTTAGCTGAATATCCATCTGAACACCGTGACGAAGCACGGTTAATGGTATTGCATAGGAAAGAACAAAAGATTGAGCACAAATTGTTCAAGGACCTTATTGATTATTTTGATGAAGGAGATGTTATGGTGCTTAATAATACTAAGGTTTTTCCCGCTCGTTTGTTTGGTAACAAAGAAAAGACCGGAGCTCGGATTGAGGTATTCTTGTTGAGGGAATTGAATGAAGATCAGCGTCTATGGGATGTTTTGGTAGACCCAGCGAGAAAGATTAGAATTGGAAATAAATTATATTTTGGAGAAGACGAGAGTTTGGTCGCTGAGGTGATCGATAACACTACTTCAAGAGGGAGAACACTTCGTTTTCTATACGATGGCTCTTATGAAGAATTCAGAAAAAAACTGAATGAACTTGGAGAAACACCACTTCCAAAATATATAAAAAGGGATGTTGAACCGGATGACGAAGAGCGTTATCAAACCATCTATGCCAAAAAAGAAGGTGCAGTAGCAGCGCCAACGGCCGGACTTCACTTTTCTAAACATTTACTGAAAAGGTTGGAGATAAAAGGGATCGATTTTGCTGAAGTTACTTTGCATGTCGGTCTTGGGACATTCAACCCGGTAGAGGTAGAGGATCTGTCTAAACATAAAATGGATAGCGAAGAGTTGTTTATTGATGAAAAGGCAGCAGCCAAGGTTAACAATGCCAAGAAAAGCAAAAGGAAAGTTTGTGCTATAGGAACCACGGCTATGCGGGCTTTAGAAAGTTCTGTGTCATCAGACTTGACATTGAATCCGTATGAAGGGTGGACCAACAAATTTATTTTCCCTCCTTACGAGTTTAGCATCGCCAATTGTATGGTGACCAATTTCCATACTCCAAAATCAACATTGTTGATGATGATCTCTGCTTTTGCAGACCATGATTTTGTAATGAAAGCATACAAAGAAGCCATCAAAAAAGAGTATAAGTTCTACTCTTATGGAGACGCCATGCTTATTTTATAAAAACTATATTATTAAGTTAAATAATGAGACCTGTCTATATTAGTAGGCAGGTTTTTTATTTATTGAACAACTACTATCGTAATCACTTCGTTTGTACTTTTTTAAAAATAGGAGTTCATAATTCTGAATTTCATCAATTTTATCTCCTAAATCAAGGATGCCTTAAAAATACGTGCCTTTCATCTGATTCTAAGTATCAATACTTATATTTGTTTTTAGAAAACTGGTATTCAAGGTTTAAAATATTGATAAGTGGAAAAGGAATCAATAAATACAATTACGCTTCCCAAAAGAAAGCAACGTGTCTTGAATAATACATCTTGCCATAATTGTGAAAACCATGAATGCTTAATCAAACGAAACTTAAGTGCTTTAGAAGGTTGTGATCTGATAAGTAAAAAGAATAATATTCGATGTAAGAAGGGACAACAATTCATTATAGAACGCGCTCCCGTAAACGGTTTGTTTTTCCTTTTCAAAGGATGTGTAAAAGTATTCAGGACAGGTATTAATGGAAGGGAGCAAATCGTCAGGCTTGCTAAAGCCGGTGAGATCATAGGACATAGAGGATTTGGGACAGAGGAATACTACTCCATTGGAGCCATTGCTTTAGAGGACTCAGAATTATGCTATTTTTCTAAAGATAATCTACAACAAACCTTATTGAGCCATTCGAAATTTGCTTACGACCTGATGCTTTTTTACGCCAATGAACTCAACAGAAGCGAGAATAAAGTGAAAACCATATCACAGATGACGGTTCGAGAGCGGGTCATAGATAGTGTTTTGTATTTACATAGAAAGTTTGGTGTTACCAACGGTTTTCTCAATCTTACCTTAAGCCGAAAAGAATATGCTGATTATGCAGGCACGACCGAAGAACAAGTCATTAGGGTAATATCGGTTTTAAAAAAAGAAAACCTTCTGATGGCCAAAGGCAAAAAAATTGGGATTACTGATCTTCAACTTCTTAAAAATGAAATTAGTGAACACAACTATTTTCTAGATAGTTGATAAACACTGGTTTTTATCTTGTCTCCTTACTCATAGTACGTATCTGTACGTATCAATTTTTATTTCCTAACAAATCATAAGAAATTAATAATCAGTACTTTATTTTAAAAACATGTTTTATGGCAGCTTTTTTTATGTTGTAAAAAGAGGTGTTTACATGGTTATTATCATTGAATAGGAGAGTTTCTACTTATACTTTTGCTTCAAATAAGTATTAATACTTAAAAAAGTAAACATATGAACTCACCAATCACAAAATCAACATTATTATTGTCCGTTGTATTACTATTATTTTCTTGCGGCGGAAAAGGGTCTAAAAAAACAACCTCTGAAAAAGAAGTTATAGAAACTTCAGCTACTAAAACTTTAGAGATTGAAAAACCTCAATTGACTTTCGGGTTTATTAAATTAACCGACATGGCACCCTTGGCCATAGCCAAAGAAAAAGGTTTTTTTGAAGACGAGGGCTTATTTGTGTCTGTTGAAGCACAATCCAATTGGAAAAATGTTTTAGATCGCGTTATCGATGGTCAATTAGATGGATCTCATATGCTGGCCGGACAACCTATTGCAGCTGGAGCCGGGTTTGGAAGGCAAGCAGCTTTGGTAACTCCTTTTTCAATGGATTTAAATGGAAATGCCATTACCGTATCGAATGATGTTTGGTCTAAAATGAAACCTAATGTTCAAAAAGATGCTGACGGAAAGCGAATACATCCTATAAAAGCCGATGCATTAAAACCCGTAATTGATGAATACAGGAGCAATGGAAAAGCCTTCAAAATGGGAATGGTATTTCCGGTATCGACCCACAATTATGAAATAAGATATTGGTTAGCAGCTGCAGGAATTCATCCCGGAATGTACACTTCTGATCATGTACAAGGACAAATTGATGCCGATGTATTGTTATCGGTAACACCACCACCACAAATGCCTGCAACTCTTGAGGCAGGAACTATCTATGGATATTGCGTAGGGGAACCTTGGAACCAACAAGCCGTTTTTAAAGGTATTGGAGTACCGGTGGTTACAAACTACGATATCTGGCAGAATAATCCGGAAAAAGTATTTGTCATGACCAAAAAGTTTGTTGAGGAAAATCCAAATACGGCTATTGCGGTTACTAAAGCATTGATTCGTGCAGGTAAATGGTTAGACAATCCTAAAAACAGGGCAGAGGCCGTAAAAATATTATCCATGTCCCAATATGTTGGAGCAGACGAAGTGGTGCTGGCCAATTCTATGACAGGGACTTTTGAATATGAAAAAGGGGATAAACGAGAAATGCCCGATTTTAATGTGTTCTACAAACATCACGCAACCTATCCTTTCTATTCTGATGGTATTTGGTTTTTAACGCAAATGCGTCGCTGGGGACAAATTCCGGAAGCCAAACCCAAAGCGTGGTACGATGAAACGATTAAAGATATTTATCGACCTGATATATGGAAAAAAGCAGCCGATCTATTAGTGGAAGAGGGGCATATCGAAGCCAAAGATATTCCAAATACCAATGGTTACAAACCTGCAACTACCCATTTTATTGACGGCAATGCTTACGATGGCAAAGACCCCATAGGATATATTAACAGCTTTTCCATAGGAAATAAAGATAAATAATAAAACCAACGGAAAGATGAAGCAAAGCATAGCATTAGGAAAACTGACCAAGTTTATGGGATCAGGTTTTTTGGGAACATTAAAATCGATATTTACAGGAAAGATCGAAAAAGAAGATTTTAAAAACTTCTTGAGAAAAGTAATGGTGCCTATAGCTTCTATACTCATATTTATAGGGTTGTGGCACATGGGAGCCAAATCTTTATACACTATTGAAGCCAATTATAAAATTGAGAAAGCATTAAGCGAACAAGGACAACAAGCCGCTGATGCCATGAAAGCCTGTATTGCGTCGGGCGATGTCAGTTGCCAGCCAAATACGTTACCATCACCTGCTCAGGTTTGGGCTTCTTATAAAACTTTGCTGCAAGACCATTATGCTATTAGAGCCAATAAAAAAGCGTTTAAGGAAAAAACGGCAACGATCAATGCAGAACGATTAGCCGAGGGGAAAAATCCTATCACTTATACGGGAAGACCTTCGTTTGTCGATCAAATACTAACAAGTTTAAAAACCGTTTTTGCAGGATTTCTTTTAGCCTTTATTATAGCCGTTCCAATAGGAATAGTTATAGGGCTTAGCAAAACCTTAAGGAGTTCGGCCAATTGGTTAATTCAGATATTCAAGCCTGTGTCACCCGTAGTTTGGTTGCTCTTGGTTTTTATGATTGTTAAAACATTAACCAAAGATTCACAATCCGACAGCGCGTTTATCATTTCTTTTATAAGTGTTGGTTTGTGTGCTATGTGGCCAACATTGGTCAATACCGCCATGGGGGTAGCTTCGGTAGACAAAGATTATATAAACGTGGCTAAAGTATTGAAGTTGGGCACTTTTAAAAAGGTCTATCAAGTAATATTACCTTCTTCATTGCCTTTGATTTTTACCGGTTTAAGAATTACGCTTTCTGTCTCCTGGATGGTACTTATTGCTATAGAACTGTTGGCACAAAGTCCGGGCTTGGGATCTTTTGTTTGGGAAGAATTTCAAAATGGAGCTATAGATTCAAATTCAAAAATCATTGTTGCCATGTTCGTGATTGGCGGTATCGGTTTTCTTTTGGACCGAATGATGTTGACTATTCAAAATATGGTGTCTTTTAATAAAAATGATGGGGTTTAATGACTTCACTGCTTAACAACAATCAGAAATGGCATACTTAGAACTAAATAATTTATCAAAAACTTATGGACAGGGCAATAGTGCCACCGAAGTACTTTCCAATATTAATTTATCTATTGAAGAAGGAGAGTTTGTTGCGATAGTTGGTTTTACAGGTAGCGGAAAAACAACGCTGGTAAATCTCGTCAATGGACTTCTGCAACCTACAAAAGGAGAAGTACTCTTTAAAGGTCAAGCCGTAGTAGGAACAAGTCATGAACGGGGTGTTATTTTTCAAAATTACTCATTGCTTCCATGGTTAACGGTAGGACAAAATGTGTACATGGCTGTAAAAGAGTCTTTTCCGAAGGAGAAAAAATCAACCCTGAACAAAATCGTGAGCAAATATGTTGAGATGGTCAATTTGACTCCTGCCCTGAACAAACGTCCCGCAGAATTGTCCGGGGGTATGCGTCAACGGGTGGCAGTAGCCCGGGCATTGGCCATGAAACCTGAAATGATTGTTATGGACGAACCTTTAGGGGCTCTTGATGCCTTGACACGTGGGAATTTGCAAGATGAAATTTTAAATATCTGGGAAAAAGAAAAGTGTACGGCTTTACTCATTACCAATGATGTGGATGAAGGAATTTATATGGCAGACCGGATTATACCATTACGCCCGGGACCAAACGCTACTTTAGGTCCAGAATTTAAAATAAATATTGACCGGCCAAGGGATAAAACAGGGCTGAACGATAACCCCGATTTTAAGCGAACCAGAAATGCTGTGATTGAATATTTAATGGATATAGGGAACCAGCGGAAATCAGAATCTGAAAAGGAATATGAATTACCGGACTTAAGCCCTAAAAATTTTGTAGGACACTTTAAATAAGAACAAATGCATACAAAAACAATAAATAACAATATAGGTATCAGCGCCGAGAATGGTATTGTGTACCCCTCCAAGATTATGCTGGATTTAGTTGACCTTAAAAAGGTATATCCTACGCCTAAAGGGGATTATGTTGTACTGAAAGATTTAAACCTTCAAGTAATGAAAGGCGAGTTTGTTACTATTATTGGACATTCGGGTTGTGGTAAAACAACCATGCTCTCAATGATTGCAGGCCTTAATGCGATTTCCGGCGGAAATATATCTGTATTAGGAAAGCAAATTAAGGGTCCGGGACCCGATAGAGGTGTTATTTTTCAATCCCCAAGTTTAATGCCCTGGATGACTTCGCTTCAAAATGTATTATTGGGTGTAAATCAAGTATTTCCGCATGCTACCAAGACGCAACGTACGGATATTGCAAAATACTATCTTCAAAAAGTTGGACTGGAAAGCGCTTTTCATAAAAAGGCTTCAGAGCTTTCCCAAGGGATGCAACAAAGAGTTGGGATTGCCAGGGCTTTTGCCATAAAACCAAAAGTATTATTGCTGGATGAACCCTTTGGAATGTTGGATTCATTAACCAGAGGTGAGCTTCAGGACATTCTCATTGAAATTTGGAACAAAGAAAAAATCACGGCAGTAATGATTACCCACGATGTGGATGAAGCCATCTTTTTGGCCGACAGGGTAGTGATGATGACTAGCGGACCTGAAGCCAAAATAGGAGATACGCTTAACATTGATTTTGAACGCCCAAGAACACGAAAAGCAATTTTAGAACACGATAATTACTACAAATACAGAAAACATCTCATCGACTTTTTAGAACATTAATTACTACAAAAACAAATTAATCCAACCTTAAAAAAACAGAAAAATGAAAAAAATGAAAAAACAATATGCCGTTCTATGCCTTTTATTATTAGGGTGTTTACAATTAACACAAGCACAATTTACCTTAGATGGCGAATTTCGCCCAAGAACAGAATACCGCCATGGTTTTGGTAATATTATAGCTGATTCTACCGATGCAGGTTTTGGTGTGTCAACCCGAATACGCTTAAATGCAGGCTATGACATAGGGGCTTATAAATTTTACCTGAGCCTGCAAGATGTAATGGTGTGGGGTGAAAACAGACAGATATTGCCTTATGATCAGAATAATTCTTTTGCCGTCTTTCAAGCATGGGCAGAAATAACCTTAGGAGAAGGGTTTTCTACTAAATTGGGGCGTCAAGTCATTTCTTATGATGACCAACGTATTTTTGGCGGATTAAACTGGGCTCAACAAGGACGAAATCATGATGCCGCATTGATTCGATATAAAAAAGAAAAATTCATGTTGGATTTAGGGCTGGCATTCAACCAAGATTATTCTCATCCGACAGGTTTTGTCAATAGCGGAACGACTTATAATACCACTGGATTTTTTTCATATAAAACCATGCAATACCTATACTTGAAAAAAGCTTGGGAAAACTTTTCGGGCAGTTTGTTGTTCTTGAATAATGGTTTTCAAGAAGAAGACGGCGTTAGCAATTTACAAACTATGGGGACACATTTAAATTATAAAACAGGTCGTTTGGGGATGGCTGCAAATGCTTTTATTCAGACTGGAAAAAGACAAGGGGAAATCGATGTGGAAGGCGCCTACCTTTTAAGCTTGGATGTATCATACAAAGCTTCAGAAAAAATAGCATTAGGCGGTGGACTGGAAATTATCAGCGGGAATGATGCCGATGCCGGTAAAACAGGGGCCTTTTTTCCTCTGTACGGAACAAATCATAAATTCAATGGGTTCATGGATTATTTTTATGTGGGGAACCATGCAAACAGCATTGGCTTATTCGATGTTCATCTAAGTACTAATATTACATTAAATGAGACGTCAAATCTTCTTGTAAAAGCTTTAAATTTTAGCGGAGAACAAGAACTGTCAAGCGGTAAAAAATCTTTAGGCACAGAGGTAGATGTAGTGTATAAGAAGAAGTTTAAAAATTATAGTTTGGCCTTAGGCTATTCTCAAATGTTTGCAACTGATGGTATGTATGAGTTGAAAGGAATAACCGAAGAAGCCGCTGCCGATCCACAAAATTGGGCTTGGGTCATGTTGGTTGTGAAACCTAAGTTTTTAAATTAGTACAAGACCAATTATCTCAAAGGGGAGGCGAGGTAATCGTCTCCCCTCAGAGGGGTTGGGGGGCAGGATTCTTTTAGGCTAAAGTATTTAATTCTTAATTAGAAGAAACCGTATCTTTGCACCCATGCAAACAACAAAAAAGGACATTCGCGCACTAACCAAGGAACAACTTAGAGACTTTTTCGTCGCTCAAGGGGATAAAGCCTTTCGTGGAAATCAGGTGTATGAATGGTTGTGGGGAAAAGCGACCTATTCTTTTGATGAAATGACCAATATCTCAAAAGAAACCCGCCAAATGCTAGAGGATAATTTTGTGATCAACAACATCAGGGTCGATCAAATGCAGCGCAGTAACGATGGAACGATAAAAAATGCCGTACGATTACATGATGACCTTATTGTAGAATCGGTTTTGATACCCACGCCCACACGAACAACTGCTTGTGTTTCCAGTCAGGTGGGCTGTAGTTTGGATTGCAAATTTTGCGCAACAGCAAGGTTAAAGCGTATGCGAAACTTAAATCCGGATGAGATCTATGACCAAGTGGTAGCGATTGATAACGAAAGCCGTTTGTATTTTGACAAACCTTTGTCCAATATCGTTTTTATGGGAATGGGCGAGCCATTGATGAACTACAAAAATGTGTTGGCTGCTATTGATAAAATCACTTCTCCGCCTCCCGGCGGATTGGGGATGTCTCCTAAACGAATCACAGTGTCTACTTCCGGAGTGCCGAAAATGATCAAAAAACTGGCCGACAGTAAAGTAAAATTCAAATTGGCGGTTTCATTGCACTCTGCTATTGATGAGGTGCGTACTTCCATCATGCCTTTTAATGCTACTTTTCCGCTGAAAGATCTTAGGGAAGCTTTGGAATATTGGTACAACAAGACCAAAAGCCGAATCACCTATGAATATGTAGTGTGGAGGGGGATTAATGATAAGCAGAAGGATGTGGAAGCCTTGGTGAAGTTCTGCAGGTTTGCACCTTCCAAAGTCAATATAATCGAATACAACCCCATAGGTGATGACCACTTCAAACAAGCCGATAGCAAAGCAATCGATATGTATCAAGAGCTCTTGGAGAGAAATGGTATTACGGTTACTGTGCGCCGTTCCAGAGGGAAGGATATCGATGCCGCCTGCGGACAATTAGCAAACAAGTCATAAATTCCTGAACTCCTGCGAAAGCAGGAATATCAATGTTTCCTTCCACAGTGAGAGAAATAATTCCTATGCAACTTGCCTGCCGTAGGTAGGGCAGGAATCTAATCAGCATAAACCATAAACAACCTGTGCTTTTCTACTCAATTCTGAATTTACTATTCACAAATAACAGATAAATACTATCTTTACGCCTTCAATGAAGATAGTAGAGCAAATCAAAGAACCTATACGCCTGGAAATGGAGCTTTTTGAGAAAAAGTTCCACGAGTCCATGTCTTCAAAAGTAGCCTTACTCAATCGTATTACCTACTACATTGTTAACCGAAAGGGGAAACAAATGCGGCCCATGTTTGTTTTTTTGGTAGCCAAAATGGTGGCTGAAGGAAAAGTAAACGAACGTACATACCGTGGTGCCAGTGTTATCGAGCTGATTCATACAGCTACTTTGGTGCATGATGATGTTGTTGACGACAGTAATCGCCGTAGGGGCTTTTTCTCCATCAATGCTCTTTGGAAAAACAAAATTGCAGTTTTGGTCGGTGATTATTTACTTTCTAAAGGTCTATTGCTTTCCATCGACAATGAAGATTTCGATTTGTTGAAAATCATATCCGTAGCCGTTCGTGAAATGAGTGAAGGAGAATTGTTGCAAATTGAAAAAGCGCGTAAGCTGGATATTACTGAAGAGGTATATTATGAGATCATTCGTCAAAAAACAGCCACTTTGATTGCAGCTTGCTGTAGTCTTGGTGCTTGTTCTGTTCATCCGGACTCCGAACAAGTGGAGCAAATGCGGAAATTCGGAGAGTTGATCGGAATGGCTTTTCAGATAAAAGATGACCTTTTTGATTATACTAATGGTCCGATCGGAAAACCGACAGGTATCGATATCAAAGAACAAAAAATGACCTTGCCGCTTATCTATACTTTAAACATAGTGGCTAAGAAAGAACGGGATTGGTTGATCAATTCAGTAAAAACACACAATAAAAACAAAAAGCGGGTAAAAGAAGTGATCGCTTTTGTGAAAGAAAGCGGCGGATTGGAATATGCCACCCAAAAAATGATGGCTTTTAAGCAAGAAGCTTTGGATATTTTAAAAACATATCCCGATTCTCCCTATAAAGAAGCCTTGGAATTGATGGTGGATTATGTGATCGAACGCAAAAAGTAATCACATTGTATTTTATAGGTTTCTCTTTCATGAGAAGAAAAAACAAATCTGTATTTTTATAACCTAAAACTGTACTCTTTTGATATCAAAATCAACCATAGATAAAGTGTTTGACGCTTCTCGTGTAGAAGAGGTGATTGGTGATTTTGTGCAATTAAAAAAATCGGGTTCTAATTTTAAAGGTTTGAGTCCGTTTACTGATGAGCGCACACCGAGTTTTATGGTGTCCCCGGTAAAACAGATATGGAAAGATTTCAGTAGTGGAAAAGGAGGCAATGTTGTGGCTTTTTTAATGGAACACGAACATTATACCTATCCAGAAGCCATAAAATACCTCGCTAAAAAATACAATATTGAAGTCGAGGAAACCGAGCAGACCGATGAAGACAAAGTAAAAGCCAGTGAGCGCGAAAGCATGTTTTTGGTTTCTGAATATGCTCAGGGATATTTCCACAATACTTTACTGAATACAGAATCTGGAAAAGCCATTGGGGGTACTTATTTCAAGGAAAGAGGCTTTACAAAGGAAACCATCGAGAAATTTAAGTTGGGGTATTCCCTGGACCAGTGGGATGTTTTTACCAAGGAAGCGCTGGGAAAAGGTTATCAACTGGAGTTTTTGGAAAAAACAGGGTTGACCATTGTCAAGGAAGGTGCTCCGGGAGCCGATAAAAAAATGTTCGACCGTTTTAAAGGACGGGTAATGTTTCCCATTCACTCCATGAGCGGACGCGTGTTAGGTTTTGGCGGACGTATATTGACTTCGTATAAAAAAGCAGCCAAATACCTGAATTCCCCCGAAAGTGATATTTACCACAAGAGTAAGGTGCTTTACGGCATTTATCATGCAAAACAGGCTATTGCCAAACAGGATAATTGTTATTTAGTGGAAGGATATACCGATGTTATTCAGTTTCATCAAACTGGGATTGAAAACGTAGTAGCTTCCAGTGGAACAGCCTTAACACCTGATCAGATCCGTTTGGTCAACAGGCTTACAAAAAACATAACAGTTCTTTTTGATGGTGATGCGGCCGGATTAAGGGCTTCTTTACGTGGTGTAGACCTTATCCTTGAACAAGGAATGAACGTTAAAGTCTGCACTTTCCCCGAGGGACATGACCCTGATAGTTTTGCCCGTGAACACGATCATGAGGAGTTGGTGGGGTATTTGGAGGAAAATGCAACGGATTTCATTAGTTTCAAGGCGTCGCTGTTGGCCAATGAGGCTAAAAACGATCCGATAAAAAAGGCAGAAACCATTCGCGAGATGGTCAACAGCATCTTTAAAATTCCCGATCGTATACAGCGGGAGGTGTATATTCAGGAATGTTCCCGTATCATGGATATTTCTGAAGAGGTTCTGTATAACACCTTGGCACAAATGGGGAAGAAAGAACTTGCTGATGCCAATAAAAAACACCGACAGGAACGCAAAAAGAATGCGCTAAATGTGGTAAAACACAGTGGGGAGACTGTTGCAGAAAAGGTAAATCAGCTTGATGAACTCGAAAAGTCCATTATAGCTATCCTGTTGTTTCACGGAGACAAAACAGAATCTTTTAACGATGTTTTGCTGGAAGAGGATGAAGAAGGCAACATGGTCGAAAAAGAAGTCGAGGTTGAGATGAAGGTTTATGAAAAAATATTTTTGGATTTGCAGGCCGATGAAACTGAATTTGCTAATGAGAATTTCAGGGATATTTATCGCATCTTGATCGAGATATTGAATGTAGGGGGTGTTTTAAAAATGGATGATTTCCTTCAGAAACTAACACAAGAACAAAATGCCGTTGTTGTCGATATCCTTATGAATGAGGAAAAATATGCATTATCAGACTGGGAAAGCAAAGACATTTTGGTAAAACAAAAAGATATGTCTGTCAGATTGTGGGTTTTTCAAACCATCTCTATGCTACGACTGAAATTACTAAATATGTTGGTGGATGATATTCAAGAAGCGATTGGTGTAAATAACAATGCCGGAGCAGATCAACTTGAGGAAGTAAAAAATTACTGGGAATTAAGGAAAGTGCTATCCTACAAATTTGGATTGGTCACCAATACTACCTTTTACAATTAGGTCTTTCTTTGGATGTGTGGTGGAGGGAGATATTAGTATAGCTCAAGGGCTTTTGCTTGTTGCAGCATATCAACCATATTATCAACATTCAGTTTTCGCATCAAACGCGCTTTGTATGTGCTTACAGTTTTCTCATTAAGTCCAAGTTCTTCTGCAACTTGTTTGTTGCGTTTTCCAAGTGACAAGAGCTTGAGTACTTCCACTTCCCGAGTCGATAATTTCCTGAATAATTTTCTGGGTTTGTTGGTGCTTTCATCAAAAGCAAGGCGTTGTGCCAGTTCGTTGGTGATGAACATTCCGCCACCGGCTACTTTTTTGATAGCGCTCAATAATGTGTCTATCGATGCTGTTTTAGAAACATAGCCAGAAGCACCTGCACGTAAAGTGCTAAGTGCATAAACATCTTCAGCCTGTGCGCTAAAAATCAACACATTGCTGTTTGGAAAATCTTTTTTCAACTTTCTTAATGCAGTGATACCATTCACCTCTGGTATATCCATTTCAAGCAGGATGATATCAGGCTGTTTTATAGAGAGTATGGAAAACAATTCAGACGTTGTGCTTACACTAGCGATTACCTCAACTTCATTACTTTCGTTTAGAGTTGTTTCAAGACCTATTCTTACTATTGGGTGGTTGTCAGCCACAAGAACTTTAACCATAATGACTGTTTTAAAATTAATTATGAGTAAGCCATAACAGGGGCTGGCATGTAAAATGCCCTCTTGAGTTTGGTAAGTATGTCTTTTAGGGTTAACTGGCTAAATGTATATAAAAATAGCGATTAACCAAAAATTAAGTACGAACTTTCGAGTATCTGTTCATTATTTCATGTGAACGGGGATTTCACATACTGGAATAGGGATCATTTTATGCTTATTGTTGTTGTTGAATCTTGTGTAAATGTCGAATACTTCCTTTTTACGACCCTCAAAATCAGAGGATTTTTTGTCTTCATCGGCCATTTTCATAGCCCACTCCAGTTCCGGATAAGAAGCCCCAATTTGGTCTTCATCGGTTCGGTTATCACCCCAAAGTCCATCTGTAGGTGCTGCTTTTTGAATTTCTTCGTTTACATCCAATATGCGGGCTATTTCGTAGATTTCTGTTTTTAAGAGATCAGCAATGGGGCTCAGGTCTACACCACCATCACCGTATTTGGTGTAGAAACCAACACCAAAATCTTCAACTTTATTACCTGTTCCGGCTACCAAATACTTGTGAAGAGCCGCAAAGTAATATAGTGAGGTCATCCTGAGTCTTGCCCTGGTATTGGCAAGTGCCATAAATCGATCCTCTTCGTTGTCAACCGCAGGAAAAGCCTCGACCAAACTATCGAAAACAGGAGTGAGGTTTACTTGTGTAGTGGAAACGTTTGGGAAATTATTTTGTAACCACTGGATGTGATTATTGGCTCTGCTGACTTGATTTTCTGCCTGATGAATAGGCATTTTTAAACATAACAAGTCCAAGCCCGTTTTGGCGCATAGGGTAGAAGTGACCGCCGAGTCGATTCCACCGGAAACCCCTATGATAAATCCATTCATATTAGCTTTTTCAGCATAACTTTTTAACCAATCTACAATGTGATCTATAACCTGTTCTGTTTTCATGTATTCGTTTTTTTAGGTTTCTGAATATGAAGTTGCTTTTTGAAGGCTTACGGTTTCAAATTCAGAAATGACAATATAATCGTTTATAATTTTCAGATTCGATTAACTTTGCAAGCAATTCGGCATAATTCAGTCGTTGTAAATATACATAAATGCAATAAAAAAATTATGCTGGGTTTCTTATGTTCAAATTATTTATTTCAGGGGAAATATAACAGATTTTGAAATTTATAAAAAGCGAAAATATCAAAGGTTTTAAATTTATGTATATGAGGAAAATTTTGGGCTTATTTATTGCAGTTTTGCTAATGGCATGTACTGGAAAAGGCAGAGTGGAGAGCGAAATCGCAAAAATTGATGTCGATGTGCAGATAGACAGATTTGATGAGGCATTTGCCAGGGCAACGCCATCAAATCTCCCGGAATTAAAAAACACATATCCCTATTTGTTTCCTGAACAGTATCCTGACAGTGTGTGGGTCAACCGAATGAAGGATACACTTCAGCAGGAAATATCTACGGAAATCAACAAGGTATTTTCCGGTTTTGAAGATGATAAAAGTGAATACAAGTCTGTTTTTCAGCATATAAAATATTACTTCCCCGATTTTGATCCGCCTAAGATTGTTACCGTTATTTCTGATGTAGATTATAAGAATAGGGTTATTTATGCAGACAATTTGCTGTTGTTGGGCTTGGATAATTATTTAGGAGCCGAACACCGATTCTATGACGGGATACAAAACTATATCAAGAAAAATTTTATCGCAGATCAAATCCCTGTTGATATATCGAAGACTATAGCCAAAAGTAAAGTGCGCCCACCGGGGAGTCGAACTTTTCTCGCCCAGATGATATATTACGGTAAGTTATATTATGTGGTCGATTTGTTTGTCCCTCATTTACCTAATGAAAATAAAATAGGCTATACGGAAGGGGAATATCAATGGGTCTTGACCAACGAAAACTACATATGGCGGTATTTTGTAGAGCGGGAATTGCTCTTTTCTACCGATTCCAAACTGTCGGAACGCTTTATTCATCCGGCGCCATTTTCCAAGTTTTATTTACAGCTCGACAATGAATCACCGGGGCGATTGGGACAATTTATAGGTTGGCAGATCGTGAATGCATATATGGAAAATAATGAAGTATCTTTGCAGCAAATGTTGAATACCCCGGCTGAAGAAATTTTTAATAATTCGAAATACAAACCAGAAAAATAATGGCTAAAACACATAAATCTGATATAAAACTTTCTGTTGAACTCGACGAAAATAAAATCCCTGAAAAACTGCATTGGACAGCCCAAGATGGAGGTGTGGAAAATGAAGCTGCTAAAGCGTTTCTACTTTCAGTTTGGGATAGCAAGCAGCAGGAAACCCTGAAAATCGATCTTTGGACTAAAGATATGCCGGTCGATGAAATGAAAGTCTTTCTTCATCAAACTCTGGTGTCGTTGAGTGATACCTACTATAGAGCGACACAGGATGAAAAAATGACGGCTACGATGAGGGATTTTTGTGATTATTTTGCTGAAAAGCTGGAGTTGAAGAAATAATATTGATTTTTAAGGCTGTGTAACAAAACGCCGACACATTCGTCATAAAATTGTAACCCGTAACATTTTTGTGATGAAAAAATTAACTTTCCTTGCGTTTGCCTGTATTTTTCTAGTGTCCTGTGGTGCTTCTACGCCCTATGATTCTTTTAGAAAAGAAAATAAAGAAGCAATTGCTTTTTCTTTAAGTGCTTCCAATTTTTTGGCTAGTTTTTTTGTTGATAAAGAAGATATGAAAGAGCTGAAACAAGTTGTAGGAGGAATTTCCAAATACAGGATTTTGGTCGGAAATGAAGAAAATGCAGCTGAACTGGATGCGGATTTTAAACGGTTTGTCAAAAGAAAAGGCTATGAGTCGCTTTTTTACATTAACGATAAAGGGGAAACCATAAATCTGTATTTTTACAAAAAGAGAAATAAGGTTCGTGAGCTTATTTTTAAAGTTGGTGGAAGTGATGATTTTGTGATTATCAGTGCTGAAGGAAATATTAAATTTAAGGATATAGACCGATTGGTAAATCGAGCAGTGGTAGACGCACACTGATTTTTATCGACAGCTTATTTTATTTCTTGATTGATCTGATCGATATAATTTAGTACTTCTTCACGTCCCAACCCGGTAGATGAGGAGGTGACAAAACAATTAGGCGCTTCTTCCCAAATTTCTGCAGTCATTACTTCTAAATATTGCTGAACCTGACGTTCGATAGCCTTTGGTTTCAATTTATCAACTTTGGTAAAAATAATGGAAAACGGAATTTGATTTTCTCCCAACCACTGCATGAATTCCATATCAATTTTTTGAGGTTCGTGACGGATGTCGATTAGTACAAATGCTGAAACCAACTGCTGACGGTGTTCAAAATATTGAGTGATAAATTTCTGAAATGTATTTTTTAGTTTTTTAGAAACCTTCGCATAGCCATAGCCCGGTAAATCGACTAGATACCAACGCTCATTGATCTTAAAATGATTGATAAGCTGTGTTTTTCCGGGTTTCCCCGACGTTTTTGCTAAGTGCTTCCGCTCGGTAAGCATATTAATGAGCGAAGATTTTCCAACATTCGACCTGCCAATAAAAGCATATTCGGGAATAGGCTCATTGGGACACTTTTTTACATCCGAATTACTTATGACAAAAGTAGCGGACTTGATCTGCATAGGTCGTTTTTTTAAAATTTTCTTTCCTTCAACCAACCATTGAGGATTGTATTGAAATCGTTTGGATGTTCCATCATTGGTGCATGTCCGCATTTATCAATCCAATAAAGATCGGAATCGGGTAGGAGTTCGTGAAATTCTTCAGCAACACTCGGTGGGGTTACGTTGTCGTTTTCCCCCCATATAATACATGTCGGAGTATGCATATGTGGCAGATCCTTGGCCATGTTGTGTCTAATGGCACTTTTGGCAATGGCAAGTGTTTTGACCAATTTTTTCCTGTCGTTTACGGTTTCAAAAACTTCATCGACAATCTCTTTGGTAGCTACAGCAGGATCGTAAAAAACATCCTCACTTTTTTTCTTGATAAATTCATAATCGCCTTTTTTGGGGTAGCCATCTCCCATGGCGTTTTCATACAAGCCAGAGCTTCCGGTGATAACAAGCGCTTTTACCTTCTGTGGAAAAAGCTTTGTATGTAGAAGTCCGATATGACCTCCAAGGGAATTCCCGAGGAGAATAACCTGATGTAGGTTTTTATATTCAATAAATTCCTCTAAAAAATTAGCGAAATTCTTAACATTAGTTTTAAGTAGAGGCATGCTGTAAATAGGCAATTCCGGGATCAATACCTTATACCCGTTAGCCGAAAAATGATCGGCAACAGCATCAAAATTGCTCAATCCACCCATTAAGCCGTGCAATACAATAATGGGGGTTCCCTCTCCAACCTCCAGATAAGTGTATTTACCTTCCTTCTTTAAATCGTGTATCATTAAGGGTTAGTTACATTTCTTCGAAACAAATATAGGTATTTCGAACTTATAATAAACTATTTCAATCTCACTAAGTAGGTTTAACCTGACAGCCCTGTCTTTGCTGGCTGGCAGGCACCAGGCAAGTTTTCTCCCCCCGAACCGTCGGGGTCATGTTGATATGAGCCAAAGTAAATTTGTTTGATTACCTCTTGTCCCGATAACTATTGGGATGCCCCGAAACAGTTGATTGTTGCCTGAAAAACATACTTCGTTGAAAATCGTAAAAGTATGATTTTTTACCATTTGAGCATAGTGAAAAGGGTTATTAACAATTTTATAACTATTGGATTTACGGCAGTTTATCTATAAAACCATGGAATTTATCAACAAAGTGGTAAAAAGTGACAAAAAGTGGTAAAAAGTGGTAAATAATTCTCTATATTTGGAAAGTTAACATTAAAACAAAGCCGTTAGTGATCCATTTTTCAGAAGAATATGAGTGTAAGGCAGATAGCAAAGGGCGCATCATGGTGCCGTCTTCTTTGCGTGCCAAATTAGCGCCCATTCTTCAAGATGGATTGGTGTTAAAACGCTCTATTTTTCAAAAATGTCTTGAGGTGTACACCATGGCAGCTTGGGAAAAGGAAATGAAGCAGGTTGGAAAATTAAATCGCTTTATCAAGAAAAACAACGATTTCATACGTCAGTTTACTGCTGGGGTGAGAGTGGTTGAGATCGATGGGAGTGGAAGGCTTTCTATTCCGAAGAACTTGATGGTCTATGCTGGTATTGAAAAAGGAGTAGTGCTCTCTGAATCGATAGACAGAATTGAGATTTGGGATAAGCAACAATATTATGATGTGCTTGATGCGGGAGCAGATTCTTTCTCCGATTTGGCGGAGGATGTAATGGGCGGATTTGATGTAAATGAAAATGAAGATGGAGTATCATAATCCGGTATTACTGAAAGAGACGGTCGATGGTTTGAATATAAAAGAAGATGGGGTGTATGTGGATGTCACTTTTGGGGGTGGCGGACACTCCAGGGAGATTTTGAAAAGACTTGGAGAACATGGAAGACTGTTCGCTTTTGATCAGGATGAAGATGCGGCGGAGAACGCGATAGATGATGAGCGGTTTGTATTGATCGGACAGAATTTCAGGTTCTTGAAGCGTTTTTTGAAGTTTTATAAGGTCACAGAGGTCGATGGAATTTTAGGTGACTTCGGGGTTTCTTCACATCAGTTTGATGTAGCAGAACGGGGCTTTTCAACACGGTTTGATGCTGGGCTCGATATGAGGATGAGTAAAAAGAACCCAATCTCAGCTTTAGAAGTGGTCAATGATTATGAAGAAGCTGATCTGAGAAGCGTGTTGGGTTTGTATGGAGAGTTGAGAAATGCCGGGGCAATTGCCAAAACCATAGCTGAGAAAAGAACGGAGCAGCCAATAAAAACATCAGAAGAGTTGAAAAGTGTGTTGCGTAGATTTTTGCCAAAACACAAAGAACATAAGATTCTGGCGCAAATTTATCAAGCGATACGGATCGAGGTAAATCAAGAGGTGGAGGCGTTGAAAGAGTTTTTATTGCAAACACCGGAAATGTTGAAAAAAGGAGGTCGGCTGAGTTTGATAAGCTACCATTCACTGGAAGATCGGTTGGTAAAACGATTTATAAGGAGTGGGGAATTCGAAGGGGAGCCTGAAAAGGATTTTTACGGGAATATAGATGTTCCTTTTAAAAAAGTAGGGAAACTGATAACGCCAAACCAAGAAGAAATAAAAGAAAACAACAGGGCACGAAGTGCAAAACTGAGGATTGCAGAAAGATTGTAGAAAAGAAAAAGCAGCGATATGAAGAAAGGGATATTGGATTTATTGAAAGGAAAATTTTTGGTAAGCGAAGATTCTGTTAAGAATTGGCGCTTTATGCTTTTTGTGTCTGTGTTGGCTGTGGTTATGATATCCAGTGCACACCGGGCCGACAAGAAAGTGCATGAACTGGCAAAATTGAATGATGAGGTGCTGGAGCTCAGAAGTGAGTTTGTAGATGTCAGAACCAAAGTACAGCAAGTAAAATTAGAATCAAATGTAGGGGCGAGAGTATCAGCATCGGGTTTAAAACCTTCGTTGGTTCCGCCGAAAAAAATAATGGTAGCCGATAAAAAATAGAAAATGCCAATTACCGATAAAAACATATTAAGCCGATTGTATTTTGTAGCCGGATGTATGTTTTTCTTCGCTTTGGCTGTGGTGGTAAAACTGATTACCATTCAAGTGGCAGATGGAGAAAAATATAGGGATCTGGCAGAACAACGTACCATTAAAAACTTCACAATCGAACCCAAAAGGGGGAATCTGTATTCTGATAACGGGAGTCTGTTGGCAACTTCGGTGACCAAATACGATATTCGTTTTGATGCGGTGACACCGCAACACAAAGTTTTTGAAGAGCACATCAAACCCTTATCAGATTCTTTGTCGAAAGTGCTTGGAAGACCGTCTTCTTATTACCAAAACCTTTTACGTATTTCCAGAACCAATAAAAACAGGTATTTGCTGATTGCACGTGATCTCGGATATACCGATTATATCAGGGTAAAGAATTTTCCGCTTTTCAATTTAGGTCCGTATAAAGGGGGGATTATCGTAGAGCAGGAAACCAAACGTGAATATCCGTTGGGAGGAATGGCACACCGCAGTGTGGGCTACGAGCGTGTGGATGACCAAGGGTATTACACCCGTGTTGGATTGGAAGGTGCTTTTGGGGATTATTTAAGAGGAAAAGAAGGCCACAGGCTAAAACAGAAAATCGCAAAAGGACAGTGGAAACCCATTACAGATTATAATGAGGTTGAACCTAAAGACGGTTATGATGTGGTTTCCACCATCAATGTGAATATTCAGGATATAGCACATCATGCTTTGTTGAGTCAGTTAGAGAAATATAAGGCCGACCACGGCTCAGTGGTGGTGATGGAAGTGGCAACCGGAGAGATAAAGGCCATATCAAATCTTGGGAGGACAAAAAGTGGAAAATATTACGAACGCTTGAATTATGCGATTGGAGAATCGCATGAGCCGGGTTCTACCTTTAAGTTGATGTCTATGATCGCTGCTTTGGAAGATAATGCAGTAGACACAAGTGATGTGATCGATACTGAAAAAGGAGTGATTTCTTTTTATGGGAAAAAAGTACGCGATTCAAAGCATGGTGGTTACGGGAAAATTTCAGTTTCTGAAGTGCTGGAAAAATCTTCCAATGTTGGGATGGTGAAAATCATAGATGGCTATTATAGAAATCAACCTGAAAAATTCGTTAACCGTCTTTACAATATGGGGCTTGACGAAGAGCTGGGTTTACCAATTAAAGGGGAAGGAACACCTATTATTCCGCATCCTAATGATAAAAGTAGGTGGAGTGGTATTGCGTTACAGTGGATGGCCTATGGTTATGGGGTTTCCTTTACGCCTCTACAAACGCTTGCTTTTTACAATGCGGTAGCGAATGATGGTGAAATGGTAAAACCGCGTTTGATCAAAGAAGTTAGGGAGTGGGATAAGGTTATTTATGAGTTTGATAAAGAAGTGCTCAATCCGTCGATATGTTCCAAGGAAACCATTAGAAAAGTAAAGGCAATGCTTGAAAATGTGGTGGAGAGTGAACACGGAACAGGTCACGGCCTGTATTCGCCCAATTTTTCCATGGCTGGAAAAACCGGTACTTGTCAGAAAGATTACAGGGATAAAAGCAAGTTGAACTACATCTCGAGTTTTGCAGGTTATTTCCCTGCCGACAATCCGAAATATTCATGTATTGTGGTGATCCACGAACCGGATAAAAGTGTGGGGTATTACGGAGCCGATGTTTCCGGACCTGTATTTAAAAGCATCGCACAAAAAATATATACCAACTCACCTTTGATAGATACCATCGAGGAGTTGGATAAAGAACGAGATGAAGTTGAAAAAGATTACGAAGCCTATTATGCCAAGCTGAGAAAGCAGTATAAGGAAATGCCAAATGTAGAAGGAATGAGTGGAATGGATGCAGTTTCCCTTCTAGAGAACATGGGGTTGAGAGTAAAAGTTGAAGGCGAGGGTGCCGGAAAAGTAAAAAGCCAATCCGTTAAAAGCGGAGAAAGTATAAAGTCGAATCAAACAATTGTATTACAATTATCATGATGTTGTTGAAAGACATATTGTATAAGGTGAATATCAATGCGGTGGTCGGGAATACGGCAACCCACGTTAATGATATTCATTTTGATTCGAGAAAAGTGTCTTTAGACGATGTTTTTGTAGCAATACATGGAACTGTTTCAGACGGACATGATTATATAACCAAGGCTGTAGAGGCGGGAGCCATAGCTGTTATTTGTGAAAAATTACCGGAACAATTGGTCAATGGAGTGACCTATGTTGAGGTTGAAAATTCGCATAGGGCCTTGGCTATAATGGCGGCCAATTTTTATAAGAACCCGTCGCAGAACCTAAAGTTGGTCGGAATAACAGGAACCAACGGTAAAACCACAGTAGCGACCTTGCTTTATGAATTGTTTAAAAAAGCAGGATATAAAGTAGGATTGCTTTCAACAGTAAAAGTATTGGTGGACGGAAAGGAGTATAAAGCCACACACACCACGCCGGATTCTATCACCATCAACAATTATTTAAGCCTGATGAACGATACCGGTGTCGAATATTGCTTTATGGAGGTGAGTTCGCATGGAATTCATCAGGAACGTACAGCCGGATTGCATTTTTCGGGGGGGGTTTTTACCAACTTGACACATGATCATTTAGACTATCACAACACTTTTGCTGAATACAGGGATACCAAGAAAAGATTTTTTGATGAATTATCGGGTTCGGCATTCGCATTAGTGAATATTGATGATAAGAATGGCCTGGTTATGTTACAAAACACCAAGGCTAAAAAAATAACCTATGCCTTGAAATCGTATGCGGATTATAAAGCGCAGATTTTGGAGAATGAGTTTACAGGGTTGTTGCTGAAAATTGATGAAAATGAAGTTTGGTCGAAATTAATCGGAAGTTTTAATGCCTACAATTTGTTGGCAATCTATGCAGTGGCAGATCTTTTTGAGCTCAAAACCCTGGAAACACTTCAATATATAAGTGAGTTGGAAAGTGTGGGTGGACGGTTTCAATATTTTATTTCAGAAAACAAGATAACTGCCATTGTGGATTATGCACATACGCCTGATGCGTTGAAAAATGTTTTGGAGACCATCAATGCCATCCGCACCGGAAATGAAAGTTTGATCACAGTAGTGGGTTGTGGTGGTGATCGCGACAAGACAAAGCGTCCGGTGATGGGGAATATCGCTTCGACCTTGAGTACAAAGGCCATTTTTACTTCAGATAATCCGAGGACGGAAGATCCCGAGAAGATCATCGAAGAAATGGAGCAGGGTGTAGAACCTCAGAATTTTAAAAAGACAGTTTCTATCACAAATAGAAAACAAGCCATAAAGACCGCCTGCCAGTTTGCGCAGACCAACGATATTATCCTGATTGCCGGAAAAGGGCATGAAACCTATCAGGAGGTAAACGGAGTTCGAAAGGATTTTGACGATATGAAGATTGTAAAAGAATTATTAACACATATTAAAAAATGATGCCGCCTCGGGCGGATCAATAAAAACTTGATATGTTATACTATTTGTTTGAATTTTTAGATAAGAATTATGATCTGCCGGGAGCGGGACTGTTTCAGTTTATCACGTTCAGGGCTTCTGCTGCTGTTCTTCTGTCACTGTTGATTTCGACGATCTATGGTAAAAGGATCATCAATTTCTTGAGAAGAAAACAAATAGGGGAAAGTGTAAGGGAATTAGGGCTCGAAGGTCAGGCTCAAAAAGCAGGTACCCCAACCATGGGAGGGATCATTATTATCATGTCTACTTTGATTCCTGTATTGCTCTTTGCCAAGCTGGACAATATCTACATCATTGTGTTGATCATTACCACCATTTGGATGGGACTCATTGGATTTGTAGACGATTACATCAAGATATTTAAAAAAGACAAGGAGGGTTTAAAAGGAAGATTTAAGATTCTGGGACAAATCGGTATCGGGATTATTGTGGGAGTAACCTTGTATTTCCATCCGGAAGTAACCATAAAAGAAGAGTTGAAATCGCCTGATATTGAGGTGATCACAGAAAACACAAACATTGCAGCAGCACAAGCCACCTATGGCGAAGAACAAAAATCAACCAAAACCACCATCCCGTTTGTCAAGGATAATGAATTTGATTATTCCGAGTTGCTGGCATGGATGGGAGATGATTATAAGGACTATGCTTGGTTGATCTTTATTCCGATCGTGATTTTTATCATCGCCGCAGTATCAAACGGAGCCAATCTCACTGATGGAATCGACGGATTGGCAGGAGGAACATCGGCGATTATCGTGCTCACGCTGGGGATTTTTGCATGGGTTTCGGGTAACATTATCTTTTCAGACTATTTAAACATTATGTATATCCCAAGAGCTGGTGAAATTACGATTTATATTGCCGCTTTTGTGGGAGCATTGGTCGGATTTCTGTGGTATAATACCTTTCCGGCACAAGTATTTATGGGAGATACGGGAAGTTTGACTATAGGCGGGATTATTGCGGTTATAGCCATTGCCATCAGAAAAGAATGGTTGATTCCTATTCTCTGCGGAATATTTCTGGCTGAAAACCTATCTGTGGTTTTACAAGTGGGCTATTTCAAATACACCAAAAAGAAATTTGGCGAAGGAAGAAGAATTTTCCTGATGTCGCCCCTGCATCACCATTATCAGAAGAAAGGATATCACGAAAGTAAAATAGTAACCCGTTTTTGGATTATCGGAATCCTCTTGGCGGTAGTTACCATTGTAACCTTAAAAGTGAGATGATGCGCTTGATAGTTTTAGGCGGCGGAGAAAGCGGCATAGGAACAGCCGTACTGGGGAAGAAAAAAGGGTTTGAAGTTTTCCTTTCAGATAAAGGAAAAATAAAAGAAAAGTATAAGGACGTTCTTAAAAATTTTGAGATTGATTGGGAAGAAGAAATGCATACAGAAGATAAAATTCTGAATGCAGATCTGGTGATGAAAAGCCCCGGAATACCCGATAGTGTTCCCTTGGTGAAAAAACTCAGGGAAAAAGGCGTGAGGGTTATTTCTGAAATTGAATTTGCATCACTTTATACCGATGCAACCATCGTGGGGATTACAGGAAGTAACGGAAAAACCACAACCACCATGTTGACCCACCATATTTTGAAGCAAGGCGGATTGAATGTAGGAATGGCAGGAAATATAGGCGACAGCTTTGCACAAATGGTGGCAGAAGAGGATAAGGATTTTTATGTGCTTGAGATCAGTAGTTTTCAGTTGGATGGTATTGAAACGTTCAAACCCCACATTGCAGTGATCACCAATATTACGCCCGATCATTTGGATCGATATGATTACCAATTTGAACATTATATCGCCTCCAAATTCAGGATAGCAATGAACCAAACGGAAGCCGATTACCTTATTTATGACGCCGATGACGAGGTGATCACAAAATGGTTGGAAGAGCATCCCGTGAAATCAAGATTATTGCCGTTTTCTCTTAATAAAAAGATTGAAAACGGTGCATATATAGAAAAAGGCAAGATTATAATTAACATAGATAAACAGCAAATAGAAATGTCGACAGATACTTTAACATTAGAAGGAAAGCACAACTTGAAGAACGCAATGGCGGCTTCAACGACGGCGCAATTACTTAAAATAAGAAAAGCGACCATCAGGGAAAGTTTGGAGAATTTTCAAGGTGCAGAACACCGATTGGAAAAGGTGTTGAAAATTCAAAATGTTGAATATATCAACGATTCCAAAGCGACCAATGTCAATGCGACTTTTTATGCATTAGACAGCATGAATACACCTACCATATGGGTTGTTGGGGGGCAAGACAAAGGGAACGACTACTTGCCTTTGATGCCGTTGGTAAGAGAAAAAGTAAAGGCTATTGTTTGTTTAGGACTTGATAATGCCAAGATCATTGAGACTTTTGGAAGTGTAGTCGATTTTGTTGTAGAAACTACATCGATGCATGATGCTGTGAAGATCAGTAGTGAAGTTGCTGAAAGAGGTGATACGGTGTTGCTGTCTCCGGCATGTGCTTCTTTTGATCTTTTTAAAAATTATGAAGACCGGGGAAATCAGTTTAAAGAAGCAATTCGAAATCTATAGAAACAAAAGAAAGTGAAGGAATTATTCAAAAATATTAAAGGTGATAAAGCCATTTGGGCCGTTGTAGGCTTGTTGGCCCTGTTTTCCTTTTTGCCGGTTTACAGCGCCAGTACCAATTTGGTGTATGTGGTCGGTAACGGAACTACCTTTGGATATTTGTTGAAACACGCCATGCTGTTGTTCCTCGGATTGGGGATTATCTATGCCGTTCATAAAATTCCGTATCGATATTTTAAAGGACTGTCCATTATAGCGATGCCTATCGTAATTCTGTTATTGATTATCACCCTTGCTCAGGGCACTACCATAGGAGGGGCCAATGCGAGTAGATGGATTCAAGTGCCGCTTGTAGGGATTACTTTCCAGACATCCACTTTGGCATCAATCGTTCTGCTGGTCCATGTAGCGAGATACCTTTCAAAAATAAAAGACACTAAAGTTGGGTTTAAGGAAACCATTGTACCGTTGTGGCTACCGGTTTTTTTGGTGTTGATTTTGATCCTTCCTGCGAACTTATCGACCACAGCTATTATCTTTTTTATGGTGCTTTTGTTGTGTTTTGTTGGAGGCTATCCGTGGAAATATATATTGGGGATTGTTGGTGCAGGCTTATTGGCACTCACTATGTTTGTGTTGACGGCAAAAGCCTTTCCGGGATTGTTTCCAAACAGGGTAGATACATGGATTAGCAGGATTGAAAATTTTACAGATGCTGAAGATACAGAAGCCGATTATCAAATAGAAAGAGCCAAAATTGCCATTGCAACCGGAGGGGTTGTAGGTGTTGGTGCCGGAAAAAGTGTTATGAAGAATTTCCTGCCCCAAAGTTCGTCCGACTTTATTTATGCGATTATCATCGAAGAATATGGACTCGTAGGAGGCTTGATTTTGGTGCTGATATACCTGCTTTTGTTGTTTAGGCTTGTGATTGTAGCCCATAAATCAGAATCTACCTTTGGGAAACTGCTGGTCATAGCCGTTGGCTTGCCCATAGTTATACAGGCATTTATCAATATGGCTGTTGCGGTGGAGTTGTTTCCGGTGACCGGCCAAACACTCCCCTTGATAAGTAGCGGGGGAACGTCTATTTGGATGACTTGTCTTGCCATAGGAATCGTCTTAAGTGTAAGTGCAAAAAGGCAGGAGGAAAAGGAAATTAAAGAAGAGTTGAACAGTCAAAATCCGTTGGATATTTTAAGTGAGCAATTATAGGTTTATCATATCGGGAGGAGGAACCGGGGGACATATATACCCGGCCATTGCAATAGCAAACGAGCTTAAGTTTCGCTATCCGGAGGCTTCGTTTTTGTTTGTGGGAGCCCGGGATAGAATGGAGATGGAGAAAGTCCCGCAAGCCGGTTATGAGATCATAGGCTTGTGGATTTCCGGAATCCAGCGAAAGCTTACGCTGAAGAATTTGATGTTTCCTTTTAAACTGATCAGCAGTATATGGAAGGCCAAAAAAATAGTGAAGAAATTCAAGCCTGATATCGCCATAGGAACAGGGGGTTATGCAAGTGGTCCACTATTGAAAGCCGCTGCGGGAAAAGGAGTGCCTTGTGTGTTGCAAGAGCAAAATTCCTTCCCTGGAATTACCAACAAGTGGTTGGCAAAGGATGTGAAGAAGATTTTTGTGGCCTATGATGGTTTGGAGCGTTTTTTTCCGGCGGATAAAATCGTGAAAACAGGAAATCCGGTCCGTCAAGATCTGTTGGAAATAACGGATAAAAAAGAAGAAGGGTTAAAATTTTTTGAGTTGGATGACAATCGTAAAACACTGTTTGTCATGGGTGGAAGTTTGGGCGCTCGAAAAATTAACGAATTGGTCGAAAAAAAGCTGAACTTTTTTAAGAAAAAGAACGTACAACTTATATGGCAATGCGGGAAACTGTATTACGAAGAGTACAAAAAATACGATAGCAAATCAATAAAAGTAAAAGCTTTTATCAACGATATGAATTTGGCATATGCATCGGCAGATATGATCATTTCCCGTGCTGGGGCCAGTTCGGTTTCTGAACTCGCCATTGTAGGGAAACCGGTTATTTTCATTCCGTCACCCAATGTTGCGGAAGACCATCAAACCAAAAATGCGCAGGCAGTGGTCGATCATCAGGCCGCAATTTTGATAAAAGAAAACGAGCTTGATTCGGTATTCGAATCTCAATTTTTGTCAGTATTGACTTCTGAAGAAAAACAAAAGGAGTTGGGAGCGAATTTCAAAAAAATGGCTTTGCCAAATGCCACAAAAGATATTGTGGATGCCATTGAAAAATTAATAAAGGAATAAAGGAAAGATGAATTTAAACAAGATAAATAACGTTTATTTTTTAGGCATAGGAGGCATTGGTATGTCTGCTTTGGCGCGTTATTTTAAATTCATTGGAAAAAATGTTGCCGGCTACGACCGCAACGCTACCGATATAACAGACGGGCTGCAAGCGATTGGGATAGACGTTCATTTTGAAGAAGACATCGAGAAAATATCTGAAGTTTTTACAAATAAAGAAAACACCTTAGTTGTTTATACTCCTGCTGTACCCAAAACACATAAGGAGTATGTTTATTTTTCTGAAAACAGCTTTACGATTCAAAAAAGAGCTGCGGTTTTAGGTTTGATCACCAAAGACACCTATTGCTTTGCAGTGGCAGGAACTCACGGAAAAACAACAACGAGTGCCATTTTAGCCCATATTTTGAAAGAGACCGGCACTCCCATAACAGCCTTTTTAGGAGGTGTTTCAGAAAATTTTAACACCAATTTTATTATTGAAGGGAATAAATATACCGTTGTAGAAGCCGACGAATTTGACCGTTCGTTTTTACACCTATCGCCAACTGTGGCATGTATCACTACTATGGATGCCGATCATTTGGATGTTTACGGTGATGAAGTTGGTATAAAAGAGGCCTTTGTTGAATTCACTAAAAAACTAAAGTCCAAAGGGAAGCTTTTTGTGAAAAGCGGACTTCCGATTGACGGAATCACCTACGGAATAGAAGACAAATCAGATTATACAATCAACAATATAAAGATAACTGACTCAACCTACCATTTTGATTTAAAAACTCCTACAGAATTCATTGAAGGAGTTCGGTTTAACAAGCCTGGAAAACACAACTTGTTGAACGCATTAGCAGCATTGGCGATGGCGGCAACTATAGGTACCCCCCTAAGCCGCCTTGCCGACGCGCTATCTAGTTTTAAAGGAATAAAAAGAAGGTTTTCTTATCAGATCAATGAGAAAAACCTGGTTTATATCGATGATTATGCACATCATCCTACAGAAATTGACGCTGTTCATGAAGCCGTTAGAAGTGCACACCCCAACAAAAGGGTAACGGCTATTTTTCAGCCACATCTGTTTTCGAGAACAAAAGATTTTGCCCCTGAATTTTCAAAGAGCTTAGCTTGTTTTGATGAAATTATTTTACTGGACATTTACCCTGCCAGAGAAGAACCTATGGAAGGAGTCACATCCGACTGGTTGCTTGGGATGATAAAACATCCCGACAAACAGAAGGTGACCAAAGAAGAACTTCCGGAAGTATTGAAAAAAAGTACTTCACAGGTTTTTTTGAGTATTGGCGCGGGAGATATTGGACAAGAAGTTAATTCCATAAAAAAGACGTTAAGTGAGAAAATACAGTAGTTACATAAAATTATTGGCAGTTTTCCTCCTGTTGGGATTCTTATATTCCTTTTCAAACAAGAGGAATGATAAACGCATGTCGAGCAAGAGTTGTCAGATTGAATATCTGGATGATGGTGGTTTGTTTATCACCAGAAATTCAGTTAATAAATTGTTGATACAAAATGAAGACACCACTTCGAGCGTATCCAAAGAAAAATTAGCTTTGAATAAAATGGAGAAAACACTCAATGCCAACGAGATGGTTCGGAAGGCAGATGTGTATGTATCTATAAATGGGGAAGTTGGAGCAAAAATACTTCAGCGCACGCCTATAGTGAGGGTTGAAGGACAACAATCGTTTTACGTAGACAGTCAAGGCAAAGAGATGTCATTGTCTCCTGTATATTCAGCCAGAGTGCCTTTGGTAACCGGTTCCGGAATAAAAAAGAACTTGTCTGAATTGTACGAACTGGCAAAATTCATAAGAGGCGATGAATTTTTGAAGAAGAATGTTATCGGGATTCACCAAGAGGGAGATCGCTTTGAATTGAAAATGCGAACCGAAGGCTTTATTTTGAAAGTAGGGAAGGTTGACAATCTGGAATCTAAATTCAATAATTTCAAAGCATTTTATCAGAAGGGATTACACGATAAAACGCTAGATCAGTATAAGGTTGTAAACCTCAATTTTGAGAATCAGGTTGTGTGTACCAAAAAATAAATTATGGAAGTTACTAGATACGCTGTAGGATTAGACATAGGGACCACTAAGATAGTGGCGATGATTGGCCGTGAGAATGATTATGGTAAACTTGAGATATTGGGTGTCGGCAAATCCAAAAGTTTAGGGGTACACAGAGGTGTGGTAAACAATATTACACAAACCATTCAATCGATACAACAAGCGGTTCAGGAAGCAGAAAGTGTTTCCGGACTTAAAATAGAGGATTGTGTGGTGGGTATTGCCGGACAGCACATCAGAAGTTTACAGCACAGTGATTATATCACCAGATCAGATTCTGAAGAAGTGATCAATGAAGAAGACTTGGATAAATTATGTAATCAAGTTTATAAGTTGGTGATGTTGCCGGGAGAAGAGATCATCCACGTGTTGCCACAGGAATATAAGGTAGACGGACAAGCAGAGATCAAAGAACCCATTGGGATGTATGGTGGACGTTTGGAAGCCAATTTTCATGTGGTTGTAGGGCAGGTTTCTTCCATCAGGAATATCGGAAGATGTGTGAAAAGCTCAGGTTTGGATCTGGCAGGGATCACATTAGAGCCTCTTGCCGCTGCCAATGCGGTGTTGAGTCAGGAAGAAAAAGAAGCCGGTGTGGCTTTGATCGATATAGGAGGAGGAACAACCGATTTAGCTATTTTCAAAGACGGGATCATCAGGCATACGGCAGTGATTCCTTTTGGCGGAAATGTGGTTACCGAAGACATCAAAGAAGGTTGCTCTATCATAGAAAAACAAGCAGAGCTCCTGAAGGTGAAATTCGGTTCAGCCTGGCCGGGAGAAAACAAAGACAACGAGATTGTTTCCATCCCCGGATTGAGAGGGAGGGAGCCTAAAGAAATAACACTGAAAAACCTGTCGAAGATCATTCATGCCAGAGTGGTAGAGATTATCGAACAGGTGTATATGGAAATCAAAAATTACGGGCATGAAGAACAAAAGAAAAAACTGATTGCCGGTATTGTGTTGACAGGAGGAGGGAGTCAGCTCAATCATTTAAAGCAGTTAGTGGAATACATCACCGGAATGGATACCAGAATAGGATATCCGAATGAACACCTGGCCGGTGATTCCGATACTGAAGTGGCCAGCCCGGTATATGCCACTGCAGTGGGATTGGTTATCAATGCTATTGAGCAGCAGAAGAAAAACAATCCGAGTCCTTCCATTAAAACCGAAAAGAAGGAAGCGAAAAAAGAAACACAGCAAGAACAAACCGAAGATAACGAATCAACGCCCCAAACAACTGAACCGCCAAGAGAGCGTAAAAGCTTTCTTGAGAAATGGTCAGAGAAGTTAAAAGATTTCTTGGATAATGCCGAATAATGGCTCTTTCCGGGAAAGTGTAAGTATTAAATAGCATAAACAGGGTAAAAAGTATTATTATGAGTAGCAAGAAAGATAAGAAAGATATGGGAGACATCTCATTCGACTTACCGAAGAACCAAAGTAATGTGATCAAGGTTATTGGCGTTGGCGGTGGCGGTAGTAACGCGATCAATTACATGTTTCAACAAGGAATAAACGGAGTAGACTTTGTGGTTTGTAACACCGATTCACAAGCGTTGCAAAACAGTGGCGTTCCCAACAAAGTACAGTTGGGGGTATCGCTTACCGAAGGACTTGGCGCAGGAGCCAACCCGGAGGTAGGGGAGAAAGCAGCTATTGAAAGCTTAGAAGAATTACAGGCCATGTTGGACACCAATACCAAAATGCTTTTCATTACAGCAGGTATGGGAGGTGGAACAGGAACCGGAGCGGCACCTGTTATAGCCAAACTTGCTAAAGACATGAACATACTCACTGTGGGTATTGTGACCATCCCTTTTCAGTTTGAAGGGAAAATGCGTAATGAACAAGCACAAAGAGGGGTTGAAAAATTGCGTTCCCATGTGGATTCGCTTATTATGATCAACAACAACAAACTAAGGGAAGTGTATGGAAACCTCGGTTTTAAAGCCGGTTTCTCTAAGGCTGATGAAGTGTTGGCAACAGCCGCAAGAGGTATTGCAGAAGTAATTACCCACCACTATACCCAGAATATTGACTTGAGGGATGCAAAAACGGTACTTTCCAACAGTGGGACTGCCATTATGGGATCGGCCACTGCCACAGGATCCAACCGTGCCCCTGAAGCCATTATGAAAGCGTTGGACTCTCCACTACTAAATGATAACAAAATTTCAGGCGCCCAAAATGTACTGCTACTAATTGTTTCGGGAGCTGAAGAAATTACCCTGGACGAAATAGGAGATATCAACGATCATATTCAGACTGAAGCCGGTTATAATGCAAACATCATCATGGGTGTTGGTGAAGATGAAAGCTTAGGAGAAGCTATTGCCGTAACGGTTATTGCAACGGGATTTAACCCAGAGCAGCAACATGAAATAGTTAATACCGAAGCCAAAAAAATTATCCACACCTTGGAAGATGAACAAAAAGCTGTTCACGATTTAACTCCTAAAAATGCTTCAAAACCTATATCGAATATCAGTAATGATGAAGAACCAAAGCCTGTTGCAAAAAAAGAGCATAAACAGGAAAAAGTAATTAAACACACTTTGGTTGAAGAGCCCGAAGAGGAGGAGGGAAATAAAATGGAGTTGATACCAACTTCAGAATTGATCAAGAATATCAACGTGGTGTATGATGAAATTTCTGTTGAAGAAGATGATTTTGTCATCATCGACACCACAGCAAAGATCAAGGATATCGATGTGGTAGATCCGGAAATATTGAAACCAAAGGATAAAAAACAGACCACTTTATCTTTTGATATGCCGTTGAACACCAATGAAGAAGAAGAGGAAGAAGAACGAACGGTGACATTCGATCTTACCGATAAGGTAGACGATTATGAAGTGAAAGATCCGGTGGAAGTTGTTCCGATAACCGAGGTTTCAGAAGGTGGAACCAAGCGTTACAGCCTTGACGATTATATGGAGATGGAAGATCAGTTGACCAATGCAAAACCCAAGGCCAAACAAGAAGAGGAAGAGGTAGAAGAAGAATTGGCTTTTGAAAAGAAAGTGGTAGAAGAAAAGCCTTCAGAAAAACCGCAGTCTGAAGAAATAGACCCTATGAACAGTTCTATTGAAGAGAACTTAAAAAGTAGGGCGGAGGAACGCAGGAAAAAATTGAAGGATTTCAACTACAAGTTTCACAACAATGCTTCGAAAATCGAAGAAATTGAAAAGCAACCCGCATATAAAAGAATGGGGATAGACTTGGAAGATAAAAATGATGCGGATCAATCTTCGAGAATGAGTGTAGGCTCAGACAGTAATGAAGAAACACAATTGAGAAGTAATAATTCTTTTCTCCATGACAATGTAGATTAATAGCATTTGTAATAATAGCTGAGAAAACCCGGAATCTTTTTAAAAAGGTTTCGGGTTATTTTTTTATCTTCGCACAGTATTATAACAAGGATACAGTTATGGGTTTACAAGATACAATAATGACAGCCATGAAAGAGGCAATGAAGACAAAAGATTCTGTGGCTTTAGAGGCATTGAGAGCAGTGAAGTCTGAGCTTTTACTTGCTAAGACCAATGCGGCTACTAAAGACGGCTTGTCTGAAGAAGAGGAGATCAAATTGTTGCAAAAACTTGTAAAGCAAAGAAAAGATAGTGCCGGGATTTTTCAAGAACAAGGTAGAGCTGATTTGGCCGAACCGGAATTGGCACAAGCAGCTGTTATTGAGAAATTCCTGCCGGAACAACTCAGTGAAGATGAAATAGGCAAGATCGTAGACAAAATTATTTCCAAAACCGGAGCAGAAAGCATGAAAGACATGGGGAAAGTGATGGGAATGGCTTCCAAAGAATTGGCCGGAAGAGCGGATGGAAAAACGATCTCTACGGTTGTAAAACAACGACTTTCATAAACGATAAATAGATTCCTGCTATCACCGCAGGAATAAGGCCCCGTGGCGCAACTGAATAGCGCATCAGATTTCGGCTCTGAGGGTTGCAGGTTTGAATCCTGCCGGGGTCACCATCGAGGACAAGTCCATTTTCAGGGAATTGTCCTCTTTTTTATTTTTAACGTGAGTTCGAGATAAAAAAGAGAGATATTCAGGAAGAAAAAGCAGAAAATTTAGTAAATTAAAGTACTGATTTTCAATTTTATAACTAAACTTTCTGCGTATGATTTCTACTGATAAAATTACCGAAATTTTTTATCTTATCGATGAATTTTGCAAAGAATTTGAAAAAGCGACCCATAAATCTGCCCTTCAACGGGATAGACAAACCAAAAAGAGAAACCGCAAAGCAAAACTGTCCGATAGTGAAGTTATGACCATTATGGATCTGTTTCACCATAAGCAGTTTAGGAACCTAAAACGCTTTTACCTATATTACGTGAGGGTTCATATGAAAGGGGAATTTCCACAAACCGTATCCTATAACCGTTTTGTAGAGTTACAGCAAAAAGTAGTGCTTCCTATAGCCATTTTTCTAAAAACTTGTTGTTTGGGACGTTGTACAGGGATCTCCTTCATAGATTCTACCCCTTTACGGGCCTGCCATATTAAAAGGGAGAAGCAGCACAAGACCTTTAAGGGCATGGCTACTAAGGGACAGTGTTCCATAGGTTGGTTTTTTGGGTTTAAGCTGCACTTGATTGTCAATGACAAAGGGGAGATCCTGGATTTTATGCTCACTCAAGGAAACGTAGATGACAGGGAACCACTGAAGAACCTCAATTTCCATAAGAGGGTCTTTGGGAAAATATATGGCGACAAAGGTTATATAGGAAAGGATTTGTTTGAGCAACTCTTTGTAGATGGAGTACATTTAGTAACCAAGATCAGAAAGAATATGAAAAACTGCCTAATGCTTTTACAGGACAAGATCATGCTCAAGAAGCAAGCCTTGATTGAAACCGTAAACGATGAGATCAAAAATCAGTGTCAAGTGGAACACACAAGACACAGGAGCTTTGAAAATTTTATCACCAACCTGCTTTCTGGATTAATAGCCTATTCGTTCTTTGATAAAAAACCTTCCTTAAACCTTGGAAATCATTGATCAAAGAATCGTGGCTTAAATCGAACTCACGTTAACTTATACCGCGATACGTTGCTAGAGCCATTCCCCAAACAATGATACATGATAAAAAAATTCCAATAGTATTAGCCCAAAAAGCTTTTTGGTAAGGCATCTTGAATAAGGAAGAAGCGATAGTGCCCGCATATACTCCAGTTCCAGGTATTGGCAGCATTACAAAAATTAAAATTCCCCAAAAGCCGAATTTGGTAATGTTGGAACCTGCCCTAGCCTTAACCCGTTGAGCCACTTTAATAGCCCCCTTTTTATAAAATTTCCATTTTAACAGAGAATGATTTAAATGGTCTAAAAAAAATGTCATAACGGGGTATACCAACACATTGGCTAAAAAACAAACTATAAATGAAATATAAATATTTACATTATTAAAAATAGCGTATGGAATTCCAACTTTTGCCTCTCCTAAAGGAGAAATACTCCATAAAGCGGCAATTAATATTTCTGCTATCAAAGTGATTTTTTTGCAAAAATAGGAATTAAAAATATCCGTCTGTTAGCGACAATATCATTTATGTGTTATTTAACATTTTCAGGGAAGGCCACACGGACTTGCAACAAAAAATTGGACAATTAGTTGAGGGGCCAGGCTGCCAGTTTCTGATTATACATATTTATTTCAAATTCTTTAATTGTTTTATATCCTAAAATAAGAGTGTTTTCTTTTTCAATTTTTGAGATTTGGCCTCTTTTTTTCTTTATGTAAATAGCTGTTAATCGTATGTATTATAGCCATGATTTCATTGACTGTTATGAATAATTAGAATATTATTGTCCAGATCGGATGCCAATTGCAAAAAGCTTCGTTAGGTCAAGTTAAGCAGCTTCAATTATAAGCTGATATGTAAAACAAAATTAAAAACCTTTACACAAATAGTGTTATATATTTCCTGATATTCTTTTATTACGGATTGCTTTAGTTTAAAAAAGCGTCAATAACACTAGCATAATAATTCATTAGAGAATGATTTGTTTGATGAATTATTCAACAGAAACAAAAAATATCCAGATAATTTTCTTAACTTTAAAAGGAACTCCCCAGCCTAATTTTAATATCCTCATTACGTTTACGGAACAGTATAAGAAAGAAATTTCCTGATTTTTCATTCAGTTAAAAATAACAGAAAACCATGTATCCATTCAATGTAACCCAGAAACTGATTAACGCACATCTTATTGAGGGTGAACTCATCCCCGGAAAGGAAATAGGGATAAGGATAGATCAAGCTCTTTTACAGGATGCAACAGGAACCTTGGTTCAGCTTGAGCTAGAAGCCATGGGTCTAAAAAGGGCTAAAACAGAAATAGCAGTTCAATATGTAGACCATAACTTATTACAAACCGACCATAAGAATGCCGACGACCATTTATTTCTTTTTACGGCGGCTCAACGGTTTGGTTTATGGTATAGCCGTCCCGGCAATGGCGTAAGCCACCCTGTCCACATGGAGCGCTTCGGAATCCCCGGTAAAACGTTGGTGGGCTCTGATAGTCATAGTTGTGCTGCCGGATCCCTTGGAATGCTTGCCATAGGCACAGGCGGGTTGGATGTAGCCTCGGTTATTGCCGGAGAACCTTATTATGTAAAAATGCCGGAAATTATGGGAGTGAAACTTACAGGGAATCTTCCCGAGTGGGTAAGCGCCAAGGACATCGTTCTCGAAATGCTACGGAGACATGGAGTTAAGGGAGGTGTTGGCAAGATTATAGAATATTATGGTGACGGATTAAAAAATCTTAGTGCCATGGATAGGCATGTTGTTGCTAATATGGGAGCAGAATTAGGTGCTACCAGTACAGTTTTTCCCAGTGATGATGAAACATATCGCTTTTTAAAGGCCCAGGGAAGGTCTGAAGACTGGGTTGAAATTATTTCAGATAAGGATTGTAAATATGACCATAATGAAGAAATTGTCCTGGATGAGTTAGAACCTTTAATTGCGCTACCCTCCAGCCCGGGAAATGTGGTCCCTGTAAAAGAGGTGTCCGGAAGACCTGTTAACCAGGTAGTAATAGGATCATCTGCCAACCCCGGACTACGGGACTTTTGGATAGCCGGGTATATAGTAAAAGACAGAACAGTTAATAATGAGGTGTCATTTGATATCAACCCGACATCGAGGCAGCTTATTCAAAATATGATCAAGAACCGTAGTTTTGCAAATTTAATTAAAGCAGGAGCTAGATTTCACCAATCGGGATGTATGGGGTGTATCGGGATGGGACAGGCTCCATCTTCAAATACTATAAGTTTAAGGACAATGCCAAGGAATTTCCCAAGCAGATCGGGAACTGAAAATGATCAAGTATATTTGTGCAGTCCTGAAACAGCAGCTGCATCAGCATTAACAGGGAAGATCACCGACCCTAGGGATCTAGGGAAATTATTGAATATACAATATTCTAAATATACAAGCCCGGAAAGAGAAATCATAAATACTGATCTTTTGGTAGCACCTCTTGAAGACGGGTCTGAAGTACAGTTGAAGAAAGGCCCTAATATAAAGGAATTACCTGATTTTTCGCCTATAGCGGATGAATATGACATACCTGTATTATTAAAAATGGGAGATAATATTTCTACAGATGAAATTCTAAAAGCAGGAGCAGATGTTTTACCATTTAGGAGCAATATTCCGGAAATTAGCAAGTATACATATTCGGTTATAGATACTACTTTTTATGAAAGAGCAATTAAGTCTAAACCGGCACATGGGGGGCATGTTGTAATTGCAGGAGAAAATTATGCACAAGGTTCGAGCAGGGAACATGCAGCTTTAGCCCCAAAATACCTGGGGCAGGTATGTGTAATAGCCAAATCATACGCAAGAATTGCATGGCAAAACCTGATAAACTTTGGCATACTTCCCCTTGAATTTGTGAATGAGGAAGATTATAATAAAATAGAACAAGGAAATATGCTAGGTTTTAAAAATTTAAGGACTTATATAAAAAACAGAAATAACATCCTTATAAACGTAAGTAGTGCATCAGGGAGCCTGTTTGAATTTAAAGCCAGGCATACTATGAGTGATCGACAGATAGAAATCCTTCTAAAAGGGGGGATTATTAGGGATTTTAAAGAAAAATTAAACCGCTAAACATATTTAATTATAACAGAATTCATACTTGATCTTTAACCTCCACGGAAAAACTATATAAAGCAGTGCAAACAGTTTATTCAAAAACAATCCTGAAAAAACTGCTAATATTCTATTGTTGCTATACTTTCCAAATCCTTTAAAAAATGAATTGTGTAACTTTAAATCATCATTAAAATCAACCAATCATGAAACCACCAATCTTTCTATTTTTATTTCTGATTCCTTTATTGGGGTTTTCTCAAACCTCTACACTAGCAGAACGGTTAGGCTATTCAAAAGACGATAAACTGCTTATCATCCATGCCGATGATCTGGGCGTGTCCCATTCTGAAAATCATGCAAGTTTTACGGCAATGGAAAATGGTTTGGTGAGTTCTGCAAGTTTAATCGTCCCTTCACCTTGGTTTTTGGAAGTTGCCGAATATAAGAGAACACATCCAGAAACAGATATTGGGATACATCTCGCCCTAACCAGTGAGTGGGACAACTACAAGTGGAGACCTGTTACAGAAGCTCCAAGTTTGGTGGATTCCAATGGATATTTTTATGATAATTGTGATGATTTGGGGAATAACGCTACCTATGAAGATGTTGAAAAAGAGTTGCGTGCTCAAATAGATTTGTCCATAGCAAACGGGATTGCCCCTTCCCATTTGGATATTCACATGGGATGCCTGGTTTTTTCCGAATTAAAATACTTTAAGCTGTATCTGCAATTAGGAAGGGAGTATAATATTCCCGTTATGGTCACTTCAAGAGGGCTAGCTCCCGAATATGAGGCACAAATTACAGAAAAAGACATTGTTTTGGATAATGTTTATGGTGCTAGTCCCCAAGATTTTGATGAGGAAGGCGGACTTGCCAAACGATATAAAACTATTATAAGGGAATTGAAGCCCAGCGTAGGAGCGCTCATTATTCATACGGCATACAATGACAGTGAAATGCAACAAATAACCATCAACAATAAGTATTGGGGGGCTAAATGGAGACAAGATGATTTTGACTTTTTTACCAGTGATCAGTGTAAAACAATCCTTGAAGAAGAAAATATAAAACTGATAAGCTGGAAAGAAATCAAAGACAAATTATTGAAGGAATAGCTCATTCTTCGTCTATAATTTCTGCTTCAATATATTTGTGGTTTTTATCTTGATAGAAGAGTGAAGTGTTTTTGCCTTCTGAAGGCCCAAAAGTAGCTGGGTCGGCTTCCTTTAAAATTTTCCCCCAGTAAAAAACATGACTTTTGTCTTTGGAATAACCTGAATCTTCAAATATCTCAAAGGTATTAGGATCTGCATTTTCAATGATTTTCCCAAAATAATGGAACCCTGAAAAGATAAAAACATATTCTTTGTCTTTTGCATAGGTTTTGTTCAAAATCTCAAAGGAATCGTAATCAGCTTGCACACGATAAAAATCATAGAAATAATGTTTGTCATCTTTTGCCCAATAACGGTCTATTTTTTTAAAGGTTTTAGGGTTGGCTTTAATATTGACCAATCGTTTTTCCCTAAGACGGGTGAGGTGACTCTTGTAATCTAGATAGTCAAGAGGGACATATACATTGTTCTTGTCATAACAGAAACGTTCACCTACTGCCACGGTAAACGAAGGGAAATCTACTTCCTTGTCTATAATTTTGTTTTCTTTGAAGTACCAATAGTTTTTGTCCTTGCCGAAGTGTAGGTCTATCACCTTAAAACTTTCAACATCAGCATTTAATTTTATTTTTGGGATTGGGAGATCCTCAAACCAATTCCCCTGACGTCTAAAACAGATGTCATTTCCCGATTTTGAATAGTAATAGCAAACAGAAACAGATTTGTCTACCCGATTTGAAAACTGATCGCATGCCTGGGTCATCACAGCAATAAAAAACAAAAAAACACTGACGAGGGGAGAATGTTTGTCCCGAATTATTTTTTTTATGATATAATTCACAACAATAATGATTAAGATTAGTAATAAGTAGGGATGATCGGTTAAGAATTTCATTTTATGAATTAAACATTAAGGTTGGTGATTTTATGCTAGGGATTTAGTTGTAATTGATTATTCCTCCTCTACCATACTTATGGTTTTTGTCTCGATATACAAGAGAATATTTGCCTTCTGCAGGTCCAAAAGTTTCCACATCAGCCTCTTTTAAGATTTTTCCGTCGACATAGACATGATTTTTATCTTTGGAAAAATATGGGGTTTCAAATATTTCAAAAGTGTTGGGATCTGCATTTTCAATCATTTTTCCCAGGTAAAAAACACGTTCCTTGTCTTTGGCATAAGATTCATGAACAACTTGAAAAGAAGGGATGTCAACCGTGCCGATTTCAAACCCGTCGTAAATCACTTTGTCATCCAACACAAGATATTCATCTTTTAAGATTTTGAGACCGTCAAGATTTTTATAAGAAAAAGCGGTTAGTGAGTCTACTCTTTCTCCGTCGACATATTCCTGAAAATCATAGATGTTGTTTTTATCGCTAATATAGCGATCGTTCAATGTCTTGGCGGTGGCTGGGTCTATGGCAGGGGTAGGGAGCAATGTGGGATTTTTTAACTGATAAACCGTGTCCTTGTCTTTGGCAAAGCTTTTATTCAAAACCTCAAAAGAGCTGTAATCAACATTAATGAGATGATAATCATAATAGTAATGCTTATCGTCTTTTGACCAATCACTGTCTATTTTTTCAAAGGTTTTAGGGTTGGCTTTTTCAATTTTCCATAAATGCTTATCCCGTCTATTTCCGTATTCATATTTGTAAGGAGTATAATCATATGGAATATAGACATGCTCTTTGTCGATACAGTAACCAATGGTTTCTACCACGGAAAATGAAGCAACATCCACTTCTTCGTCTATGACATTTTCTTTGAAGTATAAATGGTTTTTGTCTTTTCCAAAATCTAGGGCTAGCACCTTAAAAGTTTCAGCATCGGCATTTAGTTTTGTTTCGCCCAATTCAAACCAGTTGCCCATCTGACAGTAATAGATTTCTTTTTTGTTTTTTGAATAATAATAGGAATCGGAAACAGACTCGTCTACCGGTCCCGAGAACGGACTGCAAGCCTGGGTTATCACGGTAAATGGAAATAATAATAGATAGACGAGAGGGGAATGTTTGGATCGGGTTAATTTTTTAATGGTAAAATTCATGATAAGTACAATTACAGTTATAGATAAATAGGGATGATTTGTTATGAAATTCATCACAAGCAATAATGGTTTAGATTTTACAATAAAAATCTACATCTATAAGCGGAGGGGGGATGTTATAAAAGAAGATATTACTCTTTATAGACGCTTTAAGAAGTATATATGTAGAAAAATAAAACCCTAAAACTGGGTTTTCCTTTTTCCTTGGCAGTGAAATTACAAATATTTTCTTAATCCCACTAAGTTGGCTATTGAAATGCAGGTTAAAGAATGTGATTTAAACTTTCCTTAATTGACTATAAAATTGCTCTTTTGATCCTGCTTTTTGTCTTTCCTGCCTGCCGGCAGGCAGGTTCTCCTTCCGTCCGCCTGAGGCGGATGCAACTCAAAAAAGCCTTCAATCACACTTCAAAGAGTATAATACTCACTTGGTATAACAGATCTTATGATATTAATGAAAAATTGCTATATTTAGCCGATCCCTATAAAAGAGGTACAGCTGCATAACCTTCTCCAGTCTGATGTAAGCACCTTCATATACTAAAAAGATAATGAAAAAGAAAAGAGTATCTATAAAGGACATTGCGTCCGATCTTAATATTTCTGTAACAACCGTTTCATTTGTTTTAAACGGCAAGGCAGAAGAAAAACACATCTCTAAAGAGCTCATCGGAAAGGTCTTAGCACATGTAAAAAAGGTAAATTACACGCCTAACCAAATCGCCCAAAGTTTACGAACCGGGGAGTCTAAGATTCTGGTTTTTATGGTTGAGGACATTTCCAACCTTTTCTTTGCACAATTAGCTCGCCTTATTGAAGATTTAGCCTATAAAAAAGGCTATAAAGTACTGTTTTGTAGCAATGATAATGATGATAAAAAATCGGTTGAATTGATCAACCTGTTTAAAATAAGACAGGTAGACGGTTTTATATTGGTTTCCTCTCCCGGTATTCAAAACACTATAAACCAACTGATAGAAGAGCATATTCCTGTGGTTTTGTTAGACCGATATTTTCCCGGACTGAATGCCAATCATGTCATTACTGATAATAATGACGCCAGCCATATGGCTGTTTGCCATTTTGTAGAAAACGGTTTTAAAAATATTGCTTATATCACCATTGACGTTTCACAATCACAAATGGAAGATCGTCTGAAAGGATACAGATTGGCCATAAAAGAGCATAATTTACCCGAGTATACGCTTCAAATTCCTTTTCAGGATGCTATAAAAGGCAATAGTGGGGGATATATTAGAGATTTTTTAAAAACAAATCCAGATATAGATGCCATTTTGTTTGCAACCAATTATTTATTGCAGTCAGGTTTAGAGGTCATCAAGGAAAAATCTTCCGATCTAATAAATAAGATGGGGATCATCACTTTCGATGACAACGAATTGTTCAAAACCTATAGTCCGACGATAACAGTGGTTGCACAACCTACCAAAGCCATGGCTGAAGAGGCTATGGAGTTAATACTTCATCTTATAAAAAATAAAAAAGAAGAAGTGACCAATAAGCAAATTGAACTAAAGTCTTCTTTGATTGTCAGGGAGTCCTCAAAGCAGATAAATACTTAGCTTAAATTTATTATGTGTTTGACCAATTCTGTCCTAAATAACTCATTCCGCCTGAGTCATTATTCCCTCGCGCCGGCTGGCCCCCGTCGCTAAAAACATCCACTGGATGTTTTTTAACGCTTGGTCCTATCGTAGGCCCGAACCAAACCACAAACGTTGAAATTTTATCAAAACCTCAGCAAATTCAGTATGTTGAAAATCAGAAAAGAAGAATTTCAAGTTTTTTTAAAGGAGGATTAGGTCCTTATATTTTAAAAGTAAATCCGTTCTCAACTTTTTTGTCATATTTTTCCTTGTCAAACTTGTAGAGGAAAGAGCCTTTTCTGGAAGAGGTCATGTCTTTTTCCTTCAGTTTTATAAGAATGTCCAGACTGTTTATTTTATTGATGAAATTACGCTTATCCAATTCTTCATCCAAAATAGCTTCATATAGTTTCTGAAGCTGCCTCATGGTGAATTTCTCTGGTAAAAGTTCAAACCCTATGGGCTTGTTGGAAGTCCTGTATCGCAATCTTCGTATAGCGTGATGCACCATTTTATCATGGTCAAAAATCAATTTTGGAGCCTTGGAAACACTAAACCACTTTGCGGAATATTGTTCGATGAGTTCTTCGTTGTGTTCCTCGATATTGATCAAAGCGTAGTAGGCCACAGAGATTGTACGTTCTACAGGGTCACGGTCAACCTTACTGAAACCGTAAAGCTGTTCCAGGTAAATATTGTGAAAACCGGTTAAATGATGCAAGATCCTGTTGGCAGCATCGTCAAGGGTCTCATGGCGTTTTAAGAAACCACCCATTAAGGACCACTTTCCTTTTTCCGGTTCAAAATCCCGCTTAATTAATAATATTTTAAGGTCTTCCTTATCAAATCCGAATATAATACAATCGACTGCCAGAAGAACCTTGTCTTCTTTATCGTAGCTGTTTAACATAGGGGTGAGCTTAATCTAATAATATCGAAATGTAAACTTACTCATTTTTTATGAAATGCCTAATAACAATAAAAACAAACTGATGAAATGAACATAATGATGATTATTAGGTAGCTAACTCTGTTAAAAGAAAATAGATGTGAAAAAATCAAGCTTTATTCAAAATAAGTGTTAAAAACTAACTTATTTGACGTTTTTTAGTTTTTTTTAGGTGTGATTTTAATCAAATTTAGGGTAAAAACCAGTAAAGAACACCCAAAAACCAGATTTTTTGCACCTCGCAAAAGTGGCGTCGTTATTGACGTATGTTTATTTTATGAGATAAATATTAAGATATTGTTAATAAAATATTTGTTTATTTAAATAAATCTTAATAAAATTGTAAATGTAAAAACAACACTTATAATCTTAATCTAACTAATATGAAAAGAACAAACAAACTCATGAAAATGAAGAGTCTTGTAGAAATCCGATGGATTCGGATTTTTATAATGGCTCTTTTCTTCATCCCTTTGGTGGGCGTACAAGCTCAGCAATCACAATCTGTTACAGGAGTGGTCACTTCTGCTTCTTCAGGAGAACCGCTTCCGGGGGTAAACGTGATTGTAAAGGGGACAAGCATAGGTATAGCAACCGATTTTGACGGTAAATACACCATTCAGGCATCGCAGGGGGATGTACTGGTATATTCATATATCGGTTTTAAGACCCTGGAGGCTACCGTTGGGAGCTCAACGACAGTCAACGTCTCTCTTGAAGAAGATTTTGCTTCTTTGGATGAGGTGGTTGTGATTGGATATGGATCTCAAAGGAAATCAGACCTGACCGGATCGGTTAGTGTGGTTGATGTTGAGGATGCCAAGAAGACAGTGACCTATGATGTGGCCAAAATGCTTCAGGGGCAAGCACCGGGAGTTACAGTACAATCATCAGGAGAGCCGGGAGGCTTTGTGAATATTAAAATTAGAGGGATTACCTCGTTTGCCAATAATAACCCATTATTCGTTATAGATGGTGTGATTGTAGATGATCCTTATGATTTTGCTACAGGGGAAATCGAATCCATACAAGTATTAAAAGATGCTTCTTCAGCTGCCATATATGGTGCTCGAGGTGCTAATGGGGTAGTCATTATTACTACTAAAAAAGGTAGGGAAGGAAAGATAGGCATTACGTACAAATCAATGACTGGTATGCAGAATGTCCCTAAAAAGTTATCATTGGTTAACAGAGAACAATATCAAGAAATAACCAATGTAGCTGAAACCAATGCTGGTATTGCTATAGCACCGGCCAACGATCCTACTAGCGAGAATTATGTTAGTAATATAGATACTGATTGGCAAGATGCTGCTTTTCGTACTGCAATGGTAGAAAATCAAAGCCTTACGTTTACTGGTGGGGCAAAGGCTATGAATTATAGCTTAAATATGGATTATTTTAAAAATACCAGTTACTTTAAAACCCCTCAAGCTTATACGAGGCTTTCTACAAATTTGAACCTTGGCGGGGAGAAGGGTAAATTTAAGTACGGAGCCAAAATTTCTTATACCCAATCAGACAAAGAAAACTTTAATGAGTATAATGAAGGAACTTCTTCAGTTATAAATTTATTGCAAAACATACCCACTATTCCAGTATATGACGAAACGCATTTGGGAGGCTATGGGGGTCCTGACCAACTTATCCACAAGGCGATAACATTGAATGTTATAGGATTCAATAATTTAATCACAAATGAAAACCTAAGAAACAGATTCTTAGGAAATGTTTGGGGAGAATATGAAATAGTAAAAGGGTTAAAATATAAACTTAATGTTAGTGCTGATAGATTAGATTGGGGGACTCGTTATTTTATACCACCTAGTTACTTAGATTGGTATCATCGTACTACAAATGATGAAGCTTCGCTAGATGTTACTAGTGGAAACCTTAAGCGTACCATTGTTAACAATACACTTTCTTATCAAACTGTATTGGGAGATAAACATAATATAGATGTTTTGTTGGGTTGGTTGCAAGAGCGGTCTGACTATTACAATCACGTTTCGCGTGGTGTAGGTTATGGAGACTTGGCCATTCCCAAACTGCAATATGCCGATAATAGGGATGCCTCTGAAAATGAAAGTGCCGAAGTGTACTTGTCTTACATTAGCCGTTTAAACTATTCTTTTGACGACAGGTATTTTTTAACCGCTAATTTCCGTCAGGATAAATCGTCTTTGTTTGCTCCAAACAACAACACAGGTAACTATTTTTCTGTTTCCGGAGCTTGGAAACTGCATAACGAAAACTTTATCAACTTGCCCGAATGGTGGAATACTTTAAAGCTAAGAGGGGGGTATGGCCAGTTGGGTAACAATACTATTAGCCCGTACCAATTTTACACTACTGTAAACTCGTTTGCCCATGCTACCTTTGGTGGCGAACTTGCGCAGGGAACCACGGCCTTGGAAATTAAAGATGCTGATATTAAGTGGGAAGATACCGAATCGACCAACGTTGCAGTAGAAACCAGTTTTTTTAATAATTCACTTGAGTTTTCAGCCGAGTATTTTGTTAAAAAATCTATAGACCTCTTGGCTAATTTTCCCTTGCCTTTTTCAACAGGAGCAATTGATCCGGAAGACTGGGCTAATCCTTCTGTAACTACCAATGCTGCAACAGTACGCAACACGGGGCTTGAATTTGCCTTGACTTACAGGAACTACAAAAAACAAGATTTCGGATACAGTATTTCTGCCAATGTAGGTACGCTTAAAAACGAAGTGCTGAAGATTGGAGAAGATGGACGACCCATTCCTGGTGCTGCGGCTCGAACAGCAGTAGGTCGTTCAGCCGGTGAAATCTATGGCTATGTTACCGATGGTATTTTTCAAAATCAAGAAGAAATTGATACTCATGCCGATCAGCCTGATGCTGCACCCGGTGACATTCGATTTAAGGATTTAAACAATGATGGTTTGATTACCGATGACGACCGGACTTTTTTGGGCGGTACCATTCCTAAAGTAAGCTACGGCCTTAACTTCAGTGCCAATTACAAGGATTTTGATTTCTCGTTTTTCTTTCAAGGAGCTGCGGGGCATAAAATTTTTAATGCTACCTACCGTGCAGTCATGATAGGTGACTATACTAATCACCATACCGATATGTTAAATTACTGGACACCGGAGAATACCAATACAAACATTCCAAGACCAGTTATTGGAGATCCTAATTCTAATCAGAGGGATTCTGATCGTTGGGTAGAGAATGGCGACTTTCTGAAATTACAGAATATTCAGTTGGGGTATAATATCCCAGTAGAGAATACCAAGTTTTTCAGTGGAGCTCGAGTGTATGTTTCTGGACAAAACCTCTTTGTGCTTACCGATGGTTTTAAAGGATACGACCCTGATTTTATGAGTGATGGCCTTTTTTCTAGAGGATTTTATAACGGATCATTCCCTAACCCAAGAACCTTGGCTTTAGGTTTAGAAGTTAAGTTTTAACAAAAAAAATATTAAAATGAAAAATAAAATAATTTCAATGAGTCTTGTTCTGGCAGTACTTGTTTTATGTGGCTGCGTTAAGGAAGACGACTTGTTACAATTGAACCCTAATGAGATGGATTCCGGGAATTTCTGGAAAACAGATCTGGATGCCTTTAAAGGAGTCAATGCAGTATACCAAGCTTTTTATTACGACGGCACCTATTTGCGCAGTACCCAGATTATGATTGATACCAAATCGGACGACACCCGAAGCAATAGCCCGTGGGGAGCTATGGCCAATATAGGTAAATTTAATTCCAGTGTAGCGCTGGATGATATTTACGGTTGGGGCTTTAGAGACTATTACATTGGCATGTACAGGGCTAACCAGGTCTTGGAGCATGTGCCGGATATAGAAATGGAAGATCAGGGCCTAAAAAATAGGGTGTTGGGTCAAGCTTATTTTTTAAGAGGTTTGCTTCTGATGCACGCTGTGAAAATGTTCAATAACGTGCCGGTGCCAAATACTACCGAAATATATCACGAACAAAAAACACAAGCAGAAGGTTGGGCGCAGGTTATTGCCGATTTTGAAGCTGCGGCCGAATTGTTGCCTGTATCCTATACAGATGTGTCAGGTTTAGATGCTGGTCAGGTAGGGCGTGCCACCAAAGGAGCTGCTTTGGGTTATTTGGGCAAAGCCAAATTGTTTACTTACGATTACGAAGGGGCGAAGACAGCTTTTGAAGCGGTTATGAACCTTGGAGTTTACGATTTAGTACCCAACTATCGCGATAATTTTACCGACAAAAACGAAAACAACATGGAATCTGTTTTCGAAATTCAGTTTGACCGTGATGTAGGAGGTCTCGACTTGGGTTGGGTAGGAGCTCCAGGTTCTAGTTGGAGTAAAACCACTGCACGTGCCATTACTTATGGACCTAGGGGGTTTGGTTATGTTGATGTACAACCTACTTGGGTTTTGTTTGACGAGTTTCATGAAGAGGCTACGGTGAGTGGTGATGTCGACCCTCGTTTGAATGCTACTATTTTTTATGACGGTGGCGATATGCTATATGGGCATGATTTTGCAACTGTATATGCAAACAGTCCAGCTGATATAAATGATTTATTTTGTGCTAAATACCAAAACTCAGACGGTACATATCCCGATGAGTTTGATTGGCGGTCAGGTATCAATGAACGTTTAATGCGTTATGCAGATGTATTGTTGATGTATGCTGAAGTGCTTAATGAACTCGACCGAACTGCAGATGCGGCACCTTATATTCAACGGGTAAGAAACAGAGTAAATCTTCCCGACCGAACAACTGAGTTTGCCAATATGAGTCAGCAGCAAATGCGTGATCAAATAGCACATGAACGCTTTTTGGAATTTGGTTTGGAAGGTCATCGTTTTGACGATATCCGTCGATGGGGATGGCTGGACGACCCGTCCAAACTGACATGGTTAGAAACAAGAGACCCGGAATTTGAAACCTATGTTGAGGGAAGGGAATATTTCCCTATCCCACAGCGAGAAATAGATAACAACCCGTTTCCTGTAGAGCAAAACCCTGGGTATTGATAATGAAGCGAGCCATAAATTTCACCTATATAAACCTTGTCTAATAGGTAGGTACGTGTGAATAAAGATTGTTATGGTGAGTTCCATAGATTGATTTTAAATTTTTAATTGATTGATTGTTAAAAATTTGCAAATCATGTGTATATGAAACATTTATTTTAATTTAGTTTCAAATAGTTTTTATAATTTCAAAGACCGCAGATTAAATGCGGTCTTTGTTCACAAACAACAGCTTATGAATTTGAGAAAAATTACAGTTACGATGTTGGTTGCTCTTATGACCAGTCAACTGTCGATTGCGCAAAAAACAACCACAGTCGAATTAAAGCCATCCGAAGAGGCTCCAACAATCAGCAAACACATTTATGGTCATTTTGCAGAACACCTCGGACGGTGTATCTACGGCGGATTTTATGTAGGTGAAGACAGTGATATTCCCAATACAAATGGGGTTAGGAATGATATTATCGTCGCATTAAAAGATTTGAAAATACCTAACCTGAGATGGCCGGGCGGTTGCTTTGCCGATACCTATCACTGGAAAGATGGTATAGGACCAAAAGAAGATCGACCAACCATCGTCAATCGTTGGTGGGGTGGGGTAACAGAAGACAACAGTTTTGGTACGCATGATTTTCTAAACTTGTGCGAAGTCCTGGAAACCGAACCTTACCTCGCAGGTAACGTAGGAAGTGGTACGGTTCAGGAACTGATAGACTGGGTGCAGTACACCAATCATGATGGTAAAAGTCCGATGTCAGACCTGAGGAAAAAGAACGGCAGGGAAAAACCTTGGAATGTAAAATACTGGGGAATAGGTAACGAAGCTTGGGGATGTGGCGGAAATATGACACCGGAATACTACTCAGATGAGTATAGGAAGTATGCTACCTTCCTTTCCGGATGGTCCAACGAAAGTGGTATATTCCGTATAGCTTCAGGAGCATCCAGTTCGGATTATAAATGGACTGAAGTGTTGATGAAGAACATTAAGCATAATCTTTTAGAAGGGATGGCGCTTCATCATTATTCCGTTATTGATTGGAACAACAAGAGTTCGTCGACAGGTTTTGAAGAAGAACATTATTTCAAGACTATGACAGAAGCCCTTAAAATGGAAGAGTTGATAGAAAAGCACACAGCCATTATGGACAAATACGACCCTGAAAACAAAATCGCTTTGGTAGTAGACGAATGGGGAGGCTGGTATGATACAGATAAAGGACCTAACGGAACTCCACTGTTTCAGCAAAATACCATGCGTGATGCAATGATTGCTGGGGTTACGCTCAATATTTTCAATAATCGTGCAGATCGGGTAAAAATGGCCAATCTGGCACAAACCGTTAATGTGTTGCAGGCCGTAATCTTGACCGATGCCGAAACCAACAAAATGCTGTTGACACCTACCTATCATGTTATGAAAATGTATAATGTGCATCAGGATGCAACTTTGATTCCTGTGGAGTTTGAATCGCCTAAATATGAATTCAACGGTGAAAGTTTACCCGCGGTTTCTATCTCTGCTTCAAAAAAAGAGGGGAAAACACATATTTCTTTGACGAATATCGATGCTGAAAAGGAAAACACAATAGAGTTGGATGTAACAAATCTGGGTATCAAAAATGCTTCAGGATTAATATTAAAATCCGATAAGTTACAAGACCACAATACTTTTGATAATCCTGAAAAAATTACGCCTTCAGAATTTAAGGATTTTAAACTGAAAAAAGGAAAATTGAGTTTGACATTACCACCCTTATCGGTAGTGGTTCTCGAAGCTAAATAATCTAAACCTCCAAGGTCTTCAAGACCTTGAAGGTTTGAATTGGTTGACAATCTGAAAAAATGAATGAATACAATTTTACATACCTGATCATTGCCATTATTTGTTTGCTTGTGGGGTGTTCCAAAGACGAAACACCTCCGGTGATAAATAATAGTGAGGAAGAAATCGAACCTGTCGAAAACAACGGGGAAGAAAATGTGGGCTTTGAGATCAATTCGATAACGGATACGTATCCCAATTTGGCTCCGGTTGAAAATGTATATGAATGGGGTCCGTACAATGTTCACGATCCGTCGATTATCAAGTCTGGAGGTACGTATTATTGTTACAATACTGATGTGGCCTACGGAGCTGAAATACGTCCGGGTGTGCAAATTCGCAAGTCTGATGATTTAATTGAATGGGAATTTGTTGGTTGGGTGTTCGATGGCCTGCCTGAAAAGGGTAGCACTTTCATCAAAAACAATGGGGGCGAACCTTTTAATGCACTTTGGGCACCTTATATTATGGAAGTCAATGGAGAATATCGTTTGTATTATTCCTTGTCGTCTTCCACACCGAGGTTGAGTACTATTGGTTTGGCAACGGCCTCATCCCCGCTTGGTCCGTGGACAGAGCAGGGCTTGGTCGTGACATCAAAAGACGATGCCACCGTTCAGACCAATGCTATAGACCCATCAGTAATTGTTGACGCTGCCGGAAACCATTGGATGTACTACGGTTCTGCTTGGGACGGAATTTATAAACTGCAATTGAATCCTTCATCCGGTTTGGCCATGACCTCGGGCGACAAAGGTGTGCGGGTGGCACAACGGGGCTTTACCGGTGAAACGGTTAACGGAAATATTGAAGGCCCTGAAATTATTTACAATCCCGAATTTGACAAATATTACCTGTTTATCGCCTACGATTGGTTACAGACAAAATACAATGTGCGCGTAGGTAGAAGTGATAACCCTGACGGACCTTTTTACGATTTTGCAGGGAATGACCTCAATATTGAAGAAGACAACGGACCGATGATTTTAGCGCCGTATCAATTCAATGGACATTCGGGTTGGCAAGGGGTATCGCACCCGGGGATTTTTGATGATGGCAACGGACAATTCTATATGTCACATCAGGGACGACCGGGAGAGGATAGCTTTTATATGGTGCTGCACGTGCGTAAAATGCACTGGACGAAAGACGGCTGGCCTATTGTATCTCCTGAGCGTTATGCAGGAGTGGAACAAACCGATATTACTAATGAAGATTTAATAGGGAATTACGAACAGATCATTTTAGGATATAACGTAGTGCCTGGATATGACAACGAACAAACCTCGCCGGATTTTCAAACGGCAATTAATTTAGAACTGAATGCCGATGGTTCCATCAATGGCAATAGTGATAACAATTGGACATACAATGCTCCTTGGCTAACACTTGCTTGGGCCAACGGTTTTACAGATAAATTGCATGTAGAACGAGGCAGGGATTGGGAAAATCAGGTGGAAAGTACCATTCTGTTATCAGGTTTAAACAATGACGGAACTGCCATTTGGGGCAAAAAAATAAATTAATGTACAGACGCATAATTATGCGTCTCAGTATTGCTAAAATTAATAAAAGTGCAAAAAAATATTATAAAATACACGATTGTAATTTCATTGTTGCTCCTTTCATGTAAAAATGAAAAAGAAGTAAAACAAGAGGATGTATCCGTAGAAACAGAAACCAATGCCAATGCCAAACCGGTTTCATACAACAACCCTGTGATCCGGGATAAATTTACAGCCGATCCGGCAGCATTGGTGCATAACGATTCGGTCTATCTTTATACAGGACACGATGAAGCACCGGATGACTTTAACTTTTACAAAATGAACGAATGGCTGGTCTTTTCATCCGCTGATATGGTGAATTGGAAAGAACACCCCGTGCCTCTAAAGCCATCAGATTTTGAATGGGTAAAAGGAGACGCCTGGGCGGCAGAAGTCATAGAAAAAGACGGGAAGTTTTATTGGTATGTTACGGTCGAGCATGCTTCTGTACATGGAAAAGCTATTGGAGTGGCCGTATCAGATTCCCCAACCGGACCTTTTAATGATGCACTTGGAAAAGCACTTATTACCAACGATATGACTACCGAGCATACCGATATCAGTTGGGATGACATCGATCCTACGGTTTTTATGGACGACGACGGACAAGCTTATCTGTTTTGGGGAAATACCCAATGCTATTATGCAAAACTGAAAGATAATATGATAGAACTCGATGGTTCGATACAAACGATAGATTTACCAAAATTCACCGAAGCTCCCTGGATACATAAAAAAGGGGATTGGTATTACCTTTCTTATGCTTACGGCTTTCCGGAAAAAACAGCCTATGCCATGAGCAAATCGATTACCGGGCCTTGGGAATTTAAAGGAATACTCAATGAAGTAGCCGGAAACAGTAACACCAATCATCAAGCGATTATTGAATTTAAAGGGAAAGACTATTTCATATATCACAACGGTAGTATAGAAACCAACGGAGGAAGCTTTAGAAGATCGGTTTGTATCGATCGTCTATACTATAATCCGGACGGTACTCTAAAAAGGGTGATAATGACATCAGAAGGAATTCAGAATTAACCATATAAATAATGAAGCGGTTTTTAATTACATACATTTTCTTGTTTTGTGCGATATATTCTTTTGCACAAGACAAACCTATCGTCCACGACCCTGTGGTCATTCAACAGGATGACACCTATTACCTGTTCTGTACAGGAAAGGGAATAGCATCCTATACTTCAAAAGATTTGATCAACTGGGAAAAAGCCCCGGCTATTTTTGCTGAAAAACCAAAATGGACAGATAAAGTAGTCCCCGATTTCAACAATCATATTTGGGCGCCCGATGTAGCATTTCACAACGGAAAATATTATGTGTATTATTCGGTGTCTGCTTTTGCAAAAAATACCTCGGCCATCGGATTGGTTACCAACGCAACTTTGAATCCAAAGGATGAAAACTATAAATGGGAAGACCATGGGATCGTCATACAATCTGTTCCCAACAGGGATTTATGGAATGCCATAGACCCCAATTTGATTTTTGATGAAGAAGATACGCCTTGGTTGGCGTTCGGTTCGTTTTGGGATGGTCTGAAAATGGTAAAACTCACTTCGGATTTAAAATCCGTTGCCGAACCACAGGAATGGCATACCATTGCCCGTCGTGAAAGAGATTTTGAACTGGACGACAAAGATCCCGGAAACGCAGCCCTTGAAGCCCCTTTTATATTTAAAAAAGATGGATACTACTATCAGTTCCTGTCGTGGGATTTGTGCTGCAGACGTGAAAAAAGTACCTATAAAGTGGTCGTGGGCAGGTCTGAAACCGCAACAGGACCCTATGTGGATAAAGAAGGAAAAGAACTGAATCAAGGTGGAGGCACCTTGGTAATTGAAGGTAACGAAAACTGGTATGGCATTGGCCACAACAGCGTATATCACTTCAACCTGCCTACCGGACAGGCAGGCGGAAAAGATTACTATTTCAGTCACGCCTATGATGCCAATGACAAAGGCGCACCAAAATTAATAGTAAAGGAAATCACCTGGGTGGATGGTTGGCCCACCGTAAAACCATTAGATTGATTATGAAGATATTAAAAAAACTTATAGCGTATAATTATTGTCACACTGAGTTTGTTACACTGAGCTTGTCGAAGTGCAGTCGAGACCTAAAAGCTTTGCTGTTTTTATTGTTGATGTTTAGTTTTTTATCATGCAAAACCGATAAAAATGAAATAGCAAAAACAGAAACGGAAGAAAAAACCGGATATTCAATTCAACCGGTGGACATTCAACACGTAAAAGTAACCGATGAGTTTTGGTTGCCTATCATTAAACGTGTTCAAGAAAAAACCATCGATTATGCCATCGCCAAATGTGAGGAAGAAGGTCGTTTTGAGAATTTCCTGATGGCCGGCGGACAACTAGAGGGTGAAGTAAAAGGAGCCATGCCTTTTGACGACACCGATGTGTATAAAATTATTGAAGGGGCGTCCAACTCACTTATCAGTGCACCAAATAAACCCCTGGAAAAACTGTTGGATTCCTTTATCGGTATCATAAAAGTAGGACAGGAAGCCGACGGATATTTGACAACCTGGCGTACGATCAATCCCGCCAAACCACCAGCACCTTGGGTAGAGGTAAAAGAAGGGAAACGCTGGGAAGCGCTTTTTATGAGTCACGAATTGTATAATGCCGGACATTTATACGAAGCAGCTGCAGTACATTATAGAGCTACCGGAAAACGAAACTTTTTAGACATCGCCTTAAAAAATGCCGATTTAATGGTAGAAACTTTTGGTGATGCTGAAGGAAAAATACCTGCTGTTCCCGGACATCAAATTATTGAAACCGGATTGATCAAACTTTATCAAATCACAGAAAAGGAAGACTATCTGAAACTTGCTAAATACTTTTTAGACAACCGTGGAAATCCTGATAATCACGAACTTTTCGGTCCTTATTCACAAGACCACCTTCCTGTTGTTGAACAAGATGAGGTGGTAGGTCACGCTGTTAGAGCGATGTATATGTATGCCGCTATGACCGATGTTGCCGCTTTACAAGAGGACAGTTTATATCTGGGGGCAGTAAATAAACTTTGGGATAACATGGTGGAAAAGAAAATGTACCTCACCGGAGGTATCGGTGCCAAACATGAAGGCGAAGCCTTTGGCGATAACTACGAATTACCCAACCTGACGGCATATAACGAAACATGTGCTTCCATTGGTGATGTGTATTGGAATCACCGATTACACAACCTTACCGGGGATATTGCCTATTTTGATGTGATCGAACGCACATTGTACAACGGATTGATCTCCGGTTTGTCTTTGGATGGTACTCATTTTTTCTATCCCAATGCATTGGAATCGGATGGGGTTTATAAATTTAATCAGGGAGCTACCACCCGAAAAGATTGGTTTGATTGCTCGTGTTGCCCGACCAATATAATTCGTTTTATCCCTTCCATGCCGGGCTTGATCTATTCTAAATCTGATGAGGCCGTTTTTGTGAATTTATATGCTTCCAGCGAAGCTGAAATTGATTTCAATGGAAAAAAAGTTCAGCTTACCCAACAAACTAATTATCCGTGGGATGGAGCAATATCTTTGAATATTACGTCGGAAGATGACACCGAAATGACTGTGAAATTCCGTATTCCGGGATGGAGTCGTAACCAAGTGTTGCCTAGCAATTTGTATACTTATACTGATGAAATGATACAACAACCCACACTGACCATTAATGGTGAGAAAGTGGAAGCAAAGATTGAAGACGGCTATTTTGTGGTCAATAGAGCATGGAAGTCTTCTGATGAAGTGAAATTGAATTTCCCAATGGAAGTGAGAACGGTAAAAGCCAGTGAAAAAGTAACAGAAGATAAAGACAAATTGGCCTTAGAATATGGGCCCTTGGTCTATGCTGTAGAAGAAATCGACAATTCTGAATTTGATGCAATTTCTGTTTCAGAGTCGGATGCGTTTTCAGTTCAAGAAGAAACTATTTTAAACGGTGTCAATACCATTTCAAATAAAAAACTAAAAGCTATTCCGTATTACGCTTGGTCAAATCGCGGTACCGGGAAAATGAAGGTATGGCTTCCTGAAGATAAAGAGTAACACCAAACCTTCAAGGTTTTCAAAACCTTGAAGGTTTAAAATCAACTAATAAAACCAAATAGATGAAAAAATCAATTTTAAAATATACTGTGATAGCCGTCTTGCTGATAGGAGGGGTATACAGTTGTAAAGAAAATACAGAAAAGAACACTGACAATCTGGAAGCAGTTGTTCCTATGGAAACAGCCGAGTTAGTAGTCGATCTTAAAGATACGGGGATCGAGATTCAGCCTACGATGTACGGAATCTTTTTTGAAGACATCAATTTTGCTGCTGATGGTGGTCTCTATGCCGAAATGATCAAAAACCGCTCTTTTGAATTTACTTTGCCCAAAACTGGTTGGGTGGAACCCAAAAGTAACCGTCATTCATTCAATAATGAATCGGGTATAATGAGTATTGTGCAGTATGCTGGAGAAAATACAAATCGTAATTACGCTCGCGTAGCGGTAAAAAATGATGAAGGTTATGTACTCATCAACGAAGGGTTTCGCGGTATGGGGGTAAAAGAAGGGGAGAAGTACAACCTCTCTTTGAAAGCGAAAAAAGGTAAAGATGATATTAAAAACATCAAATTTCAATTGGTAGATTCATTAGACAATGTGATTGGTGAAACTACGGTTGCTCCTGATGTTTCGGAATGGAAGACTTACGAAAAACAATTCAGTGCCACCAAAACCGAGATGAAAGCCAAAATGAAGATTACTTTTGAAGGTACCGGAACTATCGATTTGGATATGGTTTCCCTTTTCCCTGAAGATACTTGGAAAGGCAGAAAAAATGGTTTGCGAAAAGATCTTGTACAACTCTTGGATGATATGAACCCAGGATTTTTGCGTTTCCCCGGTGGGTGTATTGTAGAAGGACGAACCTTGGCGAGACGTTATCAATGGAAAAAAACAGTGGGTCCTGTTGCAGACAGGGAAATCCTAGTTAACCGTTGGAATACCGAGTTTTCTCACCGTCCAACTCCTGATTACTATCAAAGCTTCGGACTTGGATTTTTTGAATACTTCCAATTGTCGGAAGATATGGGAGCCGAGCCATTGCCGATTTTGGGTTGCGGAATTGCTTGTCAGTTCAATACAGGAGAATTGGTGCCGATGGACGAGCTCGACCCTTATGTGCAAGACGCTTTGGATTTAATTGAATTTGCTAACGGAAATACATCCACTCCGTGGGGTAAAGTACGTGCCGATATGGGACATCCTGAGCCATTCAACATGAAATATATCGGAATTGGAAACGAGCAATGGGGCGAAGTCTATATTGAACGTTACAAAGTGTTTGAAAAAGCGATAAAAGAAAAATATCCTAATATCGTGATTGTTTCCGGTAGCGGACCCTTCCCTGAAGGGGATTATTTTGAATACGGTTGGGAACAACTTAAAGAAATGAAGGCCGAGATTGTGGACGAACACTACTACAAACCACCAAAATGGTTCAGGGAAAACGCAACACGTTATGATGACTACGACCGTAACGGACCTAAAGTATTTGCCGGGGAATATGCCGCTCAAACTGTGGCAATTGCCAGTCCTGAAAACAAAAATAGTTGGGATGCTGCTCTATCAGAAGCGGCTTTCATGACCGGATTGGAACGGAATGCAGAGGTGGTTCATCTCACTTCTTACGCACCTTTGATGGCACATGTTGATGGTTGGCAGTGGACACCGGATATGATTTGGTTTAACAATTTGGAATCTGTCGGGACACCTAATTATCAGGTGCAAAAATTATACGCTACCAATGCCGGAACCGATTTACTTTCCATTACTGAAGATGGAAAACCGCTAACTGGTCAACATAATTTATACGCTTCCGCAGTAAAAGATCAAAATACAGGCGAATTGATTATTAAAGTGGTGAACACTTCATCATCAGAACAAAAAGTAGAGATGAAGCCTAATGGGGGTTCTGTAGCAAACACAGGAACGATTATCACGCTTCATCACGAAGACCTGGATAGCGAAAATTCATTCGAAGCTCCTGAAAATATCAGTCCGAAGTCAGAAGAATTTAAAACAGAAGATGGGGCGATAAATCTGGCGCTTCCGGCACAATCGATGACTGTGATTAAGGTGAATATAATTTAATTTTTTAGACCTGAAAGGTTTTCAAAACCTGTCGGGTCTGGTGAAATGATGAAGTTTAAATAAAAAATAATATTAAGTGTTTTGAATACACTTGCAAATAACTATATTTGTTTTCAATAAGAAACAAGAGATAAAAAGTTAGGTGTAAGGGGAGTAGTTGTACAAAACCTTACAGGGATTAAGGAAAAAGAAAATGAAAAAATACGTTATAGGATTAGATTATGGTTCTGATTCAGTTCGAGCGGTGTTGATAGATGTTCAGAACGGTGGCGAATTGGCCTCAGAAGTCTATTGGTATCCGCGATGGAAAGAGCAGAAATATTGTGATGCGGGCAAAAACCAATTCCGACAGCATCCATTAGACCATATCGAAGGACTGGAACACACTATAAAATCAGTAATTTCAGAGAGTGAGGTTAAACCTGAAACTGTGGTGGGTATTTGTATCGACACTACAGGTTCGTCACCGATGCCGCTGACAGCCGATGGAACGCCTTTGGCTTTGGTCGATGATTTTAAGGAAAATCCGAATGCGATGATGGTACTTTGGAAGGACCATACCGCAGTAAAGGAAGCCAATGAAGTTAATGAACTTGCCCGTACATGGGGAGGGGAAGACTATACCAAATATGAAGGTGGGATTTATTCTTCGGAGTGGTTTTGGGCAAAGATCCTACACGTAGCCAGGGAAGACAAAGCGGTGAAAAAAGCCACGCACACATGGATGGAACACTGTGATTATATCACTTATCTCTTGGCGGATCATAAAGACTTGAAAACCTTTAAGCGTAGCCGTTGTGCAGCTGGTCATAAGGCCATGTGGCACGAAAGCTGGAGCGGATTGCCATCTGAGGATTTCCTTTCGCAATTGGACCCGTATCTGGCGGAATTACGAGGAAATTTATATGATGATACGTTCACCTCAGATGATATCGCAGGACATTTAAATAAAGAATGGGCAGCCAAACTGGGCTTGACTACCCAGACTGTTATCGCCGTGGGAACCTTTGATGCCCATGCCGGTGCCGTAGGTGCAAAAATAGATGAACATGCCTTAGTGCGGGTGATGGGAACATCCACTTGTGATATTATGATTTCATCCCCTCAAGTGCTTGGTGATAAGACCGTAAAAGGGATTTGCGGTCAGGTAGATGGATCAGTTATTCCCGGTCTGATAGGTTTGGAAGCCGGTCAATCGGCCTTTGGTGATGTCTTGGCTTGGTTTAAGAATTTACTATCGTGGCCTATCGATAATTTGGTAATGAAATCAGACTTGCTTTCCGAAGAACAAAAAGAGCAATTACAAACGGAAATAGATACGAATTTCATCAGGAAATTAACGGCACAAGCAGAACAAATTCCACTATCCGAAGCTATTCCTGTAGCTTTGGATTGGGTGAACGGTCGCCGTACTCCCGACGCAAATCAGGAATTAAAAAGTGCCTTTACGGGCATTTCATTGGGAACTAAAGCCCCGCATATTTTTAAGGCCTTGGTCAATGCCATTTGTTTTGGTTCCAAAATGATTGTGGAGCGCTTTGAAAACGAAGGGGTGAAAATTGAATCGGTTATTGGGATTGGTGGTGTCGCACGAAAATCACCTTTTATCATGCAAACTTTGGCCAACGTGCTGAACCGCCCCATAAAAGTAGCCGAATCTGATCAAGCCCCAGCTTTGGGCGCTGCTATTTATGCGGCCGTAGCGGCAGGAATATATAAAAACGTGATAGAAGCCGCCCAAGTGATGGGAAGTCCGTTTGAAGCGGAATATTTCCCGCAATACGATGAGGTTCAGGAGTATGAAACGTTGATGGAATCCTATAAAACTTTGGGAGGTTTTGTTGAAAGTATAACATGATCCTCCCCCAACCCCTCCAAAGGAGGGGAGAAAAATCCCTTTTCTTAGGGGAAGTTAGGTAAGGACTCAAAAAGAAAAAAAAGAAAAAAATATGAGCACAAAATACAAATCCTTAAAAGAAGAGTGCTACGAAGCCAATATGGAGCTTAATGCTTTAGAGTTGGTAGTCTACACTTTCGGTAATGTAAGTGCGGCGGACAGGGACAATGGCGTGTTTGCCATCAAACCCAGTGGTGTCCCCTATGAAAAGTTAAAACCCGAAGATATCGTGATTTTGGATTACGAGAACAATATTGTGGAAGGCACAATGCGTCCGTCGTCCGACACTAAAACACATGCCTATTTGTATAAGAATTGGGACGATATTGGTGGGATAGCCCATACACATGCTACCTATTCCGTGGCTTGGGCACAGGCACAACGCGATATTCCTATTTTCGGAACCACGCATGCAGATCACCTAACAGCCGATATTCCTTGTGCGCCGCCAATGAGCGACGATTTAATTCAAGGGAATTACGAACACAATACCGGGATTCAGATCATCAATTGTTTTAAAGACAAAAATATTTCACATAAAGAAGTGGAAATGGTGCTTTTGGGCAATCACGGACCTTTCGCTTGGGGAAAAAATGCAGCGAAAGCGGTTTACAACAGCAAAGTATTGGAAGTGGTAGCCGAAATGGCATATCTCACCCTTCAGATAAATCCTGAAGCCCCGCGATTAAAAGATTCACTCATAAAAAAACATTACGAACGTAAACACGGCAAAGACGCCTATTACGGACAGTAATGAATGTATAGTGAAAAATGAATAATTAATAATGAAAAGTAGAGGCGTAAAGCTTTACGCTATTGGAAGCCTCACAGGTTTCCACTTGTCCCGTACTGAAACGTCGGGAAAACCTGTGAGGGCTGAATAGAATTAAGAGTAAAAAAAGAGTAATTGATAAAGAAAAATTAGTTGATTGAGTGTCTCGGCTAACTTAAATATGCTGAAAAATCACCAATTAACTAATCACCAATAACGAATAACTTAAAACATGATAGACATATCCCAAAAAGAAATCTGGTTCGTCACTGGAAGCCAGCATCTCTACGGAGAGGAAACCCTAAAACAAGTAGCGAATAATTCAAAACAAATTGCTGAAGGGTTAAACAATTCAAAACACATCCCTGTAAGCATAGTATTCAAACCTACAGTAAAAACCCCTTCGGAAATTACAGCATTGTGCGAAGCGGCCAATACATCAAAAAAATGTATCGGTATTGTGGCATGGATGCATACTTTTTCACCTGCAAAAATGTGGATTTCCGGTTTGAGTATCCTCAACAAACCTTTGTGTCATTTGCACACCCAGTTCAATGCTGAAATTCCTTGGGAGAATATCGATATGGACTTTATGAATTTGAACCAATCGGCTCACGGCGATAGGGAATTTGGTTTTATGATGTCCCGAATGCGCAAAAAACGTAAAGTAGTGGTAGGTCATTGGCAGGAAGAGCGTGTAGAAAAGAAAATAGGTAATTGGTCGCGTGTGGCTTTGGGTTGGGACGAAATGAAAAACCTGAAAGTTGCCCGTATCGGAGATAATATGCGCGAAGTAGCCGTAACCGAAGGTGATAAAGTGCAGGCGCAAATCCGTTTTGGAATGTCTGTAAACGGTTATGATTCAGCAGATGTGGTAGAAAAGATAAATGCAGTGAGCGAGGCTGAGCTTAGGTCACTTTTAAAAACTTATGAATCGGATTATAATTTAGCTGATAGCCTAAAAGAAGGCGGTGAAAAACGAGATTCCTTAGTTGAAGCTGCTAAAATTGAATTGGGCTTGCGTGCCTTTTTGGATGAAGGCGGATTTAAAGCCTTTACCGATACCTTTGAAAATTTAGGTGAACTGAAACAATTGCCCGGTATCGCGGCACAACGCCTAATGGCCGATGGCTACGGTTTTGGAGCTGAAGGAGATTGGAAAACAGCAGCAATGCTGCGTGTAATGAAAGTGATGGCACACGGGTTGGAAGGTGGAACTTCGTTCATGGAAGATTATACTTATCATTTTACACCACAAAAATCCTATGTTTTGGGATCGCATATGTTGGAAATTTGTCCGTCTATTGCTGATGCAAAACCGTCTTGCGAAGTACACCCGTTGGGAATTGGTGGGAAGAAAGATCCTGTACGTTTAGTGTTCAATGCCCCTGCCGGAAATGCTATCAACGCCTCTTTGGTAGATATGGGCAACCGCTTCCGATTGATTGTAAACGAAGTGGAAGCCGTAGAGCCCATGGGTGATTTACCAAAACTGCCTGTAGCCCGCGTGTTGTGGGATGCCAAACCTAATTTAGACATAGCCGCTACCACGTGGATTTTAGCGGGAGGGGCACATCACACGGTGTATACCCAAGCCTTGACCACTGAATTTATGGAAGATTTTGCCGATATTGCTGGTATTGAATTACTCGTAATAGATGAAAAAACATCTGTTAGGGAATTTAAAAATACAATGAATGCTAATGAAGCATATTATCATTTGTTTCAACATAAATTATAATTTTAATATAAGTACAGGCGCAATATTTTACGCCTTATCATTACTAATTAATCCATAAAATATGAAAACATTAAAACGAATTCTGGGTAGTATTGCCGCCATCACTTTTGTGTTTTTATGCGTTCAGTGTAAAAACGAAACAAAGAAAAAAGAAGGCAAAGAAGATCAGGAATCAGTTGTTGATGCCGAATCACTTGAAATAAGTAAATCTGCTTTTGGAAAATTACCTTCCGGGGAAGAGATTGATGAATACACCTTGGAAAACAGTAATGGGATGGAGGTCAGTATCATTACTTATGGCGGAATTATCACCGCCTTAAAAATACCGAATAAATCGGGTAAAATTGAAGATGTGGTATTGGGATATGGTTCCTTAGAGTCTTATTTGAAGAGCAGCCCATATTTCGGAGCATTGATTGGCCGTTATGGAAACAGGATAGCCAATGGAAAATTCTCTATCGACGGAAAGGAATATACATTGGCTCAAAATGATGGGAAAAATCATTTACACGGTGGAGAAAAAGGCTTTGATAAAGTAGTTTGGGAAGCCACTCAAATCAAAAACGAGGAATCCGTTTCATTACAACTCAGTTATTTGAGCAAGGATATGGAAGAAGGCTATCCGGGGAATCTTAAAACTACAGTAGTGTACACCTTGGATGATTCCAATACGCTTAATGTGAGTTATGAGGCCGAAACTGATAAAAAGACAGTGGTTAATCTAACACAGCATTCTTACTTTAACCTGTCCGGAGATTTCTCAAAAGATATTTTGGATCATGAGGTGGTTATCAATGCTGATGCTTTTTTACCTGTGGATGAAACCTTAATCCCTACCGGGGAATTGACCAAAGTTGCTGATACGCCTTTTGATTTTATTACTGCCAAAACCATTGGTAAAGAAATCAATGCTGAAGACGAACAACTTAAGCGTGGTAAAGGCTATGACCATTGTTGGGTGTTGAATGATCAAGATAAAGGAATGCGCTTTGCAGCCTCTGCTTATCACAAGGAAAGTGGTCGTTTTATGGAAGTTTATACAGATGAACCCGGAATACAGTTTTATACCGGAAACTTTTTAGACGGAACTTTACCTGCAAAAAATGGCGGCACTTATGCACATCGAACAGGTTTTTGTCTGGAAACACAACATTATCCAGATTCGCCTAACCAAACAGATTTCCCAACAGTAATTTTAAATCCCGGGGAAACATATAAAACCAAAACCTCTTTTAAATTTTCAGTGAAATAAACAAATGAAGACATTAGATACTTTTGATTGGATAGCAATTGGATTCTATTTCCTCTTGCTAGCAGGGATTGCCGTGTGGGTTATCCGAAAGAAAAACAGTACCACCGAAGATTATTTCCTTGCCGGACGTAATGTGGGCTGGTTTGTGGTTGGCGCATCTATTTTTGCGTCCAATATCGGTTCAGAACACGTGGTTGGTCTTGCCGGAGCAGGTGCGGGTGATAAACTACCGATGCTAATTTACGAAATCCAAGCCTGGGTGGTATTGATGCTCGGTTGGATATTCCTGCCGTTTTATGCTCGCAGCGGAGTGTTTACCATGCCCGAATTTTTGGAAAAACGTTTTGATGCACGTTCGCGTTGGGTACTTTCCGTATTTTCCATCATAGCTTATGTATTGACCAAAATATCGGTGACCATTTATGCAGGTGGAATTGTGGTTTCTGCTTTATTAGGAATTAACTTTTGGACAGGAGCTTTAGCAACCGTGATACTTACCGGAATTTATACTATTTTGGGAGGAATGCGAGCCGTGGTCTATACCGAAACACTCCAAGCCATCTTGCTGGTTATTGGTGCGGCTGTACTGACCGTCATTGGTTTAGACAAAGTAGGCGGATGGGAAAGTATGACTGAGACCGTAACTCCGGAATACCTTAATATGTGGCGCTCTATGGACGATCCTAATTTTCCATGGTTCCCGCTATTGACAGCGAGTACCATTGTTGGGATTTGGTATTGGTGTACCGATCAATATATCGTTCAACGTGTACTTACAGCCAAAAACATAAAAGAAGGTAGGCGCGGAACTATTTTTGGCGCTTTGCTGAAATTACTTCCGGTATTTTTGTTCTTGATTCCGGGAATTATCGCCTTGACATTGAAGATGCGTGGCGAACTGGAGTGGGATTCTCCTGATGAAGCCTTTCCGGTGCTGATGAGTAATTTGTTGCCATCCGGTTTACGCGGACTCGTAGCTGCAGGATTATTAGCTGCATTGATGAGTTCGTTGGCCTCGGTGTTCAACTCGTGTTCTACCTTGTTTACGGTAGATATTTATAAAAAATTAAGACCCAACACACCCGAAAAGAAATTGGTGCAAACTGGACAGATCACCACCTTTTTTATTGTAATTATCGGTATAATCTGGATTCCGATTATGGCAAATATCTCAGGAGTACTATATGAATACTTGCAGAGTGTGCAGTCTTATATTGCGCCTCCGATTACGGCAGTGTTCCTACTGGGAATTTTCTTTAAACGAATCAACGGAACAGGTGCCTTTGTTACCTTGGTTTCAGGGCTTGTTGTGGGAGCAGTGCGTATTGTGTTGGAGATAACAAAAGATTCGTTTGCTGAAAGCAGTTTGGTATATCAATTTGCTGATATGAATTTCCTCACCTTCAGTTCGTGGTTCTTCCTCTTCTGTGTAATATTGATTGTTGCCGTGAGTTGGCTTACACAAGCCCCTTCTGAAGAAAAAGTGAAGAATTTGACTTTCAGTACCATTTCTGAAGAAGAAAAATCCAATAATAGAAGCAGTTACAACTGGAAAGACATTACCATTTCCATTTTGGTAGTTGCTGTTGTGATAGCAGTGATGATTTTCTTTAACGGGAAGTAAAGAAGTAAAAGAAGTTTTAAGTTGATTGAATATTTATTTTAACCCTTCAAGATACTTCAAGTATCTTGAAGGGTTTTTTAATACTAAAACTTCATCACAAACCCACCATGAGGTTGTAGAGTTATGGAAGTTATCGAATCACTTTCAATATCTTGCTTGCTAAAGCCCGCCCCTGAATCGGTAATGAAAAACCCTTTTTTGTTTTTTAGAAAAGACAGGTCAATTGTGATTTCTTTTTTCTTGTTTTCCCCGTTGATGCCTATCACAAACCAGATGTCGTTAAAACGTCTTGCCATCACCACATCCTTGCCCGGATATCCGGTGATGAATCTGGACTCATCCCAGTTCACAGGAATGTCTTTAAGGTAGTCAACCACATAATCGGGTTGTTTGTTCATCCCTTCAGGGATTTCGGCAATATGTTGAATTCCGGACAGGAACAAAATGGGCAATGCCAATTCAAAAGCTGGTGTGGTCTTTCTTGTGATATTCGGAATGGAATCCAACACCATCGGGGTAAAATCCATCGGGTCAAACACATTTCGGGTAAAGGGTAAAAGCGCAGAATGTGAGGCTTGTTTATCTGCATTTTCTTGTTCAAATGTGATAAATTCTTCGCCTTTTATGGCTTCCACGGTCAATAGGTTGGGATAGGTGCGTTGCCAGCCTCGGGGGAGGGTGGCTCCGTGGAAATTCACTAACAATTTATGCTTGGTAGCATCCTGCAAAATATCGTGGTAATAGGCAATTACAGACTGACCGTCACCGCCAAAAAAGTCGATTTTCACTCCCGAAACGCCTATTTCATTCAGTTTTTTGAATTCTGACACTCGATTTTCAGCAGTGACCAATTTATCTCTTGGGGTGTAGGGTGTGGTATTCCAACTTCCGGCGGAATTGTACCAAACCAATACTTTTACGTCTTTCGTTTTGGCATAATCGACCAGTTCTTTCATTCGGTCATAACCTATTTTTCGATCCCAATCGGCATCAATTAGACAATAAGGCCAATTCATATCAGCAGCGTATTCAATGAATTTTTTTGAGGTTTCATAATTGGTGAAATCATCTTTCAGTAAGACCCAACTCCACGAAGAAAAACCGCCTTTTATGAAAGAAGTGTCCATATCGATGGCTTTTTCAGCTAAATCAGTGCCTAAAGTGCTTTCAGTAATGGTTTTTAGATCCCCGATGGCAAGAATACGCCAAGGGGTTTCCCAAGGCGTAGTAGATTCCGGATTTAGTGCACCATTGGGTAATGCTTCTTCTGATTGGGGGAAGGTTATTTTCAAAGATTGTGCTTCTTCGTTGTATTTTAGGTGGGAAGCACAATAATTATTTTTCAGTCCGGTTTCTGAAACCAATACCCAAGTATTTTCAGCTTTAAACAAGGCAGGAAAGACCCAACCTTCGCCAATTTCTGAAGTGATGTTTACAGGAACACCCATTTGATAATGTTCTTCATAGGACGGATTGGTACTTTGCCAACCGGTTTTGGCTTTGGACATAGGTTGCAGCCAACTTTTGGTATTTGCTGTAAAATTGAACGTGGTTTTTTCATCAACAATTTTTTTCAGTTTTGAAGATGATTCAGGAAAGACATATTTAAAGGCGATCCCGTCGTTTGAAAGGTTGAAAACAACATTCATTTTCTGATTGTTTTCATTTTCCAACGCTATGGTGTACTGATTGGCATGATAATCAATCTTCTTTTGCTTTCCTTGAAGCATGGTATAGCTGTCTGTATATTCTTCCGTAGCAATATTCAGGATTTTAAGTCCGTTGTAGAAATCGGCATTTTCTTGCAGAATTCCCAAGGATGAAGTGTCGAGAACGAGACTGTCGTGTTTAAACACCCGGTAATACAGGTGGTTTTCTTTGGTGTTTACTTCCACCGAAAGCGAATTGTCTGGGCTGCTTAAATATTCACTTTTTTTGTGGGAACAGGACAATATCAATAGCCCAATGAGGAGGTAAAGTGATTTTTTCATTTTTAAATGTTTGGTTAACACTTATAAATATAATCAATTTGTTAAGTTTAAAAAAATCAAACCGAAGAAGAATCATTATTCCTACTTTTGCAATCTGTTTTTTGGATAGCTATGAACAAACTCACTCAACATCGCATTGCACTAAGTGCATTTTTTTTCCTGTCGGGAATCAATTTTGCGTCTTGGACATCGCGTATTCCGACGCTAAAAGAGCTTTACAATCTTAATGATGCTGAACTGGGCACAATTTTGATAGCAATGCCATTGAGTTCATTTGCTGGGTTACCGATTTCAAGTTGGTTGGTGTCCCGTTTTGAGACCCGTATCCCGATGTTATTTGCCTTGCTGTCGATGTGTCTGGCATTGTTCAGCATTGGTTATGTAGATTCCATAGTCTTTTTTGTATTGAGCATTTGCGTCTTCTCCTTCTCCATGCGTATTGTGAATATCGCGATGAATACACAATCCATTAACCTTCAAAAACTGTATAAGAAAAAGGTAGTAGGTTCATTTCACGGACTTTGGAGTTTAGGAGGCCTTTCGGGTGTTACTGTTTCAACTTTAATGATAAAATTGGACATGAGTTTGTCCGCCCATATGCTTATTATTGCTGTTTGTTCCGTACTGGTAACTTTATGGGTATTCCGGTTTTTGCTGAAAAACGATATTTCAACGGCAGGAAACAAACTCATTCTCGGAAAACCTGATACCTTTATACTGTTTTTAGGGCTTTTGGTGTTTTTTGCCGCCGTATGTGAAGGTGGGATGTTCGATTGGAGTGGGCTCTACTTCAAAGAGGTGGTGAAAGCCGATGTATTCACTTATGGCTATCTTATTTTTATGGGATGTATGGCCTTGTCCCGTTTTTTTTCCGACGTATTTGTTGAAAAAATCGGATTGAAAAAAACCTATGTTATTTGTGCCGTACTTATTGCAATCGGAATGCTCACAGCTATTGTCTTTCCGTATTTTTGGACGGCTATGCTTGGGTTCTGTTTGGTAGGTTTTGGTACTTCGGCAGTGATCCCTATGACCTTTATGTTGGCAGGACAATCCAAAAAATATTCCCCTGGGATGGCTATATCTATCATAGCTACTTATGGTATCACAGGCATGTTTGTCGGTCCGCCATTAATAGGCTATCTCTCACATAGTTTTGGATTACAGCGCGCCTTTTTAGTGTTTGTGATCGCTGGATTGATGCTTATTCCTATTTCACGAAGTTTCTTTAAACGTCAGGATGTGGAGTTGTAATATGACGACCAATTTCTTCTAGATTTTCGATAAAAATTCTGCCTCCAATTCCAAAAATCACAATATCAGCACAGTAATTTTATGAAATTGTCAATAGAATGACAAAATAGTATTAAAAATAAGGTCTTTCTGAAACTACTTTTGTTGTTAGTTAATTGTTATTGTTCATTTTGTGAATAATAGCTTCATATAGCTGTTTCTTGAGACGTACTCTCTTGAAGCGCAATAATTAAAGTTTGAATTAGTTAGCCTATCAGCTGTAAAATGAATCCCTTTTATATAGGCTGTCGGCTAACAATGATTTACTTTGTTTTATAAGTTAGCACTTAACTTTTGAGGGGGTATTGCTGCTAGAGCAATGCCTCTTTGAAAGTGTTTAACTTACTGCTGTTGTTGTTTTTAGGGTATTTCTTCTTTCACAGCTATATAGATAACGGGTTTGTTTTTAGAATCCACAGGATCAATCAACTTTATTAATTAAAAAAACATTTGTATGTCAAAAATTAAACTTTTTGGTATTGTACTATTCTTCGGATTATTACAATCAGCCTGGGCACAAACAAAGACAGTTACCGGTATGGTAGTTGATCAAGAGGGAGCTCCGATTCCCGGTGCGAATGTGCTGATTAAAGGTACTGCGCAGGGTACAAGCACTGATTTTGATGGAAATTACACCATTAATAGTATAAATGAAGATGCAATTTTGGTGTTTTCATTTGTCGGTTTTGTATCGAAAGAAGTAGCTGTTACAGGAAAATCAACAATCGATGTGGTATTGGAAGAGGATTTTGAACAGCTTGGTGAAGTAGTGGTCGTTGCTTATGGAACATCCACTAAAAAGGATTTAACAGGAGCTGTTGGGATTGTAAAATCTGACGATATCAATAGTTTTCCTGCAAACAATGTCGAACAAGCACTTCAGGGTAAGACCAGTGGTGTTCAGGTAACACAAAATTCGGGGGCTCCGGGAGCATCGGTTTCTGTAAGTATACGGGGAACAGGTTCATTTGGGAATACTGCACCTTTATATGTTGTTGATGGGTTTCCTACTCAGGATATTTCGTTTTTAAACCCAAACGATATTCAAACCATATCAGTATTGAAAGATGCTTCAGCATCTGCTCTATATGGTGTGAGGGCAAGTAATGGGGTGGTCATCATCCAGACAAAAGAAGGTACACCAAACAAACTATCGGTATCTGTAGATTCGTGGACAGGAATACGAACTGCACCAAAAAATATTGATGTTTTAAATGCTCAACAATTTGCCGAGTTTGCTTCAGAATTGGGAACTTCCCAAGGCAAAGAAATTATGGATGAATGGAGCAACCCAAATGCCTTGACCAATGTAAATTGGCAAGACTATGCTTTTAATGATGCTTTCAGAATGGGGCATAGTGTAAGCGTGTTGGGAGGAAGTGATAAGTTAAGAGCTGCATTTTCTGCCGGGCTTCTGGAAGAAGATGGGGTTGTGGTCGCTTCTTCTTTTAAAAGGTATAATGTCGGCATGAATGTTAGTTATGATCTGTCTGAAAAATTCAGGGCAAAAGCAAATCTTAAATATACATATAGTGAAAGCTACCAAAATCTGGGACAAGGATACTACAATTTGAACAAAGTGTTTGCCAATGTGCCTTATTTGGATGATAGAACAGGAACTAACCTGCCGTATGACGGACAAGGAAATTATGGGGCATTTACAGATTCAGGTTTGATCAGTCAGAGTGTGAATGTACTTGCTCAGGCTCTTCAGCAAGACAATGACAATTCAAGAAATGTTGTTTTGGGTAATTTTAGTGTGGAATATGATTTTATAAAGGATTTTACCGCTAAAGTGAATTTCGGGTTCAATTCTCAAAACTTCGCCGGATGGAATTTTGTTCCAACTTTCGATAGGGGGAGCAGTAACAATGATCAAAACCCAACTGCACAATACAATATCAGTCAAAACACCTCCAACGAATATGTTTTGGAAGGACTCTTAGAGTACAACAAAGAAATAGGAAAACATACTGTTGGTGTTTTGGTAGGGGCTTCATCACAACAGAATAAATACAAAAATGTGTTTGTAGACAGTAGGGGGTTTTTGAATAACGATATCAGAGATCTTTCTCAAGCCGAAACGATTTCAGACCAATCTGGTACATGGGGGACAAGTACGCTGGCGAGTACTTTTGCGAGATTGAATTACAATTTTGATCAGAAATATTATATAACGGCAACGGTGCGAAGAGATGGAAACGGAGATAGATTTGGGAAAAACAATTTATATGGAGTGTTCCCGTCTTTTGCATTGGGTTGGAACATAGACGAAGAAAGTTTTATGCAGGACAGTCCGTTTGATGTTTTAAAACTCCGTGGAAGCTGGGGAGAAACCGGATCGTTCTTAGGAATCGCTCCTTTTCAATACTTAGCCTATTATAACAATGGATCTGCTGCCGACGATGCAGGATATGTGTTTGGAAATACACCTGTGCAAGGAGTACAGCCTGTTTCTTTGGCAAACCCGGATTTAAAATGGGAAACCCAAGTGCAAACAGATATAGGGGTAGAAGGGGAGTTGTTGGACAGGCACTTGTATTTCACGGCCGATTGGTTTAGAAGAGAAGCGAAAGACTTTTTGATCGACCTGCCTATTCCTTCACAAACAGGATTTACATCCAAAGCAGTTAATGGAGGAAACGTAGTAAATCAAGGATGGGAGCTTTTGGTAGGCTACAGAAAAATGGAAGGCGATTTCAAGTGGGATGTCTCTGCAAATTTTACCACAGTTGATAACGAGGTGACAGCATTAGTAGAAGACTTGGAATATAAAACAGAATCGTTTGAGTTCGTTCCTGATTTTGTCGATGATTGGTTAGGCTTTACCCGATCTTATGTAGGAGGTAATGTAGGAACGTTCTACGGATACAGGGTAGATGGGATTTTTCAAACCCAAGCAGAAATTGATGCTTTGAACAGTAGCGCTCCGGAAGGGGTATATCAATCTGCTGAAACAGCGCCCGGAGATAGGAAGTTTAAAGACCTTAACGGAGATGGTGTTGTTAACGGGGATGACAGAGAGGTGATAGGAAGTCCGATTCCCGATTTTTATGGAGGTTTGAATTTCACCGGTAGTTATAAAAACTTTGAGTTGATGCTCGACTTTTATGGGACTTATGGGAATGAGATTCTAAATTTCGTAAGGAACGAACTGGAAAGAGCCGGCGGTTATGGTCTAGATAATGCCTATACCAATATCGGGGTAGATTATTACAACAACAGATGGACTCCGGAAAATCCTTCAAGTACTTATGCCAGAGCTGTAGTATCCGATCCTAATAAAAACAATAGGGTTTCAGACCATTTTGTGGAAGATGGTTCTTATTTAAGGTTGAGAAATCTTAGGATAGGATACAATTTGCCATCTACTGTTGTTGATGCTATCGGCATGAGTTCAGCAAAAATTTATGTAAGCGGACAGAACCTGATCACTTGGACGGATTATAGTGGATGGGATCCGGAAATTGGTCAAGTAGCCGATGTTAACGGAAACTCCAGTGTACAGACCAGGGGAGTAGACTTTGGAGCATATCCAATTACAAAATCATTCACCTTAGGTGTTAATTTACAATTTTAAAAAACAGAGTCATGTATATAAAAAGTAAAAAAAGAAATATAATCAGAATGCTAATGGCAGGGTTTATCCTGTGTCTTTCTGGTTGTTCTGAAGAATTTTTGCAAGATCAAAAATATGATGGCTTAAGTGACGAAGTTATTTTTTCATCAGAAGAAACAGCTGTTGCATCAGTAACAGGAGTATATGATACTTTTCAAGGGAGTCCGATAGAATATTTGACAAAAGCGGTATTCTATCCTGCAAACTTCTTAACACAGGATTTTCTAAATATAGGAGCTGATACCTTCTTTCAGACTTTTGAAATTCCAACAACCTTTCCTGCATTCAATAATATGTGGATTCAAAACTATAAAGGTATAGGAAGGGCCAATACAGCTTTAGATAATCTTTTACCAGCTGTTGAAAGAGGTGATATAGATGCCGAACTTGGAAACAGGCTTATGGGGGAATGTTATGCTATAAGGGGTATTTTGTACAGCTTGTTGGCTTCAAATTTTGGTGGCGTTCCCATTGTTGTGGAACCGGCAGGAGGAAATGTTGATGCATTTGCCCCTAGAAATACTCAAGATGAAGTGTTCCAGCAAATAGTTTTGGATATGCAAGAGGCTGTAAAAGTCTTACCATGGAGCTATGATGCTGAAAATTTAGGTCGTGTTACCAAAGGAACTGCCTATGCTTATATGGGAAGTGCCTATATGTGGTTAGGGGAATATGAAAAAGCTATCGAGGCTTTTGAAGCCTTGGAAGGTCATTATACTTTGGAAGAAGAGTTTTTGGACATTTTCGCATACGATAATCAGAATGGGAAAGAATCTATTTTTGAAATTCAGTTGTATGATAGTGAAGGTGACCTTGGTTGGGGACATACCGATAATGTAACTTTCCTTCAATCGTTTACCATGCCCAATGAAATTGCCAATGGAGGTGGTTATTCTGCGGCAGCTAAAGCATTGTACGATTCTTTTGAAAGTGGGGATGAAAGAAAATTGGCCACGGTGATCGGCCCTGGAGATGAACATCCCGATCCATTGATCAATATATCGGATTATCCAAACATTCAAGAGAATTTCGGCGGGATTAATACATGCGGGACTATCGATGAACCTTGGTTGGGAATCGACGGCTTACCGGGAAGAGAAGGGTATTATGGTGTGAAAACCTGGAGAAACCCTACGGTTGATGGATGGTCAGGACCTAACATTTTTGGAGGTAGAAACCTTATTTTTATGAGATATGGGGAAGTGCTGTTGAGTTTGGCTGAATGTTACCATAGATTAGGCGACAACGCCACAGCGATGGATTATGTGATGCAGGTAAGAAATAGAGCAGGATTGACCGATGAGCCTAGCGGGAATATGATAGATGTCATTATCGATGAATACAGACACGAACTCGTGGGTGAATTTTCTTTATGGTGGTTGTTCAGAAGAACTGGAGAACATGAAAGATATTTGCAAGAGGAGTTTGGAGTAACAGTACCTAGTGGAAGGGATTTAATGCCCATTCCGCAAGAGCAAATTGATATTAACCCGAATTTGACACAAAATCCCGGATATTAATTGCAGTTAGTAATTATCAAAAGGGCTTTGAAGATCCAAAGCCCTTTTGTGTTTTATGGATTCAAAAATAAATGGAGGTTTGTTCACTATGGATAAATGTCTTAGTTTTAGTCTTAAGTAAAAGAGATAACTAATCAATTCAAATAATATGAAAAGAAGACAATTTGTAAACGCAACAGCCAAAACCGGCTTGGCATTGTCGTTTCTGGGTGTTATGGCTTGTAAAGAGCAAAAAAGGAAAACTACAGAAGAAATTGTAGCTGATATTGAAGCCGATGCCCCCTTGTTTTTTAAACTTTCACTAGCACAGTGGTCATTGCACAGAGCGTTGAAATCAGGAGCTATGGACAATCTGGATTTTGCAGCGAAAGCCAAGAATTTGGGATGCGAAGGTCTGGAATATGTAAATCAATTTTTTGCTGATAAAGCTGAAGACAAAGCTTATTTGGACCAAATGAACGATCGCGCCTCTTCTGAAGGTATGGAAAATGTACTGATCATGATCGACGGGGAAGGACAATTGGCTGATCCAGATACAAAGAAAAGGATTCAGGCTATAGAAAATCATTACAAATGGGTAGAAGCCGCAAAATATTTGGGATGCCATGCCATTCGTGTGAATTTGGCTGGCGGAGAAGAGATGGAGGAAGCTTCTAAAGCAGGAGCGGACTCCCTTTCCAAATTGTCTGAGTTTGCTTCACAACACGACATCAATATTTTGGTGGAAAACCACGGAGGTTTTTCGTCCAACGGAGCTTGGTTGGGCGGTGTGATGAAAGAAGTGGGATTGGACAATTGTGGGACATTGCCCGATTTTGGTAACTTCTGCATAGAACACGGACCGGATTATTCATGTCTTAAAGAATACGATCGATATAAAGGGGTAAAAGAGATGCTTCCTTATGCAAAGGCGGTTAGTGCAAAGTCCCATGATTTTGATGCTGAAGGAAATGAAACCCATACCGATTACCTCAAAATGATGAAAATGGTTAAAGATTCTGGATACACCGGATTTGTGGGGATTGAGTATGAAGGAAACGAAGCTTCAGAAGAAAAAGGGATTGAACTTACCAGGGATCTTTTGATAAAAGTAGGAAAAGAATTGGGATGACCGTTTAAGCGCAGAACATTCGATAGCATGGCGTGGGGAGTTCCTCAAAAAAATAGCCTGTATTTTGTCTGTTGAAAATGATAAAATACAGGCTAACTGTTTCATATTCAGTAAAAATGTAGTATTTTCAGAATATGATTGTGCCTCTACTACTTGGACTGCCCGTAGTCTTGCTTTTTACGTATTGGGGTTTTAACCTCACAGACCTTGCTTATTCCAGAATCTACGGTAAGCCGTTGATTGTTCACGATCATATCTACCTAAAAAAACTGGCACCCGAGGATATTAAGGTCATAGCTTCCAATTTTTCTTTTTACAATAAATTAAGCCACCATAAGCAAAAGGTTTTTGGTCACCGGGTGCAGGTATTCATCAGCGATAAGGAATTTATAGGCCTCGGAGGTTTTAAGGTTTCCCGGGAGGTGAAATTGTTAGTGGCTTCGGTCTCGGTGATGCTGTCCTTCGGAATGCGGACTTATCTCATAAGATCCATAGAAAAAGTAATCATTTATCCAAATTCCTATTTTTCAGCGATCAATCAGGAATTTCATTTAGGGGAATTCAATCCTCTGGTGAAGGCCATTGTATTTTCTTGGGAAGATTTTTTAAAGGGTTTGGGGAATGAAAAGGACAATATCAACTTAGCGGTTCACGAATTTGCACATGCTATAAATTACAGTGCCTTACATCGAAGTGATTCCAGTTCCTTGTTGTTTTCTGATGGAATTAAAAAAATAAAACGCCTGCTCAGTACAAAAAGCTACACAGGGAAAATCAGGGAATCCAATTATTTGAGAAGATATGCATATACGAGTGAGTTTGAATTCTTTGCGGTATGTTTAGAGCATTTTATTGAAACTCCGGCACAATTCAAAAAGGAATTTCCCGAATTGTTCGAGATTATCAAAAAAATGATGAATTTTGAAATGACTGAAGTTTAATCACTTTAAGCTTTACTTGTGTTGAATTATACTTTTGGAATTTGATGAGATCTAAAAAACTGCAAATATAGATGTCATACTAAAGCCTGTCGAAGTATAATTTACTGAAATTCAATATGTCTTCGACAGGCTCAGACTGACAAATCAAATTCACCAACGGCTTTTTAGCCTCAGTTCATTTTTTCACTTTACTTTCAATATCACTAAGAATCATTTTCGCATGAACCCTTGAATTTTCAATAAACCACAGATGCGTGTCCATTCCTCCACAGATAACTCCGGCCAGGTATAAATCTTTGACATTGGTCTCCATAGTTTCTTCGTTGTATTGCGGATAGAATTTCCCGTCTTCTGATAATTGAATCCCCATTTTTTTCAGAAAATTAAAATTGGGTTTGTAGCCTGTAAGCGCTAAAACATAATCATTTTCAATGGTTTTTTCGCCTTCATGAGTGTTTAAAACCAAACTGTCGTCTTTGATCTCTTTTACCGTTGTATTGAAAAAAGCCTTGACGCTTCCCTCGTCAATCCTATTTTCAATGTCGGGTTTTACCCAATATTTTACGCGAGGACCAATTTCTGGGCCTCTCACGATCATGGTGACATCGGCTCCTTTTCGGTAGCATTCCAAAGCAGCATCTACGGCAGAATTGCTCGCTCCAATCACAGCCAGTTTTTGCATGGAGTAGAAGTGAGGGTCTTTGTAGTAATGTGCAACTTTAGACAAATCTTCACCCGGAACCTCGATAGTATTGGCGATGTCATAAAATCCGGTAGCCACAACGACATATTGGGAGGTGTAAGTTTCTTTTTCCGTTTTGATTTTAAAATTCCCGGTTTCTTTTTCAACCGAAAGCACTTTTTCAAAAAGGTTGATATTGAGCTGGTTTGAAGTAACGATCCTACGATAGTATTCCAGGGCTTCGTTCCTTTTTGGCTTGGCTTCTTTACTGATAAAAGGAATCTCATCGATCTCCAATTTTTCCGAAGAAGAGAAAAACTGCATGTTCATGGGGTAGTTGAAAAGGGAATTTACAATGGGACCTTTTTCAATGATCAAATAATCAATTCCTTTCTTCTTGGCTTCCAAACCACAGGCTATGCCTATGGGACCTCCTCCAATAATGATTAAATCTATGTGTTGCATTAAGAAATCGTGTCTTTTAATTCTTTGATGGTCGTTAACTGATCTTTACTGCTGAAAACAAAACTTCCGGCTACCAAAACATCAGCACCTGCATCAGTTAGTTTTTTTGCATTGTCGATGTTTACACCACCGTCTATTTCAATAAGTGTAGAAGCATTGTTTTTGACGATGATCTCTTTCAGTTGTTTGACCTTTTTATAAGTGTTGTCGATAAAACTTTGTCCGCCAAAACCAGGGTTTACACTCATGATCAAGGCGATGTCAACATCTTTGATAACATCTTCCAAAACGTTGACAGGGGTATGCGGATTGAGGGCGACACCGGCTTTCATGCCTTCAGCTTTTATGGCTTGCAAAGTGCGGTGCAGATGCGTACAAGCTTCATAATGAACCGTTAGATGGTGAACGCCCAGATCGGCAAATGCTTTTATATACCTGTCAGGGTCAACGATCATCAAATGAGTATCCAGTATTTTGTTGGCATGTTTAGCGATTGCTTTTATAACCGGCATTCCAAACGAAATATTCGGCACAAAAACACCGTCCATCACATCGAGGTGAAACCAGTCGGCTTCACTGTTGTTCACCATTTCGATATCGCGCTGTAAATTGGCAAAATCTGCTGCTAAAAGTGATGGGGCTACTATTTTTTTACTCATATCGTGCTGCTATATAATTAAACTGTGTTGATTCACGGTTTTTATATGAAAAGTAGCTCATAAAGCGGCATAAACTTTTCAGTTATAATAACAAAATTAAAAATAAGAATAAACTTTGATTAATCAACTAACTAGTTATTTTATATACGGTGTAGTTTTTAGAGCTTTCCTTGATGTCTGTTTTAATAGACTTTTTTTTCATTCCAAATAGAAACCTCATTGTATTGTATGGGCGAATGAACAAATGATAGGTTGTGACGATAATAGAGAAGCATACGATTATTAAAAATAAAAGCTTTAATGAAACTTCATCTTTAGTGCCAACTACATAATAAGCAATAATAACAATTACAGTCTGATGTAAAATATAAAATGGATATACTGCTGTATTCATGTAATTGAGTATTCTACTGCTTTTGTTTAAATATCTTTTTCCATATCCCAAGCTGGCAAATACCCACATCCAAGAGTTAAAATTCACTAGGCTAATAAAAAAATAGGTTTGAGGTTTTTCAATCCAATTCTCCCAAACATCAAAAGGTTCCCAACCATTCCATCGTAAGGCGTTAATTAACAGGATAGACAGAAATGCCAAACTTAAAAATAGATGCCGTTTTGATTGAAGTAATTCCATTACATGTTGAAATTTTAAGAATAGTAGGCCAGCAATAATAAAGAATATGAAAAATGAATGTCTTGCTGTATCATTTATTAAATCGTATGTGGTTTCATAATGAACAGATAAAAATGTATAGGGAAGGATGGCTATAAAAACGAAAATAAATACTGAAATAGGCCTTCGGAAAAAAGAACTTAAGGTTTTTGTAAACTTATTATTTTTCTGCAAAGCATAAAATAATGGGATGGACAATATATTGTAACAAAATAAATAGGGGATGAACCATAAATGTAACCAATGGAAGTTTCCATTAGGCCACCATTTAAATTCTAAAAACGACTGATAAAATTCAAAATAACTTTGGTCAATTCCTTCTAATTTTCGTTCAAAATATATTTGAGGAGCTACAAGAATAAAAGTCCAAATAATTGTTGGGATTATCAAACGTTTAAATCTCTGAATTGTAAATACTTTCCAGTTTAATCGTTTCATAAGAATATAAGAGATATATCCAGAAACAAAGAATAATAAAGGCATTCTAAAAGATGCCATCCAATAATTAATTTCCAATAGGAGATTACTCGTCTGGGAATTTTTGATATGCCATCCCCATTCTGCGACAAAAACCATAAAAACATGATAAACGAACATCATTAAAATGGCTAGTACTCTTAATGAATCAATGTAATAATATCTAGTTGTTTTCATTCCTTATTTTTGGCGAAGATAAGTTCATGAAAATTGACAACGTAGAGTTTGTGATGGTTGACAAACTTTTGTGATGGTTGACAAGGCCTGTTATAATCGTTTCATGCTCAAGTTAAAATTTGTAATCATATTTCTTGAAACAGGCACGATATATTTATTAATATGAAGTTGATAACCCTGAGCATTTCCATTAATTTTTTCTATGTAGTTATAATTTACTAGATAAGAACGATGTGTTTTAATTATATTTGGGTATGTTTTTAAAAGAGTTTCCACATTCTTTAATGTAGTCCTTATCAATACTTTATTTGGATTTCGTTTATAAAGATATATTTCTAAATAGTTACCCTCTGATTTTGCAAACATAAATTGGTTTATGTCTAGTTCTAAATCGTTAATTTTTATATTATTATTTGCCCGTTTTATTACATGAGGATTATTTTTAATGTTATTGTTCAGAGTATTAGCACTGTTAGTATTTTTAGTGTTTAATCTGGCAAAATTTATTGGGATTAAGATTGTGATAAATAAGAGACCTACTAAAAATGTATTTCTAATTTCTTCAAACAAATAATCCCAAGACCAATTGTTTGCATTATCATAAATAATATCTCGAATCAAAAATTGTATTAAGCCTACAATCAGAAAAAAGAAGAAAATTAAAATTGCTTCTTTCCCAACGTTCCATCTATCCTCTAGTCTGAATACTTTTCCAACTATAGATAGAAGGTAAAGAACAATAGCTGGAGTTAATGAATGAATCATTGACACCCAGAAATAGTTCATTTTGTGCTCTGAATACTCTACATTAAAAGGTTCGAAGGCATAATTAAAAAGGAAGGTCATCAAAAAAAATAGAACAATTAATATTTTTAAGCTTTTCCCTTCATAGTAGAATGGATAGGGCTGTAATAAAAATTTGATGATATTATTTTTCAAACTTGTGAAGTAATAGATTGTTTTTTTGTAATAAAGACAACTACAAAAATAAGAGAAATATCCGGGAAAGCTCACAAAGTTATATGTTAGAGATCAATAGCGTCCAAAACGTTTTTATTAAATTTTTTAAACATACTGAGTTTGTTGAGATTTTGATGAAGTTTCAATATATGTGGTTTGGTTTCGGTCTACGATAAAAATATTGAAAATCAAGGAAGCAGTGGTGGCAAGAAGATAAAAATCTGTTTGAGTTCCGCCCTGAGGCGGAATGAGTTATTTTTATCTGTGGCTGGGGATTCCGTAGTATTTTCTTATGTTTTTATCGTCAGCCTAGATTTTTTTGGTTCGTTTTTTTATCAATGGAAAAAATGAACAGGTAAAATTCATTTAAGACGGAATTGGTAGGGGATAAGACATTTAGCAGGTTAAAGAAAAAACTCCGGTAATCAGCCGGAGTTTATTCATCAATCAAAAAACGAACAGTTATGATAAACTGTTGTTACTGTCTATATTTTTGTGTCTTTACCCACTAAGTGGGTTTTACCTGACTGCCGTTAGGCAAGTTTCCCCGATAAAATGGGCTAAGACTTATTTGTTTTTTTATATACCTCTTGGGTTATCCCAAGGCAGTTGATTGTGTTCTTACAGTTGTAAAATACAAAAAAATAAATAAAAGTTGATTATCCCAAATAAGTTTTTAGGATTTTACTTCTCGATGTATGCTTTAAACGTCTGATAGCCTTTTCTTTAATTTGACGCACACGTTCACGGGTTAGATCAAAGGTCTCGCCTATTTCTTCCAGCGTCATCGGGTGTTGGTCACCCAAACCAAAATAAAGACGGATCACATCAGCTTCACGGGGAGTTAATGTTTCCAGGGCTCTTTCAATTTCGGTACGCAATGATTCGTGTAAAAGATCTTTGTCCGGATTTGGTGATTCTCCACTTCGTAATACGTCATAAAGGTTAGAATCTTCTCCTTCAACCAAAGGTGCGTCCATAGAAACGTGACGTCCTGAGTTTTTCATGGATTCCTTTACATCATTGATAGACATATCAAGTTCTTTGGCAATTTCTGCTGCCGAAGGGACCCTTTCATGTGCCTGCTCCAAAAAGGCGTAGGTCTTGTTAATTTTGTTGATCGAACCGATTTTGTTCAAAGGCAGGCGTACAATACGCGATTGTTCTGCCAAAGCCTGTAGGATAGATTGACGAATCCACCATACAGCATAGGAAATGAATTTAAAACCACGTGTTTCATCAAAACGTTGCGCAGCTTTAATAAGACCTAGGTTCCCTTCATTGATCAAATCGGGCAAAGTTAATCCTTGGTTTTGATATTGCTTAGCAACAGAAACCACAAAACGCAAATTGGCTTTGGTCAATTTTTCCAAGGCAATTTGGTCACCGGCTTTGATACGCTGTGCCAGTTCTACCTCTTCGTCGGCCGTAATAAGGTCAACTTTACCAATTTCCTGAAGATACTTGTCTAAAGATGCAGTCTCCCTATTGGTTACCTGCTTCGTAATTTTGAGCTGTCTCATCTATTTTCTCTCCTCACTGTTTTTAATCCCACTAAGTGGGTTTAATTCCCCGATGCTTTGCATCGAAAGAATTAAGGTTTGTTTGAATACCTCGTGATCCCGATAACTACCGGGATGCCCCCAAGGTGTTTGAGTAATCGGGTGTACAAGTTATTATACGTAAGATGATGAGGAAATGTTACAAAAAAAGTAAAAAAATTTTTTTGGGGAGGTGTGAAAAGTGTGGTCTGGCTTGAAATGGAGGACTAAAGTTGCTTTAATTATTATAGTGTCAGGTTGAGCGCAGTCGAAACCTTATTGATTTCAACTGGTAATTAGTTCTCGACTGCGCTCGAACTGACAAGTGTTTAAATTTTCTAGCCTTTCAACCAAACATTTCGCAATTGCACTTGCTCATCAGGGGCACTTTCCACTTCTATAAGCTGTGTTTTTTCAACCTGTGGAATCCCAACTTTTCCTTCAAGGGTTATTTCTTCTCCATCTCTTTCTATCACTAGGTTGAGGGCTGTATCAGCTTGCCATGCCATGGAACTGATGACCACATCACGGATTGCCTCTATGGTAAAAGCTTTTCCGTTAACCGATTTGATGATGTCCCCGGTTTGAAGTCCGATTTCTTCCATGGAAGTGTTCAGCTCGGTATTTCTGACAAAAACAGCCTTGGTTTGCGGATTTACATCAATAAAAGGAATTTGTCCGTTAAGGAAAAAACCGCAAGGCGCCATTCCGCTATCTAGCGTTAATCCTACTTTACTGAAATAATCCTCGTATGGAATCGGAGTATCTCCCACGACATGTGTGTTGAAGAATGTTTCCACTTCAGGATAGGTGAGCGCAACAATTTTTTCCAGCAGTTCTTCATCCTTAAAAGGTTTGTCCACTCCATATTCTTCAGATAGTCGTTTCATCAGCCATAAAATCCCTTTTTCACCATTACTTTGTTCGCGGATGATAAGATCGAGACACATCCCGATCAAAGCCCCTTTTTCATACACATTGGCGTAATTTTCTTTGTAAGGCGCTACAAGGATATTCTTACTCATGTTTGTAAAAGACATCTCGTCGTCATATCGTTTTGAATTTTGAACCTTGCCAACGATCCTGTTGTAAAATTCATTTTGATCGATAAGCCCCTGATTTATTTGAAACAGATTGGCAAAATATTCGGTTACACCTTCATACATCCACAGGTGTTGTGACATTTTTGGATCGTTGTAATCAAAATATTGAATTTCTTCGGAATGAACCGACAGCGGGGTCACGATATGAAAGAACTCATGCGAAACTACATCGGTCATGGTTTCTACCAAGGCTTCTTTTGGCATGGTCTCGGGAAGCACCACGGTGGTACTGGTGTGGTGCTCTAAAGCGCCAAATCCGGTAGGGGCTCCTTCGCCCATATCACCGAGGAATAACAGGATGTGGTATTTTTTTGTGGCGTTGATGGCTCCTAAAAATGTTTTTTGGGCCTTCATCATTTTTTCCATTTCGTTTTTGATACTCGAAGCCGAATAGATCTTGCTCGGAGAGTAAACGGATAGTGTTACTTCAATATCGTTGACCGTAAAGCTTTGCGAATCGGGTCTTGAATACATCACCGGATTGTCGGTCACTTCAAAATAACGGTTGGCGATAAAAGTATCTGTGTTTTCTTTTTTTGTTTCTACTTTCTCCAAGGAAGTAGCAGATTTAAATCCAGCAGGATAACTGAAAGTAAGTTGGTATGGACGTTCCTTTAGATCGTCAAAATACCCTACAAACATATGGAGGTTTAAAAAGTAATTCTCGTTGGCTTCTATGTTACTTCCGGCAGGGGAGAAGACAGGTTCTTCATATTCGGTTTCCGTATCAAAAGAATCGTTGACGTCATATTCCAATCGATCCAAATGCGTAGCATTGGCAATGCTCCACGTATTTTCATCCACAGCAGAAACCTGCATGGGTTTGTTGTCATAATCATAAGCGGTCACATTTTCAACAAACTTTCCGTAGTTATTGTTGCTGTATGTGCCGGGAACGGTCTTCGGAATGTGGAAATTAACGGTTTCAGTAGTAAAACGCCCCGGATTCGTCACTACATGTACTTTATCATTGTTTACTTCTACAAGATCTATGTTTACATCTACAGCGGTTGCTGTTGCCAGATCATTTACTTTTGGGGTACAGGCTGCAATTATGGCAGCAAAAATTAAAAAGGTTATTTTTTTCATATTCGAATTTCTCGTTAAGACGGCTTCCATCTTATATTATTAATTTTTTTGTTGAATTCTTTTAAAACAGTTTTTCCAAATATTTGGCGACACCATTTTCTTTGTGGTGATTTGTAATGGCATCGGCTACTTTTTTAACCTCGTCCCTTGCATTTTTAACAGCGACTCCGTGACCCACAGCACGGACCATCTCCACATCGTTGTAGTTATCGCCAAAAGCAACCACCTCCGAAAGGTTTATTTTCGGATAGAAATGCTCCAACAGTTTAGTGATTCCGGTTAATTTGGAAACTTCTTTGTTTGCGATCTCAATATAAGTGTCTTTAGATCGATATAAATGTAACGAATTGTTAAAATTTTCTTTCAGATATTGAAAAGCCTTTTCAACAGTTTCGCCACTGCCCATACACATGATTTTGTGTGCTCCTTTTTGTTCTTGTTTCCATTTTTGGACCACATCGCGATTGCTCATGATCTCAGGCTTGGCCTTGGTGTTGTTCATTTCCCGTTTTGCCCAGTAGTCCATGGTTTCAACATACCATTCGTTGTTGTGAAAAAGGCCGATATGGAATTTTTCTTCGGAAGTGTTCTCGTTATAATCCACCAGAGTTTCTATCTGTTCCATAGGAATTTCAGTAGAATGAATCACCTTGTCGTCTTGGGTAATAAGTGCGCCGTTGAAGGCAATAAGCGGACTCCCGAGGATGTTCAGTCGTTCTTGCAGGTGGTACATCTGTCGGGGCATTCTGGCCGAGACTAAAATAAATGGGGTTTTTTCTTTCAATCGATCAACCTGTTGGATAGTTGATACTGAGATATCCCGATCGGAATTTAAAAGCGTCCCGTCGATATCACTAAAAATAATTTTGTACATGTTTATAGATTGGTTTTTATAAAGGGGATTTCCTGTCCGTTTTGGTGTAGCATTAATCCCACAACGGTGTTGTTTTCATCGCGTTCAAAAACGATTTTTGCTTTGACCACTTTATAAAAGAAGGTATAATCCCCTTCATAATAGATGGGGAATTCCGGTTGTCCGGAAAGTTGTGCATGCATATCATCTTCTTTTATGGTGAAATTATAGGAGAGGCCAAGTCCGTCGTTAATGTATTTGCCTTCATAATCCTGTAATTCCTCGGGAGTGATAGCAACTTCTTCTTTGGCCACGTCTAGCGGACTTCTTTTAGGGTCGATTATATATTTAGCAATGTCTTCTGCCGGACTGGAGCCCGAATTGGTCATAATGGCAATCACCCGCTTACCACTCAGGTCGACTGCCAGGAAAGTCCTGAATCCACCTGTACCACCTCCGTGAGCGATGATGTTTTGCTCGATAAACCATCCGAGCCCGTGCTCTAGCCCTTTCTCATCCTTAAACTGAAGGCTTGTAGTTAATTTTTGAGCTTCAAGCAACGGATTTTCAGGATCGAGATAGCTTTTCCCGTATTTTACCAGGTCTTTGATACTACTTCTCAATGCACCGGCAGGGGCAATAGCCTTAAAATTCCAATGCGAGACTTGCTGATCTCCCATATAACCTTTGGCAAAATTCGATTTTTGACTGTTGGGAACAGTAAGGAAAGTATGTTGTAAATCCAGAGGAGTCAATATGTCTTCCTGAAGCAGTTCTTTATAAGGTTTGTTTTTATAGATGGAAAGGATTTCGCCCAATAAAGCTGCTCCGAGATTGGAATACATAAAGTTTTTGTCGACACTACGGGGGATGTAATGACTTAAAAATGCAAACATATTTTCGCGTGTATAATCCACATAGGGATCAAGATTGGAAGCTGTACCCATGTTTCCCGGAAGGCGAGGAAGACCCGATGAATGTGTTGAAAGACTCTTTAAACTTACTTCAACACCATTTTTATCGGTAAGATCTATGGAATCCGGTAAAAATAGATTGGCTGCGTCATTGATGTCAATGCTGTCTTCTGTAGCATATTTGGCCAACAATAAAGCGGTAAAGGTTTTAGTAATAGAACCGATTTCATACAACGTATTCTCATCGGCTTTTACTTGTGTTTCAAGATTTTTATAACCGTGTACATAAAAATGAGTCCCGGTAGAATCAGAGAGGCCTATAGCAATAGAGGGATTAATTTTGTTTTTGACACGATATTGTATTTCTTTTTTTACTTCCTTCGGGATTTGTGCAGTTCCAATAGAAAAAAAGAATATAAATACCGCAAAGATGGCGGGATGTTTAATACTGTTCATTAGGATGTTCAATTCTTAAGAACGCAAAGGTAATAAACACTATTGAGAATAAGGTTTTTTATGTAAAAACCTGTTGTATACATAAAAAAGTTGTTCATGAGACAGATAATCGGCCATTTTTGATCATAAGACACCTGTATACTAGTATAAAGCAATGGATTAAGCATAGTTATAGCGTATTTATAGCGCATATATGCCGTATATATAGCGTGTATATAACGTATTTCATTTATAAGAAACACATAGTATAGCCAATTGAAAAAAGTTTAAACGAGTTCATAAACTTAAAGTGGAGTGTTTTACTTTTGAAAAAAATTAAACCGATGCGATTTTTACTTATTATTTGTCTTTTGTGCGTTCAACAAACTATAGCAAACACTCCGTTTTGGGGCAAAACAGGTCATAGGGTGGTTGGCGAAGTGGCTGAACAACACTTAAACAGAAGAACCCAACGGAAAATAGCTAAACTGTTGGACGGGCAAAGCTTGGCTTTGGTGGCCAATTATGCAGACGATATCAAATCTGATGACCGTTTTAAGGAATTCGGACCTTGGCATTATGTGAATTTTCCCTTCGGAAAAAAATACGGAGAAGAAACGCCAAGTGAATACGGAGATATTGTTGTCGCGATAGAAAAGTGTATCGCCATAATCAAAGATAAAGAGGCTTCAAAAGCAGACAGGGCTTTCTACCTGAAGTTGCTCGTTCATTTTATGGGTGATCTACACCAGCCCATGCATGTGGGAAGGGCAGAAGATAAAGGTGGAAACGATATTCAAGTGCGTTGGTTTAATAAAGGTACTAATCTACACCGATTATGGGATAGTGACATGATCGATTTTTACGGAATGAGCTATACCGAATTGGCAACCAACCTTCCCGTATATTCCAAAGCACAGAAAAAAGCCATAGTTTCCGGAGACTTATTGGATTGGGTAGATGAAACCCGGCAAATAACCAAAAAAGTCTATGCTTCAGTAGAAATTGGGGAAAAGTTGGGTTATCGCTATATGTATGACCATTTTGATCTTGTTAGAAGCCAACTTGAAAAAGGCGGACTGCGCCTTGCCGAAATTTTAAATGAGTTGTTTTAGTTTTATCAATCCGTAATCACCGTTTTTAACTCGTTTCGGTATTGTGATGGCGACTTTCCGGTGAATTTTTTAAACGATTTGTTGAAATATGAAAAGTTGTTAAATCCGCTTTCATAACATATTTCAGTAATTCCAATTGGCTTTTCAGCCAAGAGTTTAGAAGCGTGAACCAATCTGTATTCATTTACAAAATGTGTAAAGGTCTTTCCGGTGATCTGTTTGAAATAACGGCAAAAAGAAGGCACGGTCATTCCGGAAATATTGGCAATTTCCTCTAACGGGATCTGCTCCTGGAAATGGGTTTTTACATAGTTGAACACCACATTGATGCGGTCGTTGTCTTGCACATCGGCTTGCAGGGAATAACCTTCAGCATTCAGGATTTGATATTCTTTGGATAGTTGCAGTTCGTTAAGGATGGAAAGAAAAGCGAGTAGACGATCAAAATTGTTCATGTTCTCCATGGCTTCGATTTGTTCTCCCAACACCTCTTTGGTCTTTCCTGTAAAAGCCAATCCACCTTTACAGCGTTTAAACAAGAGATTGATATTGTTCATTTCGGGTTTCGACATCAATTCAGCACCTAAAAAATCAGGCAGCATTTGAATCACGACTTCATCTTCATTTCCAGTGAATTTATCGGTAAATCCGCAATGTGGCAGATTAGACCCAATCAATATTAAATCCCCATCAGTATAATAAGAAATATGACTTCCTATCTGTCTTTTTCCGGCTCCACCTTTTACATAGACCAGCTCAATTTCCGGATGATAATGCCAATATGATGTGTTTTGGTTCTGATTCTCTTTGTATTTGATAAAAGAAAAAGAGCTCCCAAAGCTTGGGTTAATGACTTCTAATGCGGGCTTCTTTATGTTCATATTATAACGTATTTAGTTGTGGGTGTTATTAATATACGTTTTATAAAGGTGCGCAATGTATAGAATATTACCTTAAATATGTGTTATTTTAACGTGAATTTAATGTTAATGTTTGAGTAATGGTAAAATAGTACATAAACTAGAAAATTCAGATGTAGTTTGCTTTGGGTTTGTGCCATAGCTTTGTAGTGTAATTACAAGTTAATTGTTTAACTATTTAAAAATTGCAAAATGATGAGAAAAATTATTAAAAACAGCATGCTAGTTGTTTTACTAAGTATTGCAACTCTAGCGACCACAAGAGCCAACGATTTTTACCTTTCCGTAAAAAGTGATGACAGTAGAACTGTTGATTTGCATATAGAAAAGATCGATCAACCTCTAAGTATCTCTTTTGTAGATGCGAGAGGAGAGGTGTTATACAACTATAAGTATAAAGAACTACCGACAAGTGTAAAGCGTTATAATTTTAGCGGATTGCCAACAGGGACTTACTATTTTGTGGTAGAAAGCGAAACTAAGATCGAAAAAGTAGCAGTAGTTTTTACTGATGACAAGACTATTGTAAAAAGAAAAGAAGAAAAAGTTACTTACAAGCCTTATTTCAGAAGCGATAACAATTTTCTTAGCATGAACATGTTGAGCATAGATGGATCGCCTGTAGGTATTAAGGTCTACAACGATAATACTGGTGAACTGGTATACAAAGAAGTATTACAAGGGAAAAAAAGCTTAGGAAAAAGATTCGACTTCTCTAGAGTAGATAAAGGTATCTACCGATTTGAAGTTAAACACAAAGGAAACATATTTTACAAGACGGTTAGTTTGTAATCAGAGTTAGTTAGATTTATAGTTTGAAAGGGGAGGTGTTAGAACTCCCCTTTTTTATTGGTCTCAGTTGTTGGTGCTTAGCGCTCCTTGCGCCTGCCAGCCAGCAAAGGCAGGGTTAAGTTTTACTACCTTGTGTTCATAGCTTCAGACGACGAAGTCGCAAAGACCACAGAGAAGCATTAGTTTTTGTGTTGTCTATCTGGTGTAACTCAATAAAATTATCTGTGGCAAAACACACCTTACTGAATAGGAATACAAAGATCCACCATACATTTCTTCTCTGGGTGCTCGTTAAAATTGTTGTGATAGATTTCAATAGGATTGCGCTCCGCTTTTTTATACCCATTTTCATTCATCCAAAGGAACAATCCCGTCCAGGATTTTTCAAACTCATGAAGGCCGATCTCAAAACTGCCAACAATACATTTTCCTTGGTCTATAGAGCTTAGTCCGATTTCCCCATCAGTTTCCGTAGGTTCATTTAAGAGTATGCAAGCACTCATCCTTACTTTGTCTGCTGCTGTTATTTTAAAACTGTCGTGGTAGATGGTGACCATTTTGGTTTGCTCATCGTCAAGCAATCCCTTTGGCGTTGCCCATTTCATGAGTTTCTCATAAGCATTTCCAAGATTTTGAGGTCCGATACAGGAAACATAAGCCAGTTCTAATTTTGGCATTTCCACAATTTTGATTTTTGCGTTCATTGTAATCCATTTTTTAAGATTGTTAATGACACAAATGTATTTTTCAAAATCAGGATATTCTTGACCATTCTTGCTTTTTAGCTGACGAATTTTACTGAACTTATTCGGATTTTGTTTTCTGAAGGTTGTCGGACTTACACCGTAAAACTTTTTAAACGTCCGGGTAAATGAAGCGTTGTTGGTAAATCCGTTTCGGAGGGATAGCTCAGTAATGCTGATATTCTTTTTGTGCAATAGGATAGAGGCCGATCGTTCTATTCGCCGTCTTGTCACATATTCGTTTAAGGTTTCCCCGGTAATGGTTTTGAATATCCTGTGAAAATGAAACGGGGAGAAGAAAGCAATTTTTGATACCGTGTTTAAAGACAGATCACCATCCAGGTTTTCGTCGATGTATTGAAAAACCCTGTTGATTTTGTTTTTATGGTCTGTTGGGATCTCTTTTTTATAAGAAGGCATTGTTGATGGTATAAAACTCACTACCTAATATACTCCACTTTCCGAAACCGTAGCGCTTCCCAATCGGAGTTGATCTTTAGTTTTCCCACTTGATCATATCGGTTTTTGATCAAAGGCATCCACGGATAGTCGTCGGTAATGTCTGTTTTTAAAGTCTTTGATTTTTGCCGCGGATGCGCAATCCACAACACCACATCATCTTTTAATTTTGGAAGTAAGGTGGCAGATTGGCGTTCAAATTCTTTGATGGTGGACACAAAAACCAAAGCGAACTCAATTTTATTCACTTGGATAAGCGATTCAATAATGTCGATATCGACCAACTTGGCCAATTCCTCAGAAAAACCATCAGGCTCATTCAGAATGAGAATCTCCTTTTGTTTTTCCAATTTTAGCTTTTCAAATAAAGGTTTCATGTGTGTTTTTTTATTTGTTTTCCACAGGTCACATGGAACACCCTTTCCAATAATTCCTAGTTGTAATTGAGGTAGACTCTGTTGATAGTTAGGTCTGCTTTATAAACTATATCATGGGTGTTTCATGTGTGTAACTTATTTTTCCGGAAGGTTTGCTTTTTAAAGATATAAAATTTTGCGTTACAAATGTTCCTTAATTAAAAATCACGTCAGTTGGATTGAAAATAAGTTATCTGAATTAACACTGTCAGGTCGAGCGCAGTCGAGACCTCCCAGCTAATGCGAGCCTGTATTTGTCGGCAGACAGGCGTCACGCTCATGTTAATTATGTTATAAATTAAGGTACGAGCAAGATGCTCACACCAGCGTGCGACAACTGCGACACATGAGTTGAAGTGATTTTATCCTACTTCACCTAACGAGACAAGATCTTTCGAAGATTATTTTTGCAGCTTTCTGCCAAATGCGGGTGTAATATAGCGTTTTCCAAGGTTTTGATGTCCGTGGGCTTATAGAGCATTTGAAAGACTTCGCTAAGGCTCAATTGTCGGGGGTCTTTTTCCAAAATGGTCACTTCAGCATCTTTTGATACCGTTCCCGGTTGGAGCACACGTAGGTAACCCCCCGGACGGGCATAAGCGATAAAATCTTTTAGCACTTTTTGGTCGTTAAACCGAATCCCGAGTTTAAGACAGGGTTGTCTGGGCTGTGATACCTGTACTATAGCATTACCTATTTTCAGGATATCGCCAATACAGATGGCTGTTTCATCAAAACCCGCTATGGTGATATTTTCCCCGAACATCCCCCAGTTCCAATCCAGGTCGGGATAGTTTTCTTTCCAGTATGGATAATGGTCGGCCGAAAAAAGATAACAGGCCATGTCTTTTCCACCGTGATATTTTCTATCGACGACCGTGTCGCCTTTTACATCGGTTTCTTCGAGCAGGATAGGGATGGAAACAGGGTATTTGTAGATTCCCGTTTTTATTTCTTTTCCCTTCCAGGAAACCACCCTTGGTTTAGCGATATTGACAGCAGTAACGTTCATGCTGTAAAATTACAGTTAAAAATGAAGTGTATAAAAAATCAAGTGTTTTTTTATGATTCTTTTTGTGAAAGTTTTTTTGGGAAAATATGCGATTGTCCCCTTGAGGAGGACAGAGCGTTAATAATTAGTCCTGCGGACTAATTTAGCGAATGGGCCGGCTTGTCGCGCTGGCAAATACGGCAAAATATATTTTGCTGCGAGGTTTGCGAGCGTAGCTCTTTAAGGGTGTCTTTTACGTTATTTAATAAAGTTTTTAGGTCAATCAGCTAAATCTTTAGGCTTTTTGATGGACTTTTTAGGTCCAGAAGTCATCCTTTTCGGTTATTTCACGAAGCTTTTAGGTCATGAACCCAAATTTTTAGGTCAAAACATGATATTTTTAGGTTATTTAGTTAAACGTTTAGGTTCCGAACCTAAAACTTTGGGTCTTTGGGTTAAAATTTTAGCTACAGCACCTAAAACTTTAACGATGGAAGCTAAACGTTTCACCTTTTCACCTAAAAATATCATGATTGAACCTAAACGGAACACCTTTTTGGCTAAAAACTTCTTTTATCAACCTAAAGAAAATGGTTATATTTGAAAGGAATATATGTGCCATTGTGTATATAAATTAGCTAGGCTTTATTAATAACAAACTAAATGACCATCCCAAAATTTTTATATCATTATTACGAACTTGATAATGGTCCATTTCGGAATATTACCGAATGTGGATATGAAAAAGCTGTGGCCGTTCAAAACCAAATCTCAGAAGGATTGAACAGTAAAAGACCTAATAATTACATTGATTTAAGATTTTCATTAGAAAATAGAATTAGGGAACAGTTTATTCTAAAAGGTGGTAAACCGAACAGAATTGACCCTTTCTATTTTACATTAGGCGAATGTGAATGGGCAAAATTGTGGTATGTAAACCCTAGTGTTATAAAAATACCATTATCTGACTTTGAGGCTGAACATATTAGTTTTACTTATCCCGACAGCATGGTGTCATTTCAATTTTATGATGAACCCAAGCTAGCAACATATAGAAAGGACTACAACGGACAAGTATTCTTGTTGAGTGAGATAAATAATTTGATAAGAGAATATGGACTACCTTCTGAGGAAAAATGTCTGACTGAAGAAAGACTAAAATATGACAGGTACATAGAGGCTCAAGTTTGGGATGATAGAATAATAAAAGAATATAAAAACAAAGTCTAATAATGCTAACCGCAATTACGGCGTATTCGACTACCCTTCGACAAGCTCAGGGCAGGCTAGAATCCACTCGGAATTGCTAAAACCAGTGACCAAACCGAAAATTAACGCATAAAAACCTGTAACTGAAGATAATACTTAACCACTTAACCGTTGGCAACAAGCTAAAAAAAATGAAATTCAATCCAAATACATTTATATTTCTACTTATTGTTTTAATGTTTTCTTGCAAGGAAGAGCACAAGAATATTGAGACTAAGGATATCAAGCCAGATAAAGTTGTTCTGATTTCTGTAAATGCACCTTCAAAATATGTTCATATATTAAAACAGGACAGTGTTGGTAAAAAACTAAAAGATAGTTTAGGCCCCAAAGCATCATATGATAAAAATGGTTTCACTTACTTAGACTATATGAACAATGAGCAAACTTGGTTGCCAAAGCCAAATATTCCTGACACAATCGTAATAGAGTGCTATACTGAATATCTTGAATTGTCAACACACAACTTTTTTACTTCTATAAAAGAAACATTTTTAGTCAAAAATGGAGATACAGTGGTTTTTAACTATAATCACAATATTCCAAAAGCAGCGATAACAAATAGAAAAGTAAATGGTGTAGAGCTAAATTACAATAATTACAGGCTTAAAAAATTATTCGAGAACAAGTATACAAGCCATTACTTAATTTTTGGAAATCTTTTTCTGAACAATGACATTAAAAATTACGAACAAAATTCCATTGATTATTATAATAAGGCAAATAATGATTATACAAAAGAAGTTCAACTATTAGACTCTTTATACAATTCAAACATAATTACAGAGGTGAATTACAATTACAGAATAGATGCTTTGAAGATGCTAATGGAAAGACATAAAAAACTTAAAAATATAGAGAAATGGTTAGAACAAAATAGAGCTTTGAATAATAAAGAAGCCATTGAACAAAACTTCGGGTTCGATTTATCCAAAACAGACTCATTAATGAAATTTTCATTCTTCCGGAACTATTTAAATAATATTTCGAAATACAATCTGGGATACATAGAAGAAAACAACAATGGAAATTCAGGTGGATCCTATATAGATTCCAGAATTCGCTTTGATTCTATTTTAAAAGACAAGAGGTTTAATCAAACGGCTAAAAATTATTTATTATTCGATGCTTATAAGGGAATTGTTCAAAATTTTAGAGTTAAAGACAAAGAAAAATATTTTATAAAATTACAGGAAAACACAACAAATAGAGAACGACTAAATAGACTAGAGAAATATTATAAATTAGATTTTGATAAGTCTGATAAATTAATTTTAACCAACTTAAAAAACGATACAACTGCTTTTTCTAATGTTTTAAAAAATAACAAAGGAAAATGGTTATACATCGATTTTTGGGCAAGTTGGTGTATACCTTGCCGAAAGGCAATGCCAGAATCAAATAAACTCAAAAAAGAATTCAAAAATGAAAACATCGAATTTATTTATATGAGTTTAAATGACAAAAAAGAAAACTGGAAAAAAGCAATAGAGTATGACGGCATTTTAAAAAGTCAGAATTACTTTATAGAAAACGGGAATGTTTCTAAAGTTATTGAAGATTTAGGGATTAAAACAATACCACATTATTTAATTTATAATCCGAATGGAGATTTGATAAATGGATTTGCAAATCGACCTGGAAGAGGAGCAAAAGAACAATTGATAAAATTAATGAATGAACATTAAGCCAGTTACCAACACCGTTAACCGTTACATAAGTCTTAATAAAAAGTAAACCACAACATGAACCCAAAAGTAGACTGGTTTTTTGATAAAGCCACAAAATGGCAGGAAGCCTATAAACAATTGCGAAGAATTATCCTCGACACCGGACTCACCGAAGAATTGAAGTGGGGGAAACCTTGTTATACGTATAAAGGAAACAACATTCTTTTGATGCACGGATTCAAAGATTATTGTGCTTTGTTGTTCCACAAAGGGGCTTTGTTAAAGGACACTGAGGGCATTCTCGTTCAGCAGACAGAAAATGTACAAGCGGCGCGCCAGATACGGTTTATTGATGTTAAAGAGATTGTGGAGCTGGAAAAGACGATCAAAACCTATGTTTTTGAGGCCATTGAGGCGGAAAAAGCCGGTCTGCAAGTCCCCATGAAAAAGACTAAGGAATTCGATATTCCTGAGGAGTTTCAACAGGCATTGGATAAAAACCCCGATCTAAAAGCTGCCTTCGAAGCCCTGACCCCGGGACGAAAAAGAGGTTACCTGCTGTACTTTTCCGGAGCCAAACAATCCAAAACCCGAGCAGCAAGAGTAGAGAAATATGCGCCGCATATCCTCAAAGGGAAGGGGTTGAATGATCGGTAAAATTTTATCCTTATCTTTGATAATAAACTGTTTTGCAATGACAACTTTTAATGTTTCTATACCTGAAAACAAGATGTCTTTCTTCTTGGAATTTTTGGAACTCATAGGTGCCAAGTATAAAATAGATGAAACGGATTTTGAATTGACGGAAGAGCAAAAGGCTTTTCTTATAAAACAAAATGATGTTCCTGTTGAGGCTTGTACAAGTGCCGAGGAGGTTTACAAAAATTTAAAGGAGAAGTATGTGCGTCCCTGAATAAAGTTGATTTTTTAACTTTGTACTCCGACTCCCGACTCCAAAAAAACCTCAAACCTTAAGCATTGAACCTTGAACTATAAACCTTATCTTTGCACCCAAATTTTTCAACAAAATGAGCATTCACAATACGATTACGACCCAAGTTCAGGAAGCTGTCCGTTCAATTTTTGAAAAGGAACTGGAAACGGTAGAGTTACAGGCCACCCGAAAGGAGTTTGAAGGCGATATTACCGTTGTAGTGTTTCCCATGTTGCGTACCGTAAAAGGGAATCCGCAGCATATTGGGGAGGAGATTGGTGCTTATTTGACAGCCAATGTGGCTGAAATTGAAAAATTCAATGTGGTCAAAGGCTTTTTGAACCTAGTGATAGCCGATGGTTTTTTCCTCGATTTCTTCAACAACATAAAAAAAGAATCTAAATACGGATTTACAACACCCGAAGCAGATGGTAAAGCCGTGATGGTGGAATATTCTTCACCCAACACCAACAAACCTTTACACCTTGGACATATCAGGAATAACCTTTTGGGCTATTCAGTAGCGGAGATTTTGAAAGCATCGGGAAAGAAAGTCTATAAAACCCAGATCATCAACGATCGGGGTATCCATATCTGTAAATCCATGCTCGCTTGGCAAAAGTTTGGCAATGGTGAGACTCCTGAATCTACCGGATTGAAAGGGGATAAGTTGGTTGGGAATTATTATGTGAAATTTGACCAAGAATTAAAAAAAGAAGCAAAATTATATTTTGATAAATTTCGTAAGAACGAGTTACCTCAAAATTTAATAAGCCAGAATAAGAAAGCAATTCTGAATTTGAATTCTGAGATTGAATCTAATTTGAAGTCGGGTACAGCTGAATCCCTGAAAAAAGCAAAAGAGTTAGAAAAAACTATGTTTACCGTTGCAGCCGGGTTTACAAGTTTAAGCTCTCAAGCTTTTCAAATGCTGAGAAAATGGGAAGCCGGCGATGAAGAAGTGGTGACGCTGTGGAAAAAAATGAATGGCTGGGTGTATAAAGGTTTTAGCGAAACCTATGAAAACCTGGGGGTTGATTTTGACAAGCTTTATTATGAAAGCGATACCTATTTGTTGGGGAAAGATGTGGTGGCAGACGGATTGGAACGTGGGATTTTCTACAAAAAAGAAGACGGTTCGGTTTGGATCGACCTTACGGACGAAGGCCTGGACGAAAAAATAGTATTGAGAGCTGATGGAACAGCGGTTTATATGACGCAGGATATCGGGACGGCCATACAAAGGGTGAAAGATCACCCGGATGTAGGCGGAATGGTATACACAGTTGGAAACGAACAGGATTACCACTTTAAAGTTTTGTTCCTTATTCTGAAAAAACTCGGATTCAGCTGGGCAGAAAACCTGTATCATTTAAGCTATGGAATGGTCGATCTGCCAAGTGGAAAAATGAAGAGTAGGGAAGGAACCGTTGTCGATGCCGATGACCTTATTGTGGAAATGACCGAAACTGCCGGAGAGATTGCTTCAGAATTGGGGAAACTCGACGGTTTTACTACTGTAGAAAAACAGGAATTGTATAAAACGATTGGTTTGGGTGCTTTAAAATATTACATCCTGAAAGTGGATCCTAAGAAACGTATTTTGTTCGATCCCAAAGAATCAATCGATTTTCAGGGGAATACAGGGCCTTTTATTCAATATACTTATGCGAGGATACAGTCTATTTTAAGAAAATCCGATTTTGATTACAATCAGGAAATGACAGGTTATCCACTTCATGAAAAAGAAAAAGAATTGATCAAACAATTACAACTCTTCCCTGAAGTCGTTCAATTGGCGGCAGAAAGTTACAGTCCGGCTTTGGTGGCGAATTATGTGTATGATCTGGTAAAAGCGTTTAATTCTTTTTATCAGAATGTGTCCATCCTCGGTACTGAAGATGATAAGGAACGCATCTTCCGAGTACAATTATCCAAAAAAGTAGGAGAGGTGATAGCCGATGCATTAAGTCTGCTTGGAATCCAAGTTCCTGAACGGATGTAAATCAAAAAAAACTGCTTTAAAGATTTGTTCTTTAAAGCAGTTAAATCAAACTAACTAAACAAACTCAAACATGAAAAACAATTTCAGTTTGGGAATAATTTATAATTGATATCGCTGAATTCCAGTTTTTTATACATAAACGGATTCAGTTTTATCAAGGATTTTAATTCGGTAACTTCCTGTTTGTTAAGCAAGAGTAACAAATTGGACTGTATGGTGGGGATAGGGATTCTTTTATCATATATGGAATGTTTGAACTCCTCCTCCCAATATTCCACTTCCACATTGAAAAGATATTTGTGAAAGCTTTCAAATTCATCTTCTGTAAAATTAAAATTGAGATTGTTGTATAACAACTGATACATTTGGTTGTGCTTACAGTATATCAACAAACCATTTTTAGATCGATTCAGTATTTGGAGTTTCTTGCACATACTCATCGTTTATTAAGTTTTCGTTGTGTTCGTACAAAAATATAAAATTTATTTAGATTGAATAAAAATAACTTGTATATTTGTTCAAAATCAACAGCAATTTTTTGTTGCCGCTATCACTTTACCAACAAGAGATATTGGATGGAGACATTTGATTTGTGTGCAATCTGTTTAGATTGAAAGTGTTTAATCGGCTCTATAGCCATGAGCTGATTGAATAAATTAGTTGCTTTATTAATTCACGTGGTGAAAGGACGCTTTACAATAAAGCGTCCTTTCTTTTGTTAATATAGAACTCGTTTAAAACTTTAGAGGTCAGTATTTAAATACGTATCTTCAATCATAGTAAATATATTAAAAAATGGACATATTTAAAGGGCAAAACCTTCTGGAGTTCTCCGATCG
>NZ_JAPFGA010000090.1 GCF_026241135.1 Galbibacter kalidii
TGAAGTCCAGCTGCAGCTGGTGATCCAGCTCGGCCCAGGTCCGATCGATATCCAGCGGAATGGCCACCACCCAGTCGTCGCCCCGCTGCTCGAGGCGCAGGCGTTCCTCGCCGGCCAGGCGCTGGGCGGCCAGCGACGACGAGCTGGCCGAGGCGCTGCGCGCGCCGAAGAACTGCTCCATCTCCTCCAGGCAGGCCGCCACCGGGGCACCCCCCCGGTCGCAGCGCACCTCGCTGTCACCGGCGCGCAGCCCTTGACGCACGCTGAGGCGCGCCTGGGGGGTCTCGATCACGCCACGGGAGGTGTCGCTGGCGGTCACCTGCAGGCCGCGAGTACGGGCGAAGTCCTCGAGCTGGGGCCATACCGTACCGGGATCGGCGCCGACCACCAGCCAGCTGTCGCGGCCGATGTTGCGGCGCTCGACGAAGTCACCCTCGGTGGCACGCCCGGCCGCCAGCGGCTGGGGGCTCGGGACCTCGAAGCCGTCGTCCCGTGCCCGGAAGTCCCCTACCGCCTCGGGCACCGGCATGGCATCCCGGTAGCGATCGGGGTTGCGCGTCTCGGGCAGGACCAGCGGCGAGCTGCCGCC
>NZ_JAPFGA010000091.1 GCF_026241135.1 Galbibacter kalidii
GCCCGCCATGGTGACATCGGCGACGTTGGCCGAGGTAGTGGCGACACTGTGGGTCAGTCCGGTGACCGCATCGACGCCGATGTGGGCCTTCAGGCCGAAATACCACTGGTTGCCCTTCTTGGTCTGCTTCATCTCCGGATCGCGTTGCTTGACCTGGTTCTTGGTAGAGGGCGCGGCAGCCACGATGGTCGCGTCGACGATGGTGCCCTCGCGCATGAACAACCCTTGCTCGGCCAGGTGGGCGTTGATCACCTCTCAATCCGTTTAGGTGACAACTACGTTGACGCATAGGGTCGGCAAGGGCATACCACTGCTGGAGGAAGTAGACGCGCAGCATGCGCTCCAGGCCGATCGGCGGGCGCCCACGCTTACCAGCCGCATTCGGGAAATAGGACGGCGACAGCGCCTCGATCAGCCGCTGCCATGGCACCAGATCCTCCATCTGGGCCAGGAACCGCTCGCGGCGGGTGACCTTCTTCTTGTTCTGGTACTCGGCTTGGGCGAACGAGATCTGCTTCATCGGGTGGCTCTGATCAGACGGTGGCAGGAGGGCCAAATTCTACCCCGCCGATGG
>NZ_JAPFGA010000092.1 GCF_026241135.1 Galbibacter kalidii
GCTCGTTCTTAAAAGGGGTTGTTGTACTTAAATACCTGGTTACTGCCTTTTATGCCCCCCGGCAAGGTGTACTGTAGCCTCACCTTGTAGTCCCCGGTCGGTATGGACGGGAACACCCCGTTTATGATATGGTTGTACTGTTGTACCTTGCCTGCATACAGGGAAGGCTGCTGCAAATATGCATTGACGACCTTGTACTGGATCCGGGTAAAATCCTTTTTGTAATGGTAGGGCAGGTAGTAACGGTAAGGAAGGCGGATAGCCATCAGCGAATGCGAAATGTTATGCTCCAGGTACATCGGGTACCAGGTCAATATGTCAATGGCTTTTTTCGGCGGGAGCCCCAGCCCCTTTACATCCCGGTCCACGGTGAATTTGCCTTCAAGGGGGTAGCCTTTATAGACCAGTGGGTATATCTGGGCTGTATAGTAGGCATCGTCCAGCACGGCTTCGGCGCTGACAAGCGGCACATCATCGGTGTATTTGCCCCCTTGGAGCTCGATCAGCCCAAAGCGTTCGTTGGCCTCTACATTGGCCTGTAGGGCATGGACATCACTGTAAATGGGCT
>NZ_JAPFGA010000093.1 GCF_026241135.1 Galbibacter kalidii
AGCCCATTTACAGTGATGTCCATGCCCTACAGGCCAATGTAGAGGCCAACGAACGCTTTGGGCTGATCGAGCTCCAAGGGGGCAAATACACCGATGACGTGCCGCTTGTCAGTGCCGAAGCCGTGCTGGACGATCCCTACTATAGGGCCAAGATATACCCACTGGTCTATAAAGGCTATCCCCTTGAAGGCAAATTCACCGTGGCCAGGGATGTAAAGGGGCTGGGGCTCCCACCGAAAAAAGCCATTGACATATTGACCTGGTACCCGATGTACCTGGAGCATAACATTTCGCACCCGCTGATGGATATCCGCCTTCCCTACCGCTACTACCTGCCATACCATTACAAAAAGGATTTTACCCAGATCCAGTACAAGGTCGTCAATGCGTATTTGCAACAGCCTTCCCTGTATGCAGGCAAGGTACAGCAGTACGACCATATCATAAACGGGGTGTTCCCCTCCATACCGGCCGGGGACTACAAGGTGAGGCTACAGTACACCTTGCCGGGGGGCATAAAAGGCAGTAACCAGGTATTTAAGTACAACAACCCCTTTTAAGAACGAGC
>NZ_JAPFGA010000094.1 GCF_026241135.1 Galbibacter kalidii
TCTGAACTGATCCGCGCCTACGGCGAGCCGCCGAGCGATGTTACACCCGATACACCCCCTGAGCCGTCTCCGCGATACACCTCTCGAGACACCTCATCGAGCGAGCGTGACGATCTTCTGCTGCGCGAGCTCCGGGCACTCCGTGAGCAGGTCGTTCAGCTCCAGGAGGAGGTACGCGAGCTCCGGCGTCTACCGGCACCGGGGCAGCTCCAGGAGGATCTTGAGAGAGCATTACCAGCAGAGACCGGGCCTCAGCGGGCAGGCGGACAGATCACCGGGTTTGGTGACCTGTTGCGCCGCTTCGAGGCCAAGCACTGACACTGTCACCACGTTACACTGGGGGCATAGTCACCCAGGAGGGCGCCCCATGAGCACCCCACTCGATCCGATCATCAGCGAGTTCGAGACCCAGGAGCAGGCGGACAGCTACGACCGCTGGTTTCGTGAGCGAATCCGCAAGAGCCTGGAGGACCCCCGGCCCTCGATCCCCCATGACGACGTAATGGCTGAGATGCGCGAGCTGATCGCCACCAAGCGCCGCCATGCTGCCGGGTGACTGGCGCC
>NZ_JAPFGA010000095.1 GCF_026241135.1 Galbibacter kalidii
CTTCGATGCCGAATCGAAGAGCTTCTTCTTCGCCATCGGTGCCGTGGGCGCCTGGCGCTACTCCTGGTGGCTGGTCCAGGCCCTGCGTTCGGCGTGGTACAACCGCCGCCTCTTTCCGGGGCTGCGGGCCGAGGCCGATGCGGCCGCGGAGGTGTCGCGGCCGCCGGAGCTCTACGTGCTCTGCACCTCCTTCCGCATCGACCCGGAAGTGAACTTCCGGGTCTACGATGCCCTGGTGCGCGAACTCGTCGACTATGGCGTGCCCACCACCCTCTTCGCCTCGATCTCGGATCGCACCGATGTCGATGTCATCACCCACGTCATGGACGACCACGGCTGGCCCGGCAATGTCGAGGTGCGCTACATGTGGCAGAAGGGGGACGGCAGGCGCTCGGCCATGGCCGAGGTGCTGCGGGCGATCTCGCGTCGGCTGCCGGCACCCGGGGCGCTGCTGGTCTCCATGGACGGCGACATCCGCCTGGAACCCGGTACCCTGGAGCGTTCGCTGTCGTTCTTCCAGGCCGACCCGGACCTGGGGGCCCTGACCACCAACAACAGC
>NZ_JAPFGA010000096.1 GCF_026241135.1 Galbibacter kalidii
CCTGGAACTCCTCGAAGCCCTGCAGGTGGCTGAGGTCGCCGCGTCGCTGGCCGAGCCGGCGCTGCTCGCGCTGGACCTCGGCTACCCGGGCGGCGCTGGCCTGGATGCGCTGTTGCAGGGTTCCGGCTTCTGCCTCCAGGGCGGGGATCTTGGCCTCGTTGCTCCAGCCCAGCACGTAGCGGGTACGGTCGTCGAGGCGGTGGCGGTCGTCCTTCTCGTGGCGTTCACCACCGGTCTTGAGCTGGCCGTGGCGGGTCAGGGCACGCTGCTCGCGGCGGAACTGGGTGAGGTCGCGGCAGCACGCATAGTCGAAGCGCTTGCCGAGCTCCTGCTCCAGCCAGGCGTAGTGGTCGCTGTCGGGGCGAATGGCCAGCTTGCGCACCAGCGACTCGGGATGCAGCGAGGGCGCGGCGGCCTGGGTGCGGCGCACCCGGTAGTAGACCAGGCGGCCGCGTAGCTGGGTGCGCTCGACCCAGTCGGCGACCTCGGCATAGTGGGCGTCGGGCACCAGCAACGAGAGGGCGAAGTTGTGCAGCACCCGTTCGGCGGCGCCC
>NZ_JAPFGA010000097.1 GCF_026241135.1 Galbibacter kalidii
TAAAGGTTTCTTGCAGCCCAATGGTGTCCTTGTCCCAATTCTTATAGAGCAGTTTTGCAGCCTCTCCCGAGCTTCTGATTGGCTTTGATTTCAATGTACCTATCTTCTCGCGGTAGCTTATCTGTATTTCGTTAACTTTGTCTTTACTCATAGCTGAATATTTATTTTGGAATTCGTGAAATTGAAAATTTGCTTGCCAAATTAAAATTCGGCGAAGCCAATCTTCGATTTCATTGTTCATTTGTTTAAAAGTGAATGATTAAAAGAGGGCGCAACTTTCGATGGGAACGCCCTCTTTGTGTTAGTGGTTTAACTGTTACCGCCCAATAGCAGGATTTCAGAGGCTACGACCTCGGTAACGTAACGCTTTACACCCTCCTTGTCCTCATAGGAACGGGAGGTCAATTTTCCTTCAATGGCAATTTCCTTGCCCTTGCCCACATACTTTTCGATGATGTCTGCGGTCTTGCCCCAAGCGACAACGGTGTGCCAGTTGGTTTCGGTCTGTTTCTCCCCTTTGGAATTTTTATAATCCTCATTGGTGG
>NZ_JAPFGA010000098.1 GCF_026241135.1 Galbibacter kalidii
GGTGGCGATCAAGGCCATCAACGAGCTGGCCGCCGAGGCCGGCAAGCCGAAGTGGGACTGGCAGCCGCCGGCGGAGAACACCGCCCTCAAGGACGCCGTGGCCCAGGCCTACGAGACCCGGGTGGGCGAGGCCTATCGCATCACCGACAAGATGGCCCGCCAGGACGCGCTCCCCGAGCTCAAGGCCGAGGCGGTCGAGCAGCTCGCCGGGGAGGAGGAGGGCAAGTTCGACGCCGATGACGTCAAGGGCGCCTTCGCCGGCCTGGAGAAGCGCGTGGTGCGCTCCCGGGTGGTCAAGGGCGAGCCGCGCATCGATGGCCGCGACCTCCGGACCGTTCGGCCGCTTTCCATCGAGGTGGGGACGCTGCCCAAGACCCACGGCTCGGCGATCTTCACTCGCGGGGAGACCCAGGCGATCGTCATCGCCACCCTGGGCACCCTGCGCGACGCCCAGTTGATCGAGTCGCTGGAGGGCGAGCGCAAGGATCGCTTCCTGCTGCACTACAACTTCCCCCCGTACAGCGTGGGCGAGGCCGGCTTCA
>NZ_JAPFGA010000099.1 GCF_026241135.1 Galbibacter kalidii
CTGCTGCTGGTGCGCCACTACCCGCACCCGGAGCGGGTGCCGCTGCTCGGCGAACTCGCGCGCCCCCGCTGGCTCGTCGCCATGACCGGCCTGGTCGTGCTGCTCCCGCTCCCGGGCTGGCTCGAGTACTCGTCCAAGGAGACCTGGACGATACCGCTGTTCATCCTCTTCACCCTGTGGGCCATGAGCCGGCTGCACGGTCGCCCGGCGACGCCTCTGGTCAGGCGAATCAATGAGTACTCCTTCGGCATCTACCTGGCCCATCCCCTGTTCTTCGGCGTGGTGGACTTTCTCGACCAGCGGCTGGCCTTCCCGTTACCGCTCTACGCCCTGCTGCTGGTCACGGCAGGGTTGGCCGGCTCGGTCGGGCTCAATGTGCTCGTCAACCGGCTCTCCTGGGGCGGGCTGATGTTCGGCAAACGGTTGCGGGTGGCCTGAGCCCGTGCCCGAGGAGACGCCTCGGCGCGGGCTGCGCTACCCTTTGTCTATCGGCAGGGACCGACGTCGACTGCCGCGCTTTCATGCACCCGATTCAGGCAAC